>CAWBHD010000014.1:0-125815 GCA_963788605.1 uncultured Acidobacteriota bacterium | reverse complement strand
GAGCGCTGCAACTCGAGCACCCCCCATAGCAATGCCGCCGCCAGGAATGCCGCCCCATAAATCGTGGCGCGTGAGATTGTGTTGGTACTGCGATGAAAAATCTGCATCGATCAGAACTTTCAATGCCGCGGGGACAGCCCCATACAGTCTCCGGCTTATTGCTTTCTTTCTTGCACCCCGTTCGGTTACCGAGTTACGGACAACAATGATCGTCCGCGCGAAAACTTGTGATTATAGCAGTTCACATTACCTTGTGATTGCCCGGGACGGTTCGATTTCCACAGATGAACGAAAAGGTTTCCCAATACGAAAAAACTCACCACGTGTTTTGATCAGATCGCTGGGACATTTTCCAATCGACTAACGCAGGTTCATCACCAATAACTTTGGCTCTGTCATGTCCTCGATGGCATAGCGCAAACCTTCGCGTCCCAATCCTGAATCTTTAATACCGCCGTAGGGCATGTGATCAATGCGAAATGTTGGGACATCCCCGGCCATCACGGCTCCGACTTCCAACGCTTCGTAGGCGTCAAAGAGCAGTTTTGCGTCGCGCGTGAATATCCCCGCCTGCAACCCATATGGAGAGGTGTTGATTTGCTTCAACGCATCGTGAAAATCGTCGTACGCCTCGATGGTCACGACCGGAGCAAAAATTTCCTGGCAGTTTACTTTCATCTCTGGACGCGTTCGGGTCAAAACGGTCGGTTCAAGTATTGAACCCGTGCGTTGCCCGCCGCACAGCAATCGGGCTCCATCCCGCACGGCATCCTGAACCCAATCGCTGGCGCGGACGGCATCGGTTTCGCGAATGAGGGGGCCAACGTCAGTCGACTCCTGCAACGGGTCTCCCGTTTTCAATTTCTTGACCGCGGCCACGAAAAGCTCGGTGAATCTCTCCAGAACTGGCCGTTGCACCAGGATGCGTTGTACCGAGATGCAAGATTGCCCGGCGTACGCGAAACCTCCAGTCACGCACCGCTCGGCAGCGTAAGTTAGATCGGCATCGCTGTGCACGATGACTCCGGCATTCCCTCCGAGTTCGAGCGCGACTTTCTTTTTTCCAGCCCGGCGCTTGATGTCCCAACCGACGGCGGCACTGCCCGTGAAACTAATCAGCTTCAGACGCTCGTCGGTCACCAGCAATCCAGCGTCTTCATTCGAGAGCGGGAGGACATTCAGAGCGCCATCTGGCCATCCCGCCTGCTGCACCGTCTCTGCCATGAGCAACGCGGTAAGCGGAGTCTGGGGAGCGGGTTTGAGCACCATGGTGCAGCCGCTGGCAATCGCCGGTGCGACTTTGTGCGCCACCAGATTGAGCGGAAAGTTGAATGGGGTAATCCCGGCAATCGCTCCCACAGGAAAGCGACGGACAATTCCCCAGCGCCCAGCCGTGAATTCCTGCCAATCCAGCGGCAGGTACTCACCGTAGATACGGGTGCTTTCCTCGGCGGCTACATTGAATGTGAAGATTGATCGTTCGACTTCCGTCCGCGCAGCTTTGATCGGCTTCCCTGCTTCGTGGGCTAGAGTGTGTGCAAACTCTTCTTTGCGCTGGGCGATGCTCTCTGCCACCCGGCGCAGGACGCGTTGCCGCTCAAACGCGGGCAGCCTGCGTGTCGTGCCGAAGGCCTTGACCGCGGCCGCGATGGCCGCGTCGGCATGCTCGCGCCGGCCCTGAAAGACGCGGCCGACCACGCTGCCATCGTAGGGGGCTCGAACCTCGATTTGCTCGCCTTCCTCAATCCACTTGCCATCGAGGAGAAACCCATGCGTCGCTACGGGAGTTGCAACCATCTGCGACATGAATTCTTGCACCTCCCCGGAGAAGAGAGTAAAGATTATAGACTTTTCGCACGGGGCCAGCGCGCCGCCATACAGTTGGCTCGGCGGGCTGCAGAATCCGCACCGGGAAGAAGGAACGTGCTCACATCCATTCTGGAAACTGCCGAGTTGTTGCGCAACCGGAAATTGTCGCCGGTCGAGCTGACGAAAGACTGTCTGGCGCTGATCGAGAAGCTCAATCCCACGCTCAATGCCTACATCACCGTAACTGCGGAATCGGCATTGGCGCAGGCGCGCAGCGCCGAAGCAGAGATCGTGAAGGGCAAATGGCGTGGTCCCTTGCATGGGATTCCGCTGGCCATGAAGGATCTTATCGACACCGCCGGAGTCCGCACCACCGCCGCCAGCGCGCTCTTCAAGGACCGGATAGCGACTGAAGATGCTGAAGTAACCCTGCGGTTGAAGGATGCCGGTGCAGTGCTTTTGGGCAAGCAGAACCTGCATGAATGCGCCTACGGCGGCAGTTCGATGATCAGCTACTACGGCGAAGTACACAATCCTTGGGAGCCAGCGCGCATTGCCGGGGGATCGTCGGGAGGTTCGGCCGCATCGGTGGCCGCGGGATTGGGATATGGCGCGATAGGGACCGATACCGCTGGCTCAGTTCGTGAACCTGCGGCGCTGTGCGGAATCGTCGGCCTGAAACCCACCTACGGACGAGTCAGCGTTCGTGGCGTAATTCCGCTCTCGCTGTCGCTCGATCATATTGGCCCGATCGCGCGAACGGTTTCGGACGCTGCAGCGATGCTGCAAGCGATTGCTGGCTACGACGCCGAAAGACGCGAACAGTGTCAACATCCCCGTCGGTGACTACCTCGCAGCCGTCGACGGTGGATCGCCGCTCCTCAAGGTCGGCATTCCCCGAAAGTTCTTCTATGAGGATCTCGATCCGGATGTTGCCATCGGCAATGGAACAAGCGCTCGGTGGTGCTGGAGACAATTTCCGGAGGATTGCGCGAGATCGAGCTCAACGTCCCCACCGACCGCACTCTGCAAGCTGCGGAGGCCTACGCCTACCACCGAGAGTTCGTTTCCCGGAGTCCCGAACTCTACCTGCCGGAGACTTTGCGCCGGATCCGCAGGGGCGAGGACATTACTGCCATTGAGTTAGAACAACGGCGCCATGAGCAGGAGTTGATCCGCAGCGAGATCAGCAGCGTGTTTCACAGCGTGGACGTCCTTGTAACCCCCACTACGCCGGTTTCCGCGCCGTTGATCGACGAGCTGAAGCAAAACTCCGATCTGCTCCGCCCGCGCGAACTCCTGCTGCTGCGGAATACTCGCCCGGTAAATGTGTGGGGACTGCCTGCGATCTCGGTTCCCTGCGGATTCACGGCTGCCGGCCTGCCCATCGGACTGCAAATTATCGGCCCACACTGGCGAGAGGATGCCGTACTCCGCCTTGCCTACGCCTACGAGCAGGCTACGGCATGGCACAAACGGCAGCCCAAGATTTGTGCACCGCTCGCGTAGGGCGGGCGCGCTCGTCCGCCCGGGGCTACATCAGTCTTTCCCTGCCGCTTTATCCATGAAACCGGCCTGATCGCTTTTCATCTTCTTCAGGCTGTCCGTGGGCAAATACACCATGTGGCCGGCCTCATAGGTTGCGAATGAAATGCTTTGCCGGTACTTCCCTCCCAGATCGAGGTGGTCCATGGTGTAATTGGCGGCGAAGTAGGGAGTGGCGAGATCGAAGTATCCTTCCATCACGAGAATTTTCATGTACGGATTCTTCACCATCGCCTGACGCAGTGCGCTGGCGGTGTCGGGAAAACCCTGGATGCTCGATCCCCAATCCCACTTCTCGAAGCCCGCCTGCTGGGCAAACACGTAGTAAGGCATATCCGACTGGTATCCCAGATCGCCGCGCACGTAGTTGTTGAAAACCGACGTGTACGGCGGGAGTATCGCCGACTGAGCCGGGTCGTAAAATTTCGTGTCCAGCAGGCCCTCAGGGTCTACACCTGTGAAGCGTCCATCAAGCCGGCCCACACGCAGCTTCTGATCGAGCAAGAGGTTGTGGGTGAACTTCGGCACATCAACCCGCAGGTTGGCATCGTCAATCAATTGCTTGCTCAACCCCGTGTAGCGCGCCATCTGATCGATAGCCTTTTGCCGCTCCTCTGGCGTCATCGCGTCGCCTTTCGCCAGGGCCAGTGCGTAATCGCTGGACGCCCACTGTTCCGCTTCCTGCCGGGCCTTTGCCATGTCAGCGTTCAGATCGGGGGGCAGTTTGTGATGGTAGCCCGCAATGTTGGTAAACGTCGGAATAAGCAGAACGTAGGGCAGGTCGTTTGTTTTGTTGTCCTCGAGCGTCTGGAAATTCAGCACGGTGGAAAGCAGGGTAAGGCCGTTGAAGGAAATGCCGTGGTCGGCCAGATTTCCAGCAACGCCCGCTGCACGCGTGGTTCCGTAGCTCTCGCCCAACAGAAATAATGGCGAACTCCATCGCTGGTAGCGAGTGATGTAGAGACGGATGAACTCGCTGAAAGCCTCGATGTCACCTTTCACGCCCCAGAATTTCTTGGAAAGCTCGGCGTTGGCGGCGCGGCTGAAACCAGTACCGATTGCGTCCACCAGCACGAGATCACTCCGGTCGAGCAAGGTGTATGGGTTATCCGCAATGTGATACGGCGGAGCGGCATGAACCCATCCGGCTGCATGACTACGCGCTTGCGGGCCCAGCGCTCCCATATGCAACCAGATTGACGCCGATCCCGGACCGCCATTGAATGCAAACGTCAACGGACGCTTGCCTGGCATCCTGTCCGTCCAGGGCGTAGGCCACGAAAAACATTTCGGCTTCGATCTTGCCGTCATCGCGCTTGATGGGAAGGCGCCCGGCTGTGGCCGTGTATTTTAGTGTTCTGCCGTCCAGCGTGATCTGGTGATGCGTCACTATCGGCGTCACTTCGGTCACGTCGTAGTGCTCTTCTTTATCTCCCGCGCTTGCAGAGTCCGCCTTGTGCTCATCCGGCACGGTCGGGCCGGCCTCGGGAGCCTTGGCGGCATTCTCGGATTTCTTTTCCTGGTTCTTTGCGGCAGCCTGCGATTCAGACTTCTTGGATTGATCTTTAGGGGAGTCTGCCTGCTGGGCCATGGCCCCGGGCAATAGTGCGCCCACAAGAATGACAGCAGTTATCAAAGAACGCATTTCATCTCCTGGAATGTAATGGATCCGGACGCTCTGCAAGATTTGTCGCAGCGTCGAATTATAGACGTAGAAGAGCCGCCCGGGGATAGCCGCCTATCGCTCTAGAATCTGCGGAGGAAGCATCCGTTAGTATGGTTTGGTGGCTAAAAAGCTCGATAAGGCTGGGATCACAATTTTGGAGGCCGAGTCTCTCTCAGGGATTCCCTGGCTGGTGCACGGTTTCAGCACGCGAACCGGAGGATTCTCCCGCGCTTACGGGGGAAAGGCTCTCAATCTGGGATTCACCAAGCAAGATTCGCGCAGCGCGGTCGAACGCAATCGAACTGCTTTCTTGTCGCAACTCGGGGCCATGAGCGGAAACAAACCATGGCCGCTCGTCACCCTGCGCCAGATTCACTCCGACCTGATTCATTGCGTCGACGAGTTGCCAAAAGAGCCATTAGTCGGCGATGGCCTCATCACCCGTCTGCCGGGCGTTTTGCTCGCGATCCAAACCGCCGATTGTCTGCCTGTCATTTTGGTGGACACCAAGCAACGAGCTGTGGGTGTCTTCCACGCGGGTTGGCGTGGCACGGTCAAACGCATCGTCGAAAAAGGAGTAGGAGAAATGCGGCGCTGGTTCGGCACGCTACCCAGGAATATCAAAGCCGCCATCGGCCCGGGAGTCCACGCCTGCTGCTACGCCGTCGGACCGGAAGTGCGCCAGCAGTTCGAATCGCAGTTCGCCTACGCCGAGGATTTGTTTCGCGAGACTAAAGAGTCGGACCCAGTTCGCGAGAAGTATCCGCTGCTGTTTTTGACGGCGAGGGCTCCGGGCCACAGTGAGCTGCCAACGAAAATCTTTCTGGATCTGGTCGAAGCCAACCGCCGCCAGCTAATCGACGCTGGGGTGTCGTCAAGAAACATAAGCGCGTCGCCGCTGTGCACCGCTTGCCGCCCTGACCTGCTGTTTTCCTATCGTGCGGAAAAGGGAGTAACGGGACGAATGATGGGGGTCGCAGGGATTACGACGTCGCCCCCAAAGAAAGCTTGAGAGGAGTGACAACTTGTGGAATCGCTTTGATTCTGACAGTTACCCTGTCCGGTAAGGCTGGAACTTTGGGGGCATGAGTGGTGTCGGAACTATTGTGAGGACAGGTCGGATCACAAGAGTTGTTCTGGTGGCATGCGGAGCACTCGTAGTTAGCGCAGTGGTCACTCTTTTACATGTGCAGCGTTCGGAAGCCCAAGCGCGAAAGCTGATTCAGGCGCTCGCATCCCTAGAAGTCGGAACCAGTACCACCGCAGACGTCCAGTTGCTCCAACAACGTTTCCATCGGTATGAGGTCTCCAGCGAGCAAACAGGCGGAAGTGTGAAATTTGTAATCACGAATCAGCCACTAGCCACATTGAGGGTCCAACCCATCGGAGTAGTGTCGGCGGGAATCGTCGCTCGGAATGGCAAAGTGGTCTCCATCGACGTTTTTCTGGAACGCCAACTCGGACTGGGGAGCCGAGGCGCAATAGTTTTTGAGTCATTACAGAACTTAGGATCTTGCCAAAAGTCGTACTGTGTCGGCAATCCGATCGGGAAGCCATTTATTGTCAGCCGCCTCGATGCTCACGCAACGCCCGAACAAAAGAGGCGTGCTTTTGATCTGAATCTGGGGTGGCTAACTCGATCCAAAGGTGAACCACGAATCTGCGACCTATCTCCAAACGCGTGGGAAGACTGGAAGGCTCAACGTCCTGACCTTGTCGCTGAACTTCAGGCTACATACGGGTGCCGTTGAAGGGCATTTATAAGATCAGTTCCTACCGCTTCGCCGATTTCAGCCGCTGCTCCAGCCCCGCGACCTCGTCCTGCAGGCCCTTGCGGCAAGCCGATCCCCGAACTTGGCGAAGTGTTCTTTGATCAGCGGCACTTCAGCCAGCCAGCCCTCGACATCGACGCTAAGAAGCTCATCAACCCGGGTGCTCTTGATGTCCAGCCCTGTCGTGTCGAGATCGGCTACCTCGGGAATCCGTCCGATGGGGGTGTCTTTCGCGTGTGCCTTGCCGTCGCAGCGCTCGAAGATCCATTTCAGGACGCGGCTGTTTTCACCGTATCCTGGCCATAGAAACTTGTCGTTCTCGTCCTGGCGAAACCAGTTCACGTAATAAATTCTGGGCAGCTTGGCTCCAGAACGTGCTCCAATCTTCAGCCAGTGGGCGAAGTAGTCGCCCATGTGGTAGCCGCAAAACGGAAGCATGGCCATGGGATCGCGGCGCAGTTGCCCAACCTTCCCCGCCGACGCTGCCGTAGTCTCACTGCTGGCGGTTGCTCCGAGGAATGTGCCGTGCTGCCAATTGAACGCTTCCGTGACCAGCGGAACGATTCCGGCGCGGCGGCCTCCGAACAGGATCGCATCGATGGGCACGCCCTTCGGGATCTTCCCACTCCGGCGCGATCACCGGGCACTGCTTCGCGGGAGTCGTAAACCGCGCATTTGGATGCGCCGCCTTACTGCCCGATTCCGGAGTCCAGGGCCGCCGCAGCCAGTCCACCAACTCGGACGGCTTCTGATCGGTCATGCCCTCCCACCACACATCGCCGTCAAGGGTCATCGCGCAGTTGGTAAAAATCGAATTCCGGGCGATGGTAAGCATAGCGTTCGGATTCGACTTCACGCCCGTGCCCGGCGCAACGCCAAAGAAGCCGTATTCGGGATTGATGGCATACAAGCGGCCATCCGCGCCGAACTTCATCCAGGCAATGTCATCGCCGATGGTCTCAACCTTCCATCCGGGAATGGTTGGAATCAGCATCGCAAGGTTGGTCTTCCCGCAGGCCGAGGGAAACGCACCGGTGAAGTATTTGACCTGACCTTGAGGGCTGATCAGCTTGAGGATGAGCATGTGCTCCGCCATCCAACCCTCATCCCGCGCCTGCACCGATGCGATGCGCAATGCATGGCATTTCTTGCCCAGTAATGCATTGCCCCCGTAGCCAGAGCCATACGACCAGATCTCACGCGTTTCAGGAAAATGGCAGATGTACTTATGCTCGGCATTACAGCGCCAGGTCGCATCCGGTTGATTTGTGGCAAGCGGAAAGCCGACCGAGTGCACTCCGCGCACAAAATCGCCATCCTCCCCGAGAACCTCCAGCACGGCGCTGCCCACGCGGGACATGAGATGCATGCTGGCGACCACGTATGCTGAATCAGTAATCTCGACGCCGATCTTCGCGATTGGCGATCCAATCGGGCCCATGCTGTAAGGAACAACGTACATGGTGCGACCTGCCATGGAACCGGCGAACAGGCCGCTCAGCTTCTGTTTCATCTTCGCCGCATCTTCCCAGTTGTTGGTGGGGCCAGCATCTTCTTTGGTTCGCGAGCAGATGAATGTTCGATCTTCGACCCGGGCTACATCAGCCGGATCCGAGCGGACCAGAACGCTGTTCGGGCGCTTCGCCGCATCCAGTGGGATCGCAGTGCCGGTGAGGACCATCAGCCGCAGCATCGCCTGATATTCCTCGACCGAGCCATCGCACCAGTGCACGCGATCGGGTTTGCACATCTGGGCTATATCCTCAACCCAGCGCGCAAGTTTTGAATGCCTGTGGTGGCCCGTAGCTGCCTCAACTTCTATGATGGTGCTGGCCATAAGTGAATGTCTCCCCGTATAACCGACTGCGGATGCAGTACCACGAGCTGAACACGGGTGACGCGGGGCAGAAAGCGTGGCCCGAGAATACACTCCCAGCGTATGTATTGTGCCTGTTTTCGGTGGGACTTCCAAGTGCCGCGCATAAGGCGCTCTATGGATTCAACGAAAAGCACGTACAAGTGATTGTGATGACAGGAGCTTACGCTGATTCGACCGGCTGCTCCGCAAGCTTTTCTTCCACCGCCGCATCCAGATGCTGCAGAGTCTGTTCGACAGTCAGTGAGTACATTTCCTGGCCCACGCCTTCGCCAGATTCCAGCGCCGCCTTTAGATAGTGCCCGGCAATCTCGACGGCCAGCGGGTCGGTAATCAGCTTGCCGGTACGATTCTGGTATTCCACCCACGCGGGATGCGGCAGGGCGATCCAGACCGGACGGCCGTCCACCAGAAACTTGACGTCCACAGCGTCAGCGTGCCGGGTGGCAATGGCCACGATCAGTGCTTGATAAATGCAATGCACTTCCTTCTTCGTCCACCGGTCCACGACGTGGAAGTCTTTGTACATGCCATCTAAAACTATATCGGACGAGTCGGGAAGCGAGCAAACCGCCATGAAGTCTCTCCGCTTGAATTATGATGAATGCCCGGCTGAAAGCTGAAAGCTGACAGCTGAGAGCTTGATGAAGAATCTCGGCATCCTACTTTCCGGACGCGGTTCGAACTTCGAAGCCATTGCCAGAAATGTCGCGGCTGGGCACATCCCCGGGGCTCGCATCGCCGTCGTCGTTTCCAACAGAACCGATGCCGGTGGGATTGAAACTGCTCGCCGTCTCGGCCTCGCCGCGCTGGTAATTCCGTCGAAGGGCAAGGACCGGTCCGAGCATGATCGCGAAGTCGTGGCTGCACTCCGCAAGCACCAGGTTGATTTGGTCTGTCTTGCGGGATACATGCGGCTGCTCTCACCCTGGTTCGTGCAACAGTTCCCGCAACGCATCCTCAACATTCATCCGTCGCTGTTGCCCGCTTTTCCCGGGCTGGAAGCGCAGGAACAAGCCTTCGCCTACGGTGTGAAGGTCACCGGCTGCACTGTTCACTTCGTGGACGAAGAACTCGACCACGGCGCGATCATTCTTCAAAAGGCCGTCCCCGTGCTCGACACCGACGACGAACACACCCTCGCCGCCCGCATCCTCGAGCAGGAACACATTGCATACAGCGAAGCGATCAATATCGTCCTGAAAGGAAAGTTTGGAATCGCGGGACGAAGGCTGGTAACAGAGACGCCCACGTAGGGACAGCCGCCCCCGGCTGTCCGGCCGAGCAAAGCTCGGCAAGGGAACTCACACACATTGCATATAATCAGGAACACATGCCAAACTTCGCACCGGTAGACGAGCAACTAGCCTACATAAAAAAGGGCAGCGCGGAAATCATTCGCGAGGCCGACCTGCGCGCCAAGCTGGAGAAATCCCGCGCCACCGGCAAGCCCCTGCGCGTCAAGCTCGGCATGGATCCCACCGCTCCCGACCTGCACCTCGGCCACACCGTCGTGCTCCGCAAGCTCAAACATTTTCAGGATCTCGGCCACACAGCCATCTTTCTGATCGGCGATTTCACTGGAATGATCGGCGATCCGACCGGCCGTTCCGTCACTCGCCCACCGCTCTCCCGCGAGCAGATCGAGCAGAACGCCGAAACCTACAAGGCTCAGGTGTTCAAGATTCTCGACCCGCAAAAGACGGTCATCGACTTCAACCGCCGCTGGTTTGCGAAGTTCACCGCCGACGACTTCATCCGCCTGGCCGCGAAATACACGGTCTCGCAGATGCTCGAACGCGAGGATTTCCACAAACGCTTCCTGGAAGAAAAGCCCATCGCGGTGCACGAACTGCTCTATCCGCTGGCCCAAGGCTACGACTCGGTCGCGCTCGAAGCCGACGTCGAACTCGGCGGCACAGACCAGAAATTCAATCTGCTGGTGGGCCGCGAACTGCAACGCGCCTACGGCCAGGAACCGCAAGTCGTGCTGACCACGCCGATTCTCGAAGGCCTCGACGGCGTGCAAAAGATGTCAAAGTCGCTCGGCAACGCCATCGGCATCCACGAGCCGCCACTCGAAATGTACGGCAAGATCATGTCCGATCTCCGACGAAATGATGTGGCGATACTACGAGTTGCTGACGGATGTTTCGATAGCCGAGATCGAAAAGATGAAGCGCGAAACCCATCCCATGCAGGCTAAGAAAGACCTGGCACGGCGTATCGTCGCGGATTTCCATTCAGCCGAAGCTGCGGCGAAAGCGGGCGAGGATTGGGCGAAGCAGTTCCAGAAGAACGAAATGCCCGAACAATCTCGAGACCGATCAACGTCGGCCTTTCGCTTGTTGTGATTTTGGCGACGTGTCGGCGGCAAAGGAAAACCTTGCATTGGGGCTGGACTACGGCACTCGAGTCAGAGTAGGCAAATTGCTTCGACGAGCAGGGTTAACTCCAATCGGTTGCCGAGGGTCGCCCGGAAGATCCAAGAGAAAGCTGTATGGCCTCAACAGTAATCTGGTGGAGCAAAACCTATCGAACCCCTCGAAAGTGATTCTGCCGCATATTGTTAAGATCGGGCACAGAGTTAAGCAGTTCCGCTTTACATTCGACGGCACTTGAATTAACGAACCACATGGGGGCACTAGGGCGGGTGTGCCCACGTGAGCTATGCCGCTTGCGCCTCGCACTGAAAAAGACTAACTTTGGTTTGATCAGCGGTCTTAAAGTTCATCAACTTCTTAGGAGAGAAAATGAAGAATCTGACGAAAGCAGTGTTAGGCGTTCTGGCATTCACGCTGGTATTTTCCACCTGGTCGCTGGCCGATGGCAGCGCCGATTTTAAGGCCAAGTGCGCCATGTGTCACGGAGCTGACGGCAAAGGTGACTCCGGCATGGGCAAAACCCTGAAAGTCCGTGACCTCGGCTCTGCCGACGTGCAGGGTCAATCCGACGCCGACCTGAATGGCATCATCACCAATGGAAAAGGCAAGATGCCGAAGTACGATGGCAAACTGACCAAGGACCAAGTCAGCGATCTCGTGAAATACATCCGCACGTTGAAACACTAAATTTCCGCCAGTGTAGGGCGGCACAAAGTGCAAACCGACCCTCGGCCCCGCGTCGAGGGTCGCTAACCGAACCGTCCCGGTTCTGTCTAATTCTTCTATTGCATTGGCATCAACTCGCGCTAGCGACCCGACCGTTCAACTACTCGGAGACCAGGGATGCAAGACCACGACCCACATCACGACGATTTGCCAATATCCGTTGACGACAGCCCAGGTGTTTCCCGCCGCGACTTCCTGAAAATTTCCACGATCTCGGCGGCCGCTGTACCGATTCTGGGGACGAAAGTTGTAGAAGCGGCCGGTGAGCCCGTAAGAATCTATGGTCCAGGAAAAGTTCCGGTTGAGCTCACCATCAATGGCCAGAAACATACTTTGCAGCTTGAGCCGCGCGTCACGTTGCTTGACGCACTCCGCGATCAACTCGACATCACCGGTGCCAAGCGAGTATGCGATCGCGCCGAGTGCGGCGCCTGTACCGTTCTTCTGGACAATAAGACGGTATATGCCTGTTCGGTTCTCGCCATCGAAGCGCAGGGCAAGGCAGTCACTACAGTCGAATCCCTGATGCAGGGCGAAACCTTGCACCCCATCCAGCAGGCGTTTGTCGATAACGATGCTTCGCAATGCGGTTTTTGCACACCAGGGTTCGTGGTCGCGTTCAAGGCGTTTGTCGATCAGCATCCCAATGCGACTCCGGAAGAAATTCGCCACGGTTTGAGCGGCAATCTCTGCCGATGCGGCACCTATCACGGAATCCAACTGGCAATCGCGCAGATGGCGCAGAAAGGAGCCTGAGCCATGCCCGACTACAGTTGGCCCGACGCAGATCATCGCAGCCTGATCGGCAAGCGTATCTCACGCGTGGACTCGCCCGTAAAGGTTTCCGGCCGAGCTAAGTACACCTACGACTATCGTGGCGCGAACATGCTTCATGGCAAAGTTCTGCGCTCGCCCTACGCGAAAGCTAAGATTGTCAGCATCGACACCAGTGCCGCCGAAAAGATGCCGGGCGTGAAGGCGGTCGAGATCATTCAGAAACCCGGCAGCACGGCTCAATGGGCGGGAGATGAAATCGTCGCGGTCGCGGCAGTCGATGAATCCACGGCCGAAGACGCGGTACGTCTCATTAAAGTCAACTATCAGCCGATGTCCTATCTGGTGAGCGATGCTGAACCGCCTGCCGGAGCCGGCGAGGCCGCCGGACCCATGAGTGAAGACGACATTGACGATGCCATCAGCAATCAAATGCCCGACGCGCAGCTCGCTCAGTATCTGCAAGAGCACGGCGTCACTTTCAAAGTTGACGATGACTTCGTGAATGACATGAAAGGCGAGGGTGCGTCCGATGCGGTACTTGCGGCCATCCGGAAGGCTCAATATCACGCCGCGAAGGGCAGCGGCCATTCCAACTATCAGAAAACCGCTGCGCAAACTCACGGAGATCCAGACAAGGCATTCGCGGAAGCTGAGGTCGTCTCAGAAGGTCTTTACGGCGCTCCGGTGATCGTCCATTGCTGCCTTGAACCTCATGGCTCGGTCTCGGAGTGGACTGACAAAGATCATCTGTTTACGCACATTTCCACGCAAAACGTTTCCGGCATCGCCGCCCAGATGGCCGATCCGCTGGGAGTTTCTGCCGCCAACATTCGAATTCACCAGGACCACATCGGTGGCGGTTTTGGCAGCAAGTTCGCCGCCGATCGCTGGGACATAACTGCCGCGCGGCTTTCGAAGAAGGCAGGCGGTCGCCCGGTGCGCATTATGCTGGAACGCGACTCGGAACTGAAAGTCGCCGGCGCGCGTCCCTCAGCGTACGCCCGCGTGAAAGTGGCCGCGAAGAAAGACGGCACGCTAACCGGATGGCAATCGCAATCCTGGGGAACGGGAGGTCCGGGCGGAGGCGGTATGCCGCCGATTCCCTACATTTTCAACATTCCTGACCAGCGCAAGGAACATACGGCCATTCGCAACAACATCGGCCCCGCCCGCGCCTGGCGCGCTCCCAACCATCCCCAGGCAGCTGTCATCACCATGGGCGCGCTCGACGATCTTGCGGCCAAACTCAACATGGATCCCCTCGAACTTTGGACAAAGAACCTCGCGATTGCCGGCCCGCGAGCCGATGTTTATCGCGAAGAGTTCGCCGTCGCCGCCGACCTGATGGGCTGGAAGGCAAAGTGGCGTCCTCGAGGCCAAAATGTTTCGGGAAGCATTGCTCGCGGCCTCGGACTCTCCATTCACACCTGGGGCGGACGTGGCCACGAGAGCGATTGCGATCTCACCATCCACCCCGATGGCTCGGTAGATATAAAGATGGGAACGCAGGATATCGGCACCGGCACCCGCACCACGATCGTCATCGTCGCGGCCGAGACCCTTGGCATCCCCATCGAAGCCATCAACCTTTACATCGGCGACACGCTCTATCCTCCATCCGGCGGTTCGGGCGGTTCAACTACACCGGGAGGTGTTAGTTCTTCGACTCGGCGCGCCGCCGTGGATGCGCGGGAAGCGCTCTTCGTTAAAATCGCGCCCGCTCTGAAGGCTCAGCCTGCGGATCTGGAGTGCGTGAACGGCACGGTTCGAGTGAAGAGTGAACCCAGCCGTTCGTTGAACTGGAAACAAGCTTGCTCGAAGATGGGCGCCATGCCGCTCACTGTTCGCGGCAAGAATCCTGACAAGAGCAAACTCCCCGACCTGACCAACAGCGGTGTCGGCGGCGTGGGAATGGCCGATGTCGAAGTCGATCTCGAAACCGGCATCGTGAAAGTAAAGAAGATGGTCGCGGTGCAGGATTGCGGCCTCATTATCGACCTCAAGACCGCCGAGAGCAGTTGCTACGGCGCTCTCGCCATGGGCATCAGCTACGCGCTGTTCGAAGAGAAGGTGATGGACCAGGCGACCGGCCGCATGCTGAATCCGAATATGGAGTTTTACCGGCTCGCCGGACTCAATGACATTCCCGAACTTGTGGTTCACATGATGACCGGTAAGGGCTACGACGAACGCGGCGTCATTGGACTGGGAGAGCCGCCGGTAATCTCCCCGGGAGCGGCGATTGCCAATGCTGTCGCCAATGCGATCGGCGTGCGGGTTTCATTTTTGCCGCTCACTCCCGACAAGGTGCTCGCCGCCCTAAACCAAAACGTCATGAAGGCAGGTGCGTGATGAGACCGTTTGAATACGCCAGTCCGGATACCAAGGAGCAGGCGGTCGGGCTCTTGGGCGCAACATGGGGGCAAGCCGAAGTACTGGCCGGCGGCACGGACCTTCTGGCCTTGATGAAGGATGACGTGATCCGTCCCAAGCGCCTGGTGAACATCAAACAAATTAAGGAAATGAGCGGAGTCACGACAGCGGCGCAGGGCCTTCGCATCGGCGCGCTCACCACCCTGGGTGATCTTGCTGACAACGTGAATGTGGCCCGTGACTATCCCGCATTGGCGGAGGCCGTCAACGACGCCGCTAGCCCGCAAATTCGTAACATGGCCACCCTTGGCGGCAACCTGTGCCAGCGTCCGCGCTGCTGGTATTTCCGCGGTGGCTTTGGCCTTCTCCCAAAAGACGAGTCTGGCAAAGACCTGGTCACTGCCGGCGAGAATCGATATCATGCGATCCTCGGCAACAGCGGACCCGCCAAGTTCGTCAGTCCTTCTTCGATTGTTCCAGCGCTGATTGCGTATGGCGCGTCGATTCGCCTGCTTGGACCGAAGGGCGCGCGCGAACTCCCGCTGGAAAAATTCTACATAGTTCCGAAAAGCGAAAACGAGCGCGAACATGACCTCCTGCCCAACGAAATACTCGCCGAGGTGATCGTACCCGCGCCAAAAGGAATGAGAGTCGCGCACTACGAGCTTCGTCAAAAGCAGGCTTTTGACTGGCCGCTTGCTCTGGCCGCGGTTGCGTTGACCATGAATGGCTCGACTGTCCAATCTTCGCGCGTCATCATCGGATATGCTGCACCCGTGCCGTGGCGCTCGACCGAAACTGAGGGTGCGCTGCTAGGGCAGCAAATTTCTGAAGGTGTAGCGAAAACCGCTGCCGACGTCGCGCTGCAAAACGCAACCCCGCTGAGTCACAATGCCTACAAAGTTCAACTCGCGAAAGTTGCCGTCAAACGCGCCATCCTGAAGGCCGCGGGAGGTGCCGCATGATTGCAAAACCCATCCTGGAGTCCGACCGCTTCAACACCAGCCATCCCGACCTCTGCCCCGCTCTGCGCTGGAAGGCGCAATTCATCCTCGCCGAACCTGATCCGACGGTTCCGCGTTCGAACGAAGGCCTGTTCTGGTGCCTCCACACCCAAACCTGCATCGGACCGGACGGCAAATTGGCGGAACCAGGCAACTGCTCCTCTCCCGGCCGAAAATGCCACGGCACCGGGGAATGCGCATAGATCGACTGTCGCTGGTGCAGATTGTCATCCCGGTGGATAATAAGTACAAGGCTTGGGGACTCCGAAAATGCGGCATTTATTAGGATGGATTGCATATGAAGCGTTGGATCAGCGTCATTCGAGCCTTCGAAATTGCAAGTCTCGCTTCCCTGGCTTTATGCCAGGGCACTGCGCAGACGACGCCCGCAGCCACCGGCAGTGATTACTCGTTCAATGTCTCCACGGCTCAGCCGTGGACGGACACCGGCGTAGATCTCCAGGCCGGAGATGCCCTCAGCATCACTGCCAGCAGTCCGCAGAAGTGTGATCCTCAAGGCGTAACCGGCGCAGCATCCGAAGGCCTTCTTCCAGTCGCTGATGCACCACCCGGCGCGCTGATCGCAAAACTGCAGGCGCAAGGCGCTCCGCTTTTCGTCGGCAGTACTAAAGACATCAAGGCCGACACTCTGGGCCATCTTTTCCTCGGAGTCAATGCCGGGAGCAAAGCGCCTTGTCAAGGAAGTTTCGAAGTCAAAGTCCATCGCCAACCCCAGCAGGCATCGAATCGTGGCGACGTTCTCAAGCAGCAACTGGAGACCGCTGCGGAAATATTCCTCGCCGGGCAATTCGGATCTGGCACAACCACTCCGGCCGCGTCCGGCGGCGCTGCAACTTCGACCAGCGCAGCCCCAGCCTTAAAAGTTTCCACCACTCCTCTGGACTCCTCCCTGCGCAAAGGGATTGATGCTCTGCCGCGCCGGGTCAACGATCAGTTCAAAAACCAGGGCGATATGGTCAATTTCGTCCTCGTCGGTTCGCAGTCACAGGTGCAGGCCGCACTTGACGCTGCTAACTGGCACGTGGCCGACACCGACGACAAGAAGGCTATCCTCGAAGCTGCTATGGAGACCTACGAGAACAAGGACTACCTGTCGATGCCCATGAGCACGCTCTATTTGTTTAACCGTCGCCAGGATTTCGGATATGAACAAGCTGAACCCATCGCCATGGTGGCAAGCCGGCATCATTTCCGTCTATGGAAAGCCCCCTTCACCTGGAACGGACAAACCGTATGGGCCGGCGCGGGAACCCACGACATTGGCTTCGCCAAGGACCAGCGCAACGGCAGCATCACCCACAAGATTGATCCCAGCGTAGACGGTGAACGCGACAATATCGGCGGCAGCCTGCAGAAAACCGGCAAGGCAAAAAGTCTGTCCTATTACCTGCCACCCAATCCAGTGCAGGAAGCTAAGAACGCCACCGGCGATGGTTACCACTCCGACGGACGCATTCTGGTGATCGTGCTGCAGTAGATCCGGATTCTTCCTTTCCGCGCCAACCCTCTGTACCAAAACTGTAGCGAGTTTTTAAACGAACATTCACGCGCAGGTAATCGGGGCGTCACAGCCGTGGCGCAACCTAGGTCCGTGTTGGGGAAATCGAAACTCCCCATCCGGAGGAAACAGATGCAGTTTGGAAATTTCTGCCATACGACTTCGCGGTATTTTGGACTCAGCGCAGCGTTGCTCTCTACCGTGATGAATATAGTAGAGCCGCCCAGTTTGGCCGCTGAAACCAGGCACCCACAAACCGCAACCCCCATCCAGCACGTGATTGTCATCATCGGCGAGAACCGCACCTTCGACCATGTGTTCGCCACCTACCAGCCACCCAAGGGACAAACCGTCGATAACCTGCTTTCCAAGGGCATCATCAAAGCGGACGGCACTCCTGGACCCCACTTTAACCTGGCCGTCCAGAACCAGGCGCTGGACACTGAGATATTCCAAATGAATCCCGGTCACCAGACTCCCTATAAACGTATTCCGGCTGTTAACACTCAATTTGCGCCGCCCGCGGCCAGCGACCAGACCCCCGCTCCATTTCAGACTGTGGCAGCGGCCGAACTGGCCGAATCCGGACTCCCGGGAAGCGACTACCCGTCGCTGACCACGGGCGCGACCGGCCTGCAGTTCTGCACGATTGATACTCGCATCAACAATGGAAAACCCCTGGCCAATGGGCCTTACCCGCTCACCCCCAGCGTTCCCTACGACGCATACGCGGGCAGCCCCGTCCACCGCTTTTACCAGATGTGGCAACAACTCGATTGCAACGTCAGCAACGCCACCCGCAAAAACCCCAGCGGCTGCCGCGCCGATTTGTTCCCCTGGGTGGAAGTAACCACTGGCACCGGCGGCAACGGCCAGCCCCGACCCAAACCGTTTAACACCCAGACCACTTGCGAAGGTTCTATCTCCATGCAGTTCTACAACGTTCAGCAGGGTGACGCTCCGTACTTCACCTCGCTGGCTCAGACCTACACGTTGTCCGACAACATGCATCAGGCAGTCCAAGGCGGCACCGGCGCAAATCACATCATGCTCGGCTCCGGCACTGGCTTTGCCTTTACCGACGGCAAGGGCAATCTGGCCGTTCCACCCAGCAACCAGATCGAGAATCCTGATCCCCAGCCCGGCACCAACAACTGGTACACCCAGGACGGATACAGCGGTGGCAGCTACAGTAACTGTTCCGATCACACTCAGCCCGGCGTGCGTGGAGTTTTCAAATATTTGAATTCCCTTCCCTACAAAACCAGCACCTCGGTCTGCCAGCCGAATGCGTATTACCTGCTGAACAATTACGCTCCTGGCTACTACGGCGATGGCAGCGTCAACACCGGGCAATTCACCATCCCGCCTGTATCCCAGGTCACCATCGCGGATTCTCTCAACACCGCGAACGTCCCCTGGAAATACTATGGCGACGGCTGGAACCTTTATCTGCAGGATCCCACCTATTCGAATTCCTGGAACGCTTACTGCGATATTTGCAACTTCGCGCAGTACACCACTTCCATCATGAGTGACCCGAAACAGCGCGCGGAACACATACAGGATGTCCCCAATCTTTACAATGACATCTACAATGGCAGCCTGCCTGCCGTTTCCTTCGTGAAGCCCTCCGGATTTCTCGATGGACACCCGGCATCCTCCAAACTCGGATTGTTCGAAGGCTTCGTAAAGAAGATCGTCGATCAGGTGCAGGCCAATCCCACGCTTTGGGCCAGCACGGCAATCTTCGTTACCTACGACGAGGGCGGCGGTTCCTGGGATTCTGGTTACGTGCAGCCGATCGATTTCTTCGGCGACGGCACTCGTGTTCCGTTCATCGTGGTATCGCCCTATTCCACCGGTGGCAAGGTCGATCACACCTATTACGACCACGTCTCCATCTTGAAATTCATCGAGAAGAACTGGGGACTGGCGCCTGTAACCGGCTACGGTCGCGACAATCTTCCTAACCCGACCGCGGGCCCAACTCCCTATGTCCCGGGCAACCAGCCGGCCATCGGTGATTTGATGAACATGTTTAGCTTTACGAAGTAGTCTGGACCGAACCAGAACCAGCGCCAGTCAGGCCTGCCACTCTGCTTGGCGCTGGTTTGTTTTTTCGCTCTTGTCATCTATCCAGCATCTTCCCCAGAATCTCTTTCAGGATCTTCGCACACACCATCGCCGTCAGCTGCGATACATCCTGCTTCGGGTTGTATTCCACGAGATCGGCCCCAACCACGTCGCCGGTGATCGCGTGCAGATGCGCGATGGCTTCGCGCACCGACATCCCTCCCGGCTCACGATGCGAAATTCCAGGCGCGAACGCCGGATCGAGTACATCCACATCGAACGAAACATAAACCGGCCCGGCAAGTTTGAGTCTTGCCAGTGCCGGCAGCTCCCGCATCTCGATAACCTCCACCCCAAAGCGCTCAGCCTGCTTTCGTTGGTGCGCATTCATGGTGCGAATGCCGACTTGAATCAACCGCTTGGCACAGCCCTCTTCCATGATTCTGGCAAAAGGGCAAGCATGCGACTCGCGATTCCCCTCAAATTCGTCATATAAGTCGGGGTGCGCGTCGAAGTGAACAATGGTGAGATCCGCAAAGCGCTTCCCGAACGCCCGCATGATTGGATACGTAATGGAATGGTCGCCGCCCAGGCATACCGGACGCCGCTGTTTATCGAGCAAGCCGCCCACCGCGCTTTCAATCGCGGCGAACCCACGATCAGCCGTCAGCGGCAGGTCACCTGCGTCGAGCACCGAACTAGAGTCGAGTTCGATCCCGCTCTCGCTGGATGAATTCGACGAATCACAGTGAAAGGCTTCACGAATCAGCGGCGGAGCATCCGCTGGCCCTCGCAGGTAAGAGGAATTGGCATCGAACGGAACGCCCAGAAGCGTGGGAGTCCCTTCTGCAGCAGCCTTCTTCAGCGCCATCCGATCCTCCTGCGTAGTGTCCGGATCAGATTGTAACGTTTATCATGCTTTTCATCGGCGATTTGCCGCATAAACCACGAAGTCGGTAACTCAGAAGAAAGCATTCCTTTGTGAACCTTCGTGTCCGTAGCCTGCCCTGAGCGGAGCCGAAGGGTGGTTAACGCTTTTTTGAAGGCATCACCATGACCGTCGAAATAAACTTTTACCGTGATCTGGCGTATGTGTTCGGCGCTGCGGTTGTCGGGGGTGCGGTGGCCAAGGCATTGCGCCAGCCGCTCATCCTCGGATATGTCTTAGGCGGAGTCCTTATCGGCCCCTTCACCCCCGGCCCCACCGTCAGGGATATCCATGTATTCGAAATTCTCGCCGAAGTCGGAGTAATCCTGCTGATGTATTCCATCGGCTTGGAATTCTCCTTTCGCGAACTTCTGCGGGTCAAGTGGGTAGCGATTCTGGGAGGCCCGATCGGCATTCTCCTGTCCATCGGTTTGGCTTCGCTGGTTGGCTGGCTGCTGGGATGGACTCCCACGCAAAGTATTGTGATGGGCGCCGTCATCTCGGTCGCCAGCACCATGGTGCTGGTTAGGTTTCTGGCCGATCGGGGAGAATTGCGCTCGCCCCACGGTCATGTGATGGTTGGTATCACACTGGTCGAAGATCTCGCCGTCGTGGTGATGACCGTCTTGCTGCCTTCGTTGAATGACATCCGGGGAGGCAAGGTATTGGCGTTGGGACTCGCCATGGGGAAGGCAATCCTGATCCTTACGCCCGTCATGTTCGTCGCCGCCAAGCTGGTTCCTCGTTTGATGAAGCGGGTCGCTCAAGCCGGCAATGAGGAACTCTATCTTCTGGTCGCGCTGGCCCTCGGATTTGCGACCGCAGCCGTAACTCAGGCGGTGGGACTCTCACTGGCGCTGGGCGCGTTCCTCGCGGGCCTCATTATCAGCGAGTCCGAAACCTCCCATGCGACCCTGACCAAATTGCTTCCCTTCCGCGACGCCTTCGTAGCTCTATTTTTTGTCACCATCGGCGCGCTCGTCGATCCCAGAGTCTTCATCTCGCATCCCGGACTTTGGGGCGCAATCGTCGGCTTGACGATAGCTGGCAAGTTTGCCATCTGGACGCTGGTAGCGCGGCTGTTTCGATATCCGTGGCGAACTGCTTTCCTGGTGGGCGCCGGACTCACGCAGATCGGCGAGTTTTCCTACGTTCTGATTGGAGTCGCACGATCCGCGCATCTGGTGGATGACGCGGTGTACAACGCAACTCTGGCAGCGTCGGTGGTGACCATTGTTCTGAACGGCTTGATCATGAAGGCCATGCCACGCCAGACCGCATCACCGGTGTAGGCGCGGGCGTCCGCGCCCGTGAAGAAAGGTATCTCAAATCACGTGCAGCTGCTTTAGCGGCGAATCCGCCACGAACTGCCTCTCATCCATTATCCTAGTAACAGACATATGGCCACTCGAACCAAGGCTGTTGCCGGAACCTCCAGCGGAGTATTGGACGCACCCAACGCTGAGCGCGAACGCGTGTTCGATGCATTTCGCCGCTGGGGATACCTGGAAGCCGACCTCGATCCGCTCGGCTTCCTCCGCCCCGTTCCCCACTCCGAGCTGCCGATCGACAGCGAATTCGCTCAAGAGGCGCGCCGTGTCTATTGCGGCACCGTCGGAGCGGAGTTCATGCACATCACTGATCCCGCGCGGCGCCGCTGGATCCAGGAGCGCATGGAAGGCCCTCAATCGGAGGTGCGACCAGCGAAGCGCGCTCGATCAGCTGATCCGCGCCGAGCTTTTCGAGCAGGTCTTGCAGCAGCGCTATCTGGGCAGCAAGCGCTTTTCGCTGGAAGGCGTGACCGCGCTCATTCCGCTGGTGGACGAAATCCTCGAAGCGGCCGGACAGCAGGGCGCGGTCGAACTGGTGATGGGCATGAGCCATCGCGGCCGGCTGAACGTCATTGTGCATGTCGCCAGGCGTGCGCCCGAAGAAGATTTTTGCCGGATTCGAAGACGTCGACCCGCGCAGCGTGCTGGGCAGCGGCGACGTGAAATATCACATGGGCGCGACCGGAGAGTACGTCACCCGCACCGGCGCCAAGATTCACATTCACCTGGTTTCGAATCCCAGCCACCTCGAGGCGGTCGATCCCGTGACCATCGGCCGCACCCGCGCCAAGCAGGATCGTGCCGGGAGCAGTCCGGACGGACAAAAATATCTTGCCGCTGCTGGTGCATGGCGATGCCGCCTTCGCCGGACAGGGCATCGTCGCCGAAACCCTGAACTATGCCGATCTTCCCGGCTACACCGTCGGCGGCACCGTTCACGTCATCGTCAACAACCTGATCGGGTTCACGACTGTCGCCGCGGAATCTGCATTCCTCGCGCTTTGCCGCGCAGCTCGCCCGGCGCCAGGACGTCCCCATTTTTCACGTGAACGGTGAGGATGTGGACGCCGTGATTCGCGTAGGGCGCATGGCGCTGGAATACCGTTACACGTTCGGCAGCGACGTCGTGATCGACTGATCGGCTATCGCCGGCACGGTCACAGCGAGGTCGACGATCCGACCATCACGCAGCCGCTGCTCGTACAAAGCGATCAAAGAGCACCCGCCGCTGTGGGAGATCTATGCCGAAGACATCGGCGTCGAGACGTACAAACTCGCGTGCGAGGCCATCCGCGCCGAACTCGAAGCTGCGCAACAGAAAGCTGGCTCCATTCGCAAGAAACCCACGCTGCGCGAACTGCCGACCTACTGGGACAGCTACAAGCGGTGGCCGCTACAAGCGCAGTACGACGTCGAAACCGGATTGCCGGCGGAAGAACTGCGCGACGATTACAGCCACGCTCACCACTTATCCCGGAAAGCTTTCATATTCATCCGAAGGTCAAAAAGCTGCTCGAACAGCGCGCCGAAATGGGTGCACGGCAAACGCCCCGTGGATTACGGCATGGCCGAAGCGCTGGCGTTCGGCCAGTCTGGTGAAGGCAGGCGTGCCCGTGCGGCTCACCGGGCAGGACACGCGCCGCGGCACGTTCAACCAGCGGCACTCGGTGCTGCTTGGATATCGAAAACGAGCACGGAGTACGTGCCGCTGCAGCACATTTGCTCCCGGCCAGGCGCGCTGCGAGATCTACAACTCGACGCTCTCCGAAGCCGGCGTGCTCGGCTTCGAATACGGCTACAGCCGCGACTATCCGGAAGCGCTGGTGCTCTGGGAGGCGCAGTTCGGCGACTTCGCGAACGTCGCGCAGGCGAGTCATCGATCAGTTCATCAGCGCCGGCGAAGACAAATGGGACCTGCTTTCCGGCGTGGTGATGCTGCTGCCGCACGGCTACGAAGGCCAGGGCCCGGAACATTCCAGCGCCCGCATCGAGCGTTTCCTGCAGCTCGCGGCGCGAGACAACATTCAGATTTGCCAGCCGTCGAACGCGGCGCAGTATTTCCATCTGTTGCGCCGGCAGGCGCTGCGGCACTGGCGCAAACCGCTGGTCGTATTCACGCCCAAGAGCATGCTGCGGCATCCCGACGCTTCTTCGCCGCATCGAGGACTTCGCCCAGCCGCACTTCCTGCAACGTGTTGCCCGACATGCGAAGTCGGCAGCGCCAAGCGCATCCTGCTCTGCACCGGAAAAATCGGCCACGAGTTACGCGATGAACGCAAGAAGAGGAAGGATAACTCGACCGCGATCGTCTTCCTGGAGCAACTGTACCCGTTTCCTGAGGCCGAATTGACCGCAGGAATTCGAACGCCATCCGAGCGCCCGCGAAATCGTCTGGGTCCAGGAAGAACCCGCCAACATGGGCGCACTGTTCTATGTGCTGCCGCGACTGCGGCACATCGCGGGAGAACGTCCCGTGCTGTCAGTAAAGCGCTCCGCCAGCGCCAGCCCCTCAACCGGATCTGCTAAAGCCCATGAGATGGAGCAGAACGCGTTGCTCTCCCTGGCCTTCTCGACAACGGGATGACAAGCCGACCAACGCTATGCAGGCTGTGGCTTCGCCAGCGTGATTCTTTCCTAAAGTGCTACCCTAGCGTTCCAGTTTTCAAATCGCATGCCACGCCGCCCTCGAACTCAGCCGCTTCGCATCGCCATCGACACCGGCGGCACCTTTACCGACTGCGTGTGGATGGAGCGCGGGCGCATCCGCATGCTCAAGGTCTTCTCCACTCCTGACGACCCGTCGCGAGCCATTGCCGAAGCGTTGGAAAAGATTGGGTGTCGTGACCCGCTGATCTTGCTTCACGGGACCACGGTGGGCACCAATACATTGCTGCAACGCAAGGGAGCGCGCGTTGCACTCGTGACCACGGCTGGGTTCGAGGATGTCATTGAGATCGGGAGGCAGGCTCGTCCCAAGCTGTACGATTTTTTCTTCGATCGCATTGAGCCGCTTGTCGCAACCGATCTGCGCTTCGGCGTCGACGAACATACGAGCAGCGACGGCGAGATTCTGCGGCAGCCTTCGCAAGCAGAACTACGGGATTTGAAAGACAGAGTAGGTCAAAAGAAGCCCGACGCGATTGCGATTTCTCTGCTGTTCTCGTTTGCCAATTCCAACAATGAAACTCTGGTTGCGGCCGCGTTGCAGGGCATGAGCGTGCCGCTTTCGGTTTCTCATCAGATCCTTCCCGAATTTCGCGAGTATGAGCGAACCAGCACGATCGTCGTGAATGCGTATTTGCAACCGGTGATGCAACGCTATCTCGAAAACCTCGAAGCCCGCGCTCAAGCCTGGAGCGGATTCCAGCGCGGTGCGAGCACTCGCATTTTTGTCATGCAATCCAGCGGAGGAATCACGGCACTGAATTCTGCTGTCCGCGAGCCTGTCCGAACGGTGCTCTCTGGTCCGGCTGGAGGAGTCGTGGGAGCTGCGGCGGTGGCGCGCCGCAGTGGATGCGAGCGAATCATCTCGTTCGACATGGGAGGCACTTCGACCGATGTTTCGCTGGTCGATCGCGAAGTGCATTCGGGCGGGCAGAGCGAAGTTGCAGGCTTGCCGGTTGGAGTTCCGATGCTTGACATTCATACCGTGGGCGCGGGTGGAGGTTCGATCGCGCGCTTCGATGCTGCTGGGGCTTTGCGCGTCGGACCTGAATCCGCTGGTGCCGATCCTGGTCCCATTTGCTATGGCCGTGGGACTTTGCCGACGGTTACGGATGCGAATCTGATTCTGGGGCGGTTGCAGGCGGATCGTTTTCTTGGGGGTAGTTTCAGACTCGATCTGGAGCGCACGCGCCGGATTGTTTCCGCCTGGTTGAATCGGCAGAAATGCAAACTCTCTCTGGAGCAGTTTGCAGCGGGAGTGATTCGCGTGGTCAATTCGACCTTGGAGAAAGCGATTCGCGTGGTTTCGATTGAGCGGGGCTACGATCCGCGAGAGTTCGTGCTGGTGGCCTTCGGCGGAGCGGGCGGATTGCACGCTTGTGAATTGGCTGCGAGTCTGGGCATTCCTCGAGTGATCGTGCCTGCGCTTCCGGGCGCGCTTTCCGCGTTCGGCATTCTGGTGAGCGATGTGGTGAAAGATTATTCGCGAACCGTGCTGTGGAGAACTCTCGACGAGCTTCCGGCGAAAAAGTTGGACCAGGAATTCAGGGTGTTGCAGCGCCAGGCAGAAAAAGATTTCCGGAGCGAGCATTGGCGAGGCACAATACGGCGGCAGTTTAGCGTGGATGCGCGCTACCGGGGCCAGGGATATGAACTCAACATTCCTTATGGCCGCGGACTGATCGCGGCCTTTCGCCGCGAGCATGAGCGCCGCTACGGATACGGTTACCCGGCGCGGGAGATCGAGTTGGTCACGCTCCGTCTGCGGGCGACCGTGAAGTCTCCGCAGGCCAGTATGGGAGCGGCCCACCTAGACCGGGCGAGTCGCGGCGGTTTTGAACCTGAGCACGCGCCGGTTTTTTTTGACGGCAAGAAAGTCATGGCCGCGATCCGCGATCGAGGCTTCCTTCAGGCCGGGCGAAAATACCCGGGGGCCGCCATCGTGACGGAATATAGCGCGACCGCGGTTGTGCCTCCCGGCCGGCGCTTCTGGCTGGATGGGGCGGGAAACCTGGTGATTCAGATTCGCTCGTAGCTGGGTAATTTGATGGGGTGGTGGCGGGGCTTCGGCAACTCCGTGGATCTGGGGGATTGCCCCTTCGACGGCATCTTCTTCTAACTCTTGCAGAGCGGCTGCTTCGGCCGGGACAGTTGCTTGATGGTCATTCTCTTCTGCGTATTCTTCTTCCTCGAAATCTTCTTCACACCAGGGATCTCCGCCGAGCAAGGTCTGGTCCACGGTGCGGGGATCGATGACTATGCGGGTCTTTACGGCGGGCTCGAAATTGATGCGGCTCAGGTTCGACGAGGCGGTCTGCAAGGCGTAGAGCAGGAGGCCGGCGGTTTTGGTGTCCAGTTGTCCGCTGAGGGTGAGGCGCATGATCTGCATGAGCGAGACCTGGATGGAGTCAGCGTCTTCGAGCACGGGGAGATCGAGGGCGACGCGGGCGCGGCGGGCACGGTTGGCGTTGAGGACGATACGGGTTTCATGCCAGCGTTTATGGAAAAAGCAGAAGTGGTTGCGCCTCAGGGCGGGCGATCCGCACTGGGTTCCGTTGATTTTGAGATGTTCGCAACGGGGAATGCTAGCGGGATAGGAAGGCATAGTGGGTCTCCATCCCCCTCCCCCTGATCTTGTGGAATCAGAGGGATAGCGGGGGACTAGGGTTGAAATCTTTGAGTTGAAAGGGTTTACAGGGAAAATCCTGGAAACAGACGGGTTATGGGTGGGGGAGGGCATCCGATACCTTGGGATATATATTGGTTATCGAGAATATCTGGGAGTCAAGTCAAGAGAATTCGAAGAAAAGAGCTGGAGGCAGTTCCGAAATGGGAAGTGCGTAGCGGAGACTGAATCTCTGATCGCTGTGGAGTCGTCTTCGAGCTTACCCTAACTTCTCGGGTTGCAGTGCTTGCTCCCGTTTCGATGCCAGAGACAACCGCCCTTGTGTTACGGTCCTGCGGCAGAATACGTTTCAGGCCTGTGACCGCTCAATTTCATCTACATGCAAATTTGCAGGGTATAATTTGATGCCTATTGGAGAGGACTCACCGCATGCATTCAGCTTTCCGCAGCACCCTGCGAATCATTATTCCTGCCGTGCTTGTGATGGCCATGGCTGGACTTTCTGCCGAGGCGCAGAAGTTTTCAATTGTCTACAAGTTCGATGGAACCCATGGACAGACTCCGCAAGCAGGGCTGGTTCGCGATTCTTCCGGCAACCTCTACGGTACGACTGCGTCTGGGGGCAGCGCGAGTTCCGGAGTAGTCTTCAAGATCAATGCCAAGGGCAAGATCACGGTCCTTCACACCTTTGTCGTGAGCGATGGCTCCTTTCCCCGCAGTGACCTGACGTTGAACAACAAAACGCTTTATGGAACAACGTTGGGTGGCGGCGCCAGCGGCGCCGGAACGGTTTTCAGGATCTCGACCAGTGGCAGCGGCTTCAAGACGCTTTACTCGTTTACCGGCGGGGACGATGGATCGAACCCAGGGTCGGGTGTTATTCAGGATTCGCAGGGCAATCTGTATGGAACAACCGAAGACGGCGGGATGTTTCTTTCGGGGACCTTGTATCGACTGAGCAAGAGCGGAAAGCTTAAGGTGTTGCACAGCTTCACCGGCGGGTCCGACGGTGCGATGCCAATGGCTGAGCCCATTCTGGATGCAAGCGGAAATCTGTACGGCACAACTGAATTCGGCGGCGATACGAACGGCAATTGTGTGGGGCTGTCTGCGGGCTGCGGGGTGGTGTACAAGGTCGATCCGAAAGGCAAGCTGACTGTGCTGCACAGCTTCACCAATATCGACAACGACGGTGCGTATCCGTTAGGAGCGCTGCTGCTGGATGTCGCGGGCAACCTGTATGGCACCACTTCCGGCGGCGGTGGCCTGAACAACTTCGGCACCGTATTCAAGATCGGCAGCAAAGGTAAATTCACTCAACTGCACAGCTTCGACGGCGGCATTCCCGACGGCGAAGGACCGCAAGGGGCGCTGGTTCGGGATTCCTCTGGCAACCTTTACGGCACCACGACGTATGGCGGCAACAGTTCGAACGCGGGGACAGTATTCAAGATCACCGCCAGGGGCACGGAGAAGGTCCTGCACAGGTTCCGAGGTAACGACGGCACAGGACCGCAAGGCGGGCTGTTGCCCGATCCCAACGGCGCGCTCTATGGCCTGACAGCGTCGGGCGGCACCTCTGACGCTGGAGTGGTGTTCAAAGTAACGCCGTAACTTATTCGGGGTGGCTTGGGGTTACGTCCGTTCTGGACGGCTACACTTCGATTGATTCTTGCCAGCGCCAGTATCCTTTATGAGACACCCGGGTGGTAACCCGGTGCGGGTGCGACTCCAACCACGCCTACTCTGACGGGCGGAGGTGGCGCAACGCGAATCACGGTTTGCGCAGCGCGAGACCTGGGGCACCCGCGCACCCGGCCGGGCAAGTGGCCCGCTGCCCGGGTTGAAATGTTTCAATCTGGTTACAATCAGGGTAATATTTCGGGCTCCCGGCTACAATACCCGAGTGAAACCAAGCATCTTTGTAGTTGAGGACGATCCTGATATTTCCCGCCTGGTGCGGCATCATCTGGAAGGGGCGGGATTTGCGGTCAAAGTATTTCCGACTGGCAACACCGTGGTGATGGAATCGGAGCGGCAACGGCCCACGCTTTTTGTGCTGGACATCATGGTGCCGGGACGGGATGGACTGGAGCTATGCCGGCAGATCCGGCAGACGCAATCGCTGGCATCGACTCCGGTGATTTTCCTAACGGCAAAGAGCGGTGAAGCCGACCGCATCCTGGGTCTCGAACTGGGCGCGGATGACTACATTCCGAAGCCGTTCAGCCCGCGCGAACTGGTGGCCAGAGTGAAAGCGGTGTTGCGGCGATTCGAGCGCCCGCTGTCGCAGTCGCCGCTGAAGGTAGGAGAGGTCGAGATCGATCCCAGCGCGATGACGCTTGACGGTGCGCGGCCAGATTGTGACCACGACCGCGACCGAGTTCCGGTTGCTGGAATACTTCGCGCGGCATCTGGGCCGCGTGTTCACGCGGGACCAGTTGCTCGATTCGGTGTGGCGCGATACCGCTTATGTGACGCCACGTTCCGTGGATGTCTACGTACGCCGCATTCGCGAGAAAATCGAACCTGACGCGGAGAATCCACGCTATCTGAAGACGGTGCGCGGGGCGGGCTACCGGTTTGAGGCTCCCAAGTGAGGAAGCGGCTTTTCTTCCGGCTGATGGTGGCTTTCGCGCTGGTGATCGCGGTGGCGACGGTGACGCTGGATTTTTCGGTCCGGCGGGCCTGGGACAGCTCGCTCCGGCGGGAAATCGACCGCAGCCTGCGTCAAAAAACGGCGATGTTCGCCAACCGCGTGAACACGGACCGCGAACACAATCTTCAGGACATTGTCTCGCAGGAGGGCCACGCGGCGGAAGCGCGCGCCACCATCATCGATGTCACCGGCAAAGTCCTGGCGGACTCGGAGGCAACGGCATCGACGATGGAGAATCATGCGCAGCGGCCGGAGTTTGTCGCGGCGTTGAAGGGAGAAGTGGGAAGCGATACGCGGCGCAGCCGCACCCTGGGAATTGAATTTCTCTATGTCGCCGTGCCGGTGTCGGGAGGAGCGGCGCGCCTGGCCTATCCGCTATCGGATATCGAAGCCAGTACGGCGACCATTCGACGAACCCTGCTATCCGGTTCGGCGCTGACATTTCTGGTCGCGTTGGTGCTGGCGGGAGTGGTGGCCCAGTTGACGGCGCGGAGGCTGCAACGGATTGTGCAGTTTGCCAACAAGATCGCGGCGGGGGAACTTACGGCGCGCATCGAAGAGACTTCGGGGGATGAGATCGGGCAAGTCGCCGCGGCGCTGGATAAAACCGCGCGCCAAGTGGAAGACAACTTCGCCGCTCTGCAAACCAGCCAACACCAGCTTGAAACGTTGCTGAACAGCATGGAGGATGCGGTCATCGCGGTCGGTCCTGACGAACGTGTGCAGTGGGCAAATCAGAGCATGGACATCCTGGTTCCGCAGCGTACGCGGCTGAATGCTCCGGTGGTGGAAACGGTGCGCGATCCAGATTTTCTGCGGGCGGTGCGGGGCGCGAGCACCGGCCACACGGTGGTCACGGCGCGGGCTACCTCGATTGTTCCCGCTCGTACTTTTGATGTGACGGCCGCTCCTCTGCCGGGGGGAGGCGCGGTGGCGGTTCTACGGGACTTGACCGAGACCGAGCGGGTGGAGAAGACGCGGCGGGATTTTATCGCCAACGTTTCTCATGAACTGCGGACGCCGCTGACTTCGATCCAGGGCTATGCCGAGACTTTGCTGGACAGCGCGCCGGGAACCAATCATTCTCGAGAGTTCCTGGAGATCATCCGCAAAAATGCGAGCCGCATGTCACGCCTGACCGAAGATCTATTGACCCTGGCGAGAGTGGAATCGGGCGAGCAGCGTTTTGACATTCAAGCCGTCGCCGCGGTCGAGATCCTGCAGGAAGCAGTGCAGAACTTCCGCGAGTTGGCACGCGCCCATGGAATCGATTTACAGGTCGAGCACGCGGCGCCCGATTTGGTGAAGGCGGACCGCGAGGCCATCCACCAGGTCTTTTCCAATCTTATCGACAATGCGCTCAAGTACGCCGCCAATGGGGGACGGCTGGTCTTGGGAGCGCGGCGTTCGGAGGCTGGAGTTGAATTTTACGTGCGTGATTTTGGGCCGGGGATTCCGTCCGAGCACTTGCCCAGGCTGTTCGAGCGGTTCTACCGGGTAGACAAGGCTCGCTCCCGCGAGTCTGGGGGGACAGGGCTGGGGCTGGCAATCGCCAAGCACATCGTGTTGGCGCACGATGGCACCATCCGGGCGGAGAGCGAACTGAATCACGGCTCGATGTTCCTGTTCACCCTGCCGCTGGCGACCGATGCTTCGCCCGCCACTCCTTGAACTCGTTCCCATCGAATCGTTCTGGTCGATGAAGCCCGGGCGAGGATGCCTGCGCCTGCAATTTCCCATCGAGAATTTACAGGCTTTTAACACCCTGGTTGAAACAAACCACCTATGCTACGAGTGTGAGCATCCATCCAGGCCGGCAGCGACGAAGGCCGAATACGCTGCGCCCGCAATTCCATCCGCCGAGGGAAGTTCAGATGAGTGTTGCCGCCGTGAACACCCCAATGCCCGAGCCGGGCTATTCGCATCTAGTGAAGCGGACGATTGAAGCGTGCGCGGTTGCCAAGGACGCTGCCGCAGCCGCAGCCGAGGGTATCGCGACCGGCTCTGCGCCGCTGCTCAATACGATTCGAGAGAGGGAAAAGGAACTCGACACGCTGGACCGGGAAATCGACGATGGCGTCACCCTCGCCATTACTCAGGTAAACGGGACCGAGGCCCGCGAACTGCTGGCTTGCATGAAATTCATGATCAGCCTGGAGCGTATTGGCGACTTGCTGCTCAGTTTTGCCAGCAGTGCGCAATCCGCCGGCGCGCGTCTCGATCCCCAGGACACGCGCGACCTCACTCACATGGCGACGATCCTGGAAAAGATGCTGGCCGATGTCGGAGCCGCCTTTTCTACTCGCGATGTGAAGAAAGCCGTGGACGTGCTGCGCGCCGATGCCGAGATGGATCGCCTGCGCAACCTGATCTTCATGCGCCACATCGAAAACCCGGAAGGCTTGCATCGGCAGGCGAGCCTGCAAGTCATCTTCATGACTCAGTCGCTGGAGCGGGCAGGCGACCACGCCAAGAATCTGGCCGAAGAAGTCTGTCATTTCGTGAGCGGTCACACCATCCGCCATGTGCTGATGACTTATGACAAACCGATCGAGCAGATGTTTCTGGATTGGCTTCGCCACCACGAGGATCAGCGCTAGAGCGCATTCTCCCCAATTGAATCTCCGCTGCCAGCGCTAAAGACGTATCCAGCTGCGTTTCAACGGAGTGTGTAAACGTCCCTGCCGGTATCCCTGTTATTCTGCTGCCGACGACATGCTCCTGATCCCTTCCACGGCAGTGCCCGATGCCCGAGTGGCTGCGGCCTATGCAATCTTTCTTGCCAGCTATCTGGTGTTCGCGATCGGGAAGTTTCCTGGCTTGAAGATCGATCGTCCGGGCGCGGCCATCATTGGAGCTGTCGCGATGGTCGCCTTCCGCGTGGTGCGGCCTGCGGATGCGTTGCGCTTCATCGACTTTTCCACCCTGGTGCTTCTGTTTTCGATGATGCTGATTGTGGGCAATCTACGGCTGGTCGGCTTTTTCGAATGGAACGCGGAAGTCGTTCTCCAGCGGTTGAAGCCAACCCACCTGCTGCCCGCGGTGATCTTTACTTGTGGGATTCTTTCCGCATTCTTCGTGAACGACATCGTCTGCCTGGTGATGGTTCCCTTCGTGCTTAACATTGTCCGGCGAATGCGATTGCAGCCGCTGCCCTACCTGCTGGCGGTGGCGACCGCGTCGAACATCGGCAGCGTGGCCACCATCACGGGCAACCCGCAGAACATGCTGATCGGATCTTTCTCGGGCATCCGCTATCACGATTTTCTTTTTCATCTAGGGCCGGTTGCGGTCATTGGACTGTTTCTCGACTGGGCGATCTTGCACTGGATGCATATGCGGAAGATTAACCTTCCACCGGAGCTGGGAGAAAAGATTCCGATGCCGGAACTGGATCTCTCGCGGTTGACCAAACCTGTAATTGTAGTGACCGCTGTCGTGATTGGTTTTTTTCTCGGGGTGCCTCCTGCGATGATGGCGGCTTTGGGTGCGGCTGCATTGCTGATTACCAGAACACTCGATCCCAGGAAGCTCTATCAGGAGGTCGACTGGGGGCTGCTGGTATTTTTTATCGGCCTGTTTCTGATCGTCGGCGGAGCGGAGAATGCGGGCATCGTCCGGAAATTGCTGGGAGTGGCGGAGCATTGGAACCTGCAAAACCTGGGCGTATTTACCGTGGCGGTCGCGTTCCTGGGTAATATTGTGAGCAATGTACCGGCGGTGATGCTGTTGAAATCGCTGATACCAAGTTTTGCCAATCCGCACGCCGGCTGGCTGGCATTAGCGATGGCTTCAACCCTTGCGGGAAATCTAACGATCACTGGAAGCGTCGCCAACCTCATCGTGGTGGAGAGCGCGAAGCCAGAAATGGATATTGGTTTCTGGGACTATTTTCGGGTTGGGTTGCCGATCACGGCGACGACTCTTCTTGTAGGATGGGCGTGGTTGGTGTGGGTTCACTAGAAGGAATTCCAAGCGATTGTCCCGTTGCGTGTCCAGAAAACACGCGGAGTTGAACTGGGTGCGGACAAGTTGCTGGTGCGAAACCAACTAACGTATCATTCGGCCAATCATGCACGGCATGGATGAGGTTGAAGAATCGCGGCGGCTTCAAGAGTTGTACGCACATTTGACCGACGAGGAACTTCAATCCATAGCCGATGACGCGAGCGAACTGACTGACGTCGCCAGACAAGCGCTGCAGGTTGAGATCCGCAGCCGAGGTCTGCGAATCCCACTCAAAGACGCGTCCACACCGCCGGGATTTAATCAGGCAGAACGCGACTTTGACACCTCAGACCTGGATTTAGTCGTTGCCGAGAGAGTGTGGGATTTGTCCGAAGCTCGCCAAGTGAAAGGCGTACTCGACGATGCCGGTATTCCGTCTTATTTGGGTCCAGACAACATCGAGAACGTGGAAGGGCTCAAGTCAAGCTTTGAAAGTGGTGTCGATCTCAAGGTCAGGTACATCGACAATCAACGCGCACTTCAGGCGATCTCTCAATCGTTGCCACCAGGACCGGAGAGCGAAAAAGAGTACGTCGCTTTGTGCCCAAAGTGCCATTCCGATGAAATCGTCTTTGAGGGTCGCGATACTCCACCGGACGCGGAGCCAGCTTTTGATGAGGGTTTCGAATGGAGATGTGACGGCTGTGGCTACCGTTGGAAGGACGACGGCATTGAGCACGAGGCCTAAGTCAGGCCACCAGAGTTCGACCGTATCGCATTTTTGGGAGGTGTTCTTGAAGACGTACGCTCTAGTGCTCCTATTCCTAATTTGTTGCGCAGCAAACTCTCTTGCCCAAGTGGCACCGAGTCACGTCGTTCAGTACCACGCCACAATCAACGATGTGAAGTATATTTACGCTTCGGTGCTACCCGTCGCCCGGCTGAAACCGGGGGACATTCTCGACACCAACACGCTCGACTGCTTCGGCAATGCCATCAAGAAGCCGGGGGACCCGCTCAGTTTGGTCAAGGGCGACAATCCGCTTACCGGCCCTTTCTATATTGAGGGCGCGGAACCGGGCGACACTTTGGTGGTGAATGTTCTTGATCTCCAAGTGGACAGCGATCAAGGTATTGGAGCATTTGCACCGGGCTTTGGAGCGCTGAACGAGACCAACTACACGCCCATGCTGCATCCGCCGTTGCCGGAAAAGATCTGGTTCTATCCCATCGACCACGCGAGCAACACCGCGACGTTCCAGGCACTGGATACGAAGTTCACGGTCAAAATTCCGCTGCATCCTTTCTTCGGATGCATTGGGGTTGCGCCCGCCGGAGGCGAGGCTCGCAGTTCGATCGTGCCCGCGGAGTTTGGTGGCAACATGGATTCTCCCGAAGCCAGCGTTGGCAACACTATTTATTTCCCGGTGAATGTGCCCGGAGGCTTGCTCTATATGGGCGACGGACACGCTGCCATGGGCGATGGTGAAGTGGCGGGCACGGCCATCGAGGTTCCTCTGCGGGCGCGGGTGCAGGTGAATCTCATCAAAGGCCAGAAGATCAATTGGCCGCGCTTCGAAAATGCTGACGCAATTATGACGGTAGGCGCTTATCGTCCCCTGGATGATTGCGTGAGAATCGCTTTCACGGAACTGGTGGGCTGGATTCATGAGGACTATGGTTTGTCGGAGTTGGATGCTTATGAGCTGTTGTCCAAGGTGGCGAAGATTCATTTGAACGAGATGGTGGATCCGAATTACGTGGTGGTGGCGTCGATCGAAAAGAAGTTTTTGCCCCCGAAAAAGAAATAGCCCGCGTCCCAGGGATGAGTTTCCGTCAGTGGCAAAGCCCGGGTATTTCAGAATGCGATCGACACGGCTGAAGAGTTTGCGGAAATTACCCGGCGTTGAAGTCTTGAAAGGGAGCGGCTTCCTAGCCGTGCCGCAAGCCTTTGGAAATTAATGTACGGCGCGGCTTAAAGCCGCACCCTTTCAAGGCTCTAGTACCCGATTTCGACGTTTTTCTGCAACCTCTGAAGTCGTGCCCTCTCAGGAAACAGCGAACTAGCCCTATCCCTGTAAAACTTTGTTTGCATCCGGCGCAACTCCGGCGATAATACGTTCATACCTTGAAAAGCCGTGGATCACTATTCCATTCTCGACGGGAATTCATCCAGCAATGCACCGGGAGCTCCTCCTCTTCCCGCCGCCGCTAAGGAAGGCGCGGTCTCCGAACCAGAACCACTGCGCTTTCCGGCCGATGATAGCGGCAAGTCTTTGGTCGAGGTGGCGCAACGGGACCTAGAAGCCGCCTTGCAGTTGCTGGCGGAACGGGCGCGCTACATTACCGGGGCATCGGGCGCCGCGATTGCGCTGATCGAGAAGGACGAAATGATTTGCCGTGCCAGTTCGGGGCCGTCGGCTCCGGAACTGGGCGCCGAAGTTCAGGTGAAGACGGGACTCACCGGCGAGAGTGTACGCACCCGCCAAGTTTTGCGCTGCGATGACGCGGACGCGGATTCGCGGGTGAATCGTGAAAGTTGCCGCGCGCTGGGGATCAAGTCCGTGATGGTCGTGCCGCTGATTCGCGAGCAGGACGTGATCGGCGTATTCGAACTGTTGGCGGACCGGCCTTACGCGTTCGAGGAGCGTGATATTACCGCGCTGGAACGCCTGGCGGAGATGGTCCAGACTGGTCTGGAGCATGCGGATGCTGCCAAACGCGCGCTGCCGGAGATCACTGCCAAGAGCGATCAGGCAGCGGTGGAACAAAAACAGCAAAAGCAAGCAGAACCCGTGCCCGCACCGGTGGCGCCGCAGAAGAGCGATTCAGCGTCTGCGGAAACTACGACACCCAGAACTACAACATCAGAAGCCAAACCCCTCGAAAGCGGACCACCGGAGCCAGTTCGGCCACAGGAACTCGATAAGATCCGAAACTGCGAGGCTTGCGGATTTCCGGTTTCGGAAGGCCGCACGCTATGTCTGGATTGCGAAAATGCCCGACTCTCCGGCGATCGCCCAGCACCGATGGCCAGCAGCCAGGCTCCCGCTTTCCTTTCACAGTTCGGGGGTCGCAAAGAAAAGAGTTGGTTGGGAACTCACGTCTACACCATCGGAACCGTACTGGTAGCCGTTCTCACCGTGGTTCTGCTCGTGCTTCGACTGCGCTAGCCGTTCATTCGGTGGCGCAAAAGTGCCGCTCCTTTTCCCGCATTCGATATAATCCGGCTGCACGCCGGGGGTGTCCTTGTCTCGCCGATATCGAATCAACCTTGTGATCTTGCTGATGACGTCCCTCCCGCTCCTTGGGCAACGGGAGCCGGTGCTCAAGCAGATTGATCTGCCGCATTCTTATTACTACCGCGAAATGTATCTGCCGCAGCTGACTACCGGGCCAAGCTCGGTTGCCTGGTCGCCCGATTCGCAAACGCTGGTGTACTCCATGGCGGGCACGCTATGGAAACAGAAACTGGATTCCACGACGGCCGAGCAACTCACCGCCGGTCCTGGTTACGACTACCAGCCCGATTGTGCGCCCGACGGCCGTTGGGTGGTGTACGCCTCTTATGCGGGAGATGCCATCGAACTCTGGGCCTTGAATATTGATACGCGGAAATCTCGGCAGCTTACGTCTGCCGGCGCGGTGAATTTGGAACCACGATTCTCGCCCGATGGTAGGCGCATCGCCTTCGTTTCTACGTCCTATCAAAAGCATTTCCACATCTTCGTAGGTCGATTTTCTAACGGAGAACTCACCGACATAAAACGCCTGACTGGGGAGAATCGCAGCGAGCTGACGCGTTACTACTACAGCGAATTCGATCATGAGATCAGCCCTGCGTGGTCTCCGGATGGATCAGAGTTGATGTTCGTCTCCAACCGCGGCCACATCTACGGCACCGGCGGCTTCTGGCAGATGAAAGCTGAACCTGGCGCGGAAGGTCACGAAATTCACTATGAAGAAACCGCGTGGAAGGCTCGGCCGGATTTCTCTCCGGACGGCAAGCGAATCGTTTATGCGTCCTATTTAGGACAGCAGTGGCACCAGCTATGGGTCATGCCATCGAGTGGTGGGGATGCGTTTCCGCTGTCCTATGGAGACTTCGACAACGTCGATCCCCGGTGGTCGCCGGATGGGGCGAAAATCGCTTTTATTTCCAATCGCAGCGGGAACACCTCACTTTGGATTCAGGAGATTCCCGGCGGAGCGCAGCGCGAGCTTCTTCCGGCGCACAAGCACTATCTGCTGCCAATAGGACGCGTCGCTATCCAAATACTCGACCCGTCGGGCAAGCCAACGTCGGCACGAGTCTTCGTCACTGACGAGGCTGGCCGGGCGTACGCGCCAGAAGGAGCGTGGATGCACGCTGACGACAACTTTGTCCGGTCCGAGCGCCCCTTTGAAGCGCACTATTTTCACTCTACGGGAAGCGCCGAGTTATTTCTTCCGCCCGGGCGCGTCGAGATAGAAATCATGAAGGGTTTCGAATATGGCATTGAAGAAAGGAAAATCGAAGTTACACCCGGCCATGCCACAAATGTAACCGTTCAACTCAAGGTACTCAACGTTCCACGAGATGCGCGTTCTCATTGGGTGAGCGGCGATGTGCATGTGCATATGAACTATGGCGGAGCCTATCGCAACACTCCTAAGAATCTAGTGGCGCAGGCCGAAGCGGAAAACCTCTCCATCGTTGAAGACCTGATAGTCAATAAAGAGCAACGCATTCCCGACATCTCCTACTTCAGCACCAGGCCGGACCCGGCATCGACTGCGTCTACTCTTTTGCTTCACGGCCAGGAATTCCACACCAGCTACTGGGGACATCTGGGCCTGCTGAACCTGACTCAGCACTTCCTGATTCCCGGCTACGCGGCTTATCCCAACACGGCCGCGGCCAGCCTCTTTCCCGCCAATGCAATGGTGGCTGACCTGGCACATGATCAGCATGCGCTCGTGGGATACGTGCATCCCTACGACACATTTCCCGATCCCGTCAAAGATGCCGCGCTCACGCACGAGTTGCCGGTCGACGTCGCGCTGGGGAAAGTGGATTACATCGAGGTGGTTGGTTTCAGCGACCATAAATCCACCGCCGCGGTCTGGTACCGGTTACTGAATTGTGGTTTTCATTTGCCAACGGCGGCAGGCACGGATGCGATGGCGAACTTTGCTTCACTGCGCGGCCCGGTTGGCCTGAATCGAGTGTACGCGGAGGTTCCACAAGGGCCTTTGAGCATCGAGCCCTGGCTGAGTTCGTTGAAGCACGGACACACGTTTGCCACGAACGGTCCGCTTCTGGGCTTCAGCCTCGGAGGGCGCCAGTTAGGCGACGAACTGCGGCTTCCTGCGGACGAGAACAAAGTGAAGTTCACCGCCTGGCTGCGTTCAATTGTTCCGGTGGATCATCTGGAAGTGATTTGCGATGGCCGTGTGGTGCGCGATCTGAAGTTAAGTGGCGATCACGAAACCGCCGACGTTACGGATGAAATTCCCATCTCCCAAAGCGGGTGGTGCCTGCTGCGTGCGTGGAGCGACAAGGCTGAGCATCCGGTGCTGGATGGATATCCTTACGCGACGACCAGCCCGATCTACGTGACGGTTGCGGGTTCGACGGCGAAGCAAACGGAAGATGCTGCCTTTTTCATCGCGTGGATTGACCGCATGATTCAGGACGCGGAGGCTAACCAGAGTTGGAATACATCGGCAGAGAAGACCTCGGTGTTGAAACTCCTGGAGGACGCGCGGGCTGTTTACGTCGGCTTGCAGAAGTGAGCGGCATGGCTTTCTTCGGGAAGACGGGCGAGGGCGCCCGTCTTCCATTGATGCGATTCAGGCGTGTTGCTCCAGTTCGATCAGCGCTTTCTTTCTCTCCACCCCCCAGCGGTAGCCGCCCATGTCTCCACTCTTTCTGACTACACGATGGCACGGGATGGCGACCGCCACCGGGTTGGTCGCGCAAGCCCGGGCTACCGCTCGTGTAGCCGTGGGCTGACCGATGGCCTTCGCAACCGCGGCGTAGGAGCGGGTCGCGCCGAAGGGAATGGATTGCAGATGCGACCACACGCGCCGCTGAAATGCGGTTGCTTGAATGTCGAGGGGGAGAGCGGCATTCAATCGCTGACCACGCATCTGGCGCAGCAGGTTTTTCTTCCACGACTGCATGGCTCCGTCGTCGCGCCGGCGATTGGCGAAGGGGAACTCGTGCTTCAATCCCTGCTCGAGTTCGCCGTCGGAGTCCGCAAATTGGATAGCGCAAATTCCCTTGTCGGTGGCCGCGATCAGCATGCGTCCCAGGGGAGAATCGGCAAAAGTATAGCGGATTGGCGCCGCGATTGCGCCTCGGCGATATTTGTCGGGCGTCATGCCGAGTTGCGATGCAGTCCGTTCATACAAACGGCTGCTGGAGCTGTATCCGGCGTCGTACATGGAGCGCGTCACAGAGTGCCCGGCACGGAGATTGCCCTTGAGCTGGTTCATCCGGCAGGAGTCGGCATAGGCGCGCGGCGTGATGCCGAGAACGCTTTTGAAAGTTCGTTGCAATTGAAACGGGCTCTGGCGAAACTCAGACCCCAGGCGGGCCAGGGTGAGCGGTTCATCCAGGTGCCGTTCAATATAGCGGCACATCGCCTTCACCATTTCAAGAGTGGCATTGCCGCCAATCGCTCTGGGCCGGCAGCGCAGGCAGGCGCGATAGCCTGCCTTCTCCGCCTGGTCAGGGTTGCTGAAGAATGTCACGTTCTCGCGGCGAGGGCGACGAGCCGCGCAGGACGGCCGGCAATACACGCCGGTCGAAGACACGGCAAAAACAAACTTCCCATCATGGCTGGCATCCCGGGCTACAACTGCCTGCCAGTGGTTCTGGTGGTGGCTCTGATCCGCGTGGGCCATTTGCGTCGCTTCCGTCAGGTCGAGTATCGCATTGGTTGTCATAATGTTGAAAGCTTAAGACAGCCCTTTCACACGGGCCATCCGGATCTTGCGGTCAAAGCAACTTTCTGCGTTATGCTTGTGGGTGCGAGCCCAGGACATTGGTCAGTTCCCATTTCTACTTCGCCGCTCTCCGTCATTGGATGAACAAAGACAGCATCCCGATTGCCCCGCCCTCTGAGATCGTTGCCACCCGCATTGATCGCGAGCTCAGACTGGACCCCTCACATATGGACGATCAATGGCAGAATGCAACCCCCGTTACTTTTTGTGCTGACTGGCAGGGAAAGAATGCAGATCCCGAACGAGATACCGAGGTTCGAGTTTTGTGGTCACAACAGAACCTTTATTTGAGATTCAAGTGCCGCTTCCGCGATCTCTTCACATTCGAGGATTCCGATCCCAATGGCCGGCGCGACCATCTATGGGATCGTGATGTGGTGGAGGCATTTCTGCAGCCTGACCCCGCACGTGAACACTTCTATAGGGAATTTGAGGTCAGCCCGAATGGAATGTGGGTGGATCTGGACATTTTCCCAGGCGGACTGGCAGACCTGAAGAGTGGCTTGCAGCGCTCGGTAGTTGTGGATGAGAAATCGCGAATATGGACGGCGGAACTGGCAATCCCAATCAAGTCCCTCACCACGAAGTTTGATCCGGCTGCGATTTGGCGGGCCAACTTTTATCGGGTCGAGGGCAGGAAGGAACCGCGGACGTATCTGGCGTGGCAGCCGACGCACACGCCGCAGCCGAATTTTCACGTCCCGCGGGCGTTCGGAAAACTTCGTTTCGCCCGAGCAGGAGAGCGGCTTAGTCCGACAAAGGCTGCAACAGTCCGAAAACTTGCGTGACTCCCGAGCGTCTCCTTAGTTCTGCGAGCAGGGAGTGCGCGGCGTTCTCGTAAGTCTTGGTGGCATCGGACGGATCGGCCCATACTGCGTCATAGACGATTTGTGCTGCTTCCTTCAGGTCCATGTGCAGCGCCGCTTCGAGCACATCCACGCGTTCCTGGAGATGATCGTAACAGCCTTGGCACACGGCAGCAGGTTCGGACCCGCTGGGGTGGTTTTCTTCGTGCGCGCAATGCAGATTTCCGCTCGGGCCCAGAGGCAACTGCGAAGCGAAAACTTTGGCTTTGAAGTCGCGCAAAAAACGCTCGCGTTCTTCCTCCAGCTGAACTGGATCAGGGCACTGTTCAGCGGGAGAAACCGTGGAACGCAGGGGTGCTGCAGACGGTGAAACGCGCTCCGCTGCTTTACACACCGGGCAGGCTTTCAAGTCAGCCGCATAGTAGGTTTTGCAATTGGCGCAAGGCATACCGTAACCGGCTTGCTTGGGGACGGCTTGAGCTGCGACTGGTGAATTTGCCTTCACCGCTCGCTCGCTGGTTTGGGTGTCGTTGGTAGGCGGGAGGACTGCCGGAGAAACTGGTTTCTTGATCCCGACCGGGGTTGTTGGGGTTGATGTCATAGCTAAGAACTCCCTCGAGTGAACCAACTGGGGACTTCGCCATTCTAGGAGCGTTGGTCCCGTCTTTCGACAGCACGGAAGTGCATGTCTGGGTGGCTAATTGCAGTTCTCCCACCAAACAAGGAGCCCTTAAATCAGCAACTTACAGGGTTGCTGCCGTCTTTTTTCGCGACGCTCGGCACCATTCGCTTTCAAACTGAGACTAGATCGGCACTCGCGCCCCTACGAAGCCCTGCGTATCGGGCTTGCGGGCCCGCAGAAGAGAAGAAAGAGATTTACCAAGTTTGACGGAATAATCCGGCTTCAGTAAGGTTAGGTACAGTACGTATTCAACTAGGGGGTTGTTATGGGAGAGCTTCTTCAGCCGACGCATCTTTTGCTTATTTTCCTCGTTGCCCTTTTACTGTTCGGGCCCAAGAAGCTGCCAGAGCTGGGCAAAGGAATCGGCGAAGGAATCCGCGCTCTGAAAGATGGCATGAAGGAATCGCCATCGGAAGAGGCGAAGAGTGCGAGCACAGACGTGCTGAGTAACCGAAAGAGTTAGGTTCGTCGAGCGTCGTCCATTCCCGGCCCGGGCGGTTGCCATAGTTCCGAGGTTGGGCGCCGGTGACGAACAACATTTCGACCCGCTTTGCCGCAAGCCACTCCGTGTATTTTCACCACCCAGGGTTCCCCCTATAGCGGGATTCCCGTATCTGCGATAACGTAATCTCTTCGTCACGTCGACGTCCACCCGATCGCGCGCACGAAAGTTCAAGAATCATGAAGGAGAAATGCCATGCGTAATCTGTATCTCTGGGCCGTATTGTCGGCGCTTGTAGTGTGTTCCGTGTGCTTCGCCGACCAAGTGGTGCTGACGAACGGCGACCGGCTCACCGGCACTATCACAAAATCAGACGACAAGACCTTGTTGATCAAGACTGAATTTGCCGGAGACGTTACGGTTCAGTGGTCAGCCATCCAGGAAGTCAGTTCCGCGCAGCCGCTGCATGTAACGTCGGCAAACGGAAAAGTTGTGGTTGGACCGGTTGTCACCTCCGGCGGCAACCTCGCGGTAGCCACTACGGCGAGTGGAACCGTGAATGTGGCGAAGGCGGATGTGACTGCGTTGCGCAGCGATGCCGAGCAAACCGCCTATGAGAAGTCGCTCCATCCGGGACTTTTGCAGGGCTGGCAGGGAGGATTAAATGTCGGATTCGCCTATACCGCAGGAAACAGTGCCACTGAGAATCTGGCACTGGCCTTCACCTCTGATCGCAAGACGCTTCACGATGAGATCGCGCTCTACGCAAATTCGGTGTATTCCACCAACAACGCTGCAGGAGCGGTTCCGAGCACAACCGCAAACGCTATCCAGGCGGGGGGCCGGTACTCGCGGAATCTCACCCCCCGGCTGTTTGCCTTCGGAGGAGCCGATTTCCAGACCGATGCTCTCCAGCAATTGAACCTTCGATCCATTCTCGGAGGCGGTCTGGGGTTCCACGCTATCAAATCCGACAAGACCACGCTGGATTTCCTGGCTGGCCCGAACTATACGCACGAAAACTACAACACCCTGTCCAACAGCTTCATCGCACTCACCCTGGGAGAAGAACTGAGCCACAAATTGGGGGCATCGACTGTACTTAACGAGAAATTCTATTATTACCCCAATCTTTCCGACACCGGCGAGTATCGAACCGCGTTCAATGTTGGCAGTGTGACCAAGATCAGCAAGTGGCTGGGATGGCAGAATGCGTTCAGCGACATCTACGTGTCCAACCCGCCCATACAGCCTGCGGGCACAGCGGCACTCAAGAAGAATGACATTATCCTGACTACAGGGTTGAATTTCGCATTCACTCACTGAGCGCGGTGCGTCCTGCGCAAATTCGTGTTACGAGGATTGTCTGTAGAAAAAATGTGCGCGCGTTGTATTTCCAGGGCTGCTTCGCAGCATCATAAGAGCGAGACTGGAGGAAGACTTCATGCACGAACATGCGAGCGATAACCCGCGAGACCCGGAAGACCGCGAGATTGACGAAGATAATTTGGATGAGAAGAAAGACAAGATGATGGACAAGACCGTTGCCGATACCTTCCCGGCCAGCGATCCGCCATCCTCCATTCCGGATCCGGATGACGACTCCTTCGCGGCGCGGGAGTCCGGCCAGGGGAACGTGAATCTGAGAGTGTAACTGCGGGGCGAGCGCGCTTACTCCAGGGTTACCGACTTCACCAGGTTGCGCGGGCGGTCCACATCCAGACCCTTTCGCACGGCCATGTAATAAGCGAACAGTTGCAGAGGCACGATTTCGAGGATGGGGGAGAGCAACTCCGATGTCCGCGGAATGAAAATGGTGTGATCGGCGAGTTGAGGCATCTCGGAGTCGCCCTCGGATGCAATCGCAATCACCTGCGCGGACTGCCGTTTGAAGCCCTTAATATTGGCGACGTTCTTCTCATAGCGCAACACTGATCCGGGATCGTTGCGGTCGCAAGTAGCGATAATCATCACCGGGAGGTTCTCGTCGATCATGGCGTTCGGGCCATGCTTGGTTTCACCGGTGGGATAGCCTTCGGCGTGGACGTAGGAAACTTCCTTCAACTTAAGCGCACCGTCCATGGCCACGGGATAATGAACAGCGCGGCCCAGAAACAGAAAATCCTGTACCTGATGATACTGGTCCGCGAGCGCTTTGCAGGCAGATGCGCACTCCAGCACGGTTTCTGTCTTGACTGGAAGGTCAAGAAGTTCGGCGAGATAGATCCGTACCCGCTCTTTCGTAAGCTTGCCCCGCACCTGTCCCAAATACAGCGCGAACAGAAACAAGACTGCCATCTGCGCCGTGAATGCCTTCGTGGAGGCAATGCTGATTTCAGGTCCGGCGTAGGTGTAGAGAACGCCATCGGCCTCGCGAGCGATGGTGGAATCCATCACGTTCGAAATCGCAATGGTGCGTGAGCCTTTAGCTTTGGCTTCGCGTTGGGATGCAGTTGTGTCCGCAGTCTCGCCGGATTGCGTGATCACGATGGTGAGTTCGTCTCGGCAGATCAAAGGATTGCGATATTCAAACTCGCTGGCGTAATCCACGTCCACGGGCACGTGCGCGAGATCCTGAATCATGTGCTGGCCCACCATGCCGGCGTGGCGACTGGTTCCCGAGGCGACAATGTTGATGCGCTGCAGGGAACGCAGTTCGTCCACGGTGATGCGGACATCGTCCAGCCTGACCAGACCTTCCTCGAGCGAGACGCGGGGTGCAATCGTATCGCGCAAGCCCTGGGGCTGCTCAAAAATCTCCTTCAGCATGTGATGGGGGAATCCGCCCTTGTCTGTCATCCGTCTCCTCAACTCGGGCTTGCGGCTTCCGATACTTCGCCGCGGATAATTGTGCTCCTCAGTTCACCATTCGGACTCAACACCACGAAATCAGCTTCCGCGCCCGCCTCAAGCTTGCCGCGATTGGACAATCCCACAACCCGCGCCGGGTTGAAAGTCGCCAGGCGGAGCGCCTGTTGCAGATCCCAGTGCGCGAACTGCATGACATTGCGAACCGCGCGATCCATGGTCAACACGCTCCCCGCCAACTTCCCCCCGGCCAGGCAACGGCCAGCTGTAACTTCGACCTCGAACGTTCCCAGACGGTACCGTCCGTCGGGCATGCCCGTGGCGGAGATCGCGTCGGTGATCAGCACCGCCAACTCGGGACCCTTGGCTTTCAGAAACAGTTCGACGATTGCGGGATCCAGATGAATGCCGTCAGCGATGATGTCGGCAGACAGCCGCGCGTCGGTCAGCACTTCGCCGACAATTCCCGGCTCACGGTGAGCCAGGGGTCGCATGGCATTGAAGGTATGGGTAGCATGCCGCGCTCCCGCGGCTACGGCCGCGCGCGTCGAATCCAGATCGGCGTCCGAGTGTCCAATACTGACGCAAACCCCGCGTTGCGCCGCCTCCGCGATCACTTCCCGCGCCCCTTCCAGTTCGGGCGCAATCGTCATGACACGAATATGGCCCCGCGCCGCCTGCCAGAAGCGGTCGAAACTCGGCAGCGTCGGCAACAGGAGATTCTCCGGAGGATGCACGCCACGGCGAGCGTGGCTGAGGAATGGGCCCTCCAAATGGATACCGAGCGGCTGGGCTCTCCGCCCGCGGGAGCCCTCGTCCCGCGATGCGCTCTCAATTGCATTCGCCAACCGGTCGAGGGCCGACCAGGTCTGATCGAGCGGAGCGGTTACAGTCGTTGGAAAATAACTGGTCACACCATGTTTGAAGAGTAGTTGCTCAACCGCGGAGAGGCCGGAAGGATCCGCGTCCATCACATCGTGCCCGGCACCGCCATGAATATGGATGTCGACGAATCCCGGAGCCAGAACTGCATCGCCAAAATCGACTACGCGCGCTCCTGCTGGAATGGGGCGAACATTCCGTGAAGTGGCTTCGACGACCACGTGATCTTCCACCAGGAGCAGAGGCTGCTCCACTCGCTCGAGCGGCGTGTACAGACAATTTGCGGTGAAGGCGATCATCTATTAAAACGTTACTCTTAAGGAAATTGTGCCGAGTTTCCCAGGCATCCTCGACCCGGACAGGACTCGAAAACCATCTCCAGTTATACGATATTTCCGCGCAACGCGGTTGTTTTTCATCGCGCTACCGGATTTTGCCCGCAGACAAAGGGCCCGTTCAACAGCGGCAGACGGAGGGCCGGATGTTATAATTACAAAGTTCCGAAGCTTGCGCGTCCCTGTCTTCCCTTCCTCTTTGCGCAGGCTTACGAATTCGTCGGGGAGTGGCTCAGCCTGGTAGAGCACCTGGTTCGGGACCAGGGGGTCGGAGGTTCAAATCCTCTCTCCCCGACCAACTATTCGGTCAGGAAGTCTGAGCGAGCCATTTCCTCCATTCGAATCGAACCTTGTGTATAATCCGCCGATGCAAGACATACCTTGGGGCACAATTGCGCTCGGCTCGCTGTTGCTCATCTTGGCCCACTCGACAGGAGGACAGGACGTGAAATCTTCGCAACCTGAAAAATCGAAGGCGCCTGTGAAAGTGGAGCAGCGTGGACGCGGCCGCATTATTGGAATCGGTGGTGTCTTCTTCAAATCCGCCAATCGTGATCAGATTCGCGAATGGTATTCGAAGCATCTTGGACTCGCTGACCAAGGCCAGGGCGCGATGCTTCCTTGGCGCGAACACGACGACCCGCAAAAGGAACACGTTACAGTTTGGACTGTTTTTCCCGCCTCCACTGACTATTTCGCTCCCAACCAACCGCTCATGATCAACTACATCGTGGACGATCTGGATGCGTTGCTCGACCGCTTAAAGCAAGAGGGAGTAAAGATTGATCCCAAACGCATGGACGAATCCTACGGTCGCTTTGCCTGGATCTATGACTCGGATGGGAACAAGATTGAGCTCTGGCAGCCGCTGCCCGCAAAGCCCTAAGGGCCGAAGGATTCGAACATCCCGTGATCACCAGCCTCCGCATTATCGATGATCTCAACCAGCACGCCGAGCCCTCACCTCCTGGGAAGACGCCATAAAGTTTCTCATCGAGGAAGCAATCTCGTCGGCAGCCGTGTCCAGGGCGAAATGGCCGCCGTCCACAATGTGAACCTCGGCGTTCGGAACATCCTCGCGGTAGCTCTCCGGCTCGCTCGGGTCGAACGATGTTTCGTATTTGCCCCAGATCACGAGCAGCCGTGGTTGCTTCTCGCGCATCCATTCCTGCCATTTCGGATAGGAATCGACGTTGGTTCGGTAGTCGTAGAAAAGATCGCTTTGTATCTCAGCCTGGCCGGGCCGATTCAGAAAATAAAATTCGTCGGTCCAGAGGTCGGGATCGTGGCGCTCCACGTCGGGATCGTTTCCGACGTGTCGCGCACGAGCGGCCTCGAGCGACAAGAGATTGGCGCGCAATGCGCTCTCATTGGCAGCGCGATCAGCCCAGAACGCCCGGCGCGTTTTCCAATTTGCTCCCAAGCCCCGGTTGTGGGCGACGGCGTCCTGCACGATCAGCGCTTCGACGCGCTCCGGATGCTCCAGTGCCATGCGAAAGCCGACGGGGCCACCGTAGTCCTGCATGTAAAGGGTATAGCGCGAGAGCCCGAGCGCCTCGGTGAAGTGGTTCATGGTCTCAGCCAAATGGTCGAAGGTGTATGCGAATTTCCCCGGGTCCGGCCAGTCACTGTGTCCGAAACCAGGATAATCAGGCGCTATCAGGTGGTAGCGATCGGAAAGCCTGGCGAAGAGCGGTTCGAACATCCGCGACGACGATGGAAGGCCGTGCAGCAGGAGAAGCGTTTCCGCATTTGCCGGTCCAGCTTCCCGATACCCAGCCTCCCGATAGAAGATCGAGAGGCCGTCAACCTGTAGTGTGCGATAAAAAATGGGATTCATCGGTGATTGTTCTCCCTTCGTCATGCGCGAGGAAACATTCGCATCTCTTAAGCGACCCGCTTCTTCTTCGCGTTGAGTGCCGGTAGAAGAAGTTTCAGAAGCGCTTCATCAGAGAACGGGTTCTGACCTGAGATCAGCTCGCGATCTTGAAGGACGTAGCTCCCCCAAGGCTCGACCACACTTACGTCACCGCCCGCCGTACGCAAGGCGAAGTCCGGGTAGAAGAGAACCTTACCACCAATCTCAAGCGGTTCCCGCTGCTGCTCTTCCGCTGTCGAAAAGATAGTCATCTTATATCCGGAATAGATCCAACCCTGAGCCTTTGCCCGCGCTCCAGCGGCATCGCCCGCCGCCAGCGCGGCGACCACCTCCTTCGAATTCGGAAGAGCCGAGAGCAGTGAAATCGGGCCATGGCAGAGCACTGCCGTAGGCTTGGATGTTTCATGAAAGTGCCTCATCACGGTGCCAGCGTCGGGATCATCGAGAAGATCGATCATCGGGCCATGGCCGCCGGGGACGAAAACAGCGTCATATTGATCCAGGCCCGATGCGATGACATCCGAGATACGAGTTGGATTTTTGAGCCCAGTCAGGCTGTCGCGGAATTTTAGATAGTCCTGAAGCTTAGCCTCGTCCCCACCGAAGAACTGGGCTATCGCTGAATTGACATCCAGTTGCGGCGTGTTGCCTTTGGGGTTGGCGAAGGTGATTTCGTAGCCCTCCTTCATCAGGGCGCGAACCGGAACCGTCAGCTCGTTGAGGTAGTAGCCAGCGCCGGCATAAACCTTGCCATCTTTCAAGGGCAAGCCGTGACCGCTCGAGACCAGTACCAAGACTTTTCCTTTTGTTGTCATTTTGTTCTCCTCTTTGAAATCGAATTCTGTTCTCCTGAAATATGGAACTATGCCTGGGGACGGAACGGGACGTTCGCTAATTCCCATTCATTGAAACTGGGGAACGCTCCATCCGAACAGCAGCCACGACTGATTAGCTACCCAATGCGGGTACTGCTCCGTCATTTTATCGAACAGTTTCCGGTCGGACGTCGTGGTTTTCTGCAGCCGATCGAAGTCCTCGAGATAGCGCCTGGCCGATGGCCCATCCTTCGCTGCTTTTCGCGAAGGGTAGAACCAAAACTGCTGGCACACTGGGATCTGGCGCCCATGCCCACACCCGAAACTCCTGGTCCCGAATCGTCGGGTATTGTATCAAGATGGGCAACTGAAGTCGGTTCCGTCCGCTCCCAGGCTACATACGAACCAACTAGTTGACCGACTGGTTTGATCTATGAGATAATGCTCGCATGAAAACCGTAGGTGCGTTCGACGCCAAAACTCACCTCAATGAGCTGCTCCAGAGAGCCTCGAAAGGCGAGACCATTCAGATCACGAGGCGCGGAATCCCGGTTGCCAAGCTTTCTCCACCCGACTCCAGCCAGAAAGAAGACGCTCACATTTTAGCCGCCTCCATCCGCCAGCTGCGCCGCGGGGCCACCCTGGGGAAACTTTCCATACGCGAGCTAATCGATGAAGGCCGCCGCTACTAAACGCTTCGTGCTCGATGCGTCAGTGGCCGTCGCCTGGTGCTTTGAGGACGAAGCAACCAAGTTCACCGAGAGCGTTCTCGACCTGCTTTCCGCCGGCGCCGAAGCCCTGGTTCCTGCCATTTGGCCGGTGGAAGTCGCCAACGCTTTGCTGATCGCAGAGCGCCGTAACCGCATTCTCCTGGCGCAGGTCACGGCCCTTCTTCAGAGAATCGCCGCCCTGCCCATCGCGGTCCTCCCCATCGATCCGCCCCGCGCCTTCGACCACATCCTGCCCGTTGCGCGTCAACAGTCTTTATCCGGATACGACGCGGCCTACCTGGACCTCGCCCTGCGGCAAGGCCTCCCCCTGGCCACGCTGGATGAGCAATTGCGCCGCGCGGCGAAAACAACGGGCGTCGTCCTGCTGTCGTAGAACTCCAACCTCGATTTCGCCGCAATTTGATTGCGGCTGATGCGTGTTATGCCCCTGGGAATCCGAACATCAACCAGGACTGATTGGCTACCCAATGCGGGTACATTGGTGACGAGCGCGACGGCGAATCCATGGGATGAACGTATCGCGCAAAAACAAATTACTGGCTCGACACTGCAGCCCGGAAGGGCTCAAGCGGACATCCGCAACCGTTGAAATCGCGCATCCCCTCCGGGCCGAGCCTTAACCGTAGATCTGATCGGTGCTCTGTCCGACTTCGATAATGTAGCCGTCAGGATCGCGGATGTAGCAGCGTATCTCGCCGTACTTGGGAATCGGCTCGGTGATGAATTCCGCTCCTCGACTTTTCCATAGTTTGTAGCAGGCTTGAATATCGGCAACGCGGAAATTCATGAAGCTGTTGATGTGGTTCGGGTCGGGGACGCTGAGCGTTACCGTCGGCTTATCCGGAGTCGGCCCGCCTCCAACGTTCAGAATCATCCAGATATTCGCCAACTGAAGGTACGGAGGCGCGTTGCCGTCACCCATTGTCAGAATACGAGCGCCGAAGACCTTTTCGTAGTAGCGAGCCGATCGCTCGACGTCGGCGACGGTGAGAAAATGCGCGATGCTGATCCCCTCTCGCGGGGGCATCTCATAGCTCTTCTGCTCGATTTGTACGCTGCTCATTGACGACTCCTTTCAATACAGTATTCACCCGCTGATTCCGGAAACTGCTCCTTCTTTTGCTGACCGTTCATCTTAAGCCTTCAATTTGACAAGAAGGTGAATGCTCCAGCGGATCACTCGGACGACATCAGCCACCCAGGACGATGGTTCGCCTATGGGCTCAGAAGCCCGGTCAATGAGTATAATCGCGATTTTGCGACAGTTATCATTGCTGGGAAGGATTCGATGGCAATGAGCGACACCGTAAGCGCGCCCATTCGTGCGGCTATTGAAAGAGAAGCAAGCTCGACGAAACAGCTTAAGAGGTTCTTGAGCCGGTACTTCTATCTCTGCTCGTCAATCGTCATGGCCGGACTTGTAGTCGGGGCTTCAGCCATACGGTCGATGCCCGACTGCTGCATGCCAACCCTCGAAGACCACCCCTGCTGTGGCTTCACGGCGCAATCTTCTCGGTCTGGGTCGTCCTGTTCATCGCACAGTCCGCGCTGGTGAGAGTGCGAAAGGTCAGCGTCCATCGCGCGCTGGGCTGGTTTGGTGCGGCGTTGGCCGTAAGCATGGTCGTCTCAGGCTTCATGGCGTCGATAGTCATACTGCGACTCGATATGACGCCGCTCAACCAGAAGAGGATCGTGTCGTTTCTGTCGATTCTCTGGGCCGACATGATCATCTTCGGCGCGTGCATGGCGCTCGCGATCTATTTTCGGAAGCGACCGGAGTATCATCGCCGTCTGGTTTTCATGGCCAGTTGCCAGTTGATGCAAGCGGCCTTCGTCAGATTTCAATACATCGGTGGTCACGACCTCTTCTATCCAGCGCTCGACCTGCTGATCGTGGCTGGAATGTGGCGCGACCGCGTAGTGGATGGCCGGGTTAACAGGGTCTATCTCTACGTTTTCCCGGCAGTGATTGCAATGCAGGCCCTGGCCACGTATCTGGAGCGAATCAACCCGAGTTGGTGGCAAGCCGCAACCCAGGCGATTTTAGGGTCATGAAGCCGGAACCACTGCGCTGTCGCATACGACGGCACCGCTGATACCATGGTCCAATTGCTTTGCCCCCACCTCAGGCTTAAATGGCAGTCTTTGAGATGCACTTTGATCGGCCCTAAAAAACTTTTTTTTGGAGGAGAACACACCATGTTTGCACTTTTGACGAAATCTGTGGCGCAAGAGCAACAAGAGCCGAGGATTGAAAAACGCACAGCCGGGGAACGCATCGTCGGCTTTACCATCGTTGCGACAGCCATCGCGGTGCTCGCTGTGCTCGGCGCCGCGGCCCTTCACGCGCAAGGCCAAGGCCAAAACAACGACAAGTACTCGCTGAAATCGCCGGGCGGAATCGCGTTCTCCGACTTCAAAGGATACGAGGACTGGTCGGTGGTTTCTTCCTCCCGGACCGACGAAAGGCTCAAGGTGATCGTCGCCAATCCGATCATGATTCAAGCGTACAAGGCCGGAATTCCTGGCAACGGCCAGCCTTTCCCGGATGGCTCCATGATCGTGAAGCTCCAGTGGACGCCGAAGAAGAGCACGGAAGCCCCCTTCGTCGTGGATGTGCCGGACGTCTTTAAGGAAGCTTTCGTCATCGAAAAGGACAGCAAGAGATTTCCGAAGAGTGCCGGATGGGGATATGCGGTGTTCAACTACGATGCCGCATCGGACAAGTTCACGCCCGATGCCAAAAGCCTCTCCGACTGTGGAAATGCCTGCCATACGATCGTGAAGGCGAAGGACTACATCTTCCACCCATACCAGAAGCGTTGAATCGCGCCGCGAGGCGAGGCGGTCTTCGCACCGCCTCGCGCGCCGCTTCCCTGGATTACAATCGGGGCAGTCCGATCCAGTTTAGGGAGAGTTCGCCTTGTTTCAACCTGATCTTTTGCGTGGCAAACGCATTCTTATCACCGGTGGTGGAACCGGATTGGGCAAAGGTATGACTCGCCGTTTCCTGGAACTGGGCGCGACGGCCTACATATGCGGACGCCGGCAAGAGGTTCTATCCGAAACCAAAGCCGAACTGAGCCAGGAAGCGCCCAACAGGATCCGTTCTTTTCCCTGCGACGTTCGTGATCGGGCGCGTGTCGAAGAGATGATCGAGTCTATTTGGAAAGATGGCCCGCTCGACATCCTGATTAACAATGCTGCGGGAAATTTCCTGGCGCGCACCGAAGAACTCTCTGCCGGAGGATTCGAAGCTGTCCTCGGAATTGTGCTCATGGGGACAATCAACGCCACCATGGCTTGCGGCCGCCGCTGGTTGCAGGCTGCGCACCCTGGTATCGTCTTGAACATTGCGGCGACTTATGCGTCCACAGGTTCCGCTTATGTCGTGCCTTCCGCCATCGCGAAAGCCGGAGTCGTGGCCCTCACCCGCAGCCTCGCGGTGGAATGGGGAGACCGGAGCATCCGCATGAATGCGATTGCTCCCGGACCGATTCCCACCGAGGGGGCTTTCTCCCGCCTGCTTCCTAGGCCCGAACTCGAAGAGTTCGCCCGCAAGCGCAACCCTCAGGGCCGCTTCGGCACTATCGAGGAATTGGCGAATCTTGCAGCATTCCTGGTGAGCGACGGGTCCAGCTACATCAACGGCGAAGTGATTGTGATGGATGGTGGAGAACAACTGCAGGGCGCGGGTGAATTCAGCGCTTTGGGTGGATTGCTGACCGAAGACGAGTGGAAATCGCTGAAGCCGCAAAAACCGCCCGGAAAGTAATCTCGGATATTGCTTCAATTCCCATGCTGCGGCGCCATCACCAGCCACTTCAGCAGCATGTTTACCAGCGTAAGCACGATCCCGCCCACGAAGGCTGCCCCGAAACTGCGGATATGAAACCCGGGGACGAAAGCCGAGGCTAACTCCAGCATGATCGCGTTGATCACGAACCAGAACACGCCCAGAGTAAGAATGGTCAACGGGAACGTGATGACTTTTAAGAACAGTCCGAGGGTTGCGTTGACCAGGCCGATAACGATGGCCGCAATGAGCGCGGCAGCAGCGCCGTCCACGGCAAAGCCGGGCACAACGCGCGACGTAATCCACACCGCCAGCGCGCTGACAATCCAATGCAATAACATTCGGAGCATAGAAGGATCCTCAGGGCAAAGAGCATTTAATCACAAAGGACGCGAAGCTGCATAAAGGGAATGCATCCCTGACCCTTTGTGTACCTTCGTGTCCTTTGTGGTAAAAGCTTTTCCGGACTGGCAGCCACACTTGGCTATCTGGAGTAGTTCCCCTAAGTCACTTACTAACAGTTCGATAGGAAACCTTCAGCGACGGGGATCAGGGTGAATTCATGTTCCTTGCCGAATTGCCGATGATCCTCAGCAAAGGCACGTAGAAGGGGGGACACCATGATAAATCCAGTTCCGGGAGGTACTGCTTTTGACTTTGGCGCAGCGGCGCAAGCTACTGCGGCGCCATCGGGGACCACCAGTTCGGTCGCTGTGGCCAAGCAGCCAGCCGGGGTTGAGCCCGTAGCGGATACGGTAAAGCTCTCGCCGGGCGCGCAAGTGCGGCTGCTGAAAACAGAGGGCCAATCGGTTGCGGAGATCGCCGTCAACACGGCCTTATCTGCTGAGAGTGTGAACAGCTACCTGGGGATCGCGCCAGCGTCGCCTCCCCCAGTCACTTCGAGCAAGCAGTAGGATCAGTTCGGAATCGACTTGGCGGGCGTTGAAATGAGGGAAGTGAGTTCGGCCTCTGGGGGAGGACCGAACTTACTTGGCGCCCGCCGCGGCCTCCATCCCTTCAAACACGTCTTCCGCCCGCCGCAGAGCTGCCTGCACGTTATCGCAAATGTTTTCGTGTCCGATCACATCTTCAAACTCCGCCTGCCGGATCAATTGCGCGGGCTGTTCGCGGGCGCCACAAAGAATCAGGGTCCGTTTGGTCGCATGCAGGTCCCGCGCCACTTTTTCCAGCGCGAATAGGCCGGTCGCGTCAATCGCCGTCATGTTGCGCAAGCGCAGAATCACGACAGGCGGCAGTTCATGGATGTTCTCCGTGACCGCCATGACTTTGTCTGTCGCCCCAAAAAGGAACGGCCCGTGAATGCGGAAAATGGTTGCGTAGTAAGGAATGTCTTTGTCCTGCAGGATGTGCACCCGCCCATCTTCGACGTAGTCATCGGTGACTTGAGACACGGTAGTTGTGTTGGCTACCCGGCCAATAAATAACAGGGCCGCAAGAATCATTCCCGCCTCAACTGCCACCGTGAGGTCGGCAAAAACGGTGAGCGCGAAGGTGACCAGCCAGATGCTGATGTCGGTCTTCGTCAGTTTCAGGAGTTGCGGAATTTCCCGCCACTCACCCATGTTGTAAGCAACCACCAGCAAAATCGCGGCTAGAGACGCCATCGGAATAAACGAGGTCAAGCGGGCGGCAAACAGCAGCACACAGACCAAAGTCAGGGCGTGGATCATTCCGGCAACTGGCGTCCTGGCGCCGGCGCGAATATTGGTTGCGGTGCGCGCGATCGCACCCGTGGCCGGCAGTCCGCCAAACATGGGGGAAACGATATTGGCCACGCCCTGCGCCATCAGTTCGACATTTGGATTGTGATGGTCATTGCTCATGCGGTCCGCCACCACGGCCGACATCAGAGATTCAATCGCGCCCAGCATTGCCACCGTAAACGCGGGCCCCAGCAACCCGTGAATCAGATCCGCCCGGAAGTGTGGAATCGCGAAGTGTGGCAGCCCGCTTGGAATCCCTCCAAAACGCGTTCCAATGGTTTCGACCGGAAGTTTGAATGCGACTACCGCGACTGTACCCGCGACCATGGCCACGATAGGTCCGGGAATGCGGTCCCGAAACCGCGCGGCACACCAGCAGGGTCACCAGTGTACCGACACCGAGAACTGTCGCTGCGTATGACAGCGTGTGGAAGTTGACCGCGATGGCTTCCATGCGCGACCAGAACTCGCCTGGAACTTTGCTGATGGTCAATCCAAAGAAATCTTTGAGCTGCGTGCTTGCTATCAGAACTGCGATTCCATTGGTGAAGCCGATCACGATGGGCCGGGGGATGAACTTCACCGCCGTGCCCATGCCCGTCAATCCCAGAATCACGAGCAGAACGCCGGCCATGACTGTGCACATGAACAGCCCATCCACGCCGTGGACTGCGACGATTCCCGCGACCACCACCACAAATGCTCCGGTCGGCCCGCCGATCTGCGTCTTCGATCCCCCCAGGGCAGAAATAAGGAATCCGGTCACCACCGCGCAATAAATTCCCGCCTGCGGCGTGAGTCCAGATGCGATGGCAAACGCCATCGCCAGCGGCAGGGCAACCAGTCCGACGGTCACGCCCGCGATCAAATCATGCAGGAACTTGTTCAGACTGTAATCGCGCAGGCAGAGAACCGACTCGGGCAGCCAGCGATCTTCAAAGCTTGCGGTGAGTGAGGTAGTGGCCAGGGAGCACGCTCCGTTAGTAATGATTATGACAGCCGCGTACCGTGGCTTCAATAAGGAGCACGGCACCGAGGTGCTAGGCCGGAATCAATCTTTTGGTGGGCGAAGGAGTTTAGAACTCGAAATACCCTCCGGCGGGCGTACGGCGCGAGCCGCCGTCGGTCCCGGTTGCCGGCAACAAGCCCACAATGCCTCGCAGGTTTTCCCAAGCCGCCTGGTTCAATGCGGGGTCTGAGCCGACGAGGTCGCGGATCATGTTCCACGCAGCAATATTCAGCGCGCCTTCTGGCGGAGGTCCCATGGCCAGCGAAACCGAGCACTGGGGACAGAAGCAGATGCGCTGGGCCGACGATTTCTGCCGCGGCCGTATGCCAACGGTCTGGGCAAACATATACACCGCCACTGATTTGTGGCCTGCCTCGAGTTCCCGATTGCAGCGAAGACAGAACAGGTTTTCCAAGTGAGCCTTCCTCGCGGCCGGTTGGGGCCACAAAAAATACTGTCCCCAGCCCTCGCAATTCGCAAGTATGTAGAAGGATTCCCGCACCCGCGGATGGCAAGAATCGCCCCCGGAACCAAGCTGTGCTCTAGTCAGGAGTGGTTGAAATAAGGCACTCTGCTGCAATGGGCGCTGATGCTGTCAATAATGGAGAAGTACGTTTGGCGCGCGGCGTGTCTTTGGCGCGCATGTATCGCCCACCCGGCAAGTTCTTTCAACTGTCGCAGCTTCGCAAACTGCGGGAGTGCGAACAGGTTGCCGCCGTTTGCTACCGGATTCACGACAGCGGCATTCAGTTCCTGTTGGTTCGAACCAATAGCGGACATTGGATTTTCCCCAAGGGGAGCAGTGAACCCGGATTGACCCACGCCCAAGCTGCCGCCCTCGAAGCTTTCGAAGAGGCGGGAGTTCACGGCCGGATAGAAGAAGCTTCGTTCGCTCAGTATGTTCGGCGGAAGTCCGCAGATAAGCGGAATTCCACTGCCAAGGCCACGCAAAAAGGAGGCGCTGTCAGCGCCCATCTCTGTGAGGTGACGCGGCTCGAACCACCGGAAGAACCGGATCGGGATCCGACCTGGTTTTCCCCCGAAAAAGCGAAAAGGCGGCTACGCCAGGACCGTTCACGCGAGTTCGCAGACCAACTCGCTCGCGTGGTGGATCTCGCCGTGGCCCGCATCCTGCGCCTGCGGATGGGAAGCCTCAGAAGCACCGCTCCCTAAAACAAATTCCACAAGAACTGGTTGTATACGTCGTGGTGATACTGAACCTCCGGTGCTTTCACGAACGTTCCCAGCAGGCGCGGACACCGATCCGCTGACGCCTGTTTCAAATCCGCATAGCGAGCCTTAACATCCTCGCCCAGCAGTTTCGTGGTCCATGCCGCGTTGCGGAAGTTCGCCAGCGCGTCATAAATGTTGTCCGGCAAGTAGCGTTGCGCCTGGCGCAGATTCTTGATCTTCGCCGTCTCACCGTCAAGGCCACTCTTGAAGATCGAGTACATGACCAGATAGGGATTCGCATCCGGCGCAACCGAGCGAACTTCCACCCGCATGCTTTTTTCGTTTCCAATCGGAATACGAATCATGGAACCCCGATCAGTAGGCGATGCCTTGATCTGGTTGGGCGCCTCAAAGTGCGGGTCCAAGCGGCGATATGCGTTAACGCTGGCATTCAACAGCAGGCAGATGTCATTGCCGTGAGTAAGGATGCGGTCAACAAACTCCCAACCCATCTTGCTGAGCTTCTCCTCGCCCTTCGGATCCCAGAACAAATTCTTGCCGTTCTCGCTGATTGAGACATTGGTGTGCATCCCGCTGCCGTTCACACCCACCACCGGTTTGGGCAGAAACGATGCCGTGCAGCCCATCCTGGTGGCCACCTGGCGGCAAATCAGTTTGTAGATCTGGATCTGGTCGGCCGCCGCCACTACTTCTCCGTAGCCGTAGTTGATCTCGAACTGCGAAGGCGCTACCTCGGGATGGTCTTTTTCATTCTGAAAGCCCATCGCACGCTGCACTTCCGCCGTGGTATCGATAAAAGTGCGCAATACATCGCCGGGCAGCGAATGATAATAGCCGCCAGTGTTGACGTACTCGAACTTTCCGGTTTCGTGATAACGGCGCTCGGCATCCGATCCCTGAAACAGGAAGCCCTCGATTTCATTAGCCGCGTTCAGAGTGTAACCATGCTTCTTGTGCAGTCCCTCGGCATAGGTCTTGAGAATTCCGCGGATGTCCGCGCTATATGGCGTGCCACCCTTGTCGATCACGTCGCCAAAAACCAGCACTTTGCCCGGCCCGAATATATCTGCCGGTCCCCAGTAGAAGGCGCTCCAGTCAATGCCTAACCGCAGATCGCTTTCCCGCTGAGCGGTAAAGCCACGGATCGACGATCCGTCAAACGTCAGGTTGTCCCAGCTCTTGAGCAGAAATTTCTTGTCGTAGTCCAGCATGTGCAGACGGCCTTCCAGATCGCTGAACAGAACGGTCACCGCCTTGATCCGTTTTTCGCCGCTCAAGTACTTGATTCGCTCCTCTTGAATCTTGTGAGCGGCCACGCGATTTCTGCGCTGCTCCTTGGCGCTCAGATTCATTTCTTCCAGTTCGTCGTATGGGATAGCCAGAAAATTTCGCAGTTCGGTCGGCATGGATCTCCTTTATTTTTGCGCCAAGACTCGGATGAGTTCCGGGGGATGATCAGAACTTGGTAGGGTATCGTGGAGCACGCCCCAGTGCCAATCAAAAAAGCTTATGGAGACGATCAATGGGGTTTATCCGCCTCCCGTTGCGCGACGACGCAAACGTGCCTCATCGGCCATCTTCGAGGTATGATGATCGTCGATGATCCGCATTCCGCAACTCCTACCTGGGGTTCTGCTCCTCCTGCTGCTCGCGGGATGTAGCGGCGGCAGCAGCACGCCAAACATGATGAATAGTGGACCGCCCCCGCCTCCGTCGAACACGCCGTTTTGGGCGCAGTGGGGAGCGGACGCCCTGCATTCCGGCATGGTTCCCGTGGTTGGGCAGCAGCTTGACCATCAACTCGGCGACATCACCTACGATCCTTTCGTCGCGCAGGAGCAGGCTGAAAACGTGGCGGTCGAAGGCGAAGCCGCAATTCTGGCGCACTACCAGGCCCCTCTCATCGATGGCAACGATGTCTACATGATCGCCGAAAATGGCAGGTACATTTCATGCAACCCTGTCGGCGCGTGGGCTCAATCCCCATTCCCCGCGTGCGGACCGAACGCTTGGGGCTCGAAGGTCTGGGGCGAAACCCGCTACACCTGGGAAAGCGGCAAGCTTGTCCAGATCTGGACCTATAACAGCGATTGGAAGCCCGAACCTAACGGCGCTGGCCTGGCTGGGTGGGAACCGGTGTTCCATCCCGCTGACGCCAACGGATTCCTCTACGTCCCCGGTGCTGGCGGCACTTTGTGGAAAGTAAACAAAACCGACGGCTCGGTTGCGATGCACATCAATCCGTTCACCGGCACATCCGTGATCGCGGCGAACACCTACGTTTCGAGTCCGCTGGTAGCCGATGCGAGTGGAAATGTCTATTACAACGTAGTGCAACTCGCTGACCCCTCGCTCGGCGATCCCTGGGTTTCGAATGACGTGGTGGGGTCATGGCTGGTGAAAGTAACCCAAGCCGATGCCGCCAGCACGGTCACCTACGCGGCATTGGTACCGAACGCCCCGCCGGCTTCGTCGCAGAATTGCCCAGGTACGTTCTCCCTCCTTCACGATCAGGGAGCCTCGCTGCCGTGGCCGCCGAGCGCGAATGCCGTTCCACCCACCCTGCCATGCGGATCGCAACGGCCGGGCATCAACCTCGCCCCCGCGATTGCGCCCGATGGCACCATCTACACTGGAAGCCGGGCCCACTTCGATCACCGCGTCGGCTACGTCGTTGCCGTCAACCCGGACCTCACCCTGAAATGGGTCGCGTCGCTACAGGATGTTCTCAACGACGGCTGTGGTGTGCTGGTCCCTATCGGCCCGACCAACAATACGCCTAACGCGTGCCGGGTCGGCACCACTCCGGGCGTGGACCCAACTACCAACGCCAAGGGCTCAGGGTTGATCGAGGACCAGGGTTCCTCTTCGCCGACGGTGCTGCCCGATGGCTCAATTCTGTTTCCCGCGCTCACCAGTTACAACGGCTCACGCGGACATCTATTCAAGTTTGACGCCACGGGAAACTTCCTCGGGGCGTTCGATTTTGGATGGGATTCCACCCCGGCCGTCTACGCGCATAACAATACCTATTCGATCGTCGTAAAGGACAACCACTATCTCACCTCGCTTTACTGTCCCTATCACGGCAATCCTCTCTGCCCGCCGGTTGCCGACGCTTATTACATTACCCAGCTCAGCCCCAGTCTCCAGGTCGAATGGAAATTCCAGAGCACCAACACCCAAAGTTGCTCGCGAAATGCGGATGGCTCGATGCATTGTGTTTCCGACCATCCCAGCGGCTTTGAATGGTGCATCAATGCCCCCGCGATTGATATGAACGGAACCGTCTATGCCAACAGCGAAGACGGCAACCTTTATACGATTCCGCAGGGAAATACTGGCGTGTTCACCAGGCCTCAGCAATCGATATTCCTGAACCTCGCAATAGGAGCTGCGTACACACCCCTCTCGCTCGGCCCCGATGGGAAAATTTATACCGAAAACGACGGCCACATGTTCGTGGTCGGAAACTAGTGTGGCGACGGGCGACTTGCCTGTCCGCGTCGAAAGGACTCAGTGGCAAACATTCTCCTGAATGAAGTCGAAACTCGAGTGCTCGGCGCGCTCGTAGAAAAAGATGTCACCACTCCGGATTACTATCCCCTCTCGCTCAATGCCCTGGTCAACGCCTGCAATCAGAAAAATAATCGCGATCCAGTGATGACTCTGGACGAGGAGGTCGTTCGCCAAGCCTTGAGCACGCTTCAGGAAAAACGCCTCGCTGGCTCCAGCAGCAGTGCCGACAGCCGCGTCACCAAGTTTGAGCATCGCCTGCAGGAAGTCTTCAACTTCACCCGCGGCGAAACCGCAATTCTTTGTGTGCTCTTGTTACGCGGTCCGCAGACACCGGGCGAACTCCGGGGCCGCACCGAACGCATGCACCGCTTCGAGGACCTCACCGAAGTGCTTTCGACGATGCAGCGCCTGATGCAGCGTGACCCGCCCCTGGCCAGAGTTCTCCCTCGCCAACCCGGCACCAAAGAAGCCCGCTACAAGCACCTGCTGGCAGGGGATACGGAAGATGATGATGTGGGGCTTGCAAGTGTGGCGCGGGCGCCCTCGCCCGCGGCGGTACCCAGCAACCCAGCCACCGGCCACATACACCGCCTGGAGAACGAAGTAGCTGAGTTAAGAAAAGAAGTAGCGGAACTAAATCAACAGTTCGCCACATTTCGAAAGCAATTTGAATAGTGTGTCGCGGACACTCCTGTCCGCGACAGCCGGGGAAACACAAAACGCGGGCGAGGGCGCCCGCGCCACACTGGCTACGTCAGTTCCCACTCCACCTGTCTGACCGGGCCCACCAAAAATACCCACGAAATTGCGCCCAGCAGGCAAACACCGCCCGTGATCACGAATGGCCAGAAAAACTTTCCAGTGCGATCGAGCACGAAGCCGGTCAGTGCGGGCGCCACCACTCCGGACAAGTTCCCCACGAAGTTCTGCACTCCCGTCCATCGGCCCGCCGCCTGCGGCCCCGCCAGCGTCTGCGTGATCGCCCACACGTTCGACCCGCACGCTCCGAACGACATCGTCGCCAGGATCAGCAGGATGATCGACAGATCCGGTTCCGCCATGATGGAACCGACCAGGAACACTGCCGCGCCGGTCATGCCCGCGGCGGTAAAAGTCTTGCGCACACGCGTCGGAGTTCCGCCCGCCGCGATCCAACGATCGGAGATCCAGCCACAAAAGGTCGCGATCACGCCAGCCGACAAATAAGATACGCCTGCGACCTGCGCCATCTTCTGCATGGAAAAATGCCGCTCCCGAACCAGATAAAACGGCAACCAGGTGATCAGGAAATACGATAAGTAATTGCTGCAGAAAAGACCTGCACACGTGCCCCACGCAGATCGCTGCCGTAGAATCTCCGGGATCCCGGGCCCTTCCTTCAAGTGCTCGCCAGCCCCAGGCTCCGCGCCCGGCATCCATCTGCTCCACGGGAGAAGCCAAAGCAGGCTGGCTAGGCCAAGCACGATAAAAAACGAGCGCCAGCCAAACCTCGCCATCAGCATACCGCCGGCGAACATGCCGAATCCCGGCCCCAACACCAATCCCGCAACCACCACAGAATTCGCAAGTCCCCGGTGCTCCTCGGGAAAGAGCCGCGCAATGATCTTCGAATAAGAAGGATACGCAGCCGACTCTCCGATCCCGAGCACCAGTCGCACTGCCAGCAGCATGGCGAATCCGTGCACGAGCCCAGTAACGGCAGTGGCCGCTGACCAGAGAAAAAATCCCGCAGCCATCACCCACTTGACGTCGAACCGGTCCACCAGCCATCCCGACACGATCTGGAAACTGGCATAAGTCCAAAAGAAAGAAGAAAGCAAAATTCCCAGTTGCGATGCCGAGATACCAAACTCGTCTTTCAGCAGAGGCGCCGCAATTGAAAGATTGCCGCGGTCAATGTAGTTGATGAAGACCGAGAATCCCAACAATACGAGCACCCGCCAGAGCGCGGGCGAAAGCCTTCCACGGTCCACCACCGGATTAGGGATTGTAAGCAGAGCCGCTTATTCTCTACGTCCGCCAGAGTGATTGCAAGCGGGTTCTGCAAAGCCAGAATTGACTTGCGACAGCATGGCTCATAGTATGGTCGCGCCAAGGGATTTCCCTTTTCCAGTTGATCGGCCAAACCATTTCGCACTATCGCGTCATCGAGAAGTTGGGCGGTGGCGGCATGGGCGTCGTCTACAAGGCCGAAGACACCCGCCTCCGCCGTTTCGTCGCTCTGAAGTTCCTGCCCGATGATGTCGCTAGAGATTCTCAGGCTCTGGCTCGCTTTCAACGCGAAGCGCAGGCAGCTTCGGCTCTGAATCATCCCAATATCTGCACCATTCATGACATCGGCGAGTATGAGGGACATCCATTCATCGCCATGGAATTCCTGGACGGTGTCACCTTGAAGCATCGCATTGCGGGACGGCCGCTGGAAACCGAGGTGCTGCTTCCACTGGCGATCGAAATCGCCGACGCACTCGATGCCGCCCACGCCGAGGGCATCGTTCATCGCGATATCAAACCCGCCAATATCTTCATCACCAAGCGCGGGCACGCCAAGATCCTCGATTTCGGATTGGCCAAACTGACTCCGACCGGCCGCGCCCCGGAAGCGGCGCAGGTTGCGTCTGAGGACACAGCCGGAGCCAGCATCGAGCATCTCACCAGCCCCGGCACCGCGCTCGGCACCGTGGCGTACATGTCCCCAGAACAAGTCCTCGGCAAGGACCTTGATGCCCGGACCGACCTCTTCTCTTTCGGAGTCGTGCTTTACGAGATGGCAACCGGCGGGTTGCCATTCCACGGCGGAACTTCGGGAGCCATTTTCGACGGCATCCTGCACAAGGCTCCAGTCGCGCCAGTGCGCCTGAATCGTGACATCCCGGCAGACCTCGAGAGAACCATCAACAAAGCGCTGGAGAAAGATCGCACCCTTCGCTACCAGCACGCCGCCGACCTCCGGGCCGACCTGCAGCGTCTGAAGCGCGATACCGACTCCGGACGAACTGCGGTATCTGCTGTGGTTTCAGAAGCGGCAGGTACTGGCTCTACGGTTGAGCCACCATCTGCTTCAGCTCAGATTGAAGTCCCGCAGAGAACAAGTTCCACCGCAGTGTCCACCGCGCCCCCGAGCGGATCGGCCAGCGTGCCCGTTTCCGGATCGCGCCGCTGGATACTGATCTCCGCGGGAGTGGCCGTAGCGGCGCTCATTGCCGGCGCAATCTTTTTACGTTCCTACAGGACCCGCGCCATTACCGAAAAGGACTCGATCCTTATCGCTGACTTTACCAACACCACCAACGACCCGGTGTTTGACGGCACCCTCAAGAAAGCTCTCGCCGTTGACCTGGAGCAGTCTCCCTACCTGAACGTATTTTCCGATGCCAAGGCCCGGCAAACCCTGACCCTCATGGGCAAGCAACCGGATGAGCGGGTGACGGTCGAAACCGCGCGCGAAATCTGCCAGCGTAATGGTGTGAAGGCTCTGGTGGCTGGTTCGATCGCCAGCCTGGGGAATCAGTATGTAGTCACCCTCGACGCCATCAACGCAGCCAGTGGCGACACCTTGTCCGAAGTGCAAGGCCAGGCCGACAGCAAAGAACAAGTCCTGAAGACTCTCGACACTGCCACCACCCAGTTGCGCGCAAAACTGGGCGAGTCCCTGGCTTCCATCCAGAAATTCGACAAGCCGCTCGAAGAGGCCACCACTTCTTCGCTCGAGGCTCTGAAGAGTTTTAGCCTGGGAGATGCCAGGCACTCCGCCTCGGACGAGTTCGAGGCGATTCCTTTTTACAAGCGCGCCATCGAACTTGACCCGAATTTTGCCATGGCCTACGCACGGCTGAGCGTCATCTATGGCAATTTCGGACAAACCGATCTTTCCGAACAATACCGGCAGAAGGCGTTTGAACTGAAAGACCGGGCCAGCCAGCGCGAGAATCTTTACATCACGGCCCACTACTATGCCGACAACGGCGAACTGGAGAAAGGGATCGCAACCTACGAACTGTACAAGCAAACCTATCCTCGCGACGTGACCCCGTATGCCAACCTGGCGGTGACCTACATCCTGTTTCTGGGCGAGTTTGAAAAGGGACTCGCCAACGCACAGGAGGCCATCCGCGTGGCCCCGGACGAGATCCGTGGCTATTACTTGTCCGCCCCCGCCTTCCTTGGCCTGAACCGTGTGGACGAAGCCAAAGCCGTTCTGAATGCCGGGCTACAACGGAATCATGGTTTCGTTTCCCTCCACGATATTCTTGCCAACGTGGCTCTGGCGCAAGGCGATCTGCCTGCCATGGAAAAGGAAGAGGCCTTCCTCAACAATCAGCCTGACCTGGCCATGAATGTGAATACCCGTCACGGCGACATCGCCGCTTCCCGTGGACAGATTCAGCAGGCCCGCGACTTCTATCAGAAGGCGGGACAGGTTGCTCATCGCTTGCAGCTCAAGGACGCGGAAGCGACATCGCTGAACGCCCAGGGATGGATGCTCGCGCTCTTTGGCGATCCCAAACAGTCCATCGAAGCCGCCAACGCCGCTTTGGCAATCTCTCAGGGCTTCAACGTAAGAGTTTTCGCGGCCGGCGAATTGGGGTTCGCGGGCGAAAACAAAAAGGCGATCGAGATAATCTCTGGAGTTGCCAAAGAACGCCCCAACGACACTCTGGTCCAGTCGCTTGACCTTCCATTCGTTCAAGCCATCGTGGCCCTCAACAGCGGCAACGCAAAGAATGCCATCGAACTGTTGAAGTCGGCTTTGCCCTATGACAAGGGAACCCCGCCCAGCCTCTACCTTCGAGGTCTGGTCTATTTGAAGTTAGGACAGGGGACCGAAGCCGCCCAGGAGTTCCAGAAGGTATTGGCGCTGCGTAATCTTGTTCCTGCCGATCCTCTGCTGCCGCTCGCTCACCTCGGCCTCGGCCGCGCCTACGCGCTCTCGGGCGACACCGCCAAAAGCCGCGCCGCCTATCAGGATTTCTTCGCCCTCTGGAAGGACGCCGACCCCGACATCCCTGTTCTGAAGCAAGCCCAAGCAGAATACGCGAAACTGCAGTAGCTACGCTTTTCTGATCGAATAAATGCTGCTGAAGCTTGCTACTCCGGAACCGCCAACCGGCTGCCCACCGTGCTCAGCAGTTTCTCCGCAGCCTCCCCCGGATCCTGGCTGGCAAAGTCCTCGTCCAAAATGAGGAGCGAAACGCCCGGATCAATTTCCTCCAACAGCTTGCGCGTCGGCTTGCCGTGCACCGATTCCATGCGCGCCGGAATCACCACTAATTTCGCCTTGGTTGCCCGAAGCAGGATTCGCGCATCGTCGACGGTCGCGGTGGTCATGGCGTTGTATCCGGCGCTGCACAAAACCTCGCGCAGGAACGTGCGGATGTCGGTTGAGTCATAAACGCACAGCAGGCGCGCCCGCGCGTCGCCAGTTTTTCCCCGCGAATATCGCGATCCCAGATAGGCGGCGGTAATCGCTTCTTCGACTGAATCGTAGGTTTCAAATTGCGAGAGCAGATTGGTCATCTCCAGCGTCTTGCGAATCCTGGGTGGCACTCCGCTGAGTTTAAGGTCGCCTCCCTTGGCTCGTGCAGCTTGCATCAGGCGCACCATCGCGCCCAATCCGCTGCTATCGACAAACTCCACCCTATCCAGTTGCAGCACGACGTCGCCGTACTTGGCGAAGGAGTCTCCCACGTAAGAGTGCATGGTAAAGACTTCTTTCCCGGCCACGATCCGTCCCTGACACTCAATTACCAGAACATCGCCAACCGGGCGGCTCTCCAGGCGCAACTGCATCACCCCTCCTCCTGCATGAATGCGGCGGCAAGCACCATCGCCCCATCCTTGCCGTGGCGAATCTTACGTGGCCAAATCCGGCAAGTCAACGATCCCGGGGAAGAGGGAACGAGAGGAGTGTAGAGCGCGCATTCATTGGCGCGCGAAGATCTGAAAGTCTATCTCCACCTCGTTCTTCACCTTGATCATTCCGCCACCGATGCTGATGGGTTTGATTCCAAAATCCGTCTGTTTGAGAACTGTGTGGGTGGTCCAGGAATCGCCGGTTTGCTTTACGGTCAGGCTGACCGGCTTTGTGACGCCGTGTAGAGACAAGTCACCATCGGCTTTCCATTGCCCGTCGGCGATTCTTTCGATATGAGAGGAGCGAAAGGTTATCTCGGGAAACTTCTTCGTCTCCAGTGTCATCTCCTCCATATGTGTTTGGATCGTTGCCTGATCTTTCGCGTCGATCCCGGGGTCGGGCTCGACCGTCATTTTCGAGGTTTCGATAGTGAACTCGATGTGCGGGGTGCCAGACTCCCGGATGGTGCCAGACGACATCGGCGCTTTGACAGTATGGTTATGGGCGGCAGCTGATAACAGTCCGGACTTGCCAACGTGAATCGCGATGACGCTGCGCTCTGTGTCGATGCCTTTTTCCTGCGCCACTAGCGGCACGGCCGCTACGATCGCCGTGCAGAGAGCCAGAGTGCTAAACCGCATAAGAATAAACCCTCCTTAAATTCCGTTCAAAGATTTTCGCCGGAAGTATACCTGCCATGACCTGGCGGCCAGCCACGATTAGCCGGTTTTCCCACTGCCCGATATGCCCCATCAGAAGGGAGCGGTGCTGCACATGGCGTGTTCGCTCCCGGCGCAGCGATTCGTAACGGCGCAGCGCAAGTTCTGGAGATGCTTCCTTGGCAAATGACTTCGCAAGCACCAGCGCGTCCTCAAGCGCCATGCAGCCCCCCAGTCCGAGATTCGGCGTGCAGGGATGAGCAGCGTCCCCGAGTAACATCACTCTCCCGTGTCCCCACCGTTTCAGGGGCAGAAGGTCGTACGCGCCATTTTTCATGATGGAACCTGCTTCGGTGCCGGCAATCAGGCTTTCGACCGGCTCGTGCCATCCTGCGAACATCTGCAGAAGCTCGTGCTGACGGCCTTCGCGTGAGTCGACGTGACTCGGGCCGGTGTTCGCGGTGGCATACCATGTGAACCGATCGCCGCCGGTGCTGAGAATACCGAAACGTTTTCCTCGCCCCCAGGTTTCGCTGTTCGAGCCATTCGAGATAGCCTCTGTAATGCGTGCCAGGCCCCTCCATACCGTGTAACCGCGGTAGATTGGTTCACGGATTCCTAATAATTGAGAGCGAACCCGCGAACGAATGCCATCGGCGCCGATGAGGAAGTCATGCTCGATCGAAATACCATTTGAGAAGTGGACTCCTACGCTGGATTTGTGCCGTTCAAAATATTCGAAATCGTGGCCGAGACGAACGCGCTCCGCTGGCAAAGCCGAAATCAACGCGTCCAGCAGATCCGACCGGCGTGTGCACAAGGCGGGTACGTCGAAATGACCCAGCCCAATGTCCATCAGGATCGTGCCTGTCCGGGAGCGAACGAGGAAATTCTGGTTCCGTCCACTCAATGCCGCCACTCTTTCGAGCAGACCGAGTTCCTTCAGGACGCGCGTTGCGTTGGGCCAGAGCATCATGCCCGCGCCCACCTCGCGCAGTTCGCTCGCCCTCTCGTAGACCGTTGCCTGAATGCCTGCGCGATGAAGCGCGACAGCCGCCGCAACGCCACCGATGCCGCCACCGACGATGCCAATGTTGAACTTACAATGAACCGTGTGCCCGTTGATTTGTATTTACGTGAAAATTTCCGCTCGAGATCCGGCCGGAATTCCCTGAGGATGTTCGACGCCATGTTGACACCGGGCTGCCAGCCGAGTTTGGATAAACCGGTTTCATATTTATAGATCTTTTCGACGGCGGCCCGTCACGCACGACGGGTGGTGAGTTCGCGCCAGTTGAGGCCGAGGTCGACGACAAGCAGGGAAGCGAGCGTGAAGGCGATGACGCCAACGGCGGCGAAGGTGTCGCCAAGATGGCTCCAGTAGCGGGGCCAGAGATTGAGCACGCGACTGGAGACGAAGGTAAACGTGACTGCATAAGAGCGAGCCATCCATTGACGATGCTGAGCGATTTGGCGGTTACGCGCGGTGATGAAGGCGGCGGTCGTGCAGACGATCCAGGCGGCGGCCTGCATGGAGGTTCCTGGCATGCCGGGGCGACCGGCGGCGAGGGCGATGCCGGTAAAGGCACCGATAAAGACAGAGATGACGTAGATGCGGCCGAGGACGCGCATGGAATTTCAGGTGACGATTGCGAAGGCGCGACGAGAACTGCACAGGGCCGACCAGGAGAGCGATGCTGCCGCAGAGTGTATGGGGGATGAGGAAATGGCGGTCGGCGATGACCTGCAGACGGTAGGCGTGGTACATGGGGTAATCGGTGACGAGAAGAACTTCCGAAGTGATGAAGACAAAGAGCGCGGTGAGACCAAGGGAGATCCAGAGAATCGTGTTGAATCTGGAACTAGGCGTGAGCAGGGTGGAAAATGTCATTATTCGCTTCTTAGATGGATAGACGCAGTGAGCGTGCGATGAGGGTACTGCGCGAAGAATGGAGCCTTGACATTTAGGAATGCCGTTGTGGTTTTAGATGCCTTCCCGCCGCAAAGAGTTGCCGCGTTAGCCGTTCTTCAGTCCTCAGCGCCTGGTTTTCCGCATCTGTCTCGGTAAGGTCGGCCCCCACATTCTCCAATTCATCCTCCGACTGGGGTGCATAGTCACTCATCCGCAGTCTTTAGTTCAGATAGGGCTGTCGGTTCCGGGGCATCCCGGCTAGGGTTTGGTCTCAAACACCGAACCAAGAGTCAAGGTTGATAAATCTGCGTGTTGTTAAGCACTTTTCCCGCACCATCCGATCCACCGAAACAGAAAAGTTGTCCCCCGTTCACCGACGACGCCGTGTCGACAGTACCTTGAAGTAACGGTGAGAGCGTAGTCCAGACATTCTTTGACGGGTTAAAAGACTCGTTCACGGTAAAAGCATTTCCCGTGCGATTCACTCCGCCAGCCACGTAAAGCGTTGTGCCGACAGCTCCGCCGCAAGGATTGTTGCGCACATTGGAATCGGCCGTGAGCGCAGTCCACTTATTTGTACCCGGGCTGAACGATTCTGTGTCTCCGGTGTCGGCGTTTTGCTCCGCACCACCCGAGATCACGATGTTGCCGGAGATCAGGGCTCCCACCTCACCCGACTGCGCCGTCAGCAACGATGTACCGGCCGACCAGCTATCCGTAGCAGGATTGTAAATCTCCACCGTCGCCATCCGGTTCCCGTTGTAGCCGCCAATGACATATACCAGATTATTCGCGACTACGGCGGCGATGTCCTGGCGAGCTGTCGGCATAACACTCTTCGCGGACCATGCCTTCGTGGTTGGGTTGTAGGCAGACACTTTGTTGGTCTGCGTGCTACCGCCGTTGGTTGTTCCGCCGAACTCATAAATCGTGCCGTTTACTGCGGCACACGCCTGGTTGGAAACCCCGGTGGCCAGCGCGGTGCCCGCGCTCCATTTGTTCGTTGCTGGGTTGTAGACCTGGACATTTGTCAGCGGCGACGTGTTGTATCCGCCCACCACATAAATCTGGCTGTTCAGCACCGCGCCGCACGCGGCCAGGGCGTTGACCGGCATTACCGCTCCGGCGCCCCACGAATCGTGCACCGTGAATTTCTGCAAACTATTCAGCGTTGTCGATCCCGTCGTTACCGTCACCAAACCATCGCTCGCTCCCGCGGGAACGGTAGCTAGCAGGAACGTCGATCCGGTGCGCGTCACTTTAGTCGCCGTTACGCCGTTGAACTTCACCACGCTGGCGGAAGTGAATCCCTGACCGAGAATGCCGATTTTCGATCCGACCTTGCCCGCCGCGGGAAGTAACGTCGCGAATGGCGGCAAGCCCAGGTCCACGCTGTAGAACGTTCCATCGCCATGTGCGCCCCCGGCGTTGGTGACACCATAGAGCTTGCCGTCCGTGCTTTGCGTCAGCATCGAAGCCGGATTGCATCCGGTCGCGCTTGCAAAGTTGAAGAGCACGCTGAACCCTCCCGCAGGCGTGACTTTGAACAGCGTTCCGCAATTGTTGGTTCCGCCATTGACCATCACCCCGTACAAGTTGCCGTCGCTGGCAACGGTCAGCGTTAGTGGATTGGCGCCGTCGCTCGTCGAGGTGAAGTTTCGCAGCACATTGTACTTGCCTGCTGAAGAGACTTTGTACAACACCCCGAACCCGTTGGTTCCTCCACCGTAAGTCGTGCCCAGCAACGTTCCATTGGGCGCTTGCGCCATTCCTCCTGCCGCGTTCGCCCCGTCGCTGCCGCCGATGGCAAAGGTGTGGAGCAACGTCACTTTACCGCTCGCCGTAGCTTTAAACAGCGTCCCCCAGCCATTGCCGCCCTGGTTCAACCCGCCGTAAAAATTGCCGTCGCTCCCTTGAATCAGCTGCCCGCCCTGCCAGCCTTCCGCGTTGGTGAAAGTGTGCAGCGTGGTCAGTACGCCTGCCGAGGTTACGCGATAAAACGTTTCCGGGTTCGAGTTGGTCAGCCCGTAAAAATTGCCATCCACCGCGAGAACCAGCGCGTTGACGGGGCCGTATCCATCACCGGTGTTGGTGAAATTGTGCAATGAAGTGTAGGCGCCGGTGGTCGTGATCTTGAACGTCGCTCCGTTGTTTCCGGTGACGCCCTCCTGCGCATCGCCATAGAGTTGGCCCTCGGTGCCCAGGGTCAAGCCGCCGGTCGGATACACACCATTGCTGCCGTTGAAGCTGAACACCGTCTTCATCACGCCCAGCGGAGAGAATGACGCTACGCCACCCAGGTTGTCGCCCCCACCCGACTGCACCTCGAGATACAAATTCCCGTCGCGCGCTTGCGCCAACACACCCGAGTTGAAGTTGTGCATATCGCCGCCGTTCGCGTTGACATCATGCAGGTCGGTAAATGTAACCGCGGGAGCCTGCGCCAGTCCGCTCGTGGCCACGCCGATCATGATCGCAAGCATGCACATCATTCTTGTCTGCAAACGCATACACCTCTCCTCGTACTCTTTTTATTTTCGTGAAGACCTGCTGTGCGGGGCCGGTTTCGTTCAGAAACAACTGACCGCCGCGCTGCCGGACTGGGGATGTCCAGCTTGTTGCACGTCAGATATCGCTCAAACTACGGTCAACAATCTACACCCAAAACGCCCGCCCACCAAGCTTTTTCGCGTTTTGTCGTACTGGGTCAGTTTGATAGGCAAGCGCCGTCTTATACGGGCGTGGACAATTGACCCTTTCGGACTTAGTGCTTCCTACATCCACTGCGCCCTTGCCCATGACAAAAAGCACAGCAGTCTGCGAGCCCACAGTTGCCGGGTGGGTTAAACTAAGGAACTTTCTTCTGGAGGAATTCATATGTCCGAAGCTGCCCTTAGTGGCGCCGATTTCAAGAAGCAACTGCGCGAAGGCAAACCAAAGATGGGTCTGTTCCTCAACGCGCATAGTCCCACTGTCGCCGAGCAGTTGGCCCACAGCGGCTACGACTGGCTGCTCGTCGATACCCAGCACGGGCCCATGGGCTACGAGAAACTCTCCGCCATGCTGTCCGGGATTTCCAACGGCGGGGCCAAGTCCATGGTCCGCGTCGGCGGATACGACGACCGCCCCGGAATTCAGCAGGCCCTCGACATGGGCGCCGACGGCGTCCTCGTCCCCTACATCAACACCGCGGAAGAGGCTCGCCAAGCCGTGAGTTGCACCAAGTATCCCACCGCCGGCACGCGCTCGGTGTACTTTCCCCAGCGCAGCATGAACAAAGCCGGACTGCTCGGCTACGCCGGCAACGCCAACAACAACCTCATCGTCGCGCTCCAGGTGGAGACCGCCTCCTGTATCAAGAACATGACCGAGATCGCCGCCGTCCCCGGCGTCGATATTCTGTTTCTCGGGCAGAACGACCTGTGCATGTCGATGGGCCTCTACGAAAAATACGAGTTCCCACACATGTACACTTCACCAGAGCTGGGCGCAGCCACCGACAAGCTCATCGAGAACGCCCGCAAGAACAATGTGATTCTCGGAATCTTCCTGTTCGGAACCGCTCGCGTGGGCGAGTTCCTCGAAAAGGGATTCACCTTCATCAGCGTGGGCAACGATCTGCACCATGTCCTGACTCAGGCCGGCGCCTACGTGAACGACATGGAAAACATTGCCAAAGAGAAAGGCAAGCCCTGGAAGCGGCGTCCGACCGCGCTTTTCTAGAAGCACAGCGATGTCATCCTGAGCGCAGCGAAGGATCTATGCAATCTGCTGGCATTGCCAGGCCTTGTACGTTGAACGTGTGGATGGGCTGGCAATGTTAGGCTAATTCTGGGGAGGAACTTGTCGATGGATCCTGTTCTGGTTGTCCATGGCGGCGCCTGGGCCATTCCGGATGACATGGTCGAGGCTCATCTCAACGGCGTCCGCAATGCGATGAAGGCGGGCTGGCAGGCGCTCAGCCGCGGAGGCTCGGCGCTCGACGCCGTCGAGGAAGCGATCGTCGTGCTTGAGGACGACGAAACTTTCGACGCCGGGCGCGGCAGCTTTCTCAATCGCGAAGGCCGGGTGCAACTCGACGCCCTGATCATGGAGGGCGCCACCTTGCGCGCCGGAGGCGTGGGCTGCGTGGAACACATTCGCAATCCGGTGCGCGCGGCCCGCAAGATTCTGAGCGAGAGTCCGCACGTCTACTTCGTCGGAGAAGGCGCGGAGCGACTCGCGGCCGAGCACGGCATTCCGCTGTGCAAGAACGAAGACCTGGTCATTCCACGCGAGGTCGATCGGCTGCGCGAATTTCAGGCGCACCCCCCGGAAGGAAAGCCCGATCTGTTTGCTCCCGTGCTCTCGCACGACACCGTCGGCGCCGTCGCGCTCGACGGACGAGGCGACATCGCCGCCGGCACTTCCACAGGTGGCACGCTCAACAAAGCTCCCGGACGCCTGGGAGACTCATCGCTGATCGGATGCGGATGCTACGCCGACAACAAGACCGCGGCCGCCTCGACCACAGGATGGGGCGAGCCCATCATGAAACTGGTCTTAGCCAAGTGGGCAGCGGACCGCGTGGCCTCGGGCAGCTTGCCGGAGTGGGTCGCAGCGGAAGCGATCAACTATCTGAAGGCGCGCGCGAATGGACACGGCGGCATGATTTTGCTCGATGCCCGCGGACGTTTTGGCATCGCCCACAACACTCCCCGCATGGCCTGGGCGTTGAAGACGATGAAGGAAGAGAGTTCCGGAATCAGCCGCAATGGCTGAGAAGTGTTCCACGTGGAACACTTTGTGGTTGCTGGAATGTATGTACAATAATATATGTATTTAGAGGGTAAGTGGTTTCTGTTTGTTGGGGTAGGAAGGAATTCACGGCCGGACCCCAGTCCCCCGCCAGCCGATCAAGAATAACCTTTGCAGCTCTTCTATTGCACAGTCAGCGTGATTGTTACGGGATGCGTAAGGGCGCTTGTGCCTCCTGTGGTGGCCGTGACCGTCACCGCACTGGTGCCGGTCGGGGTTCCCGGATTGCTTGGTGTGCTGCTGCTGCCGCCGCCGCAAGCCGGCAGCCAGAGAGTGGAGACTGTGAGAACAGCGATTAAGCCGAGCAAGCGCACGCCGCGCACTGTTCGCTTGCGATTCCCCGCCGATACCACCAGTCCCAGCATGCCCGGAAGCAGTAAGGCATAGAAAAGACCGCTGCTGCGCCCGAGGGGGCTTTTGTCCAGCCTTGCCGAGGGAGCCCTGGTCGCGATCGTCAGAGACTCGCTGGTTGCCGAGAGAGCAGCGAAAGTGCAGGTCGCTTCGGAAGGTAGCGGGCCACAACTGTAGCTTAACGCCTGGCTAAAGCCGCCTAGTGGCCTGATGGTCAGCGTGGTCGTCCCGCTTTGCCCGGGGGCGCTCACGGAAACGGTGGTGGGATTGGCCGCGATCTGGAAATCCTGCACCCCCAGCGTCGCGGCTACTGACGTCGAGGCGGCGAAGTTGGAGTCGCCCTCGTAGATTGCGCTCATGGTGTGGTTCCCTGCCGTGAGCGCACTTGGATTGTAGTTAAAAGTGAAAGAACCGCTACTCAACGTCCCGCTGCCGACGAGAGTTGTGTTGCCGTCGACATAGAAATTTACCGTTCCCGTCGGAGTACCGGTTCCCGTCCCGTGGGTGACCGTCGCCTTTGCTGCAACTGGTCCGACTGCTCGCACGTTGATTGATGTTGGCGACAGAGTCAAGGTCGTGGTGGTCGGTATCCTGGCAGCAGAGGCCCAATCGGTTACAAAAACATTTGCGTCCACCGACCCCAGGCCGGTGGCCCGGTCGTAGCCGGTGCCAGTGAGGAAGCCGTACTTGAAGGGAGCGCTGGCAGGGCAACCTGTGCTTCCCTGCTGGCAGGGGACTACGTTGCCGCTGGCGTTGGCGGCGCCGCCGTTGTTGTAGTTGCCGGCGGGGACATCGTGGAAAGCAGTAGGCGTGCTCTGCACGAACTGATAGAGGGTCGTATTAATGTTGCCCAGGCCCGCGGGCGGCGCATTGTTCAACTTTTGGTTGAGCAAAGTCACGATGCCGGCAAAGACGGGCGCCGAAACAGAAGTACCGCCATAGATAAGGCCGCCCTGAATTCCGCCCGCACAGCTGCCATTATTTGTGCAAACAATGTAACCATCGTGATCGGCGGAGGCAGGCATGGCTACATCCGGCACGTTGCGGAGGCTGTTGTTGGGCACACCGGGGCCGGTTTGCCATGACGGTTTCGGGAAATAGATGCTCGTACCGCCTCCCGTGGAGGCTAGGTGGGGGTCGAATCCGGTGCCCGTCGAATTGTCATCCCACGCCAGTTCAGGAATGTAGGAGAGCGCGGAACCGCCGTTGGCACCGTTGCTGCTGCCCCAGTAGGTTCCGCTGCCTTCGTTGAATTCCGTGCCACCGACTGCGGTCACCTCAGGAATACTAGCGGGAAGATTTACTGCGAGGCCTCGGGTCGCGCTCGTACTTCCCGAGGAATCGCACGCAGCCGCCCCGCTATCTCCGGATGATGCAAGAAATGTGATGCCGAACGTATTGGCTTTTTGTACGAGCATCTGAAACACGCGAGCGTTCGCTTGACCGTACGCAGATTCGCAGAGGCCATAGCTCATACTGATAACCGGCGCCACGTCGTTGTCGACGGCATACTGGGCCGACGTGCCCACGCCGCCAGCGCTCGGGTTGCATTTGACGAAGAGGATGGTTGCGTTGCGTGCGACCGCGCCTGACCATTCAAGGTCGATATCCGCCTCCGCCAGGTCACTGGTGACACCCGGGTCGGTGCAACCTGTGGCAAGTATCTGTTGGGGAACGTTCGCGGATAAACCAAAGCCAGAACGAAACTGAGCAATGTCCACCGCGTAGATGTCGGTCTGTCCCACAATCGCGATCTTCATGCCCGTGCCGTCGATTCCAGCGGTGTACAGCGGGCCGAGGTCGTAGATCGTGGCGATATCGCCCGGAGCAAGATTGTTGCCGCCGTTGAAGTAGTCGGGACTCACCCCGATGGAATCAGATTTCTTGACGGCCATGGGCTTCAGTTGGAAATTGTCGAGACCGCGGAAACCCGCCACGATGCCTTCCAGGGCCTTGGGAATGGATGGGTCTGTGGCGTTCGCGAAGCGTTCTTCACCATCCACGTGGTAGCGATGAAGTTCGGTGCGGAAGGTGCGTTGGACCTGAGCCACGGTGCCGCTGAACGCAATCCAATCACGCCCGCGCGCAACTTGTACGATGCTGAAACCCTGCGAACGTAGCCAGTGGGTGATCTTTGCGACGTCGGTGTTGTTCAAACCAAAGCGCTGGCCAAACTGTTCCGGGGTCAGCCACTTGTGATAGTTCGGTGACGATGGGTCCTGTTGCTCCGCCAGCAACCGCTGCAGTGCTGCCTGTTGGCTCGCCGATGGTTCGATCAACAGAGTGATGAAAGGCAATTTCATCGAAGGGTCAACCGGACCCTTGTCATACTGCGGTTGGGCCTGGGGATGAACCGCGCCCTTGAGGACTACGGTTTGGCTGTTGTCAACTGTGCCGGCAATGCGATCCGGTTGGGCCGCCCACGCAGTGCCACACAGGGCCAGCAAAAACGAGCACGGCGCAAGGAAAAAGAACCTGAAGCGGCAAGGAACAGTATCGCGATCCGGTATTGCAGGGAGCATCACGTCCTCCAATAACTCTCCAACATGTTAGGACAGGAATCTGTCTGCCGCTGGGAAGGAAGGGTGCAACAAACCGGGGATTATCGTGGAATTCAAGAGGAACGTCAACACAATTGTCTCGCCGTGGACGAGGTGAATTTCGCGAGCGTCCGGCGTCTTGTCTGAAATAGGATTGAGGCTGGCCACTTGTCGAGGTTGGAGCGCCCACCCTTGAAAGCCAAGGGTGGGGCAGCCTCATTCCTCTTGCGCTTCGTGTTTCTGATCTTGATGGATATGACGGAAGCGCCTGGGGATCAACTACCCAGTTGAAACCTTGACGCAGCACGGGTAAAGTCTTACACAGTCAGCCTTACACAGTCAGACCCGTCCGGATTCTGAAACCTTAGGATCACGAAACTTATGCGCCTTGCGCGGTATATCGCTTTGCTGTTTGCTCTTTCGTGTCTGGTCAATGCCCAGTCATCGCCTTCTGCGCCGCCGCCATCACCTGGCAAGCTGGAGATGACGGGGGCCTCCGATTCCAGCCTCTACGTCAAAATCGAACTCAACAACGCGGTGAAGGTTTCTGCGCTGAAGCCTGGAGATATCGTCGAGGGGAAGCTTTCACGGGATGTGTATTCCGGCGATCGCGAGCTTTTTGCGGCCGGAAGCCATGCCCGGTTGACGGTGGACAAACTGGAACGGCGGCGAAGGGAGCCCAACGATCATTGGCCCTGGGTGATCAATTTTTTTACTCCGCGACATGAGAACTATCCGACGTTTCGGTCGGCAAGCGTTTCTCTGGCGGACGGGCGGGAGATTCCGCTGCAAGTTTCCTTGATTTCCATCCGCAAAGAAGTGAGCGTGCATGCTCCGGCGAAAGAGAAGTCGAAGGAATCGGCGCCCAAGTCGGAAGCCAAGCCGACGGTGACCCTCGAAGCGAGATTGACGAACGGCGACCTGGTTGGCACAACCCCCGACGGGGAGTCGTCAGCTTCGCAAACGGATGCAGTGACGCTCTCAGCAGGAACCAAGGCAAAGATTATTCTTCTTGGGGGTGTGAGCGCGGGCAAGAGTCGGCCAGGGGATTCCTTTCAGGCCCGCGTGGTTGAACCAGTGCGGCTGGATTCCAGGGTATTGCTGCCCGAAGGCACGCTGCTTCAGGGGACTGTAGTGAAAAGCACTCCTCCGCGCATGCTGAGCCGGGCGGGTTCTCTGTTGCTGAAGTTTACGGACCTGACGCTGCCGGGGGCGACGGGAATTCCGGCGTCGGCATCGGTCACTGCGGTGGAACTGGATCAAAGATCGCATACAAGGATCGATCCCGAAGGGAAACTGCATGGTGAGCGGCCGGGCACGGCCTGGATGCTGGTCAACGTCGGAGTCACGGCGGGGATTGCAAAAGTGGTGGATGACGGGACGCAACTGGTAGTGGAGGCTATCGTCGAAACTGCTACGGATGCTTCGACGGCGGGAAGTGCAAGGATCGCGGCGATATGCGTTTCGGGAGTGTTCCTTCTGACGCGGCATGGACGGGATGTGGCATTACCCAGGTTCACCGAGATGAATGTCATGTTCGACCGGCCGGTTGCGTTGCCTGGCGCACAGCCCTTCACGCATGCGCCTTAAGCGATTTTTCCTTCGTGTCATTTTGGTTATTGGGTTGTGGGGAGAAAGGCATTGACCACGAAGGACACGAAGATACACAAAGGAAAAACGGCTTGCCTAGCCTTCCAGGTAGGCGTCAATCCATTCTTTGATGCGGAAGCGGCGGTCGTCCTGGCTGTCGAAGCGGATGCCGAAAGTTTTTCCCGTGGCGTTCCGCCAGGTTACGGCGCAGCGAACCCAGATCCGGGGCAGCGTCAGCAGAGCGAACGAAATCTCGGCCGACTGGCCAACCGCAATGTCTTCGGCACTGCGCAGGGACATACCTCCCGAACTGATTTCGATGCTGGTTGCGGTGATCTTGCGGCCATCCGCCATCGCCACCGAGATTTCCGTGATGACGGGGATGCGGACATAGCGGCGCAGTTCGTGAAACACGAGCATCTGCGTGGCGCGCACCAGTTTCAGGACGGCGGGGCGCTCGAGGGGTTCATGGAAGATGGCATTGATGCCGTACTTCGAATAGTGCATGGCATCCTGGGCACTGCCGCCAACGGCATAGAGCACGATGCGGCTATTCGAAGCTGAGGTTCGCGCCGACTCCATTACGGCCTGAGCTTCGGGACCCAACTTGATCACGCAGGCCTCGAATTTCTCTTTCTTGAGGCGCTCTGCCGCGTTTTCCGTGAGCAGAACGCTTTCGATCCCAAACTGCCGGAAGCATTCCAAAAGAGTGTTTCTGGCAGGTTCCTTCATGTTGACCAGAGCCACCCGAGCCGAGGCCTTCCTGGGGCTGAGGGTGGGCAGAACGGCGGTTCCAAAGGCTTTATCCATAGCAGGGGTATTTGCGCCTTGAAAGTCTATTCTGTATTGCTCTATCGACAATGGCAAAGGCGAAGATGGCCAATCCCTGAGTACTAAGGTCTCATTACCCTAGGTGTCCGGAGGGTGCGAGAAGGGTGCTTGCCAAAGGCTCGGGAGGCACGGGCAGTTCTTTCCGTGCCTTGCGGGCGAGGCTTCCAGGGATTAGGGCGATGCGTGTTGCAGAAAACTTCCCGGCGCTGGAGTTGTTGCGAGGATTTGATTTCCAGCCACACCGGTAAATCCTTAGATTCTGCGGCGCGGCTTGAAGCCACGCCCTTTCAAAGCTTCCCACGCCAGTGCCGACTTATACGAATCAGATTTTCTTCAGGGGCCCCGGACGAGGCGCACGGGGCTATGTGTTTTCTACTCTGACCAGCGCTTGAACAGCAGCGCGCCGTTAGTGCCGCCAAAGCCGAAAGAATTGGACATGGCATATTCCAGTTTGGCTTTTCTGGGGTGGATGGGAACGTAGTCGAGATCGCATTCGGGATCGGGATTGTCCAGGTTGGCGGTCGGAGGCAGAATCTGGTCGCGGAGCGCGAGCACGGTAATGCCGGCTTCCAGTCCACCCGCTCCACCTAACAAATGCCCGGTCATCGATTTTGTAGAGCTCACCGCCAGCTTGCGGGCGTGGTCGCCGAAAGCGCGTTTGATGGCGATGGTTTCCAGTTTGTCGCCGATGTCGGTCGAAGTGCCATGGGCATTGATGTAGCCGACGTCTTGCGGCTGAAGTTTGGCATCGTTCAGCGTGTTCTGCATGACGCGGAAAGCGCCGTCACCGTTCTCGGCGGGCTGCGTAATGTGGTAGGCATCGCCGCTCATACCGTAGCCGACGATTTCAGCCAGGATTTTGGCTCCACGGCGGCGGGCAAATTCCAACTCTTCGAGGATGAGGATTCCGGCGCCTTCGCCGATCACGAATCCGTCGCGTCCCGAATCCCAGGGACGGCTGGCTTTCTCGGGATCATCGTTGCGGGTTGAAAGCGCGCGCATGGCGGCGAACCCGCCCACGCCCATGGGCGTGATAGCAGCTTCAGTGCCGCCGGCAATCATGACGTCAGCGTCGCAGCGCGAGATGATTTTGTAGGCATCGCCCACGGAGTGCGCGCTGGAGGTGCAGGCGGTGCAGGTGGCTTCGTTGGGGCCCTTGGCGTTGAAGCGGATGCTGACGTGTCCCGCCGCCAGATTCACGATGGAAGCGGGAATGAAGAAGGGCGAGATCTTGCGGGGTCCGCCGTTGATCAGGTTCAAATGCTCACGCTCGATCACGTCGAATCCGCCGATGCCGGATCCGATATGCACGCCGGTTCGAGTTGAAATTTCGTCCGTGACTTGCAGGCCCGAGGATTTCACGGCCTCAATGGCGGCCGCCAGCGCCAGGTAGATGAAGCGGCCCATCTTCTTTAGTTCTTTTTTTTCGACGACTGTCAGGGGATCGAAATTCTTGACCTCGGCGGCGATGCGGCAGGCAAACTGCGAGGCATCAAATTGGGTGATCTGCGCCACCCCGCTTTTACCCGCGAGGAGATTTCGCCAAACCTCTTCCGTGGTATGGCCCACTCCGCAGATCAGTCCAATGCCGGTGACTACGACCCGTCTCGCCAACTACTTCCCGCCTTTCGCGTGTTTGCCGATGTAATCGACAGCGTCCTGAACGGTGCGGATCTTCTCGGCATCCTCGTCGGGAATCTCGATTTCAAAGGCTTCTTCAAACGCCATGACCAGTTCGACGGTGTCGAGAGAGTCGGCGCCGAGGTCGTCTACGAAGGAGGCGCTGTTGGTCACTTCGCCTTCATCCACGCCGAGCTGCTCCACAATGATTTGTTTCACTTTTTCGTCAACGGCTGCCATGAGTTCTCCTTGCGGTTGATGCGGTTGCTTCCATGGACGGGAATCAGACCGGGGACAGGCATTCTCGCCCGTCCAGCCGGACGAGGACGTCCGGCCTCCATTGAAGAGGTGCGACTTACTTTGCCACTTTGGCGTGCTTATCGATGTAGTCGATGGCGTCCTGAACGGAGCGGATCTTCTCCGCATCTTCGTCGGGGATCTCCAGATCGAAGGCTTCTTCGAGGGCCATGACCAATTCAACCTGGTCAAGCGAATCGGCGCCTAAGTCGTCGACGAACGAAGCGCTAGGGGTGACTTCGGCTTCGTCCACTCCCAGTTGCTCGCTGACAATCTGTTTAACTTTCTCACTGCTGTGTGTCACTTTGTCTCCAGCGGCCATGCGAATCCACCTCCCGAAGAATGAGAAAAGGGAACGAGTAGTGTAACGGCCAGCACGAATCGATGTAAAGGCGAGTTCCGCCGCAATCGAACACGGCTGCGGCTGGCTCTAAGAAGAGCCCACTAGAATCGTAACCGCTGGCCGTTGCCGGGGTCAACGTCAGGTGGGCCGACGAAAGCCGGACGTGATCAGTATTGATTGTGACTTGAAAGTCAGGACCAGAAACTGGAGACTGTCTATATGCGTGCGGTCGTGCAACGTGTCAGCCGTGCCCAGGTCACCGTGGATGCAAGAATCGTGGGCGAGATCGGTCGGGGTCTGTTGGTTCTGCTCGGCGTGACTCAGGCTGACAGCGAGACGGACGCTGACTATCTGGCCGACAAGATTGTCGGATTGCGTATTTTCGAAGATCAGAGTGGAAAGATGAATCTGGACACGGCTTCCGTACAAGGCGGAATTCTGGTGGTTTCGCAATTCACTCTCTATGGCGATGTCCGGCGCGGCAAGCGGCCGTCGTTCGATGCCGCCGCCCCGCCGGAGCAAGCTCGCAAGCTGTATGAATACTTTGTGGAACGCATCCGGGCCGCGGGCCTTCCCTGCGAGACCGGCCGCTTCCAGGAAATGATGCAGGTGGAGCTGGTGAATGATGGTCCGGTAACAATCCTGCTGGAATCGGCAAAAGTGTTTTAACTGTTGACGGACTTGGACCAGCATCGCCAATAGACGGCTCGGCCCGGCAAGGCGAGAATGCTTCCAACGTCGATTTTCCCAGGGGGCGCAGTGCGTCGAACTGCCAATCTTGCGTGGTTCCTTGCCGCGCTGTCCGTTTTTTCCTGCGCATCCGATCAAGGTGATGCGGCGCGCCTGGCAAGCCTTCCCGCTGCCGCGCGGTCCCGCATCCTAGCTGCACTCAGTCAGGATATGACATGGCAGCAACGCGCCGAGCTGACCGCTTCCGACGAGACCGTCGCTGATCAATTCGGTATTACAGTCGCGATGAGCGAAAACACCGTTCTGGTGGGTGCCCCGTACGCGACCATCGGCTCAAATAAAAGCCAGGGCGCAGCGTACGTATTTGTAAAGCCGAAGACCGGCTGGAAGAACATGACCCAGACGGCCAAGCTGACCGCGTCGGATGGACAAGGGGATGCCAACTTCGGCTGGTCCGTCGCGATCCACGGCGATACAGTGCTGGTCGGGACGCTCGACTGGGGGGTTGGAGGTGGCTACATCTTCGTTAAGCCCGCGCGCGGTTGGAGGGCCGGAACGGAAACCGTTAAACTGCCCAATGCCAAGGGTTGTCTGGCAGTAGCAATCAGCAGCGACACGGCGGTCTGTGCGTGGCCTACCGCGCTGCTGTATGTCAAGCCTAAGCGTGGCTGGAGGTCGATTCAAGACTACGATGCTGAGCTGATCGCGTCCGATGATAGCCGCTATGGTTTCTCGACTGTCTCGATCTGGGGGAACAGCGTGGTGGCGGGAGACCCAACAGCTAGCGGCAACGTGGGAGCGGCCTACGTTTTTGTAAAACCCAAGAACGGTTGAAATGTCCCGCGCAACGCATTGCGAGTCATGACCGAGACGGTGGAACTGAGGCCGACAGATGGCTACACCGGCTCGGCCTTCGGCTCGTCAGTTTCGATTCGTGGAAACACGCTGGCCGTTGGAGAGACAGGGTCCTTGAACGGTGGAGAACCGACGGGTGCGGTGAACATCTTCGTGGCCAGCGCTGACTGGTCGGTCGTAAGCTTGGCCGCGCGGGTGGCCTCCCCGACCGAGTACGCCAGCGGCTTTGGGGTTTCCGTGGGACTCAGCGGGCGGGCGCTTGTGGTTGGGGCTAACTTCGCGATTCCTCAGGGCGCGGCTTACGTGTACCTCAAGCCGCCAGGCGGCTGGACGAACACCGCAACCTACGATGCAATGCTGACGGCCTCAGACGGCCAGGCGTGGGACAACTTCGGTTATTCCGTGGCGATCAGCGGGGAGACGATTCTGGCCGGAGAGTTTCCAACAAATGGTCGACCGGGCACCGCCTACCTGTTTGGACCATAGCCCAAGTTCGAGATCGCTGAAATGCGTGTCTTCGAGAATGTCAGGACGGGAGCCGATATAGTTCCTCCAGCACTTTGCGTGTACTGATTAGAATCTCCGCGACCTTTTCCGGAGAATAATCGCGATCGAACATCTCGGGATCGTGAATTGCTTTGTTGCCTGCCTTGGCCACTTCGCGGGCGCAACGCGGGCGGATATCGGTTAGAAGGCGCTTCTGCAACGCGAGTGCGACCATGTCGTGGATGGTTTGATTGGTGTCGCCGGCCGGATCAACGACCTCCTTCATCGCTCCCTCCAGAATGGCGCGGCAGAATACGGCGCACGCCAGATAAAACCCATAGAGATAACAGCGATGAGCCTCTTCGAAAAGTAACTGGACTCTTTTGTTGGGTACGATTTCAAGACCCATGCGATCCAGGGCCGAGGCACGGGAAACGATTCCGTCCAGCTTTCCGAGAATTTCTTCGGAGTAGTAGCGGTCCAGAGCATCGAGTTGGCCAGTTACCTCGCCGGGCGGCGCGTCTTGTCCGGCCGCGATTGGAGCAAATGCCTGGGCTAGAGCTTCGCGAGTTCGAGGTGTTAGTTCATCCATTAATTTCTTGAATTCGTCCGCCAGAGAATCTACCGTCGGCGGGTTTGCCAGGGACGTCCGTTCAATAGCTACCGTGCGGGCTACATGGTCGTAGACCAGGCGGCGCATCTTTTGAAAGACGGCCTCGTCCTGGTTCGCGCAAGAAGCAGTTCGATCGATTCCGGATGACCAGGCATCCCCCGCTTTTTCATAATTTTGGTCGTTGATGGACTGCAGAACTTCGGTAAGGAGTTGGGCTCGCTTCGAGAGATGGTCGTTCATCTCTGGCCTCCCTGCTTGATCTCGCTCTGCCCGGATTCTCGCTCCCGACCTGCTGCCGAGTTTCACTCGGCACGGACGGCCGCCTCGGCCGTCCCCACGTGATCTTTATGCGTGTACCGCGGTTAGCCTGCTCGACAGCAACTGCCGCAGAACGAACTGCAGGATTCCGCCGTTGGCGTAGTATTGCGCCTCTTGTGGTGTGTCGATTCGCACCAGCGCCTCGAACTCCTTGGTCTTGCCGTTCGCGGTGGCGCGCACTTTCACCTGCCGTCCGGGCGCGAAGCTTCCCATCAGATCGCGAATGCCGGTGATCTCGAAGACTTCCTCGCCGGTCAAGCCCAGCGACTGCGCGGTTTCTCCGTCGTGGAATTGCAGGGCCAAAATTCCCATGCCGACCAGGTTGGAGCGATGAATGCGCTCGTAACTTTCAGCGATGACCGCACGTACACCGAGCAGGAGCGGCCCTTTCGCCGCCCAGTCGCGAGATGAACCGGAGCCATATTCTTTTCCCGCCAGGATCACCAGCGGCACTTTCTCTGCGATGTACTTCTCCGAGGCCTCAAAGATGCTCATCTCAGCGCCATCGGGCAGGTGACGGGTGAATCCACCTTCGAGGCTAGGAACCATCTTGTTGCGCAAGCGGACGTTGGCGAAAGTCCCGCGCACCATGACTTCGTGATTGCCGCGCCGCGATCCGTAGGAATTGAAGTCGGCCGGCTTGACGCCGTGCTCGATCAGATACTTTCCCGCCGGACTGTCTTTCTTAATCGAACCGGCGGGCGAAATGTGATCGGTGGTGACACTGTCGCCGAGCACGGCTAACACGCGGGCATTCCGGATTTCTTCAACTGCGGTTGGCTTTAGCGTCATGCCATCGAAGTACGGAGCGCGGCGGATGTAAGTCGAATCTTTGTCCCACGCATAGGTCTCGCCTTTGGGGACGGGGAGGGAGCGCCAGCGGTCATCGCCGTGATACACCTCGCCATAGCTGCGCCGGAACATGTCGGAAGAAATCGACTTCTTGATCGCCTCATCCACTTCGCTGCGAGACGGCCAGATGTCCGCCAAGTAAACCGGCTTACCTTCCTTGTCGTTGGCAATCGCATCTTTGCGCAAGTCAATATCGATACGGCCGGCAAGCGCGAACGCCACCACCAACGGTGGCGACATCAAATAGTTGGCGCGCACGTCAGGATTAATGCGACCCTCGAAGTTTCGATTGCCTGAAAGCACCGACGCGACCACCAGATTCTGTTCGTCGATCGCCTTCGAAATTTCCTCCGGCAACGGTCCCGAGTTTCCGATGCAGGTAGTGCAACCGTAGCCCACGATATGAAACTTCAATTTCTCCAGGTACGGAGTTAATCCAGCCCGCTCCAGATAATCGCGCACCACTTTCGATCCCGGAGCCAGCGAAGTCTTCACCCACGCTGGAACTTGCAAGCCACGCTCAACCGCTTTCTTCGCGAGCAAGCCAGCGGCAACCATCACGGATGGGTTCGATGTGTTCGTGCAACTCGTAATGGCGGCAATCACCACGCTGCCGTGATGAAGATGCCCATTGCCGGTGGATGCGGCCCCGCCTTTGCCCGGCCTGATCAACGATGGCAGTGCCTGCTCAAACGATTCCCGTGCCTTCGGCAGCGGCACACGGTCCTGAGGCCGTTTGGGTCCGGCCAGACTCGATTCCACGGTGCCGAGATCGAGTGCGAGCAGTTCGGAGTATTGCGCCTCAGGCGTCTTTTCGTCGTGAAACAATCCCTGCTCGCGGCAATAGGCCTCGACCAACGCAATCTGCTCCTCGGAGCGCCCGGTCAGCCGCAGATACACCAGAGTTTCTTTGTCCACCGGGAAGATGCCGCAAGTCGCGCCGTATTCTGGAGACATATTTGCGATGGTGGCGCGGTCGGCCAGCGGGAGCTCCTGCAATCCGGGGCCAAAATACTCGACAAACTTTCCCACCACGCCATGCTTGCGCAGCATCTCGGTAACCGTGAGCACCAGATCCGTCGCCGTGGCACCTTCGCGCAGTTTGCCCGTCAACTTCACACCCACGACTTGCGGAATCAGCATGGACACGGCTTGGCCCAGCATCGCGGCCTCGGCTTCGATCCCGCCTACGCCCCAGCCCAACACGCCGAGGCCGTTAATCATCGTGGTATGCGAATCGGTACCGACCAGGGTGTCAGGATAAGCCGTGCGCTTTCCGTTCATCTCCTGCACGAAAACCACGCGCGCCAGGAACTCGAGATTGACCTGATGCACAATACCCGTGTCAGGTGGAACAATCGCCAGATTCCGGAAAGCGGTCTGTCCCCAGCGCAGGAATCCGTAGCGCTCTTTGTTGCGCAGGAATTCGAGTTCAGCATTCAGCTGGAAAGCTTGCGGGGTGCCGAATTCGTCCACCTGCACCGAGTGATCGATCACCAACTCAGCCGGCTGCAAGGGATTGATTAACGCGGGATCGCCGGAAAGCAGTCTCATGGCGTCGCGCATGGCGGCGAGATCGACCACCGCGGGCACTCCGGTGAAGTCCTGCATCAGGACGCGGCTCGGAGTAAATGCGATTTCCTTATCCGGCTTCGACTTGCTGTTCCACGCCGCAAGCGCCTGGATGTCCTCTTTGGTCACGCTGCGACCGTCTTCCGTGCGCAATAGATTCTCCAGAAGAATGCGCAACGAGAATGGAAGATGTTTGGTCGAAATGCCCTGCTTGTCCAGCGCATCAATACGATGGATTTCATAATCATGGCCAGCAACGCGGAGGGTGGAATGGCTGCCAAAACTGTTCATAAGATTGCCTTCCTGCTGAATATGGATGCGGCTCCGGAGCGATGAGAATCCGAACGGAGCGGCGACTACTCAACCTAATAGTCTAGCCGTTCCACGTTGTCTTTGTCAGGAAGGGGTCAGGATTGTTGCCTGGCTACGAACCCGTCTGGCGGCGCGGTTCGTAGCGCACTTAACAGAGCATAGCCATCGAGCCACGCGCCATGTCCGCTGGCTGTATTGATATGCCCGGCATTCTCGAGCAAAACAAACCGGCTATTCCACGCATCGGCATACTGCCGAGCCCGCATTGGCGTAACGAAGGGATCATCGGAACTTGCGACGACGATCGAGGGGAACGGAAACCGCTGGAGCGGAACTGGACTGAATCCGCTCGGACCTACAGGGTAGTTTGGTCCGTCAGGATCGCTGGGCCCGACCAGGAGCGCTCCATGCACCCGCGCTAGATGGCCGGGAGATGCCATCGCGACCCAGTGCGCGACCATCGCGCAGGCCGAACTATGAGCCGCAAGAATGACTGGAGCAGGCTGTACAGCTATAACCTCGTCGAGGTGTGCGACCCAGATCGCGCACTTGGGCGCATGCAATTCCTGCTGATGTACGCGGTGGCAAGACTGGTCGCGCCGTTCCCAGTGGCTCTGCCAGTGCTCCGGGCCTGAGTTGCCAATCCCAGGGAGAATCAGTGTGCGTATAACTTCGTCCATGCGTGCTTCTTCTCTTCTCCCGCGGTTCTTTGGTATCAAGGGGCCGCGGGCAGCGTGTACTCAAAATCGTACGAGTGCTTTCCATCGGCGATATTGACAATCATTTTGCCAGTAAGCCCAACCAACTGACCAGTGCCGGAATCCGGCACCACCGTGATGGACTGTAGCGGCGCGCCTCTCGTCATGGTACTGCTGTGCTGCAGAACAAAGCTGCCGTTGCGGCCATGCAGCGTTCCCGTGACTCGCTCGATCGCAACGTAACCCGCCGAGCCCTTAACGTCGGTCATGGCGGTCAACATCTGGCCTTTACCGCTGGCCTCAAGGTCACCGTGGTATTGCTTGTCGATCGACAACCGGCCCAGGGTTGAACCTTCAGCCTTGTCGTCGGGAGGCTGAGGGGCCAGCTTGACGTCGAATGGTCCGCTTGCGTCTGTTGCCATGGATGCGCCTTTCTGGACGTTTGGTATTGGGTTGGGAGTTGACGACTGCGCCTGGCTATACGCCACCGATACGAGGGCTAGACAGATCGCCGTGACCACACGAACTCCGGCTTGAGATGGCTTCTTCATGATTGCTCCAAATTTTGCTTCTAGGCGTGCAGAACCTGAATCAGCAGCCAAGCGTTGAGCACCGCGATCAGTACAGCCGTAAACCAGGACAAGTACGTCAGCCAGCGCGCATTTACGAACTCGCCCATCTTCTGTTTATCGCTGGTGAACATGACCAGGGGGAACACCGCGAAGCTGAGTTGCATGCTGAGAATGACCTGGCTCAACACCAGGAGATTCGCAGTGCCTCTCTCGCCCCAAAACGCCGTGACGATAACCGCCGGAATAATCGCGAGGACGCGCGTGATCAAACGGCGCAGCCAGGGACGCAGACCGGATATTCAGAAATCCTTCCATCACGACCTGGCCGGCGAGGGTTCCGGTCAAAGTCGAATTCTGGCCGGACGCGAGCAGCGCCAGGGCGAAGACCGTGCTTGCGCCCGCCGACGCCGAGCAGCGGAGAAAGCAATTTGTAGGCGTCATGGATCTCAGCCACCTGATTGTGTCCACTGCGAAAGAAAGTGGCTGCAGAAACTACCAGGATGGCCGCGTTCACGAACAGCGCCAGCGTGAGTGCGATGGTGGAATCGATCGTGCCAAACCTGATGGCTTCGCGCTTGCCTTGCGGAGTCCGTTCGAAATTGCGCGTCTGGACCAGCGCCGAGTGCAAATATAGATTGTGCGGCATCACAGTTGCGCCCAGGATTCCGATGGCGATGTACAGCATTCCCGGATCACGGATGATCTGCGGAGACGGTACGAAGAACCCATAGGCGAGGCCAACCAGGCTGGGACGCGAAAATAATATTTCCAGTCCAAAGCAAACACTGATGACGCCGATTAAAGACAGCACCATCGCTTCGATAAAGCGAAAGCCTTTCTGCTGCAGGAAGAGAATCAGCAGGACGTCCAGCGCGGTGAGGCAGACGCCCAGAAGCAGCGGGATATGAAACAACAGATTCAGGGCGATGGCCGAACCGATGACTTCGGCAAGATCGCAGGCCGCAATAGCGACCTCGGCCAGTCCCCACAGTCCGAGCGCCACTGGACGGCGGTAGTGATCGCGGCACGCCTGCGCCAGATCACGTCCGGTGGCAACTCCCAGCTTGATGGCCAGCGCCTGCAAGCAGAATAGCCATGAAGTTAGAGAGCATGATTACTGAGAGCAGGGTGTAGTTATAGCGAGCGCCCGCGGCCAGATCGGTGGCCCAATTGCCCGGGTCCATGTAGCCGACTGCTACCAGAAAGCCGGGCCCGGCAAATGCCAGGAGTTTGCGCAGAAAGGTCGCGGAGTGGGGAATGGGCAGGCTGCTGTTAATCTCGGGAAGGCTGGGACGTCCGACCTTGAATCTCCAACCCTGCTCCGAAGCATTCACCCCGTTTGTCGCCATAGTTGATGCAGACAGCCTCAAAACCATTGATCTGCACGCGGACGCGCGCGTCAATGTATTAGCGGCAGTATACACCAGCGAATAAACTATGGTTAATTACTTTAGTGAATTGCCTGTGGCGGCTGCTTACGCGGTTGGGGAGCCGGAATTCCGCTTTCGACGGCCTTCGCCAGTTACCCAGACTTTCTCCGCCGCCGAACCGCCAAGTGCAACCGTTCCTGCGTCCGTAGCCAGGGTCAAGGTTTGATCGTAGTTCCGTCCCGCCACGTGAACCCGAGCCCCGGGACGGACACCTCGGCCTTCGAGGAATTCCAGCAGGTGGCGGTCGCGCTCATAGATTCCACTTACCACATAACTCTGTCCCGGTTCGGCGTGGGCGAGCAGCACCAGACCCCGCCGGCGGCGGCTGCCGGGACTCTCGAGTTCGCTGAGATTGCCATGCGGACAGGCGCCGCCGCGGCCCAACTTCGCCAGTAATCTAGCCTCGAAGGCGGGCGAGACAGCATGCTCTAGACGCTCAGCTTCATCGTGAACTCGATACCACTCCATTCCGAAGATCTCCGAAAGCATGCGCTCGATGAGGTGATGGCGAAGGGTGAGCTTGCGTGCGATCTTGCGTCCCGCCGAGGTCAACCCGACGTGGCCGTCTCCCTGTACTCGAACCAGGCCATCTTTCTTCAACCGCCGCAAAGCCATCGTGACCGCCGGCGGCGACACCGACAGCCAATGGGCCAGCGTGGCCGAGATCACAGTTTCGCCTTCGCTCTCGGCCTCGAGGATCGCCTTGAGGTAGTCCTCCTTGGAGACGGTGATCATTGGGAAAGATTATACGACGGAGTTAAGTACAGTTAATGCGATTTCGCTGCAGGGCCACCGGGACACAGATAAGCAGGGTGCAACACCATACTTAATCCCGCTCTTTCACTCGTTGAATTTGACATCATCTTCTCCGCCCCCTAACCTTGTCTGTCTCAAGCTATGAAGGTCCTCGTCATCGGCAGTGGTGGACGCGAGCATGCGCTGGTGTGGAAGCTGCGCCAGTCTCCACGCGTTTCGCAAGTCTATTGCGCGCCGGGAAATGCCGGGATCGCCGCCGATGCCGCGTGCCTTTCCGCCGACCTGAAGAGTGTCGAGTCGCTGTTGGCCCTGGCAGCACAGATCAGGCCTGACCTCACCATCGTGGGCCCTGAGTTGCCTTTGCAACTGGGGGTGGTCGATCAGTTTACGCGGCACGGGTACCGCATCTTCGGCCCTACCCAGGCGGCTGCGCGGCTTGAATCCAGCAAAAGTTTCGCCAAAGAATTCATGCAGCGCCATCACATTCCGACGGCGCACTATGCCATCTGCGATACGCTGGAAGAAGTCTCCCATGCCCTGCCTCATTTCCACATGCCGGTCGTGATGAAGGCAGATGGATTGGCCGCCGGCAAAGGCGTGGTGATCTGCAAGAGCAAAGACGAAGCTTCCACGGTTGCGGCGGAGATGCTGAGTGGAAAGATGGTGGGCGATGCCGGCTCGCGGGTGGTGATTGAGGAGTGCCTGAAGGGCGAAGAGCTTTCCTTCCTGGCGTTGAGCGATGGCGAACGCGTGTCCGCGCTGGCCGCGGCCCAGGACCACAAGCGTGTCGGCGAGGGCGACACCGGCGCAAACACTGGCGGCATGGGCGCATATTCCACCGAGACCATGCTGGACGCCCAGATGCAAAACTGGTTGCTGCAGCACATCGTTCGTCCCGTCGTCGCGGGGATGAAGGCCGAAGGCGCGGAATATCGAGGCGTCCTTTATTGCGGCCTGATGATGACGGCGCGCGGGCCGATGGTGCTCGAATTCAACTGCCGCTTTGGCGATCCAGAGACTCAGCCCATCCTGATGCGTCTGGAAAGTGATCTCGTGGAAGCGCTCGAAGCTTCGATCGAGGGCCGGGTCAGCGACGGCGACTTCCGCTGGTCGGCGGACGCTTCGGTTTGCGTGGTCATGGCTTCGGGAGGGTATCCCGGCACTTTCGAGATGGGCAAGAGAATCAGCGGACTGGAAGACGCGGAGAAAGTTGCGGGCGTCAAAGTCTTCCACGCGGGTACAACCCGGCACGATGACGCGTATTTTACTGCCGGCGGGCGAGTGCTGGGCATTACGGCCAGGGCGGCCGACCTTGATACAGCCGTGGCACGCGCTTATGAGGCGGCGGGGAAAATCAGCTTTGGCGGTGCGTACTATCGCAAGGACATTGCCGCGCGGGCTTTGAAGAAATAGCTGTCATTCTGAGCGAAGCGGAGAACCCACACACTTTCGTGGAAGTGCGCGGGGATTTCGCATGGCTCGGGATGACAGATCTAAATTGGAGAAATATATTCATGAGCAAGCCACTGGTTTCGATTGTGATGGGAAGCGACTCCGATCTCGACATCATGCGAGAGGCGGCCAAGGCGCTGGAGGATTTCGGAATTGCTTACGAGATCGATGTGACCTCGGCGCACCGCTCCCCGGACCGCACAGCAGACTATGCGCGTAAAGCCGCAGCCCGCGGAATCCGCGTGATTATCGCCGGAGCCGGCGGCGCCGCGCACCTCGCAGGCGTGATCGCCGCGCACACCACGTTGCCCGTCATCGGTGTTCCAATTCCATCCACATCGCTGAACGGGATGGATTCCCTGCTCGCGACCGTGCAGATGCCCGCAGGCATTCCCGTTGCTACCGTGGCCATCGGGAAGCCGGGTGCAACCAACGCGGGGATTCTGGCTGCGCAAATCCTGGGGTTGGCCAGCGCGGCAGTGGCCAAGAAGCTGGATGCTCACAAAGAGAAGCTGGCTAACGGGGTTGAAGAAAAATCAAAGAAGCTGAGGATTACGCTGGGAGCATCGTGAACACCGGAATTCGATTTGACTTCTTTGCCTATACGGAGGAAAAGTCAGCATCGATCAAGCGTGCCCTATACTACAGCTTCAGCCCTTTCAAATATTCCCGCAGTTGCCCGCCCAGATCTTTGCGCTTCAAGGCGAACTCGATAGTGGCTTTGAGGAATCCCAGCTTGTCGCCGGTGTCGTGACGTTTGCCGTCGAAGACGTAGCCATACATCTTTTCTCTCTTAAGAAGGGCACGCATGCCGTCGGTGAGTTGCAGTTCGCCGCCGACGCCGGCTTTGGTTTCCGCCAGAGTCTCAAAGACGGTCGGGGTCAGAATGTAGCGGCCGATCACCGCCAGGTCTGAGGGAGCGTCTTCCAACCTCGGCTTCTCCACCATGTTACGGATTTCGTAGAGTCGTCCATCGAATCGTCCATCGGCTGGCTTTGCATCCAGCACGCCATAAGCGGAAATCGCCTCACCTTCAATGATCTGAATCGCGATCACTGAGCTTTGCGTTTCGTTGAAGACATCGATCATCTGCTTCAGGCAGGGAGGGTGGGCATCGATGATGTCATCGGCAAGCAGCACCGCAAAGGGTTCATTGCCCACTAATTCGCGTGCCATGAGCACGGCATGGCCCAAGCCGAGCGCTTCCTTCTGGCGAACGTAGGAAACGTGGATCATGTCAGAGATGGCGCGCACGATCTTGAGTAGATCGGTCTTGTTGCGCTCTTCGAGCATTTTCTCCAGTTCGTAACTCACGTCGAAGTGGTCTTCGATGGCCTGCTTCCCGCGGCCAGTGATGATGATGATCTGGTCGCAGCCCGAAGCCAGCGCCTCTTCCACGCCGTACTGAATGATGGGCTTGTCGACCAGCGGAAGCATCTCTTTGGGCTGGGCTTTCGTGGCGGGCAGGAAGCGGGTGCCCAGTCCAGCGGCGGGAAATACGGCTTTGCGAACTTTCATGACCATATGGGATGCAGATTTACAGTTCGAGGTGCGTTGCTCTGCAATGGATCGAACTAGAGATTGTACCGGATTGTGAGCACCGGCCGACGCGCTTGTGGAAACGAGGCCGCAGAAAGTGAACCTGCTGACATTGTTAAAAGATGATGAAAACTGGCTCCCCATCACGGAGATCAGGACGAAACAACAGCCCTCAAATTACAATTGATTGTTTTCCAGGAAACCAATGGCCAAAGCGACTCCCCGGCGCGACGCAAGAAGAACCACGTCCAAGGCAAGCGGAACGGAACCTGATCCACGCAATGGGCGCGGTCGGAGCGCAAGGACCGCGGTTGCTAGCGCCAGTCCGGCGGCTCGGCCTCTCGATGATCCCGAACTCTACGTGAATCGCGAACTCAGTCTGCTGGAGTTCCAAAGGCGTGTGCTGGAGGAAGCCCAGGACGAAACCGTCCCTTTGCTGGAGCGGGTGAAGTTCCTGTCCATCGTTGGCTCTAACCTGGACGAGTTCTTCATGGTACGCGTCGCAGGTCTGATGAGGCAGGTCGAACGCGGCGTTCTCGAGCATGGACCGGACGGCATGACGGCTTCGGCTCAGCTCGCCGGCATACGCGAGCGAGTGGGCAGCCTGCTGCAAGGAGCCCATGAGTGCTGGCAGAGGCAAATCCTGCCATCCCTCGGAAAAGCCGGCATTCAGGTTGTCGACTATCCCCAGTTGAGCAATGCCCAGCGGTCGGCCTTAAACAAATATTTCCACGAAGCGATTTTCCCCACCCTGACTCCGCTGGCATTTGATCCAGGCCGACCTTTTCCCCACATCTCGAACCTGAGTCTGAATCTGGCGGTGCTGATCCGGGATAAAGAAGGCGTGGAACATTTTGCGCGCGTCAAGATCCCCAATTCGATTCCACAACTGGTCGCAGTGGAGTTGAGTCCGGGGAAGAAGAACGCCAACGGCAGGAACCCCGTCCGGCAATGTTTTGTCTGGCTGGAGCAGTTGATTGCCGCCAACCTCAAGCTGCTATTCCCAGGCATGAAAATCCTGGAAGCTCATCCCTTCCATGTCACGCGGGATGCGGATACCGCGATCCAGGAACTCGAGGCTGGGGACTTGCTCGAATCAGTGGAAGAAGGCGTGTGGCAGCGGCGTTTTGCCGACGTGATCCGCTTGGAAGTCAACCAAGCCATGCCGCCGTCCGTGCTGAATATCTTGATGGAAAATCTTGAAGTCAATCGCGACGATGTCTATCAGATAAACGGGCCGCTGGCTCTCAGCCGGCTGCGGCACCTTTGGGCGATTGATCGTTCCGAACTGAAAGATCCGCCGTTTGTGGCCGCAATCCCCGCCGCGCTGAACCCGGAAGAGGACAGGGAGGAGGACATATTTGCCGCCATTCGCCGGCAAGACATTCTTCTGCACCATCCCTTTGATTCCTTCCAGCCGGTCGTTTCCTTTCTGCAGCAGGCCGCGAAGGACCCGGCGGTGTTGGCCATCAAAGTGACTCTTTACCGTGTGGGCAGGAATGCGCCGGTGGTGGAGAACTTACTGGAAGCCGTGGAAAACGACAAACAGGTTGCCGCTCTAGTGGAACTCAAGGCGCGGTTCGACGAAGAGAGCAACATCGAGTGGGCGCGGGCGTTGGAGCGGGAAGGAGTGCATGTCGTTTACGGATTGCAGGGCTTGAAGGTCCACTGTAAGGCAGCGCTGGTCGTACGCCAGGAAGGAAATCTGATCCGGCGCTATGTGCACTTGTCCACCGGCAATTACAACAGCATTACGTCTCAGCTTTACACCGATTTCGGAATGTTCACCTGCGACGAAGAGATTGGGGCGGACTGCACCGACCTGTTCAACTACCTCACGGGCTATTCCGCCAAGGCCGATTACCGGAAACTGTTGGTTGCGCCGATCGACTTGAGAGAGCAGTTGGAACGTCTGATCCGGCGGGAGATCGAGCATCAGCGCCGGGGCGAGCAGGGACATCTGATTTTCAAGATGAACGCCCTGGTCGACAAGCGCGCGATCCGGTTGTTGTACGAAGCATCGCAGGCTGGCGTGCAGGTTGATCTGTTGGTGCGGGGGATCTGCTGCCTGCGTCCGGGAATCAAGGGCATAAGCGAAAACATCCGTGTAACCAGCATCGTGGGGCGTTTCCTGGAGCATAGCCGAATCTACTATTTCAGAAACGCGGGTCAGGAGGAGGTTTACCTGGGGAGCGCCGACCTCATGCCGCGGAACCTGAACCGGCGAGTCGAAGTAGTGTTTCCGGTTCGTGACCCCAAACTGATCCGGCACTTCCGGGACGAGATTCTGGCCACCTACCTGGCCGATGTTGTTAAGGCGCGCCACATGCGGCCTGACGGAAGTTACTGGCGCAGCCCGAATCGCGTAGATGAGCCGGCGGTGAACAGCCAGCAATCGTTCATCGACCGCATAGTGACCCAACCGAACTGATACGCCCAGTCCCCCAGGCTACGCCCGAGTCACAGCTAACTCCGAAACTGACCAATCCCAAAGGCGCGTTTGGCACACTGCCAGCGTGTTAGAATTTTCCTACGTATTCCTACGCCCAGGAGCCCGGTTGATCGAGCTGGCACCATCGATTTTGTCGGCTGACTTTGCCCGTCTGGCGGAGCAAGTCCAAGCTGCGGCGGAAGGCGGCGGCAGCGTGATCCACGTGGATGTCATGGATGGCCATTTCGTCCCCAACATCACCATCGGACCTTTGGTGGTGAGGTCGCTGCGCAAAACCACCAGCCTGCCGCTGGATTGCCATCTGATGATAGAGAATCCGGATCAATACATTCCCGAGTTTGCGGAGGCTGGAGCGGACTGGATTTCCGTACACCAGGAAGCCTGCAGACACCTGGATCGCACGCTGCACCTGATCCGCGACCAGGGCGCTCGGGCGGGCGTCGTGATCAACCCGGCAACACCGGTCGAGACTTTGACTGAAGTGTTGGATATCGTCGACTACGTGCTGGTGATGTCGGTAAATCCGGGGTTCGGCGCACAAAAGTTTATTCCGGGCGCGGTGCATAAGATCCGTAAACTGGCTGAGTTGCGTGGACAGCGCGAGCTCAATTACCGGATTGAGGTAGACGGCGGGATTGGCTTCGATACCGTGGCCGAAGTGGTGCGAGCGGGTGCTGAAATTTTGGTGGCAGGCAACGCTGTGTTCGGTAAAGGCGATCCAAGGGATAATGCCGCGAAATTGCTGAAAGCGGCAACCGAAGCGACAATGCAAAAGGTGTAAGGATCGTGGCAGCCGGCCGCGCGGGGTAGTGCGGCTTGACCGGTCGCGCAATCAGGGTGTTTGAGGATTTCTATGTCACGTCGTATTCCGGTAGTCCTTCTCCTGGCCGTGCTGGCCGTTGCCGTGGCCTGCACCAACAAGAAGGTCAGCAATCCGATGGTGAACATCGATTCGAAGCAGCCAGACAAGGCCTTGTACGACCGGGCCATGGACGCTTTGAAACATAACCGCTATGACGTAGCGCGATTGACCCTGCAGACTCTGATCAACACCTATCCCGATTCCGAATATATTGCACGCGCCAAGCTGGCCATCGCCGATTCCTGGTATGACGAGGGTGGGTCAACCGCCATGGCCCAGGCGGAGATTGAGTACAAGGATTTCGAAACCTTTTTCCCCAATATGCCGGAAGCGGCTGAGGCGCAGCTGAAAATCGCCAACATCCACTATCAGGAAATGGAGAAGCCGGACCGCGATTACACCCACGCCATGCGCGCGGAAGAGGAATACCGGCAGCTCATTCTGCGCTATCCAGACAGCCCCCTGGTGCCCGAGGCCAAACAACGCCTGCGGGAAGTACAGGAAGTGATCGCATCGAGGGAGTTCAGCGTGGGACGTTTTTACTACATCCGCCAGTCGTATCCGGCGGCTATAGCCCGCCTGCAGTCTTTGGTCGACAAATACCCGCTCTACAGCAAAGCAGATGACGCCCTGTACTTGCTCGGACAATCCTACGAAGGCGAGATCGCAATCATGCGGAATCGCCCGTTGAATGAAGCTGCCAAGGCGCGCATGATCGAGGTCTTCACCAAGGGCGCGGCAGAAGCCTACTCGCGGATTCTCACTCGATATCCGTTAATGGACCGGGCCGGGGATGCCAAGGCGCGGTTGCTAGCTTTGCATCAGCCAGTTCCGAAGCCGACCAAGGCCGCCGTCGCGCAAAACAAGGCGGAAGAAGATAGCCGGCGCGAGGCCAGTACGTTTTCCAAGGTCATGACCACCTTCGGGAAGCATCCGAGCGTGGCCGAAGCGGCAAAAGTTGGCGAGCCTACGCTGGTTGACCCCACGGCCATGAGCGCAAGCCAGGTCATGCAGCAGGCCACCCGGGCGGCGCTGGGAGTTGGCGGGACGGGCAGCAACTCGGTTTCCGTCCAGACCGTCAAGAGTGGCGAACCTGCGGCGGATCAACCCGCTCCGCGTTCGGATAGTCCAGCGCCCGACGCGGCTGCTGCACCGCAGGACAACTCGGCTGCGGCCGACGCTGCGCCACCTGCAGCTGCGGCAGCAGACCCGAATGAGCTAAAGCCCGACGCGGCTGCTGCAGATCCCAATGAACTGAAGCCCAATGTCGGCGAGGATAGCGGTCAGGCTTTGCCTCCGCCGCAACAGGTGAATGAGATCCAGACCGGCGATGCGAGCCAACCCGCCGACGCTAAGGCAACCGACGGCAAGAGCGCGGATTCCGCGACCTCTTCCTCGGCGGCGGCGAGCGACGCCAGCGATGCCGACGTAGCTTCCAGCAAGCATAAGAAAAAGAAGGGCATTCACAAGATAGTCCCCTTCTGAAGCCTGCTGCCCAGAGGCGGCATTGAGGCTTATGCGCCCGCTCCACGCCAGTGGATACTGACCCCTCGTAACGTGTTTAATCTCTTATCCTCATTGACTTAGGGCCCGGGACAAGTTAACTTCGCGCTATCTCCCCAATCAGCCTGGATTTAAGGACATCGTTTGGCGCGAAAAATACTGCTCGCCGATGACAGTGTGACAGCCCAGAACATGGGCCGGAGAATCCTTAGCGATGCCGGCTACGATGTCACCACCGTGAATAACGGTTCGGCGGCGCTCAAGAAAATCGCTGAGTCGAAGCCGGACTTGATCGTGCTCGATGTGTATATGCCGGGCTATGGCGGGTTGGAAGTCTGCCAGCGCTTGCGCGAAGCGCCCGAGACGGCGCGCATCCCGGTGTTGCTAACGGTGGGCAAACTGGAGCCATTCAAGGCGGAGGAAGCGCGGCGGGTGCGGGCCGATGCTTTCATCGTCAAACCGTTTGAAGCCAGCGAACTTCTCACCGCGCTTACCAAACTGGAAGACAAGATCGTTCCTCAGGCGCAACCCCCCAAGCCGGGCCGATTCGCCAAGGCATTGGCTGCAGCCGATGAGTTTTCTCCGGACAAAGATTTTGGGAACAGTGAGACGGGATGGAAGAATCGTCTGTCAATTCCGCCCCCGCACGCCAAGCCTCGCGAATCTGAGCCTGAAGAACGGCCGTCCGTGGCCGCCGCTGTTCGCGAAGCTGTTGCCACCGAAGAGCGCCACCCAGCGGAGATGAAGTCGGGATTGGAAGAGGCCCTGCTTTCTTCTTTGCCGCAGGACGTCACGGAAGAAGAGATTGCAGCCATCAAGGCTGCCGCAGCGGCATTTAGCGCCCCGGGGGAGGCACCCGCGATCCGGATGCAGCCGGTCATCGATCAACCAGTCACTGATCAACCAGTCATTGATCAACCAGTCATTGATCAAGGGGAAACCGTGCCCCATGGATCTGTCGCCGGGAAAGGGGAGCCGTCATCGGAATCGGGCGCCGGCGCGGAAAACAATGTCGGCGCGGCAACTTTTGCGTCAGCATCGGAATCACCGGCGGAAGCAATTCCAGCGAACCTTTCAGTAGCGACGCACCAGGAATCTGCAAAACCAACCGAGGACGTTCCAGTGGCTGAAGTTCCGTCCCTGGCCGAGACTCGCGCCGAAGTTGTCGCACCGATTGCCTCTGAGTCATCGGAGCAGGCCGCGAACCGGGAAGCGCTGGCGGAGAGCCGAAAGTGCGTTGACGACGAAGTCACGGCAGCTCTGGCCTCGCTGGCGCCCGCGAGAAGCAACGGCGACGCGTCCGCAGTCGACGGAGAACCTGCCAAATGGGGCATTGCGGCAAGGGATCAAGTTTCCGTCACCATGGCCGCCGCGACTCAAGAATTCAACGGCCCGCGATGGATTGCCGAACCTGTTTCGGTCATGGAAGATGAGGCGACTCTTGCTCTTGAGCAGGAGATGGAGCGGGCCTATGCAGCGTTCGCCGCTGCTGACGCTGCCCGGATGAGCCTCGAGAGTTCGGCTGTTGAACCGTCTTCGCCAGTTACCGAGCCTTCAACGATCAACTCAGAGGTCTCGTCCTCTCCGGTTGAATCGGTTTCGATTTCGGACAGCTTTGAATCACAGCCCTCGGAGTCTGCGGTGCAAACAGCAGCGCAGGTTGAACTGCCCGTCGCCGACGCAGCCTCGACAGTCGCCGTCAGTGAAAGCACGGTCGCGGAAGTCACCGCAGACGCAGCCTTCGCGGCAGCGGCTTCAGCCAGCGCGGGCGCGGCCGAACCGACAATGGCTGCGGAGACTCTGACGCAATCGAGTTCGCCTGTGGAGCCTTCCGCAGACATTTCTTCCAGTGCCGAGTCGAGCGAGCCTCGCGGAGAATCGGAACTGGCCGCGGCGTGGGCAAACTGGAGGCACATACGCGAGTCCGTCATCGGATCGCAGCTCAGTTCAGAAATCGCCGACACGGTGGCCGAGCTCAATCGAAGTACCGGTTCAACGCAGCCCGATAGTCAGGCTGATGCTTCCTCCGCCACTGGCGAGGAAAGCAGCGACATCTCGAACATCGTAGACAGCGTCCTTGCCGACTTGAAGCCCAAGCTGATGGCAGAGATCGCGAAGAAGATGGGCAAAGAGAAGAAAAAGTAACCCGCCGCAGTCACAAATCCCAGCAAGGCAGTTTTTCCCACTTTGGAACGGAGTTTACTGTTAAGTACCGGATACCCCCCTCCCCCCTTTGGTTGCAAAATCTAGAGCGCAAACGACTTAAATTTTGACTATGCGCTAGATCTTTGAGTTTACGGGAGTTACACGCAAAATATAGAGGCCATGGGAGTTACGGGCGGCGGGGCGTCCCATTTTGGGACTGTGCGCTTGCCCAATTGGGCCACGGTCGCCGCGCCTGAGTCAGATTGTCAAAGATCGAAATATTATCTTTTAGATAATTCATGTTGTAACAGATTATCTGGTCTGGGGCATGGCGTCAACGATAAAACGCAGTTCGGGACTGAAGCTTTGGGAAAAAGTTAGGGAGAGCCCCGCCCTCTCAAAGAACGCGAGAAGGACAGGGCACCCGAATGTTTCTGTGGGAAAGGATGGGCCAGCCCCCAAATCCACCACTAAGCTTCTGCAGCGCAGGATTCGTTAGGTTTCCAACGGCCAATCTGGCGGTTGCTACATCGTCGCGATCGCTTTGTTGAGCATGCTCTTACCCTATGACAATAGGGCAAACGTCCCCGAAAAAAAGAGGGTGCGGCGTGAGCCGCACCCCGATTGGATCCTACGATGCCGACAGCTTATTATTTAGGCTGCCGTCTACTTCATATTCATTTCTTCTTCTTCGGCGCAGCCTTCATTTCTGAAGTTCGACCGCCAATAATGGTAAGAGCATCCTCGGCGTGGAAGGGCAAGTGCCGTACCGACTGCTGCCCGCTACCGTTCAGAGAGATATCCACGCGGCGGTTGCTGGCCCAGATGACGGTCTGCATCCGCTTCGAGATTCTATCTTTCTCTTCCTGAGTAAGGTCGGGATTGGTATCGAGCTGTTCTTTCACCTCAGCCGGCGTCAGGTTGTGCTGGTCGCCCAACGCCTGCGTCTGGATGTTGGCCTCGGGAACGCCCTGTTCGACCAGGAAGTTCTTTGCGCGGGCAACACGCCGTTCGGAGAGTGCCTGGTTATACGCTGCGCTTCCACGCTGGTCGGCATGGCCTTCCAGAGTAATCTGTGCATCCGGCTTGTACTGCAGATAGGTCTTGAAGTCCGAAGCGAACTCCGTAAGGGTCTTCTGCTGGCTAGGTTGCAGACCGCCATTGGGATCCTGCGGGCTGGGCTTGGCTGTTGGGAAGTAAACGCTGCGACCAATCGTCAACTTCGCTTCCAGCTTGGTCGGCGGCGCAACCATTGATACCTGCGCGCTCGATTGAGCCGTCAACCCACGGGAATCGGTACAGGTCGCCGTGATAGTGGATGTTCCAGGCTCTGCCCCTGCGGTGCTAAGCGTTGCCGTTGAACCGCTGCCGGCAACGGTGCCAGACGTTGCGCTCCAGTTGCTGATACTGACGGTAGCGTTATCGGGGCTGGTGCAGGTGCAAGTTACGCTCGCATTTTCACCAACCGTCAGACTGGCAGGACTGGCCGAACAGGACATGGTCGGCGGGTTTTTGGGTGGTTCCTTTGCCGTGAAAATGGCGGAGCAACTCGTTTCCCCACCCTTCTTCATCTTGGCATCAGTGATGTGTGCCGTTACCTGGTAAGTGCCACCTGCAACACCATTGGTGTCAACGGTTGCGGTATTGTCCTGGCCGGAGATCTTCCCACCGGTGCTGCTCCAGGCGTAGCTCAGCGTGTGCTTGGGATTGAAGTTGCTAGCGGTGGCAGTCGCGGTGATAGGCTCGCCCACCATCACTTGGCTGGGCTGCAACGAGCAACTCGCGGCCGGCGGCACCGGCGGCTTGCCACCCAAATTGAAGTAAATGCCAGCCAACGCGCCACTCGTGATTGAGTCGTACACGAGCTGGTGGTTGGTTGGACGATAGTCCACATCCAGATAGCGCCAGCCGAGTCCGAGGCCGAGCCTGCGGGTGACATCGAAGGTGAGCAGGCCGAGCAGCTGGTAGTCGAGGTTGGCCCCGCCAGCGCCCGCATCACCGGACACGGTAACCGCAGCCTTCTCACTGAGGGGCAGAATAAATCTCGCGCCGCCGAGACCGTCGACCCAGTTCACCGATTTCCCAAAGCCGGGGCCCGAGGGCTCCAGTGTGAGGTTCTGGCTAAGGTACCAGTAGCGGATTCCGCCCAAGGCGTCAACCTTGAAGTGCTCGCCATCGTACAGCCGGTAGCCGACCTTCGGGGTAAAAATCGATTCTGTCAGATGGATATTGACCGAGCTGTAGAACGGATCGGTAAAGGGGATTCCCTTTTCGTCGCCCAGTTTCATCCAGAGATAATCAATCGGCATCACGAAGTGGCCTTTTTGGACATCCACTGCGATGGGGATCACTCCCTTGAGGTAGTGAAAGAGATCGTTGAACGGGACGCTGAAACCAGTGTCATGACCGAGCACACCTACGGTTCCGTGGACGCCGGGGAACCAGCCGTAAATTGCGATTTTGGCACGCCAGCCGTCGTCAGAAGAAGAGGAAGAAGAAGAGGATGCGCCTGAGGTTTGAGGGTCCAGGTTTGGCGGTAAAGGATCAGTGATTGCTGCTGGAGCAGCAGTTGGCAAATTGGCTGATCCTTTCGCGCTGGTGGCCAGGCCCGCATCGGTCGTCGTGGCTGCCGTCGTGGCTGCCGTCGCGTCCGCCTCGAGCAGATACGTGTGGGACGAAGGTGGTGTGGCTTGAGCGCGGCATGGCACCGCAGCGCCCAACAAACCGAGGCCCAACGCGAAGAGCACTGCCGAAGTTATCTGCTTATTAGGTAACGCCATAAAAAGCTCCTTCCATGAATTGTGACGCGACTGTCGCCGGGCGAGCTGTTAGAACATTCACTTGCCGGTGATGGTTTCCGATTCGAATAAGCTCGATCTCTCTCGGCCCGGGGGCGTACGAAGCTTGATGATTTGCCCGAATCGGACTTGGATCGCGATCCACCATCCCGACGCACCTGTCTTGTCCAGAAATGCTACAAGCCCGTCTCGCTCACCGAAACTGGTAGAACTACCAGTCCAGTGTGATCTTGTAAGACCCTCCCCACCGTGGACGAGATAGCTGTCGCTATCAGGCCCATTGAGAACTGGCCAAGTCTCGGTCAATGAGTAAAATGGCGATTTTGCGACAGTTAAGGGCGGGCACCTGTGATCTTTCAAGAGGTTGTCCATTCGATTGGAACCGGAGAAGCTGATTGTGACGAGCAATCTAGTTTCCGAGGACAGACCGAATGGACAACCTCTTGAAAGATCACAGCCACCCGCCAAACATACGGACAAGTGAGCCAACAAGGTGTAGACTTTCCCGCATTCCTGGGCGAGGAGTCTTGTATGAAAGCAATAGCCATGGTCATCGTGTTGCTGGCCGGAGTAGTCGGAGCTGCGCAATCGAAGCCTGACGAGAACGCCATTCACAGGATCCTTGATGACGAGATCACCACCTGGAACCACGGCGACACTGATGGATACTCCCAGCACTTCGCTGCTGATGGGACCTTTACGAACGTGATGGGAATGTTTTTTACCGGACGGCAGGCATTCCGCGACCGGCACGAGATCATTTTCAAAGGACCATTCCGCGGCACGATGCTGCAGCTCCAAGTCGTGTCGTTGCGGTTCCTCACCGGTGACGTTGCCGTGTGCGAGACCCTGACCTGGGTTTCGGGGTTTAACAGCGGCGCGCCTCCCAGTCTTCAGCTCGACACGAAAGGCCGACTCCGCACACGTCTTTTGCAGGTAATGGCAAAACGCAGCGGCGAATGGCAGATTGTCGTCTACCACAACGTTGACATCAAGCCCAACGTAGACGCACCTGAACCGAACTAGGCTCGGAGAAAGTTGTGGCTCTGCAACTGACGGGCTGTGACCTGCGCAATCACGAGCAACCCGAAACAACCTGGGGACATCGACTCCTAGCGCCGCCAGATCGAGAGTCCAGGTGCTCCCATTGCCAGTGCGCCGAGCGTGGGGGATTGGGTAGCCGGCGCGGTGAGAGTTGCGGGATTCACTTGCCCGACCATCTCGTCCGTTCCCATTGTCCTACCTGCGATGATCGGCTTGCGGGGGATAGTCTCGTAGGCGTAGCCCGTCAGTACGGCTGTGATTTTGAAATTTTGCGGGTTGCAGTGCACGTTCAGGCGGGCCCATCCGAAATGAGTCTTTCCCTTACTGGTAAATTTCAAGCCGAGATACCGGTTCTTCACATCGTTCCACGGCCCGTAACACGCTCCGATCGAAGTATCCGACGCAACCATCCAAAACTGTAGCTTTGCGTAAAAAAATGGCGCCTTCGGCCCGATCCGGGCTCCATCACGGAGCGCAGAGGCGTAATGAATGAGGCTGCCCCCTCTGGAATATCCCCAGATCTTATTTGCGTGTTGAACGGGGAGAACAGACAAGAAGCCTTCTGCACCAGAATAGCTGCCCCACCAGTTTTGAAATTTGAAGTCTGTCGTGCCGTCGTGGTTAAGGTCAAGAGGGACAACATACGGCCAGCCACGATGAATCACAACGTGGGTTGGCGTGTAAACAATCTTAGCCTCAGCAGATTGTGCCAAGGCCAGCGTACACACTCCCGCCGCGCTCGCCGCACGTGCATACATATTCAGATGGTGGTTGACTGATTCGGAGAAGCTGGCTGTCTTACGGGGCCCCGACCGTTTCATAGAGGACCTCATTGAACGGGCGGCTGCAATTATCCCCCCGCCTTGTTCGGGAGTCAACGTTGCCCGGTGCCCGTGTGAAGTAATTGAAGCCTCGCCGAACTCCCGCGCTAGCCCAGCACGCCCTCGCCTTTGAGTCCGGCGATGATCTCGTCGTTGAACACGCCACCCTTACGCAGGAACACCGCCGGCTTGCCGATCGGGGCTGGCATCTTGATCCAGCGACGCGGCTTGCCCGCCGGCGCACCGGTCCAGAGATCTGTCCACTGGTCAGCTGCCGGGAAATACACGTCGACGGACTCGGCGTCCTTGTCCAGCACGGGCGCGACCATCAGATCCCGCCCGAGCAGGAATTGATAGCGAAGGCCGTGGGTGTTGGGGTCGTCCGGATAGTGCAGGAAGAGATGCCGGCAGAGTGGAAAGCCCCTCCCCGCAGCCTCCGCGACCAGCCGCTTCCGGTAGGCAGCCAGGCCTTTGTAGATTTTTGAACAGTGCGCAAAGTGCGCGAGAATCTCGGGCGTGCTGTTGAACTGCAGCGACAGGTCCGGCGTGATGCCCTCGTTCGTCCGCATCACGGCGGTGAAGGCATTGAGTTCCGCCCAGCGCTGGAACAATTGCGGCGTGCGGTTGATGATCGGAATCGGTTTGCCGTCGATCATCAGCTTGAGCGCGACATACCCGCCGACGTCGGTGTGCATCATGCTGTAGCCCGAGATGCCGGCGGATAGAATCCCGACGAGCGCGGTCTTTATTCCGTCGTACGCGTCCCAGGTCATCAACTGGTCGCCGAGCCAGAACAGCGTCGCGATCCCGGGGCTCTGGGTAAAGCCGGAGCGGGCGAAGAACAACATGTCGCCGCCATGGCCGCTCTCCTCAATCGCCTCGCGATTCACGCGTTGCCATTCCTCAGGATAGCGGTTGTGCCAAACGGCCGGGTTGGCGCCGCTGTGTAGCTTCGCATCAAACGGGAGTGCCTCGCCGAAGTCAACCATCCAGCCGGAGGCGCCAGCTGTTCCGATCATGTTGGTCTTGATGACTCCCTTGATCCAAGCGCGCGTGCCCGGATTGCTGAGGTCGAGCATGCCGACTGAGAAACTGGAGTTGCGGATCATATACGGCGAACCGTCCGACTGTTGGACGAGGTACCCTTTCGTTTTTGCTTCCTGGAAGAGCTGATCGTGGCCAGGCTCGGTGGCAAGAAATGGATTGATGTAGATGAGGACGCGCCCGCCATCCTTTTCGAGATCGTTCACCAACTGCCGCCAGCCGGCGTAATACTGCTCGTCCAGCACCCAGTTCCACCAAAGCTGCGTGCCGGCGCTGGTCTTGCGGGTGCCAACCCAGTCCTGGAGCCAAAGACCCGCGACCGGTACTCCGGCGTTCTTGGCGCCGGCGAGCTTGTCGCGCACCACTTCAGTGCCGCCCATCAGGCCCAGGATGGCACCCTGATGCGCCCAGTCGGGCAGCGGGCGCATTCGACCTGAATACTCGGAATAGGCTTCGACCAACTCGAGCGGCGTTTCCCCGAAAAGGATGCGGCCAGTCATGGTTGCACCCCACAGCTTGATCGAGATCAGCTCTGCCGGACGCATGTCGAATTCGCTGTACTCGAGGTTCTCAAGAAACATTGAGCGAAGCCGGCTGGTGATGAAGTATGGCGCCGGCATGCCGGTATGGTAAGGATTGCCGCCGCTGCTGTGGTCGAGCACGTCGACCGTTTGCGTAACCACCGGGAGCCCGCGCCCGATACCATGCTCCTGGACGAGTATCGGAAGAATCTTGCCCTTCTGGTTGAAGTATGTGAGCTGGGAACCGCAGCCGAAGATGGCTTCGCCCTCTGCCGACTCGACCGCCAGGCGAATCCGGTTGACGTTGGGATTTTCGACGGAAATCGAGAACTGAAGATGCGTCGCAGAAACGGGATCGAACGTCAGTACGTAGTTGGTACGGTCGCCGGTACCGTCCAGTTTGCCCATCACCGCGATCTTGGCGCCGTTGGCTTTGACGCTGTCGATCGTCGGCCGTTCGTATGTCGCGTGCACGGTATCGGCGATCTCGAAAGTACCCTCAGGGGCGCCGACTTCCTTGATGGCAGCAGTTGCCACCTCCGCTCCGATAAAGTCTCTACCGGGCGCTGTCGCCCAGATCACCCGATTGCCCCCGCGCTTGTGCAGCACCTGCAAGCCTCCTTGAACCCGCCGGAGGATAAAGTCGCCGACCGGATAGTCGGTGCCGGTAGGAGCCGCGGCCACCGCGCTCCGTGGCAGTACGCAGACGCCGAGAGCCGCCATTCCGGTCTTTAACAAATCCCTGCGCTTCCAGTCCGTACTCATGACACCCCTTTTCGCACGGCGTGCATTCGGCACGTAACCGCTGCAGAAGTATATGCCTCTCACTCGCTCTTTGCCGCGTGGATCGAAGGCCCGGCCGAAGCCCTCAATCCAGGTCTTCGACTGATCGTGGACTTGTTCTACTGGACGAGAAACCTCGGACAGAAAACCTGGGGGAAAGAAACCTGGAAACCTTAAGCCGGAGGGAGCGGTTCTTGAGCAAGTGTCAGTGAGGTGATTTACCCGCGTTTTTCGCATTACTAGATAGGTCGTGTCGCCAAACGGCTTAAGAGGATCGCGCGAGCAACTTCACGCGAACAAACAGTGCACACCTTTAGGAGGTGGCATGCGCCAAGTCTCTCCAATGAAAGGAGAGACCGGGGCAGGAGCATGATTCACTGAAACGCTGTCGAACATTTTTACACAATCTCACTTGACGGATGGCCGCCAGCAAGCGCAAATGTGCGCCAACACTTGCTCGCCTTGTTAGCCTCCGGTTCGTTTGATCGTTAACTATTCATCCAGCTCTCGGCTTCTTCTTCAGTTTGATCTGTACACTCACAGCCCTACGGCTGATGAATTCTGGCACGGAGGACACAATGGCACGCACAGGATTTTGGTTCTTGGCAGCTCTCTTACTCGTCGGTTCCGTTACTTTCACGTTTGCTCAGGGAACGGCGAATACCCCGGCAAGCGCAGTGGTACCGCACATCGTCAATTTCAGCGGCAGCTTGAGCGGCGCGGACAGCAAGCCTTCAAGCGGCTTAGTGGGAGTCACGTTCTCTCTGTATAAGGATTCCGAGGGCGGCGCTCCCCTCTGGATCGAAACCCAGAATGTGCAGGCCGACAAAACCGGCCACTACTCAGTGACGTTGGGATCGACTTCCAGCCAAGGCTTGCCGCCCGAACTGTTCGTCTCTGGAGAAGCGCGCTGGCTGGGCGTTCAACCGCAGGGCAAAGCTGAACAGCCGCGGGTTTTACTGATGAGCGTTCCCTACGCTTTGAAGGCGCTGGACGCGCAGACTCTTGGCGGGCGTCCAGCCTCCGCTTTTCTAGCAGCGGCCGGCGTTAAAGGTTCAACACCTGCAGGTGCTGTCACGGGGAGCGGAACCAAGAACTTCATTCCACGCTGGACCAGCGCCAGCCAGATCGGCAACTCCAACATTTTCGAGAATGGCAGCGGTCAGGTTGGCATCGCCACCTCTAGTCCTGCCGCCAAGCTGGACGTAAACGGCACCACCGACATTCGAAACACACTGACCCTGTTTCCGAACGGTGGCAACGCCGCTCTGAAGATGTCCGGGAGCGCGTTCGCCATCAACAACGCGGGTAAAGTGACCTTTATTTCCGGACAGACTTTTCCCGGCACCGGCACCATCACGGGCGTGAGCGCCGGATCGGGCCTCACCGGAGGAGGCAACAACGGCAACGTGACGCTGGGGCTGATCAACAGCTGTTCCAGCGGTCAGATTTTGCAATGGAATGGCACGAAGTGGGTGTGCAGCAGCGCCGGCAGCGGTACCATCACGGGAGTCACGGCACAGGCTCCTATCACCGGCGGCGGCACTAGCGGCAACGTCAAAGTCGGCCTGACCACCGCCTGCTCAAGCGGACAGGTGCTGCAGTGGAATGGCAGCTCGTGGGCCTGCTCCTCAGTCAGCGGCGGAACCATCACCGGTGTGACCGCCGGAACCGATCTGACGGGTGGCGGCAGCGGCGGAAACGTCACCGTGAATCTGGACACGAGCAAGGTTCCGCAACTGGTCGCCGCCAATACGTTTACCGGGCAACAAGTCGTCAACAACAGCAACAGCGGCCCGAGCCTGACCGTGAGCAACGGAAGTAACGGGCTTGGAATCCTGGGTTATTCCGTGAATTCGGTGGGTATCGAGGGTACGTCGCAAGAAGACGCCAATTTTGCCTCCGGCATGCTCGGATACGAGGATGGCGAGACCACTGAAACCATCGGCGTCTACGGTTACACCTCCAGCCCCTCCGGGATGGGCGTGTACGGCCAGAACGTCGCCCCCAGCAGCGTTCTGTTCCTTCCCCCCTATGCCGGCGTGTGGGGCGATTCCTCGGACGGCGAAGGTGTGGTCGGCACGTCAGACAATTACATTGCCTTCCAGGGCATCAATAACAACGACAGCTACCCAACCATGATCTTGGAGAATCGGGTCCCCAATGATGGATTCGGCGACCTGCTGCTCGCCTTTGGTGAGAATACAGGAGGCGAATGCGAGATCGATGTGTTCGGAAACCTGTATTGCAGTGGAGGCCTCGCCAACGGCATCGCGCTGGATGGCGGGTCGCGCAAGGTTGCAATGCCGAGTGTAGGCGCCACCGAGAATTGGTTTGAAGACGCCGGCTCCGGCGAACTTTCGCGCGGCTCGGCGATGGTGCGGCTGGATTCGACGTTTGCGCAGACCGTGAACACCGACGTCGAGTATCACGTGTTCCTCACCCCCAAGGGCGATTGCGAGGGACTGTACGTCTCCAACGAAAATCCCGAGGGCTTCGAGGTGCATGAACTGCGGCACGGACGTTCGAGCATCGCATTCGACTATCGCATCATGGCCAAGCGCAAAGGCTTCGAGAACATACGCCTGGCTGACGTTACAGCGAAGATGCGCATTCCGAACACGGCACCGCGGGGATCGAAGATCCAGCACCAGAGCAGTCCGACCAGAGTGCCCGCGCCCAAGCTCACGGGATTGACCAGCCCTCGAGTTGGATCGCAGGTGGGGCAAGCGCTGATGGCGCGGTAGAGAATTGATGCGGCGCGGATAGCAGTGTCCGCGCCGCGACTTATCCGCAAATTCACTCGACTCAACAAGTGGCGGGTGACCCACCTTTACGTTGTGTGCAAAGGTGGGGGCCAGGTCGCCGGTCGCTAGGGTTTCTCTTCTCTACAGTTAATTGTTCCTGGAGCGGTCGTTAGGAGCTATTCTTGTCCAGAACAGGGCTCCCCGCAAATCAATCAGTGGGATGCGGGCAATTATGAAAACCCGGACGGCTGCATGAGTCCCCACCTTTGCAAAAAACGCAAAGGTGGGCCACCCGCCTCTGGATTGCCTTGTAAGTGCCTAGCAGCAGGAGTGCAGGGCCAAAAGCGCCGGGCTAGCGCTTCCTCTACTGCTCGCGCCGGACGGCTTCCGCCGCGCGGAACTTCGCGATGCGTTCGATCAACTTCACAGGGACTGGCTCGGAGAGTGGAAAACGGATTGTGCCCTTGCTGACCTTGTATGATGCGAGTTGGTCCTTGAACGCCGCGACCATGCGCTCGCCCGCGGGGTACAACGAGTAGTGCTGCTTCCAGCCAGCGAAGTACAGCACTATCCCACCGTGCAGTCTGTAAGCGGGGATCTTGTACGAGATCACCTCTTCGGCTCCTGGCAGGGCTTTGCGGAGCGTGCTTCGCACAAGCTGTAGTACGACCTGTGCGGTCTCGGGTTGCGCGGAAATGTACTCATCGACGTTTGTGAAATTGGCTTTGCCCATAGTGATTTCACCCTTTCGCTTGGATTTCGGTAGAGGCTCTGCGGCTGCACCTAGTCGCCTGCCAACCTAAGATCACGACCCACAGCATGTACGTGAGAAATGTGAATCGCGGAGGCCAGCCGATGTTAACGCCGGGGCCGTAAGCATCCGGTCCTAAGGGAAACACAAAAATAGCCGAGTAACCCGCAAAGCTCAAAAAGCCAAACAACGGTAAGCCGGCGGTCCAGAGTAGAACTCGCCGCGCCGACCTCCATGCTTCGTTGCGAGCCAGGCTGAGGTTGATCAGCAGCGCTGCGAATGGAAGTAGCACCATCTGACCTGTGCCGAATATCAGGTGAAGTGTGCCCCTGGTGGATAGCGGAGAGTGCAGCGGCATAGGGTCAGTTGTACATATTCCTACTACGGTAGCCCCAATCACACACATCAGCAGTATGCCAAGTCCAATGCGGCCCACGCTTCCATGCAGTTGCGGTTTCAGCATGACGAATAATGCCGCATAGCTCATTGCCGAAATGAGAAACGCACCTGACATAATCCAGCCGTAGGGCCCGATGGCCCATTCGCTGATTGTGTGCCAGGAAGGAGCTAGATCCGGTCTCAGAAAAATCAGCACGATTAGTAGGACTTGATAAGAAGCGATCGCGACTATCGCGAGCCGTGCCGCTCTAATCGAAATTGCTGCCGAGGAACTTGCAACTGCAGCGCTCGTCATGGGTATTCTCCTAGCGTGAATCAGTGTTTGATGGGAGCAACCTAGATCATCCCTTCTAGTCGCACATAGCTTGTTTCCATTCCGCGTTCCATTCCTGTGGCGAGCATAGTTGCCCGCGTCTGAGCATCCGGCAGAGTCATGCGCATGGTCATTAATGTGCCTGTGCCGTCCGCATCGAACCTCGTCTCAACGTGGTTGTCGGGCGTAGGACCTGGCAGGTGCATCCGCTCGACATGAACGATCCGGCCGTACGGCTCAAGTTCGAGGTATTCGCCCGTGAGGTGGAATCCACCCCCTTTGCCATTCGTCCACTCATAACGGATCTTGCCTCCCGGCCTCGCATCATTGATGCAGACGGGCATCGTCCAACCTTCAGGACCGAGCAGCCATTTCTGGATAAGCTTCGGATCGGTATGGGCGCGGTACACGGCTTCGGGAGGGGCGGCGAATCGCCTGGTCACAACCACGTGGGTGTTACCTTCAGTCTTCAAAGTCAACTTGCTCATCGTTTTTATCCTCTTTTCGTCTTCGGTTGTTCTGGGCCGGCGAGAACCTCGTCCAGTCGGTCGTAGTTCTTCTCCAGCGCTTTTCGCAACATTGCGAGCCACTGGTCCATTGCCTCAATGCCGGCCTCTGCGAGACGACGAGGGCGCTTTGTGCCATCCACGCGACGTTCTACTAGTCCTGCGTCTTCGAGAACCTTAAGGTGTTGGGAGATTGCCGGTTGCGTTATCTCGAAGGGCTTGGCTAGTTCCATCACAGTCGTTTCGCCCTTGGCTAGACGTGCAAGGATTGCCCGACGCGTTGGATCGGCTAAAGCAGAAAAGGCGGCATCGAGGTTCAACATCGCTGACATAAGCTATACCTTATATAAGTATATACTTATTGTCAAGAGAAAATCCGCCTGGACTGGGCATCGTCCGCCCCGCACCGTGGGACCTGCAAGTCCGACAGTTCCGCTTCGTCCTCACAACAGCTCGTGTAAGGTCAATTCTCGGCTAGCACACATAATCATGATGCTCCCAAGGAGGGGGAACATCATGCTGGTTCGCTATTTCAGACGGCCATCACGTATCGAGCAACTGCGCAGTAGCACCGGTGGTCATCTGCTTGAAGGATTCGCCAAGGAACTGTCCCAAGGCCGCTATCAGTGGGTTGCAGCGCTGTTGCCGTCACTTGTGCTGTATGAACACAACACAGGCACTGCAAAACGAGCTGTGCGACAGCGTTTGCAGCAGATTTCTCTCGATGCGCTGGAGAAAGAAACCGGCCTGAGTAGGCGCACCATTTTGCGGGCACGCCGGGGTGAGCGGGTACACCCGAGATCGCTTCAGCGACTCCGGATCGCCGCTCAGTCTCTTCCCGCTCAAGAACGATGACTAAGACCTTTCAATAATTGTAATCACGACTGGACCACAATTTTGCTAGTTAACACGGCCTGCTCCTTGACTTGCTTTCGAACCCCTTCGTGCGATGTGGGGTTAGAAGTGGAACCCAACCTCAGCCGTAAGCGCACGCGGCGTGACGTAGTGCGTTCCAGTGAAGGTTGACAGGAAGTTGTAGAGCGCAACCTTGTTGGTGATATTGATAGCGGTTAGCTGAAGACTCCATTTGTACTTGTCGCCGCGAAAAAGGTTGTCGTCCCCCACCGTGAGATCGAAAAGGTGCCGGGGAGCCACACGCGGCGGATTGTGGTCATCATTCTCCGTACCGGGAGCGGGGATGCTTACCAGAGTTGATCCGAACTGTGCCGCCGGACATGGCGATGGCAAAGGCGTAGTCGGGGTCGCGTGTATGCTGCCGCAGAACAATCCCGCCTGGAATTGCTGGTCGGGGGTAAGGCCGCTCGCTACTAGATCCACTGGCCCTCCATCCGAGACAGGCACCGCGCCGGCAACCAATCCGCTGTCGTATCTCCAGTTAAAGCCAACCCAGGGCCCGTTCTTCCAAGGCTGATATTGCAGATGCGTAGTCTGGTTGAACTTTTCGTCGTGATCGATGCGGAAGGCGGAGATTCCAGTGTTCCCGGCCGCCGCAGGCACGGCGCCCGCTCCCCCGAGCTGTGGCGTGAAGAAGCGCGCTGCAACGCTTGAGAAAACGAAAAGAGCCGAGAATCCGTGGATGTTCGGAACGCTGACGCGTCCTGCGATCCCCGGAATTTTCGAATTGTGCCACTCGATCGGAAAAGTCAGGGGAGTGCTTCCAAAAACGCCAAAGTCGTAAGCGTTGTGAGTGTACTTCCAAATATACTCACCCGAGAAAACCAGATACCGTCCCAACGCCTGTTGCAGGCCCACGTGGAATTCATTCCGCCAGCCTGGACTGAAGGGAGTGATCACATTTGACGAGCAGATAAGCAACGGGTTGAGTACCGGGTCGGCGCATCCATTGCTCGATAGCACCAGGTTCTCGTTGAACGGAGTTTCCAGTATTCGCGCGTAAGAGGCGCGCAGGATTGTGTTGGTCTTTTTGACGTTATACGCGACGCCGAGACGGGGCTCGGCTTCCTTGTGTGAAGTCAAGCCATTGTAGAAATCGGTGCGCAGCCCCAGGTTGATCGCCCAGTTTCCCTTGGTAATCGCGTCCTGAATGTACATGGACAGAAGCTTGACGTCGGTATGGCCGTTAAATGGATACAACCCTCCTCCTCGGGTCAGATCGTAGGGAGCGAGGGTCGCGCAGGTCGTGCCGGGAATGGGGCTGCCGTTCGCATTCAGGCAGTTCAGAGGGTTGCCATCCGCGTCGGTAAGGGAGGCCAGGAAGGTCGGGTCAACGATGCCGAAGCGGTTGTCCTCATCGAGGAAAGTCTGTTGGTAGGTTATACCGCCCTTCACGTTGTGGATGCCTTTCAGGTAGGAGACATCGGAACGAAGACCCGCGTTAGTGAGCGTGCGGTTCTGACTGAAGGTTTCTTGCTGGAGGTCGGGAGCGAGATCGGCGAACGGGTTGGCGCTGGGGTAATAGTTGAACTGGTCCCGGCGGACGAAGGCGCCAACGGTAAGAATCGTGTTGGAATTCAGCAAGTGCGTCCAAGACGGTGCGATGTTGAAGGTTTTGATCTGGGCGCGCTGATCTGCTGGTCCGACGACGTTGCCGTTGGGGTCGAGACCGCCGTTGTCAACGACGAGCCCGGACCATGCCGTCGCGTTCTGTGCGTCGAAGGAATTAGGTGTCTGGAACCACGAACGGGTAAATCCCAAGTTCACGTGGATGGAATCCGCTTTGGACAGCTGAAAGTCCAGGCGATCAAAGAGATTTTCTTCGTTGCCCTTAGCGTGCATCACGGTGAATTCAGGCGGATCGAGGAAGCGGCCGCTGTTTAGTCCATTGGCCGAAATGAAATTTCCCCACTTCTCCCCGCCGTAACCAAAATTGAACCCCGCGCTCGACGTGCCGAAACTGCCGTACGAAGCGGTTACAGAACCATGAGGCGTGGTAAGGCCCTGACCAGACCGAGTGGTGACGTTGATCACTACGCTTGCCTTCTCGCCGAATTCGGCGGGTGGCGCTCCGGAGATCACCTCCATCGATTGGATCGAATCGAGGGGGATCTGGTTGGAGAACACTTTGCTCTGCTGGTCGGTGATGGGCTGGCCATCGACTGAGAACGAGTTTTCCGCGTGGTCGCCCAGTCCGTGAAAAAGACCGTTCGAGTCCGCAGCGATTCCCGGGGAAGACAGAGTGACCAGCGAACTCACCGATGACGACTGGCTTTCGAGAGGAAGTTTGTTGAACAAATCGCGGTCAACATCGGTATGGAACGTGGGATCGTTCTCCAGCAGATCTCCTCCGGTAGCCTCAACCGTCACGCTTTCGGTCGAGCCCTTAACCTTCAGGGTGATGTTGAGATTTACGGGAACAACCGACCGGACATCAATGTCCTGAGCGTGGGAGTTAAACCCTTCCCCGGTCACTGTGAGATGGTAGGGATTGAACGGAATGTTTGGGACGCTGAATTTCCCTGCTGCATCGGTGGTTGTGGTCCGCTCAAAGCCACTGACCGGGTTGTGAATCTCAACGGTTGCATTGGCAACCACTGCACCGGACGGATCGACCACAGTGCCTGTGACTGACGTTGAGCTTCCGCCCGATTGCGCGTAAGCATGAAGACCCAAGGCTAAACAGCAACCGAAGATAAAAGCCTTAAGAAGCGATTTCTTGCAAGAAGGCAGCATGAATTCCTCCAGAAAAATTGGTCTAAGAGATCAAGGCACGGCTCACTGAAACAAGAACCGACCTATATACGACGGAAATCTGATCTTTAGACGCTTGGAGGCGGGCGGACAAACAGGGCGAAGGCTACGGGACGTTGGTTAGAGGAAACTGTCTTCGGACGAAAGGAGGTTTCCAGAACGAAAATCGCATTTGGCAGGGTAGAAGTAGCCTTGGGGGAAGCTGAATGGGCAACGACACAGACTGTGCATTTGGCCGCTTCGGTCGCACTAGAATGGTGATGAGCACCAAGTGTTAATGCTGGCCAAAGTGTTAGCAGCAGACACAGCCAAGCTACCGGTTTGGAGATCAACCGCATGACGACTAACTTGTAACTACGTTATTTGAATCTACACCGAAACCGGAAACGAATGCAATTTTAGATGCCCTCACTTACAACTCTTGTTGTCCACGAAGGTTCGAGCACTCTGGTAACCGCCAGTTTTCGAAATTGGTTCTTTTGGACTCTTCACGACCATTATTAGACAGTCACACCGGTCAATGTTTTGCCTGTGACCGGGCTAGTGCTCATCGTGGTAAGTGAGGCCTAGGTAGAGACCCGCCATCACAGCGACGCTGGAGGCGAAAATGATGCATAGCAGCTGAATGATCTCCCTTCTGCCAGTCCATCTCTTTTTTCGATTCGGGGTCTTCACGAAAATTGTTGCCAGGTCACTGCGTTTCGCCTCAAGTAACAGTGCACGAAACCATGGAATGCATACTCGACCTGGATGTTGGAGCTTACATTGCGAAGCTTTCTGCATGTCGAGAAGTTCCCTTGTTGCAAGGTCAGGGCCGCTTCACGCGAATCTTTCCCTTGAACGATCGCAATACGAATCGGGACGCATTTGCGGTTTCGGCCTTCAGCAATAGCCCCGTCCGACCCATTGCAAAAGAGCCATCGGGTTTTGGAAAATCTTGATTCGACTTCTCGTTGGAGGAGTGTGATCTAATCTCGACCGAAGCATTGGCGGGGATCGAAACTTCCAGATCTCCCGAATGGCTGGTGAGTAGGTAATCTCCAGCATCGCCAGGATCGCCATCATACGTGATTCGACCACTTCCTGAGCTCACCACGACCGATGATCCGGTCACACCATGAAGGTCGACGGCGCCGCTTACAGATTGCACATTCAGATGACTGTTGCGAATGGCAGTTAAGGTAATCGGGCCGCTCAGGGTGCTTGCATGGAGGTAGGCATCGCTAATACCACTCACTTCGACCGATGCCGATAGAGCGTCGAGCGTTACATCGCCACGCAGTCCCCGCACACGAATGTTTCCATCCGACGATCGAAGGCGAACTGATGCGTCAGCTGGCACTCGTACGCTGTAGTCCACAACCCCGTTTTCCTGACGGATAGAATTAGCGCGAAGCTCAATGCGATTGCTATGTTGCTGATTGATGAAGCTCACTCCATCCGAATGCGACATTGTCCTGACGATTACCTGCCAACTCTCGGAAGGCTCTACGGTGATTGATCCGTAGTCATTAATAATCGAGATGACCGCCTTACGTCTGACGGTGTAACTAAATTCGTTCCTTTCCTGAGCGGAGACTACAAACGGTAGAAGAGAGACGGCGGCAACAAGCACGATCGAGAACCTTCCATGATTGCGCGGATTGTTCATCCGTCACACTCCTTCGGACGCACGCTTGGTCGGTTATTTCGTGCAGGTCGAAGGGCCCCAAGCGTCCTGGAAATCCGTTAGTCTCATACCGGGCCGTCCAACAACACCCGATTTACTGTTGCTCAAAATCAGCTAGATGCAGAATCATCGTGATAAGAGGCCTAGCCCTCGGCAGGGCGCGGTCGAGGGGGTGCATATTCCATCCCGTTGTATTCTCACCCCAATCGCAGTTTGACGGGATAGGAGGTAGAGCGTTTTGAAACTGCCCTCGTTACCGATCAGTAAATAGTCCGGGTTGGGTGCGGGGGCTGGGGTAACGCCGGGAACGAGGTTTGGTTGAAGAAATTACCTTGGCGGGTCTTCACGTGAGCGTCGGTCACTGCGAATCGTGACCCTCTTGGAAAGGAAACCCACTGTATAATCCCGGCTGTGTTTGATGATGTCACCTAACTCGGACACATCCGTTTAGGACAATATGCCGATAGGTGTGACCAATATGAACGATGAGGAAGTTGAGGCGCTGCTTTCAACCGAAGAAGGTCACTTTGTTGACCTGAAAGCAGTCGATATCACCCCCGCACGCGTTAGCGACGGTGTGAGCGCTTTTGCCAATACCTCCGGAGGTGAAATGTTTATCGGGATTGACGAACGCATCGGCAATGCAGGTCGCGAGCGAACGTGGAGGGGTTTCCCTACGCAAGAAGATGCCAACGGCCTAATACAGACTCTAGAAGCTATGTCGCCGCTGGGCAATCACTATACCGTCGATTTTTTGAAAAACGACAAGCAACACGGGATAGTCGCACACATCAATGTCTTCAAGGCGAGAGAGATTCTTGCAGCCACGAGTGGAAGAATCTATGTTCGGCGAGGAGCCCAGAAGCTTCCCGTCGAAGGTGAGCAAGCGCTTCAGCGGTTGAAATACGATAAGGGCATCAGTTCGTTCGAGGATGAGTTGATGGAGGTTGGCATAGATGTACTGGCAAATTCAGCGACGACAATCGAGTTTATGCTGAATGTAGTTCCCAGTGCGGAACCGGAAGTATTTCTTGAAAAACAGCGGGTTGTGTTGAAGGGGCGGCCGACTGTCGCTGGGATCCTTCTTTTTACCGATGAGCCTCAAGCTATTCTTCCCAAACGATCAGCCATAAAAATCTTTAGGTATCAGACAAAGGCCGAGGGAGAAAGAGACACCCTCGTTTTTGACCCTATCACAATAGAAGGCCCCGTCTACAACTTGATCTATAAAGCCGTGGATCAGTGCAAAGAGATTATTGAGAAGATACAAAAGCTTGGGCCGTCTGGATTAGAATCCATTTCTTATCCGGAAGAGGCTCTTCATGAAATCGTCACTAACGCGGTACTACATCGGAACTACAGCATTGCAGCAGACGTTCAAATCCGTATTTTTGATGACAGGGTTGAGATCGAAAGTCCCGGCCGATTCCCGGGTCATGTCACTCCTCAAAACGTTCTGAGCGAGCAGTTCGCAAGGAATCCAAAGGTAGTCCGTTTGGTTAACAAGTTTCCCAACGCTCCCAACAAGGATGTGGGTGAAGGACTGAATACCGCATTTGAGGCGATGGAAAAGCTGCGGCTCAAAGCTCCAATCATTGAGGAGCGAGATAATTCGATTCTCGTCACTCTTCGTCACGAAAAACTCGCATCTCCTGAACAGCTTGTTTTGGAATACGTCGAGACCCACGAGGAAATTACAAATCTCATAGCCCGCGATTTGACAGGTATCAGGTCCGAGAATTCGATGAAAGATGTCTTTTATCGACTCAGAAACCGTGGTCTGTTGGAACCGGTTCCTGGCAAACTTGTCGGCAATAAGGCTGCTTGGAGAAAGAAGAAGTAAGACTAGCCGCACAATTCTGGTTTTCGAACAATCGCCGCGAGGAATTCCTGGTTTTTACGATGAGGCCTGCTGCGCCCGGCGCGTATCTCAATGAGAGCCCTGCGAGAAAGTGTTCCACGGCACTCTTCAACCAGACTGGATAGTGGGGCTTTCTTAATCGCGGGCACAATCTTCGTTTGCCATTCGTCCCGTCGCGGGTCTGGATATTCCGTGTAAACATTCTGCTCGAGTGAATCAAGCCGGATTCCACTTCTTCCAGGCTGTTCGATTCTTTTCCGATGTATTTGATTTGATCGATTCGAACGTGGCGCCGTTGCAGCAGCCCGACCGTTTGCTTGCTGCAAGTATTCCCGTCCGCGTCAGCGCACTTCGATTCCGGATGATATTCGTACTCAACCAGAACATCTCCGTACGTCTTCACACGCGCGGTCTCACTGCCGCCATAAGAACCGACCGTCGTAATTCGATATTCTTTTCCGGAGTACTGATCGATCCAATTTTTCGTCAGCCACTGCCGGGAGTCAGTTTCATACGGCGCAATCAGATGAAAGCGCTCCGGTTTGACTCCGCGAGGATGACCGAGCGGCCTGACGTGGCACGTCAATAAGAAATTGAAGGGCTTGATCTGATCCGGGTAGCTCTTCCCCTCATTGAGCTTCGTCAGAGGCCTCATAACGGCTGGACTGCTGACCGTGATTTGTCCCGACCGCTGGCGAAGATTCGATACCCAGATCGGTTGTCGGTAGGCCGAGTGCTCTGCGAATGATACTCAGCCACGCTTGCGCGATCCATTCGCGATCGTCGCTCTCGGGGTCGGTCGGATTCAACAAGATGGCCGAGGCCATGCTCGGACCATCGATCGTCCTCGTTGTTTGCGCCTTTTCGGAGCAGGACTGGATTATTCGTGCTCATCCATCAGAAACAGCGCATAACGCTTTGCCGAGATAGCCAAACAGTGAAGCTGACGCTGTCTCTCGTGTCCGGATCGCGGTTGTCATCCTCGATCTTCAGAATTGAGCCTGGCACTGCGTCACGGTCGTAGGGATTGAGGGCGGCAAAGCGTTCCGAAATGTTGGTCTACCTGCTTCCACGACAACGCCTTAACCTTGTCCTCCATCGCCACCCGGGCATGGAACAACGCCGCCTTTCTCGCGTAGCGACAATTGCCATGGAATCGGTGTCCTCCATCGCGTAGGTACCTCCGTGGTCAGTCACGCTTCGCTCCAGCAGCGCCAACATGAGGCGGGCTGCACCCGTGATCAGAGACGCAAGCGGCGGAAAGCAATATGCTCCGGGTTCGTCGGGGTGGGCGACGCGACACTTAAAGGGTTCGGCATCAATGCCGTGACAGATAACCTCAGTCTTATGGTCGGACTCCAGAGCGATGCATCTCCGCATAGATGCCGTAGCTCGCGGCATTGGCGAGAACTTTGAGGAATTTGTCGAGTCGCTCTTTTTCGATGTCGGAGATGTCGGTGCGCTTCGGAAGACGCTTCCGTTCCTCGATGACGACTTTGAAAAAGTCTTGCTTTCCCGGATCAACATCGATCTGGCCGCGCAACTTCGTTGCTTTGAGTCCGCATAGCTGTCCGCGCGGCTCGATGCGAAACGCATCAACAATTTTCGGAATTCGCCCGTTGTTCAGAAGTACGGATGCGACTACGTCCGGAAGTGAATACCACAACCGCGTCATCGGGATTGTCGCTACCGGCATAAATGTGGTTTACGCGCCACCTGCCAATCGTTGCTTTGGACGCTGTACTCTGCCGCGCGAGCGGCAGAATGTCGCCATCCGGGATGATTCGAACGAACGCGGTCAACTGTTTCCAGATAGTCTCGGTTCAAACAAACGATCGACTGTCACCTGGCGAAGAAATGTCTCAATTTCTTCCTGGCAGTTCTCAATAACCCTGATCTTCTCTCGCGGTGACGAAGCTCCACAGATCCATGAGACTGTTCACGGTGGGATACATCGAAAGGAAATCGGTGTAGACAACGGGCACCGGGACTTTGCGGATGTGGGCGCTCGTTCGACCGCCGAAGAATGCCGATTGTGCGTATCCGAGATAGCGTTTGGGGAAGTCGGGCTGACGTTCCAGAATCGGCGGAATTCCCATCGCCCGCAAATAGGCTTTGCCGATTGAGGCGGGCGAATATGCCTTGGTTGCCTGAAGATCTATCGGGTGCTTGTCGTACTCTTCGAGAAGCTTGACCGCCAGCTCAGAGGTCGCCAGAACGTCGCGCCGGTTGTAGTCGATGTACTTTTTCGTGACGATGCCATGTCGCTTTACGGTTTGTTTCCCGTGCTCCACTCCGAAAGCTTCGCAGGCGCCTGCCAGCGTGTAGCCTCTGTCGGTGAGTGCGAACGCCAGGGTCCGCAGATCTAGAAAATGACCGCGAAAGATGTAGCCCTTTTCTGGTTTGCCGGTTATCGAGCCTTCCGGAATGAGATCCTCGTCGTCGGGTTTCTGTCTCCCCGGTAAAGCCTTTCAGCGCGCGTTTACTGTCGATGTGTTTGATACAGATGCTGGGCCTGAATCGATGGCTTTGTTCGTCGCCGTCATTGATATAAGACCAAAGTTCGAGCGAGAAGCCACCGGTGAACCGACCCCTTGCGTCTTCGCGAAATCCCGCGCAACTCGTGATGCATCGAACGGGAAATTAAATGCCGTGAGCACGAATCGACCTTTGTACGCGGCGCGGAAGAGTTTCTCGACAAACTCGTGACGGGTCAGTAACGACAGGTCGTGAGCAGCCTCAGTGGATACGATTGTTTTGGGCGCTGCGGCGTAGCGTTCTAAAATACGCTCGGTCTCCGGCGGGGAGCGTGGGACCGTAGAACAGATTTTCTTTTACTAGTTGCCCAGCATCGACAAGTCGGTAGCTTCCAAACGTCAAACGCTGAGTTTGATCAGTTCGCGTTTCGGTATCCCATACAAACATCGTGCCCGGGAGCTTCCATATGCCCTTCCTCTTTTTCTTCTTGTGCGAAATCTAGCTCCGCCTTCTTGGTATCGGGATAGACCCGGACCGCGATTACGAGCGGCGAGGGTTCACGATGGACATGCACTGGACTCGGGCGACCCACTATTGTGCGCCTGATCTCGCGATCGTCGAAGCCAGTGGTCACTTGGGTACGGCACCGCCCTGGCGCGAAAGGCTCCAGAGGTGTTCCGAGCCAAGATTTTCACCCAGCTCTCTTTTCAGATATTCGTCGGCCAGCTACAAGCATGTCGGCAACCCAACGTAACCCTTTCTCGATCAGGTGGCAGACGACCATATCGATGAATCCAAGAACGCACCCGGCGGCAGCGATTAGGGGGCTTCCGTCGGGATTTTCGCGTACTTGCTTCGGCCAATCGTATTGGGCAACGTTTAGCTCGGCGCAGTGATCGTTAGCCGGAACGACTCGACGTAGTCGGGCTGTTCGCTTCTCCGAAAGCATGGTGGTTATCCGTGGTAGTTTTTCCTTCTGCTTTCCGCCTGCATTCATGACACGTTTTCGGTTTGCTGTTTTTAATCAGAGCGCCCGGTCGCGTTTCCCCGCACGCACACTTGGCGCCCACGCCGGCCCGCCGTGCCGAGGTGGCTTTCGTATGCAGGCGGCTTCCGGATCACGCGGTGTAGTTTTACTTGCCATCAGCTACCCTCGCGTAAAGAGATTCGAACGACAGATTGCCTGCGGATCCCAAGCGATCCAGTTCATCGGATATCCGTCATGAGCGGAACTCGCTTTCCGTCCGCGTCGGTGATGTATTTCCCTTGAAACGCTGGAGCGAGGAGCCATCTCCCGTGCCGAGGTAAGAGATCCGACCGCATTCCAGTATTTCCCAATTGCTGTGGCCTGACCGGGAATCCCGCCACCCCGATGTCGACTAATCCCTGCGGCTCGGAAGCGGAAGCACGCGCAAGAGCCGATCAGATTTCTTTGCCGCCCACCGCCCGTTTTTCAGTTTTCGAAGGCCGGTTTCCCAGCCGCTGCGCCGTTCGGGGGTCGATGTCCGAATTTGCGCGAGGCTTGGGTGAGTGTAGCCCCAACCTCACTTCCGTGTCACCTGCCCGATTGCGTCCGCCAGAGTTCCTGGCGCGCTCGGGCATGGCGAGAAATTCTCCTCAAAGATCGCGGTTGGAATAATCTCTTCTTGTTGGATCGGCGGGACCCTCTTCTTCGCCGCTTACCTTTCGTCGAGCCTGTCTGCGCTTCATTTCTGCACTCTTCCCTCGCGCGATGCCGACTCTCGCTGACCGTGTCCAGACTTATACGCACTTTAGTAAATGATACGCGTCAAATATAAAAATCTGTCCAAGCGTTTATATTACTAATATGCTTTACTAACAGATGCCGGATTTTCTACCGATACTAACCGTGTAATTAGCTTGCAAACTGCCATCATTTCACGTATAATTAATGCTTGACTGACGGGAATCTCTCGCACAAATGACAAAGCATAGGAATAACGTACGAAACCCCGAAATCTCGGGTCAGAACGAGGGCGCGGACGCCCACCGAAAGTCCGGTGCCTCGGAGGTCTACGGGAGAGCCGAAAACTACCGTGACATTCTGGACCAGGTGTGGGATCGATTGTGGCCGCTCTGTCAAACGCACGGAGCGAGGGCGAAGTGACAAAGGCGTTTCAGGACGGTGCCGTCCGTACGATCAGTATTTTGTACCGGGTCTATCGGCGCTCACACTTCAAGTCTTGCGAGAATCCACATTGCCCAAAAGACGAAAGCCACTGCAACGCTTTCTGGCGGATTCGTTAGCGGGTGTGGGAGTGGTGACTCCACGTCGGTCCCGCGATATCTGCGCCAAGAAAGAGCCAAGGAGAAGCGTGCTCATCGCATCCTTCGATATGAGTTTTACGTTGAGTGTTCGTGCGGCTACGAAGGGCGCTCAAAGAATCATGCTGCCCAAAGTGCGGAGCAAAAATCCTATTTCCAGTGAACGGAAGTTGAACCTGTCTACAAAAGCGGGCCTGCCGACTGTTTCAGCAGACGACAAGCCCTGACCACCACCGGAGGGATGCGCTCCAATGGCAGCTACGAAAACCGTACACCAACCCCCGCAATCCCTCAATTCACTTCCCCGCCACGGCGTCATAACGCTGATCGGTTACCGCATTCAAGTCCATGTCGATAAAGGACATTTAGTCATTCACGACGGCATCGGCGCTGAACGTTACAACTACCGGCTCCCTCGCGTGGGACATGGTCTGAAACGACTCGTCGTCGTGGGTTCTGATGGCCAAATATCGCTGACGGCGCTGCGGTGGCTACGGGACCAGGACGTGGCGTTCTCTTTTCTAGAGCGAAATGGAAAGGTATTGTGTGTGACCGGGCCAGTGGGATCATCGGACGCAAAATTGAGACGGGCTCAAGCTTTCGCCATCAGTAACGGCGTGGGACTTGAAATCTGCCGCCGACTCATCGACGCCAAACTCCGAGGTCAGGAACAAGTGTTACGAGAGTGCCTCGATTGTGGTGGGACGGCGAACGCGATTGGCAGCTTTCGGAAAAGGTTGGATTCGGCAAAGAGCTTTGACTCACTGCGAATTCTCGAGCAAACGCGGCGGCATCGTATTTTCGGGAGTGGCGGGATATTCCTGTGACGTGGCCGAGAGCCGATCTCTGTAAAATCCCCCAACACTGGCGATTCGTTGGGAGTAGGCAGTCTCCGCTAAGTGGCGGACCCCGCCTCGCCGTGA
>CAWBHD010000013.1:0-57986 GCA_963788605.1 uncultured Acidobacteriota bacterium | reverse complement strand
GCAACAACATCTTCGATTGCAGGAAGGTCATTCTGCCGTCTTTGAGCAGCGCCGCGGAGTTCAACACCGATTTCCCGCTCTCGGTGTGAGCTGGAGTTACCAGCCCACAGATGACCGCGATGCCGCTGGTCTCGGCCGCAATGCGGTCAAGACTTTCGCGGTTGTGCTGAACAAAAGAGACACGTTCCACCAGGTCGCGAGGTGGATAACCGCATACGGATAGTTCGGGAAAAGGATCAGGCCTGCGCCATCGGCCTGGGCTCGGCGGGAAAACTCAATAATCTTTGCGGCATTGCCCGCGAAATCCCCTACCGTGGGATTGATCTGTCCCAGCGCAATCTTCACCTCTCCAGTGTAAAGGCAGGCGGCGCGACAGCCAAGTCGCGGTAAGAAACCATACCGAAATTCCCCCGAGACAGCACTCTGAGAGTGCTCTACCGATAGCTGGAATAGTTCGGGCTGCTGGGCGGAGCGGGAGGCGCGTCCGGCGGAGGGAGACGAACCGGCGCCCGGCTGCCATGGGGTGGTTCCGGCTCGATCGCGGCTTCTCCCGGACGCCGCAAGGTGGGAGCATTGTCCGGTCTTGGCTCTTCTGATTTCTTGGCCACCGTGGGTTGCGCTTCGAGCGTGACTTCCTTCTCGGTGCGAAGCGATTTGGAGCCATCCACCTTCATGGTTTCGACGCGTACGACTTCATCGCTGATGAGACGCACGAAGTCCACGTCCTGTGGCGGCTCGCCATAGATCCACTCCTCATACTCGATCTCTCCATCTTTCTCACGGATCTTTCTGGGCGGCCGGCCCTTCGAATAGATCAACATTTCACGATTCATTCCCACCAGTACTTGATGATTCTCGATGGCTTCTTTGACTTTGGGCGGGACGGTCTCCAGAAACGCCTCCACCGCTGACTTGGCGTCGAAGTCAAGCGCCGGACGGAGAAGAGACTTGAATTTCTCCGCCGTCAAATCTGGGACGTAATGATCGAATACCAGGTCTACGTAAGAACCTCTTGGATTTGCACTCTCATCGCTAGGTGCGACCGGAACCTGCGTGCTGCCCATGCCGACGCTTACTCGCTGATACCATTTCTGCTTCTTGACCGGCCCCCCGTTGATTTCGAAGTGGATTCGGTCCCCCTTGATCACGACATTGGTAATCCGCGCCTCATCGCCTGGCTTCAGAGCAGGCCCCCACAACGAGATCAACTGCTTCAGTTCAGCCCCGCTGGGCGACACGACACCGTCTTTCAGGGTCAGGCCCGTGGTGCCCATCGGAAAAGCCGTGCGAATGTAAACCAGTTCGGAATCGAACCCGCGAATTAAATCTTGCCGGGTTTCCTTGGAGAGGTGAGGCAGCGGAGCAGCAGGTTTCTGCCCGGAGGATTTCTGGTCGGAAGCACCCGCATTCGTAACACAGGAGCAAAACAACAGGAGAATGGCCCAAACATAGCGTGGTTTCACAGGATACCCCAGGTGCCAATAGGCTGATTATAGCGCTCTCGTGGCAAGCCGGGCGCAGACTTTTGCGACGGGTTCACGGCTCCCTTTTAGCCCTCGACGGAAAGGCGCACTCCGTCCCGAGCCACCTGTAAAGGCAGGACATGACCACCGTTATTCCCAATGGCTGTAGCGACCCGGCTGGCGGCGCCCTTTTCCACCAGGAAGATGGCGCAGCCTCCGCCCCCCGCCCCGCAAACCTTCGCCGCCTTGCCGCCATTCCTTGCAGCCGTGGCGACTAATTTGTCGATCAGGGGGGTTGTGATGCCGGGGGCATTGGTGCGACGTAGCTTCCATTCCTCGCGCAAAAGCCGGGCTACTTCCTCCCAATCGCCCCGAGCCAGGGCCTGGTGCATGGCGCGGGCGATCGCGGCAATCCGCTCGAAGTTGCGGAACACGTGGCGATCTCCGTTGATATGGGCTTTGAAGACTTCCCAATTGTTGATTCCAGATTGCCGAGGCACGCCCGTATACGCCAGCACGAAGCGAGATTCGATCTCCTCCGGAAGAACCGCAACGGCCTCCCGGTGGATGCCATCGGCATCGAGGTGGATCGCACTCACTCCTCCGTACAGGGCCGGGTAATAGTCCTGGCAGCCGGTGGGGACCGCAATGATCTGCGCTTCGATGTTCTGCGCGATCACCCGCATCTGTTCCAGGGTCAGATTCCGATCGGTAAAACGAGCCAGTGCCGACGTGGCGGCAATCATCAAGGCAGAACTTCCAGAGATGCCAGCTCCTGCGGGAGATTCAGAGTCTGTTTCGATCAGCAATCCTTCCTTGGGGGCAAAGAACTGCAGCAAGCGAGCGGCCAGAGGAAGTCGAAAGCGCCGGGCTGCGCGCAGAGCATCGAAGCTTTGGAAGACTTCTTCCTTCCGGGTGTCGAGCGAGCGCACATGAATGCGCTTTCCCTTCAGGGGAGTAATCCGGCAAGTAGTTTGGATGTTGAGGGCAAAGTTCAACGTCAGAGCGCCGGGATGGAACAGGTAGAGCGGCCACAGGTCCATGGTGCCTCCAGCCAGATCGGCGCGGCAGGGCGCGTGAGCAACGATAGTTGGGCCGTTGGTGACGTAGGTGGGCTTCTGCATGGACTGTTTGTACCACGACTGACCGTTATGGCGCGGCTGTCTTCATTTTGTTCTGTCGCCCGCCGCTACGGGGGTTTTTGCGGCCGCCAGTACCTCGGGTATGACGCTGTCCACATCTTCCGGCGTGGTGCGGTGATTGACAATGCATGCGCGCAGGCAGAATTTTCCCCGCAAGGTTGCGTTGGACAGATACACCCGGCCTCGCTGCACCACTCGCTTGAGGATGGCGGCATTGCGCTGATCCAATTCCGCCTCCGGCACGGCCGCCGAACCGGTAAAGCGGAAGCACACCGCACTGAGGTCCCCATGCGCCAGCAGCTCCAGTTCAGGATGCTTGGAAATGTCAGTTGCCAGACGTTCGGCCAGGTCCAGATCCTTTTGGATGGCAGCGCGGAATGCCTGTAGACCGTGATAGCGCAGCGAAAGCCAAAGCCGCAACGCGCGGAAACGTCGCGAGAGTTCAATCGATTCCTCAAAGAACGCGAATCCCTCAACCGGATCATCGGTCAGCGCCTTGGCGTAGTCTCCCGTGTGCGCGAACGCGGTGCGCGCGGTGTTGCCATCGCGGTACAGCAGGCAGCCACAGTCCAAAGGCTGGTACAGCCATTTATGCGGATCGAGCGACAGCGAGTCGGCAAGATCCATGCCCGTGAACTTGCCGGGTGCGGCGATAGCGGCCAGCGCTCCGTAGGCTCCGTCAACGTGCATCCAGAGGCCCTGACGACGAGCGATCGCCGCAATTTCTGGCAGCGGATCGATCGCCCCCGTGTTGACCGTCCCGGCAGAGGCGACGACTGCAATCGGAGTCTTCCCTGCCGCCTTATCGCGCTGGATCGCCTGATCCAGTTCCGCTGGGATCATACGGAATTCTTCGTCCGTCGGAATCAGGCGCAGGTTGTCCCTTCCGATTCCCAAGAGAGCTACACTCTTCGGGATCGACATGTGAACTTGCTCCGAGGCATAGACCACGCCTTGTACTCCTCGCACGCCGGCCTCGTTTGCCGGCATCCGCGCTTCGCGTGCCATAGCCAGCGCCATCAGGTTGGCGGGAGAACCACCGCCCGTGAGGCTGCCACGAAATCCGGCGCATCCGATTGCCTCCGCCAGCCATCCGACCACCGTACGCTCCAACGTCGCTGCTGCCGGGCCAGAACGCCACGCCGTCACATTCTGATTCAGAACGCTGGCCAGCAGGTCCGCGACTGCAGCCACGGGTTCACCCGATCCCAGCACGTATCCGAAGAAACGTCCGTTCTGTGCCCGGGAGTGCTCGATTACATCCTGAAGTCCGGCCAGCGCTTCCGCGCCCATGCCTTTTTCGTTCAAGGGAACGTGGAACAGATGTTCCACCTCAAGCCCGGTGGTCACTGGAGAGATGGGGCGGGAATCCAATTCGCGAAGGTAGTCTGCGGTGAGCTGAGTGACTTTTTCCGCCAGACGACGAAACTCATCCGGCGAAATCTCGAGTGATCGCATGGGAGGATTGTATTGCAAAGCCGAACTGGACAGCCGGGGGCGGCTGTCCCCATGTGAGTTAAGAGATGTTCAAAGCGCGCTTGATGGTGCCCCGCTCTTTCTGAATTTTTTCCTGGAGCAGAGTGATGGCGTAAATCAACTGCTCCGGCCGCGGCGGGCACCCGGGAACGTATACATCGACAGGAATCACCTGGTTCACGCTTTGCACCAGAGCGTAATTGTTGAACACGCCGCCCGAGGTCGCGCAGGCTCCCATCGAGATTACCCACTTGGGTTCGGGCATCTGTTCCCACAGTTGGCGAATGACGGGCGCCATTTTGTTGGAAACGCGGCCGGCAATAATGATGAGATCGGATTGCCGGGGAGACGGCCGAAAAACCTCGGCGCCGAATCGAGCAATATCGAAGCGGGATGCCCCCATGGACATCATCTCGATCGCGCAGCACGCCAAACCGAATGTCATCGGCCAAATGGAATTCTTGCGCATCCAGTTGACCGCATTGTCCATGGTGGTCAACACAACCCCCTCGGGGGCCGGATTCCCATAGGTCAGGTCCTTGACGACCCGTTTGCCATTTTCGGTGGTAACGTAGGGGCCGAAGCTGAGATCGCTGGACATGCTAAGAACTATTTAACCACAAAGGACACAAGGGCACACAAAGGAAACCGGGCGTGGCCAACTGATCTCCTTGGTGAACCTTCGTGTCCTTTGTGGTTTACCGCTCTTAGGGGTTGAGCACGATCTTGCCGAACATCTGGCTCTTTTCCATGTGCTCGTGAGCCGATCGTATGTCTTTCAAGGAAAAAATCTGATCCACAACCGGCTTCACTCGTCCCGCGAACACATGGGCCAGCACGTCGTGCAGTTCACCCATGGTTCCCATGTAGGAGCCGAGGAAATTGAGTTGGCGGGAATAAACAAAGCGCAGATCGAACGCCGCATTCGGGCCAGTGGTCGCGCCACAGGTGACAATCGTCCCGCCCGGCTTAAGTGACTTTATGCTCTCATCCCAGGTAGCAGCGCCGACGTGTTCGACCACGATGTCTACGCCTTCCTTGTCGGTAATCTTCCGGACTTCCTGCGAAATCTTCTGCTTATAGTGATCGATGCCGTGATCCGCCCCCAGCGCACGCGCTTTCTCCAACTTCGCCTCGTCTCCGGCGGTCGTGATCACGCGCGCATGGAACAGCTTAGCTATCTGGATGGCGGCAATGCCCACGCCGGAACCCGCGCCGAGAACCAGCACAGTCTGTCCCAGACGAATCCCCGCGCGTCCGACCAGCATATGCCAGGCAGTCAGAAACACCAGAGGAACGCTGGCGGCCTGGTTGAAATCCAAGCTGTCGGGGATGGGAATGACGTTCACCGCGGGGACGGCAATCAATTCGCAGTTGCCGCCATCGACTCCGTTGCCCAGCACGGTGAACTCGCGGCACTGATTCTGTTGTCCGGCCACGCACTTCGCACAGCGATTGCAGAAGTGCATGGGCGCAAGCAGCACACGCTGACCAGCCTTGAAGCCGCTGACATATTCGCCAACTTCGACAATTTCACCAGCGATGTCGCTGCCCAGTATGTGCGGCAGGTTCACACCGGGCAATCCCTTGCGCACCCAGATATCGAGGTGGTTCATCGCGCACGCTTTGATCCGAATCAGAACCTGATCTTTGCGCGGCTGCGGGTCGGCGATGTCTTCGTAGCGAAGAACTTCCGGACCACCGAATTCGTGCAGGCGAACGGCTTTCAAGACGCAATCTCCTCGAAGAACTTAGAAACTACCACAAAATTCACAATCCGATTTCCATCGGCCACGGATAAACCCAAATGTGCCAGCCCACAACCGTGCCCACTGGCAATGCAAAAAAAGCCTCGGGAGTGAGAACCCGAGGCTTTTGCCTTCTCATCCCTATTAACCGCCAGCCCTCACTTCTGCCCCAGCGAGCAGTCGCGGTTCACGTTCTGGATGAAAATGCCATTGCTGCCGAGGCGGTCATCTTCAAACGCCAGGGCTGACAATCCCGAGGTCCCCGCTATATCCGCCGCTGGCCGTCCCTTATTCGACTGCGCTGTAGAAACAGGAAACTGCTGACATGCGACTTTGCCATTGCGGTGAAGGCGTGTGGCTTGAATGGTTGCGGACCCAAAACTCTGCTGGTCCACCCAGAACGCCAGGGCGCCATCTCCGATCTGAGTGGTGCGGGCGAAAATCTGCTGGTCCGCGCCCAACGGCACTACGACCGTGCCGGTCTGTCCCCACTTGCGAGCCCCGGTGCCGTCCAACCTCTGCGCGTAAATACCATTGAGCACCTGATTCGAGTCCTCCTCTGTCCAAAAGAGGAACACTTCGTCCGTCGCGGCCCGGTAGGAGGCCGCAGGATCGACTCTTACACGCGTCGTATCGGTCGAAACCATCGAACCGTTATGCGGGTAAGCCTCGCTGCCGTCGCCTCGAATGTGCTGGGCGAAACACTGCAAGGCGGGACTGCTCGTATACCAGGCGAAAACCGCACCGCCCTGCCCGTCCGGCACAAAATATGGAAAATTGCCAAACTGCAGGGATCCGGTATCGAAGATGGTTACGTGCTTCTTTCCCCATAGAAGCTTGCCATCCGTCGATAGTTTGTTGGCGCGAAGCTGATTGTCGCTTCCAAAGCCTTTATTCCGTACCCATGAAACGATGACGGATCCATTGTCGCCAGCGTGGAGGTCGGCAAGCCAATAGTTGAATCCCGATTCACTAAGCACCACGCCCTTGCCCCACTGGGGTTTCCCATTCGCATCCAATTTCTGGAGAATCGTATTGGCATCGCTGATCCACGCCACCACGATCCCGCCATCACTGGTACCGGCGATCTTCGGAGAGCCGTGGAAGTGAGCATCGCTGGTCAGAGCCACTCCGAGTTTGCCCCATAAAAGCTTTCCCGAGGGACTCACCTTGGCTGCGGTCACCTGCGGGTTGTTGCTATCTTTGCGGTCGTCGAGAAAGGCAAGCAAAGCATCGTTGTACCCATCGATATCAAGACCGTAGTCTTCGGTTGAACTGAGGCCAAGGTGAGCTACCTCAATAGCGCCACGTTTGAACCGCGCGACACCACCCGGGCCGAGGAGTTGCAGATATACGCTATAGCCAACCGGCGGCGGACTGTTTGGATCGGAATCAAACCAGCTCGCGTACCACCCGTGGTACGGCAGTGGCTTCACCTTGGGCTGGACCTGATCGGCGCCGTCATTATTGTCCGCCAATGCCAGGTTCTTCGCGGGATCGGATGACCATTGCGCCCACGCGCAGGAAGCGAGCGTAACAAACAGCAGAAGCGTAAGTGCATACCGGATGCATTTCATAAATTCTCCCTTTTTCAGACCTGGCCCTCGAAAACCTGCGAGCAGCAAGGCATCCACCTTATACTCGCGGAGGCGGCAGGGTCAATTCTCGCGAGCTTTGACTTGCCCGCCGCAAACTCCGATAATCAGGTCCTGATGGACATTTACGAGGAGATCGTCAAGCTACGCCAGGAGGGCCGGCGGGGCGCGGTGGCAACCATCGTCAACGTCCGCGGTTCTATCCCTTCTTTCGAAACGGCGAAGATGCTGGTACGCGACGATGGCTCCATCGCGGGCACGATTGGCGGCGGCTGCGTCGAAGCGGAAGTCTGGCAGGCGGCCCGCGAAGTCATGGAAAGCGAGAAGCCTCGCAGCCTGACCTTTAACCTCAATCAGGATCCCAAATACGATACCGGCCTCGTCTGCGGCGGGACGCTCGACATTTTCATCGAACCCGTCCTACCTCCAGCATTACTTTATATTTTCGGCGCAGGTCACGTGTCTGTAAATCTTTACAAGGTTGCCAGAGGCGCTGGCTTTGATGTGACGGTGATCGACGACCGGGAAGCCTACGCCAGCCGGGAGCGCTTCCCCGAGGCCAAGGAGTTGATCGCGGAGGATTTCGAACCCGCGATGGCGCGACTTGTGCCCAACGAGTCGTCGTACATCGTGATCGTTACCCGCGGACATCGCGACGATATGCGAGTGCTGCGCTGGGCGGTGCAAACCCCGGCGCGGTATGTGGGCATGATCGGTTCCAAACGCAAGACGATTACCATCTTCCGTGAACTGACGAAGGAAGGCATTCCGGCGTCTCTGTTCGAGCGCGTTCACGCTCCCGTTGGCCTCGATATAGGAGCCATTACTCCGGAAGAGATTGCGGTGGCGATCACGGCGGAACTGATTGCCGTTCGCCGCCACGCGGAACGAGATTTGCCCCACATGAGCTGGTTCAAGAACCACAAGACGGAACCCGATGCGGAGGCTGCAACCGAAGCTCATGAAGAAAACGAAAGCCATCGCTGATTTCCGACTTTCTCTTGCCGACTCGATTGTGGCGATGAGTAATTGGAAATTGACCATCGAGAGTCCCGCCTCATGACTCGTGCGCCTGGCCTCTACGCAGTGATTCTTGCCGCTGGTGAATCCACGCGCATGGGTACCGATAAGGCATTGCTCCCCTGGCCCCCGTCGGCTAGTCGCTCCGCGGTTACGGGCCAGACGTTTCTTTCCGCGGCCATCCGGTCGCTTGAGCCTTTCAGCGAGAGAGTGATTGTGGTTGCCGGCAACAACGAATTGAATCTCGCTCCGGTGGTATACGCGCATGGAGCTTCTCTGGTGCGAAATCCCGAGCCCGGCCGGGGACAATTCAGTTCCCTGCAGACAGGCTTGTGGGAAGTCCTGAATCAAGGCCGTGACGCAGCCATGGTCACCTTGGTGGATCGACCGCCGGTAGGCGCAGCGACGCTGCAGGCTCTGTGCTCGGCGTTTGTCGGAACTGCCAGCCATATATGGGCCGTAGTTCCGGAATGCAAGGGAAAGCATGGACATCCTTTTCTGCTGAAGAGAGAAATGATTGAAGCCTTCTTGAAGGCTCCTGCTAGTGCGACCGCACGGGATATCGAACACCAGAATCTCGAGCACGTGGCATACCTTGCCGTGGATGATCCGCTAGTCACGTTGAATGTCGACACACCCGAGGAGTATGCGGCATTATCCCAGTAGCCTATCCGGAACCGAACGATCCAAACATGACAATCACTACAACGCCCAAACCCGCTGACTTCGTCGAGTCAGTGCTCCGTATTCAACCAAAACTTGCCGTTTTCGATTGTGATGGCACCTTGTGGGCAGGTGACGCTGGAGAGGGTTTCTTCGACTGGGAACTGGCGCGCGGCGTGGTTTCTGATGAGGTCGTGCGCTGGGCTCGTCCGCGTTATGCCGACTACAAAGCGGGCAAGGTCAGCGAAGACCAAATGTGCGGAGAAATGGTGACCATGCACAGCGGCCTCGCTGAAGCTGATGTGCAACGCGCTGCCAAGCAGTTTTTTGAAGCGAACTTCGCAGGCCGAATCTTTCCCGAGATGCGGGATCTGATTCGCCGGTTGCGGGACTCCGGTTGCGATGTTTGGGCTGTATCTTCCACCAACGAGTGGGTGATTCAAGCCGCGATGGCGCACTTCGGGGTCGATGCGAATAAGATTCTGGCCGCCTCGGTGAAGATCGAGAGCGGCTACATCACCGACCAGTTGATTCGAGTGCCGTCCGGTGACGGCAAGCCGCGGGCGATATTGGACGTCATTGGCAAGAAACCCGATGCCGCGTTTGGGAACTCCCGCTGGGACGCCGCCATGCTCGGGATGTCCGAGCATGCTTTCGCCGTAAATCCAAACCCCGATTTGGAGAAGACTGCGCGGGAGCGAGGCTGGACGATTTACCAGCCATTTACCAGCCAATGATCATCCCTGAAATCCGTGGTTAGATTTTGACTTGCTTCAACACTGCGGTGAGGGTGTCGATCGCGAGGTGGCTGGCGTGGGCAGAAGCTTCCGGCAAACCGCCGACAGCCTGCATCAGTTCTTCCCGCCGCAATCGGCTGGCTGCAACCACCGTCCTTCCCTTCACTAACTCCGTTAGCGCCGAACCGCAAGCCATGGCAGCAACGCATCCTTTGGCAAGAAAACGGATTTCTGTGATCTCAGCATTCGTAACCTTCATGGTCAGCTTCAATATGTCGCCGCAAGCGGGATTTTCGAGTTGCGCGCCGGCGTCGGGATTGATGACCTCGCCCGAGTTCCGCGGATGCTCGAAGTGATCCAGAAGCTGCGGAGAATACATTGCAGAATTGTAACCTGCCGATGTTTGGCGCAAACCTGAGGCGTAGCGAGCTACGTCTCTACAGATTGTAGAAGCGTTGCGTGCCACGTTTTCTTCTTCACCGCCCCGCCGATTTCAAACCTTGTAAGATTGGTTCATCGTGTCCCCTGACTACAGCCCGCAGCGAATCGTGTCCTTGCAGCCCAGTGCAACCGTGATCCTGCAAGCCATTGACAAACTGGATCGGCTGGTCGCCTGCACCAGGTATTGCGCGGATGTTTGTCCGCGACATCAGCAAGCATGGAGCCGCGATCGTTGCCGACTCCTGGACCGCCAGCACCGCCCAAATCGTCGCTGCCCGGCCCGACCTGGTGATCGCCGCGGTCCCTTATCAGGAGAAGGCGGTAACGGAAATCCTGAAGTCCGGCGCACGCTTTCTAGGCTTAGCTCCGAAGACGCTTGCCGACATCTACACTGACATCGCTGCCATCGCGGGAATCATGGGCGCACTCGGTCGTGGCGAAGAAGTGATCCAGGAAATGGCGCGAAGCGATCGAGGCCATCCGCCGGCAAACCAATGGGGCCAAGCGTCCTCGCGTCTTCTGCGAGGAATGGGGCAAGCCGTTGATTGCGTCACAGCCATGGGTCGCCGAGTTAGTGGAAGCGGCTGGAGGAGAGTTCGTCGGAACTCCCGGGAAACCCACTTCGGCTGCAGCAATCCTGTCGCGAAAACCCCGATGTGATCGTCGCCGCATGGTGCGGCGCCGGCGACCGGGTTCCGCTGGAGAAGATTCATACGCGACCGCGGTTGGCAGGAGATTCAAGCCGCACAGCAGAGGCCGCGTCTACTGTATTCGTGACGAATTTCTGAATACTCCAGCGCCCACCCTCGTCCATGGCTTGCGGGCTTTGGCGGCGGCCATTCATCCCGAAGATTTTCCACAAGCCTCCGGACTAAGATGCATATTGGACGTACCAGTGCACGCGCGATAACCCACGCTTCCCGAGTTTTCCCCTATGCCAACTACCTCCAAAACTGAAGAAGTAAAGAAAGAAATGGCTGACTGTTGATTCAAGGCGTGACGTCAGCTCATGAACTGATGTCGGATCGTCGAACTGCTGCACGAGCGCATGTTGAAATACAACTGGGTCGGCTTTTACATGCTGGAGCCAGAATCAGGCGGACAACCTCCCATGCTGGTGCTGGGAGCGTTTCAGGGCGCGATGACACCGCACACCCGAATTCCCTTGCATCAGGGAATCTGCGGTGCGGCGGCGTCCAGCGGTAAGACGGTAGTCGTCGATGACGTTGGCAAAGACGAACGCTATCTGGCATGCTCGATAGAAACCAAGTCTGAGATTGTCGTCCCGGTGTTTGCTACACGGCAAAGTAGTGGGGGAACTGGACATCGACAGCCACTTTCCTGCCGCGTTCAAGGACGAGGACCGCGATCTGGTCGAATATTGTGCCGACCTTGGTCGGCCAGATCTGGAAAAATCCACAACCTGACGGGAAGTAGTCAATGAAGCATGTGGTCGCAGCCCTGATCATCAAAGACGGCAAAGTTCTGGTGTGCCAACGCACGCGCCATCAGACCATGCCGCTGAAGTGGGAATTTCCTGGCGGCAAAATCGAGGAAGGCGAGCAACCTCGCGACGCTCTGCGCCGCGAACTGGATGAGGAATTGGGCATCGACGCAACAATCGGCGAAGAAGTCTCGCGCATCCGCCATGAATATCCTGGCGGAGGCTGCGGTGGAGTTGCGCTTCTTCATCGTGCACGAATACGCAGGGAGAGATCGAGAACAAGATCTTTCGCGACGTCCGCTGGTCCCCCCGCTCGGAGTTATCCAAATTCGACTTTCTCGAAGCCGACCTGACGCTGGTGAAGCGACCTCGCGAATGGAAAGATTGCTTAGGAGTCTTCAACTTTCGTGTGGGACGGACACTCCTGTCCGCCGCTCTTGATCTGTTGGGTTTGAAACTCACATCGGAGAACCAAGGACAAAAAGCGGACAAGAGTGTCCGCTCTACACTGGAAGTGTCTTACGGCTCACTGCGAAGTATCGTCCCGGCGTTTGAGCGTGGGGCGCTCATCGACATCGCCATCACTGCCGGCATCAGCCGGATCGTTGTGAGCCGCACGGCGTAACGTCGGCCGATCTCCTCCGTGGCCTTTGTCAATCTTGTGGCGGTTCTGAAGCTGCGCCAACCGCTCCTTCACTTCGTCAAAATCGGAAGTATTCACCTTATACTCCGCTTCCGGAGGCAGCAGCGTATTGATCTCCTGCTGGGTCTTGTCGATGCGATCAGGAGTCTGGGGATGGGTATCGAAAGTCTTCGCGAGAGTTCCAGGCTTGTGTTTCTCCAGCGCCTTAATCTTTTCAAAAAACGCGGTCAGGGCCTGTGGGTCGTATCCCGCCTTGTACAAATATTCGACGCCCAGGAAATCAGCCTCCGACTCGAAGCTGCGGGTGAAGCGCAGAAAACCCATCGGCATCGCCAAACCGGCCAGGCTCTGCGCGGCATACCCAATCCCGCCCCCGACAAAGATCAGCGGGATGGACGCCAGTTGCATAAGTTGCCCGCGAGTGTTCTCGCGAGCCAGATGACATGCGGCCACGTGCGCGATCTCGTGCGACATCACGCCTGCCAGTTCGGCTTCGTTGTCCGCTGCCAGAATCAGCCCGGAGTCTACGTAGAAAAACCCGCCGGGCAACGCAAAAGCATTGATGTCGTCGGTGTCGACGACCTTGATTGTGAAAGGCACCTGGGCGTCGGAATTCCTCACCAGGTTCTGCCCGATACGATTGACGTATTCGGTGACCATCGGGATCAGTAATCAACTTGGTGGTGGATTCCACCTGTTGGGCATACTGCTTCCCCATCTCGATCTGCTTTTCCAGGCTGTACCAGTTGCCCAGACCACGATTGCACCCGATTTCCGATTTCCGATCGCATCCAGTCGCGGATGCTCCCGTCGTGATAGGTCTTGGAAGGTGCAGGAAGGGATGGGATGTTCGCGGTAGCTGAAACAGTGGGGTCCGGAGAGGAAAGATCCTGCGCGACTGCCAAAGCCCCGAACAGAAGCAGCAAACCCGCGGTAATTGGGACGAATGGACGAAGCATGGCCCCTTACACCCAGAACTAGTATCTTTACATACTTGGCGGCAAAAAAGTAGCTCAAAGTTAGCCCTCTCGGCACGTGGTTTCGGCTGTCCCGTCGCTTTGGTCGCGAGACCCGAGCCGCCAGTTCGGCACCTGCTTGCGTCCTCGGCAGCCATGGTTCTCGACAATCCGCGCCTAGTCACTGTCCACCTCTCAGCGTCCAGAACCAGGCGAGAGTCAGTCCGGTCATGACTATCGTGGTGCCCCATGCGATCGACGTTGTAGAACCGCGAATTGACGTACTCGCCCATCAAGTCCTTCTTGTTCACCAGCAACAGCATGAAGACCAGTACAGGGGGCACGGCCACTCCGTTCACCACCTGGGAAAGAATCGCAATCTTCACCAGCGGCAGGTTGGGCACGAGGATTACACCCGCGCCAGCGACAATCAGGACGGTATACAGCCAGTAGAACACCGGCGCTTCAGATAAACTTCTTTCCGACTCCGGACTCGAATCCCAGTCCCTCGCAAACCGTATATGCCGTCGAAAGCGGCAGAATCGAAGCCGCGAACAGCGAAGCATTAAACAACCCCATGGCAAACAAGATATACGCATATTGGCCGGCCAAAGGACGCAGGGCCTGGGCAGCGTCTTTGGCGTCGGAGATGTTGCGGTAGCCATGGACGTAGAGCGTTGCCGCGCACGCCACGATGATGAACCAGGCCACCACGTCGGTAAAAATACAGCCCGCGATGACGTCAATCTGCGAGGCTTTGTATTGCCGCTTGGTTACGCCCTTCTCTACGATCGAGGACTGCAAGTAGAACTGCATCCACGGTGCGATCGTGGTTCCCACTACGCCGATAGCCATGTACAGATATCCGGGCAGCAGAAACTCGGCTTCTGGGTGGAGGTTTCACGGTCGCCACCAACGCGTCGATCCATGCCGGCTTGGCGAAGAAACCAGCGATAATGTAGGTCACATAGAAAAACGACGCGACCAGAAAAACTTTTTCCACGCTCTTGTACTGGCCCTTGACCACGATAAGCCAGACGATTACCGCGCAAATCGGAACAGTAATGTATTTCGAGAGGCCGAAGAGTTCGAGGCTGCCCGCGATTCCGGCAAACTCACCGACCACGTTGCCGAAGTTGATGATCAGAATTCCGATCATCATGAAGAAGGTGATGCGAAAACCGAATTCCTCGCGGATCAGGTCGCTGAGACCCTTGCCGGTAACCGCGCCCATGCGCGCGCAGATTTCCTGAACCACGATCAGAGCCAAGCGTAATTGGAATTAACGTCCAGAGCAGCAAGTGCCCGAACTGCGCGCCGGCAGCCGAGTAGGTGTAGATGCCGTTGGCATCGTTGTCGACGTTCGCGGTGATAAAACCGGGTCCGACCACGGCGAAGAACAGCAGGATCCCGGTCTTCCAGCGTTTCAGGAATTTCATGGACGCAATTCGCCAACATGGAACCAGGGGATGGTGAAACGATGAAACAGAATAAACGGGGACAAGAGTTCTGAACAGGTGAAAAGTCACAGATGGCGAGAATTCCCTGACAGCTCTGCAAATCAAAGTCATGCAGTCGAAGTCGACATTGCATGCGAAGACGAAACCGGGGATGGTTGCTCAGCTACGATGGCCTTCGCCAGCCTGAATATTGATGTTTACACACCATAGCGCAGGTTGCAATTGTTATGCATGATTGGATAACGGTATCGGCTCCAAACGACCGAGTAGGTTTGGCGGGCTCAAACCAGCCAAGTCTCGGAGGAAAGGAGCCGAGCCCGGTTATCCAATCATGCAGGGCTACAGCTTGGCTCGCAGCAGGCTGATCATGTCGTCCGAGGTGATCACTCCAGTCAACTTGTTGTGATCGTCGATCACGGGGAGAGTCAGAAGGTTGTATTTGTCGAAAAGTTCCGCGAATTCCTTCTCGCCCGCACCGGCATGGCAGGAGATCAATGGCTCCTGGGTGAGCGAAAGCAACGACGTTTCCGGCGATGCCAGCACCAGTTTGGCCAGGGGCACGGCTCCGGCCAGAGTGCCGTGCGAGTCGACCAGGTAGATCGTGCTAACGGTTTCAACGCCGCCTTCGAACCTGCGCAGCGCTTCGATCGCATCGTGGGCGGTTGCATTCACACCCACCGCCAGATACTCAGTGTTCATGCGGCCTGCAGCGGTGTTCTCTTTGAACTCAAGGAGTTCGACCATCTCCTTGCGTTCTTTCGGAGCCATCTCCAGCAGGATTTCGGAGGTGTGGTCCTCGGTCAGGTCGGCCAGCAGGTCGGCGGCGGCGTCGGGATCCATCTCTTCGACGATGTCGGCGGCGCGGTCGGAGTCGAGCGACTCCACAATTGCCTTCTGCACCTTGGGATCGACTTCTTCCAGGGCCTCGGCGGCTACATTTTCGTCCAGGGTCTCGAATACAGCTTCGCGCTCGTCGGGAGCCAGGTCTTCGACGATATCGGCGATATCAGCTGGATGCAGGCGGGCGAGTCGTTCATGGGAAATCTTCAGCTTGACCCGGCGGGCCGGGTCGGTTTCGATCAAGTCCACAAACTCCCAGGGGATGGGTCGCTCGGGAATCTGGCGCAGCAGAGCCCGCAGGGCAGCGATTGGGACCACTCCTTTGAGCAGGCGGCGGACGGCGCCCCGGGCGCCCACGTCCACCGAACCGACTCGAAGCGTGGGACGCCGGCTGCCCAGATCCTGATACAGTTCGACGTCGTTGACTCGGACCACCTTGCGTCCGTGGACGTCAATGATCTGTTGGTCGAGCAAGTCGCGGGCGAGCAGGAAGAGGCCTTCGGAACCATCGGCCTTCGGCCAATCCGAAGCTGGACTATCAATCTGCAGCGCGCCGTTGATCGAACTGACCGCGCTGAACGGCATCACCCGGTCGCCGGTCTTGGTGCGGACGATCAGGACGGCGATGCGGGCACGATCCTCCTGCGGGGCCACGGCAAGTTCGCGTACGCGGCCGCATGGGGCTCCGGCGGTATCGTGTACCGGCCGGCCCAGCAGTTCGGTTAGCGCAAGCGTGGACATCGCAATGAGAGAATACCCAACTGTGGAGGCGGAAGCCAGAAGGGTTTTGTCTGATTTTCTAGTGGCCGGTGTCTAATAGCTGTTCAGGGTATGGCGGCAACCCGGATCGCACGGATATAATCCGCGCGTTGACATTTCCACAGGGGCAAGGCAAACTACCCAATTCGCTGATCGGGAGCTTTTTGACCGTGCCCCAGCCGAAGGTGCTCGCGCAGGTTGGCGGAAGTTTCGAGTTTGCGGGCCGGTGCAGAAATTTGCCATGACCGAACTTCGGGTCTCCTATACGCTCGATTCGACGCTGGAGACCGTCGATAATGCCGAGCAAACAGCCAGCCGCATCGCGGCTGAAACGGGATTCGACGAAGATGAGGTCATGCAGATCTCCATGGCGGTGCGCGAGGCCGCAGTGAACGCTGTGCTGCATGGCAATGCGTATGATCCGGGCAAGAAGGTAAAACTCGACTTTGAGCGGACCGGCGGCGACCTGGTAATCACGATTCGCGATCAGGGCAAAGGGTTGGATCTGGCGAAGATTCCTGATCCCCTGGCGCCGGAAAATTTAATGAAGACGTCGGGCCGCGGAATTTTTCTTATCCGCTCGTTCATGGACGAGGTGCAGATCCACCCGTCCCAAACGGGCACTGAAATCAAACTCGTAAAGCACGTCCACGGACCAGCCGGGGACGTTAAGGAGGCTTCCCAGTGAGCATGAAGACCAGTACTCGTCAGGTTGATGGCGTCACCATCGTGGATTGCAGCGGCCGTATCACGCTCGGCGAAGGCAGCGTGATTCTGCGTGACACGGTGCGCGAACTGCTTTCAAAGGGGCAGAAGAAGATTCTGCTCAACCTTGGCGAGGTTACCTACATAGACAGCTCGGGCATTGGTGAGCTGGTCAGCGCCTTTACCACGGTGCGCAATCAGGGCGGCGAACTCAAGCTGCTGAATCTGACCAAGAAAGTCCACGACCTGCTGCAGATCACCAAACTCTACACCGTCTTCGATGTTCGCGAAGACGAGGCTGGAGCGGTGAAGGCGTTCAGCTAATCGCGTTTCCTTAATCTTAAGGCGACGAGGATCGGGCGGCCCAGGTGCGACCGGTCCTCTGCTTGCCGTTTTCTGTTTCGGGAAAGTCTAGCTGTTTATTTCGTGGATTTCCTGAGTACTCCTCCCATCCGCAATACACTGGACTTGCAGACCACACTGCTGTCGCATTGATTTTTGTGTCTACCTCTCCGTCATGCTTTCGAAAGCGCTGCCGCACACTCATTCTGTTGGGAAATGTGTCACTGCTCCCTGTTTTCTCGACTGCCGACTGCATTCCGATTGCTGAGGCGCGACAGCACATGGGTGAAGACCGATGCGTGACCGGCAAAGTTCTGCGCGTCAAACATGGGAGCCGGGGGGTTACGTACTTCGACTTTTGCCAGGACTCAATGGTATGTCCGTTCACCGTGGTGATCTTCGCGCACGATCTAAAAAATGTCGGTGATGTGAGCCAACTGCAGAACAAAGTTATTGAAGTACACGGCCCGGTAAAGGAGTATGACGGGCGAGCAGAAATCATCCTGCAACACTCGCGACAGCTCAGCGGGGAAGGCACAAAGATTCCACCGCTGCCGAAAAGCTACGACGTGGAAAACAAGGGGCACTACAGCGCGGGAAAATTCAGTCTGCCCAAGCCCGCGTACAAAACGTCCAAGAAGCGACAGACCGCAAAGTTGCCGATTGAAGTTCCCAGTGACACTGGTTCGGTTGAAAGCCCCGCCCCCATTCAATAATGTTGCGCTGCAAAACTTCTGGCACGCGCTACACCATTCCCTTCCTTAATTCCTCCAATGGATAGAACGTGCCGCGCCACACGACCCCGCCGCGGACAAGCGTCAGCGTCATCGAGCGCAGGATGATGTAGACGAACAACGCGCTGCTGATGGGATGCAGCAGGAAGTAATAAACCGGGACATCGGACTTCCCCGACATGCCTACATAAATTGCGAAGATCGCCGCGAGCGCGACTGCATAAGGCAGGCGTGCCCACCCGTGAGCCAGGCAGATTCCTACAAATGGCCATATGTTGAGAAAGGCGAGCGTGAAGGCCGACGCCAGCGCCCGCGGCCACTGGAAGGAGAGGATCGCGAAGAAGTTCTTGGTCAGATTGTTCACCATTCCCATCGCGCCCTTCGCCCATCGAATGGAGATCAGGTCGTGGCCGTATACGTTGCGCTGCGCGTAGCCGGAGTTCTTGACGACTTTGCCCAGTTTCATGTCGTCCAGCACCTCGAAGCGCAGCGCCTGGTAGGTGCCGACGGCCTCGTAGACGCGGCGGCGGATCAGATTGAACGCTCCCACTCCCATGTGGTCTTTCGTCTTGGGATCGGCCACCTTCCAGGGGCGGTGACCAAACACGAAGAGCGTCTGGAAGAACGCGATCATCATCCGTTCACCGGGGCTGTGCATGATCATGCGAGGAAACAAGACCACGTGGTCGGCGGACTCAGCATCCGCATAGGCGACGGCCCGGCTCAGCGCGTCGGGACGGAAAAGCACATCGGCATCGGTGAACAGCAGCCATTCGCCACTCGCCTGATTGGCCGCGCTCCACATGGCGTGAGCTTTCCCCAACCAGCCTGCAGGCAACTCGGTGACGTGAATGACCTTCAACCGGCCGCGGGCGTCCGGAGTCGAAGCGATTCGATCCAGGACTTCCCCGGTGCGGTCGGTGGAGCGGTCGTTGACCGCGATCACCTCATAGTTGTCGTATTCGAGTTTCAGCAGTGTGGCAAGGGCGGGACCGATGTTTTCTTCTTCATTGCGTGCCGGAACAATGATGCTGACCCGAGGATTCCCATGCGCGGTAGCTGGTTTAGGACTCCATTCTGGCCGCGAAATGTCCGCAACTTTGGACATCCCCAAAGCAGCATCCACGATGCGCGACAGCCAGACGAGGCTGAGAATGCTGCCTGCAATCCAGTGAACATAGGTCATCCCAGGTGGCCATCCAATGATCCAGTCTCGTTCTCGACGCGTACCTGAGGAGCGAATTTCATACCGTAAAACAATATGGCAGAAGAAACGGCCATCGCGATAACTGGCAGAATAAAAGCGGCCTGCAGCGATCGCCGGTCCGCGACATATCCCATCAGCGTCGGAGAAGGAACGTCGCCCAGGAGATGGAAGATGAAAATGTTGACGGCAATGGCGGTGGCTCGAATGTGCGCCCCGACTGAGTTAACCAACGCCGTATTGAGGGGAGAAGTGTTCAGCAGCAGCAAAAATGCAGCCACAGCGATGGCAGGCAACATCAATGGTCCCCTACTGAACAATCCGACGATCATCACGGGGACACCAAGGCCCATGCTGAGCGCGGACACAAAATAGTACGAGCTCTTCATGCGAGGCAGCAGCCGATCTCCCAGCCAACCTCCAGCCAAAGAGGCAAGGATGCCATCGACCACCACAATCTTCCCAAACATCAGGTTCGCCGACTCCAGGGTGTAGCCGCGTGCTCTGGAAAGAAACGTCGGCATCCACACTTGAATTCCGCCCAACGAAAACGTCCCCGCAGCCATCCCTAGTGTGACCGTCCAGAAGGCCGGATTGCGTGCCAAACCGAGCAGCGTTCCCCGCGCCGGAGTTTCCTTGAGCGAATCGAACTGGCCACGCGGTGGTTCTGGAATGAACAACAGAGCTAGAGCAAGCAGAAAGCCGGGGACTGCTGCGATATAGAAGGGAAACCGCCATCCAAAATGGGGGCCGAGTTTGCCGCCCAGCAGATAACCTGCTGCCGTACCGACGGGAATCGCAAGATAGAACACGCCAAAAATACGGCCGCGCTTGTTCTCGGGAAAGAGATCGGCAACGAACGTTGGCGCGATGGTGACGAATGTCGCTTCACCCACCCCCACCAGCGTGTGACGAACCAGGAGTTCCCAATAAGTGTGCGTAACCGCGGTGAGCAGCGTAAGCGCGCTCCAGAAGATCGCTCCCAGAATGATGATCTTCTTGCGCGAGTACCGGTCCGCGAGCGGCCCGGTGAAAGGCGCTGCGATCATGTAGAAGCCGAGAAACGCGCTGGTCAGATACCCAACCTGCGTGTTGGTGAGATGGAATTCTCCCTGCACCAGCGGCTGCACCGCAAACAAAACCGAGCGGTCGATGTAGTTGAGCAGGTTCAGCGCCGTGAGCAGGACCAGCGCCGTCCGGGGATAGAGTTTCGTCTGGGTCACTTGGCGAAGGAATATAGCACGGTAATCGAGAACATGGAGAGCAAGGTATGTTTTCAGCGTCCTTTGCGGTTCTTCCCCGCGACCTCCGCGATAAGCTGTTGCCTATCTTGACAGCACTATCACTTCTTCGGCCGTGGCCACTTCGCCACAATCACCGTAGAAATCCCGCCTCGCGGACGAAAATCTCCCTTGACCTCTGCCCACACCGGACGGGCCCACCGCACCACGTCATCCAACACGCGGTTCACAATGTTTTCCTGAAAGATTCCCAGATTCCGGTAAGCCTGCAGATACTCTTTCAGCGATTTCAATTCCAGACAGCGCTGCCGAGGCATGTAGCGAATCGTGAGCACGCCGAAATCAGGCAATCCGGTCTTCGGACAGACCGAAGTAAACTCCGGATCATCGACCACGATCTCGTATCCGGCAAACTGATTCGGCCAGGTTTCGATCTCCGGGAAGTCGGCATCCAGGCCGGCCTGGGCGTGTTCCGGTGTGTAGCGAGGGCGTTTGCGCATGGCAACATTGTAAACAGCAACGGGACTAAACCGCCAAATTCTTCAAGGATTTGCGATTCAACGGCCAAGTCGTCGCATCTAATTGGAAAGGTTCCCTCTACGGTTTCCCGAGGCCGCAAGTGGTAAAGTTATTGCGTTCAGCTATTGCGAACGACGAATGACGAACAATAACACCAGCTTTTTGACCCGGCATCGCTGGATCGTGGCGACCGTCTCGATCGCCGCCGCGGTGGTCTTGCTTGCGTCTTTCATTTCTCGGGACCCGGCCGTGCCCGTACGCGCCGTCACGGCGCAACGCAGTGTGATACGAAGCGTTGTTTCTACCAACGGCAAGGTAGAGCCTTTGCAGAACTTCGAGGCTCATGCTCCCATCGGTACCACCGTAAAAAATATTCTGGTGCACGAGGGCGACCATGTGAAACAGGGTCAACTCCTGGTGCAACTGAATGATGCGGAGGCCCGCAGCGAGGCAGCCCGCGCCCGAGCTCAACTCTCCGGTTCTGAAGCCGCGGTCAATGCAGTCCAAAGTGGCGGCAACCGTGAGGAAGTCCTGACCCTGGAATCGCAAATCGTGAAAGCTCGTGCCGAGTGCGACGCGGCGCAGCGCAATCTGGACGCACTACGGCGTCTGCAGCAGCAGAACGCCGCATCCGCTGGCGAGATAAAAAACGCGGAGGATCAGCTCAATCGTTCCACGGCAGATCTCAATCTGCTTCTCGAAAAGCAGAAGAACCGCTATTCTCAGCCGGAGATTGCCCGGGTAGAATCTCAGCGATCAGAGGCGCAAGCCGCTCTTGCAGCCGCCGACGACGTGCTCAGCCAATTGAATATCCGCGCTCCGTTCGATGGAGTCGTTTACTCGCTGCCGATCCTGCAGGGCGCCTACCTCAATCCCGGCGACCTGGTTTTGCAGGAAGCTGATTTGTCCAAGGTCCGAGTCCGGGCCTTCGTGGATGAGCCCGATATCGGCCGACTCGCGCCCGGAGACAAGATCGACGTCACCTGGGATGCGATGCCGGAACGATCCTGGCAAGGCGTCGTCAGCGTGGCTCCTGCCGTCATTAAGTTGCACGGCACGCGCAATGTCGGGGAGACCACCTGCATAGTCGACAATCGGGACTTCAAGCTGCTACCCAACGTCAATGTCGGAGTCACAATTATTACCGCAGAACATCGCGATGTGCTGACCGTGCCCCGCGAGGCGGTTCATCAGGATGACAGCAAGGCCTATGTGTACGAGATCGTGAATAGCGAGTTGCAACGCCGTGACGTACAAACCTCGATCTCAAACCTCACCCGGGTAGAAGTAACCAGTGGACTCTCGGAAAATGCGTTAGTCGCCCTGGGCCCGCTGAATTCCAAGCCACTGCGCAACGGCTTGGTCGTGAAGGTAGTTCGTTGACAAATGTTTTCAGTGAAGAAACTCACGCTACTGTTTCTCCTTGCGCTTTTCTCTTCGTTGTCGGCCGCTGACTCAGCGGACAGCAAATTGCTCGCCGAAGGCCGCGTGGACGATGCCATCGCTTCCCTACATCGCAAGATCAGCAGCGCGCCCCGGGATGCAGAATCCTACAATCTGCTCTGTCGGGCATACTTCATGCTGAGCGATTGGGATCAGGGCATCTCGGCGTGTGAGAAAGCTGTTTCCCTGGCTCCAGAGAACGCTCAATATCATCTCTGGCTGGGGCGGATCTACGGAGAAAAAGCCGACCATGCCGGCTTCTGGAGCGCCGCTGGACTGGCGAAGAAAGTTCGCACTGAATTCGAAGCCGCGGTGCGGCTCGATCCCAACAGCGCCGAAGCCCGCACCGATCTGGCTGAGTTCTATCTGGAGGCTCCCGGAATCGTCGGTGGCGGACGCGATAAGGCCGAGGCCCAAGCGCAAGCACTCACTGGCATGGATCCGGTCAGAGCAGGTTGGGTCAAGGGAAGCCTCGCCGAAAAGAAGAAGGACTATGTTCTCGCCGAGAAGGAATACCGGGCCGCGATCGACGCCAGCCACGGCGCAGCGCTGGCATGGCTGAACCTGGCCCTGTTCTTTCGCCACACCGAGCGCTGGGATCAGATGGAAGATGCCATCCGGCACGCCGGTTCAGCTCGCGTGGACCAACCTGAGGTGCTCATGGAATGCGCGGAGATGTTGCTTCGCGCCAAACGCGACCTTCCGGCAGCCACCCAGTTGCTCCGCCGCTACCTGCCGCCCGGTTCCACGGTGGAAGCTGCCCCCGCGTTCAAAGCCCACTACCTGCTGGGAACTGCGCTCGAACAGCAAGGCAACAAGCCGGCTGCCGCCCAGGAATACCGCACGTCGCTCTCCCTGGCCAAGACCTTCACCCTCGCTCAGACTGCCCTGGACCGACTGAATCGCCAGGTCGCCGACGTGGTGAATCCGAAATAAGTGGGCTCGCGCTCATCTACAATCAGTCTGTGAATCCCGCAACCTCTCGTGAGGATGAAGACATGAAACCTGCTTCTCGTCGTGCACTATGCCTTGCCGTTCTTTTTTCTCTTGCTGTATTGCTGATCGTATCCTGCGGAACGCTCGCCGCCGAGCAACTCCCGCTCAAGCGCGCCGTGGAGCTGGCGCTGGCGCACAGCACCACCATGGAGGCTTCGCAGTTTGACGAGCAGCGCGCCTTTGCCTCCTACCACGAACTCCGCAATCAGTACGTGCCGCAGTTGACTGTGGGTTCCGGCCTGGGCAAGTCGTGGGGCTACCCGCTCAGCCTGGAGGGATCGGCGCCCTCGATCGTCAATGCTACGGCACAGTCCGCGTTGTTCAATCCCGCGTTGCGCGATTTTGTGCGCGCGGCCAGATCGGAGTGGCAGGAGTCCACGGTTCAGACCAAAGATCAGCGCAACCAGGTCATCGAGGAGACCGTCCTGAGCTATGCGGAACTGAGCAAGTGGGAGACCCTCATCACGCGCCTGAGTCGTGAATACGAGGACGCTCTCAAGATGGAGCAAATCGTCAATCAAAGGATTCAGGAAGGCGTCGACAGCCCACTAATCCGCAATCAGGCACGACTCAATGGAGCTCGCGTCTACCTGCACATCTCTCAGGCGCAAGGCGCAATCGACGTCCTGCGCAGCCGGCTTTCACACTTGACCGGCCTACCCGCAGCCGCGATCGAAACTGTGCCCGAAACGATTCCCGCATTGCCCGAGGTGAAACAAGCTGACGATCTCACGGCCAAAGCCGCGCAAGAAAGTCCGCTGATCCAGATTGCCAGTGTCCGCGCTACCGCTCTCGGGTTCCGTGCCCGCGGCGAACACCGGGCAATGTTGCCCATGGTCGATTTCGCCGCTCAATACGCCCTGCTTGCCACCTACAACAACTATCAGGATTTCTTCCAACCAGGAAGTTTCCAGCGGCACAATGCCACCATCGGCGTGGCAATCCGGTTTCCCTTCCTGAATCCGTCACAACACTCCCACGCGCAAGCCGCGGACGCGCAAGCTTTGCACGCCAAGAAGGACGTGGAGTCCACCAGGAACCAGGTATCGGAACAAACTCTGAAGCTGCAACGCTCAGTCGAGCAACTCTCTGCCGCTCAACAGGTGGTCGATCTGGAATACCAGATCGCCAAATCGAATTTCGAGGCGGCACAGGTCCGCGCCGATGCGGGGAGCACAACTCTACACGACTTGGACGATGCGCGCAGTCAAGCCAATGAGCGCTACAACATGCTCCAGGACGCTAATTTCGAGCTAGCCCGGGCGCAAATCAGCCTGCTTCGCGTAACCGGCGAACTGGAAAACTGGATCGGCGTCGGCAAATAGCAACCCCTTTACCCACAAAGGACACGAAGGTTCACAAAGGAAATTCCGGCCCGGCAACCTTTGTGTACCTTCGTGTCCTTTGTAGTTAACGAATTTCACCCCCCAATTCGAGGCTCAATTTCCCTGTTGGACGTATCAAACCGACCATTCACCGGATGCGCTTTGCTAAACCGCAATCGGGCTATTAGACTCTATTTACATATACTTAGTGGGAGCTGCGCGGGAAAACCTGAACCGCCTTTAATCAGATGCGGCAGGTACCTGGAGTGTACTTGGGGTGGCCTCAGAAGACGCTTGGAAATGTTAGTATAGGTTATCCAAATATTATGCCTTTGAAAACACTGTTTTTGAATCCGCCGTCCTTCGAAAATTTCGACGGGGGAGCCGGTTCCCGTTGGCCGGCAACCCGCGAGATTGAAAGTTATTGGTACCCGGTTTGGTTGGCTTACCCGGCGGGGATGCTGGAGGGCGCGCGTCTGCTGGATGCACCTTCGCATCACGTCTCGGCGGAAGAGACTATCAAAATCGCGCGTGACTATGAGTTCCTGGTGCTGTTTACCAGCACGCCAGGTTTTCCCGGCGACATTCTGCTGGTGAAAAAGATCAAAGAGACAAATCCGCGGATCAAAATTGCTTTTGTCGGCCCTCATGTCAGCGTGTTGCCGGAACGGTCGTTGAAGGATTGTCCCTCGATTGATTTCGTGGTTCGCAAGGAATTTGACTACGCGGTTTGCGAATTCGCCCAAGGCAAGCCCCTCGAAGAAATTCTCGGTATCTCATTTCTGAAGAACGGATCCGTGGTCCACACTCCGGACCGCTCGGAAATTCAGGATCTCGATTCCCTGCCCCACGTGACTGAAATCTACCGCCGCGATTTGGACGTGACCAGGTACAACGTTCCGTTCCTGCTTTATCCGTACGTCTCTCTCTACACTACTCGCGGCTGCCCCGCGCAGTGCACATTCTGCCTGTGGCCGCAGACTTTGAGCGGACACCCCTGGCGAAAACGCTCCACTGACGATGTAGCGCGTGAGATGGCCAAAGCCAAGGAATTTTGGCCCGATGTCAGGGAGTTCTTTTTTGACGACGACACCTTTAACATCCAGAAGGCTCGAACCATCGAACTCTGCGCCAAACTAAAACCGCTCGGCCTGACATGGTCTTGCACGTCGCGAGTTACGACCGACTACGAAACTCTGAAGGCTATGAAAGAGGCCGGTTGCCGTCTCCTGATCGTGGGATATGAGTCCGGCGACCCGCAGATTCTGAAGAACATCAAGAAGGGAGCCACCGTCGAGCGCGCCCGGCAGTTCACCAAGGATTGTCACAAGCTGGGTCTGGTCGTTCACGGTGATTTCATTCTCGGCCTCCCCGGCGAAACGCCAGAGACGATTCGCACCACAATCGCGTTCGCCAAGGAACTCGACGTGGAAACGATTCAAGTCTCCGTAGCCCACGCTTACCCAGGAACCGAACTGTACGATTACGCGGTGAAGAATGGCTTCATGGTCGGGGACAACAAGATGGTGGACGAGGGCGGCCACCAACTCGCCCACATTCAATATCCCGGTTTGCCCGCGGATGACATTCTCGAATCGGTTCATCGCTTTTACGACGAGTATTATTTCCGGCCCAAGGCCGTGTTCCGGATTCTGAGAAAAGCGGCGTTCAACAAGGTGGATCGCAAGCGCCTTTACAAAGAAGCGAAGAACTTTCTCAAAGTCCGCGCCATGCGGCACAAGTGGGTCAAGGACAAACGCGAGAAGGACGATTCCGCAGCTGCAGTCGCACCGGCGAAGGCTTAGGTAAGGATCGTGTGACCTTTCGCAAGTATCTAGTGCTTGCCGGTGTGACTCTGTGTGCCTCGCTCGGCGATTCGCTGCTCTCCCGCGGTATGAAGCAGGTGGGCAGCATTTCCCTGAATCACCTTTCGGATGTGATCTTGGCGGTGGTGAATCCCTCGGTCGCCCTGGGCATTTTGCTCCTGCTGGGATTCTTTGCTTCCTATATGACCGCCCTTTCCTGGGCTGACCTGACCTACGTTCTTCCCGCTACCTCGCTGGGCTACGTGCTGCTCACGCTGATCGCAAAATTTTATCTGCACGAGACGGTGACGACGACGCGCTGGATTGGCGTTCTTCTGATCGCCGCCGGCGTCGGATTCGTGACCCAGGGTCCAGCGCTGACCCATCATCATCCCCCCGCAACCCAACCCCGCGAGCCAGAATTCGAGCCGGCGTCGGCGAGCGAGGATCGATGAAGCAGGCCTATACGTGGAGTGCGATTGGCGTAATCGTGTTGGCTTCGACCACCGGGGACGTCCTGCTTTCCCGCGCCATGAAACAGGTGGGGGATGTCGGTGCGCTATGGCGGAAGAGTGGTGTCTGGACGGTGATGGGACGAGTGCTGCGGAATCCAAACTTTCTACTCGGCGTTCTGGCCATGACGATTGCCTTCTACAGTCTGCTGTTTGGACTCTCCTGGGGCGATGTCAGCCTGATCGCGCCCGCCTCGGCTTCGCTCACCTTTGTGACCAACGCGATTGCGGCCAGGATTTTTCTCCACGAGCATGTAGATCATCGCCGCTGGATGGCAGCGGTGTTCGTAGCCGGCGGCGTAGTGCTGTTGGCAGCGTGATGCCCGGGATCCAACAACAAGTCGCGAGTGCCGCCCGCTCATAGACTGACGTCGCAGCACCTTCAGGCGGAAAAGACAAATTCCGCGTAATCCATGTTTTTCTCCGCCACTGCGTCCCGCAACATTCGGGTGGCGGAAGCCATACCTTCACGCCAGTCAGCGTGACGGTTCTCTTCTGCCAGAAGCTTGTCGTAGATGCCCGCAAACAGATCCACCTGACGGCGCTCGGGACTGCGGCGACTGGAATGGTAGCCGATGATGCCGCCTTGGTCGCCAAACGTAGGCGTGACATGGGCGAAGACCCAATAGTAGTCGCCGTTCTTGGCCATGTTCTTCACGTAGGCGAAGATCTCGTTTCCGGAGGCGATTGTGTCCCACAGAAGCTTGAACACGCAGCGCGGCATGCCCGGATGGCGAATAATATTGTGCGGCTTGCCGAGCAGTTCGGCTTCGGTGTATCCGGAAACCTTGAGAAATGTGCGGTTGGTATAAAGAATGATGCCCTTGATATCGGTCTTACTCACGATTATTTCGTCATCGCCAAAGGTAATCTCGCGATCCGTGGGCTGAACACATTGCTGAATCATCGAAAACCTCTCCGGCAACGTCGTCCCGATTCCTCGGACGGCAATACTAACAACTCCGCCGCCATACTTCTGCTATATCGGCACGAACAGTCGATGACTTCAGTTGCCTGTAGTCAGCCTCTTTCCCGGAACTGGATAATCTTCCGGCGATCACGTTTTGATGGCCTGCCTGCGGGCAGTTCTTCGAACTGTCGCGCCGCCTTCCGCTCCGCCGCCGCCTTCAATCGGAGTTCCCGGCTCGCCTCCGTTTCACAATAGAGCGTCCGCGCAACCGAAGTCGGGCCGCGCACCTCGCAGAGAAGCAGGACTTTGACTTGAAAGTCTCCACCGTCATTGGTCACTCGCAGCATGTCTCCAATCCGAACCTCGCGCGCGGCCTTGGCAGCCTGCCCATTGGACTGGATCCGTCCAAGCTCACAGGCCCGCGCCGCCAATGTCCGTGTCTTGAAGAATCTGGCCGCCCAGAGCCACTTGTCCATTCTTACGCTGTCCATATATCTATTTTGCTACAGGCGCGAGATTTCGGCTGGCATGGGTCTTACAAGCGTCTCGCGGCCGGATAATACATGCAACCGTACGGTCGCATTTCACGCTGGGCCAGACTAACATGCAACCTGGAGGTCGCCTCAGATGAACGACCGAATTGAGAAGCGCATTGCACTCAAGGCTCCACTTTCACGGGTCTGGCGCGCCCTGACGGACTACCGTGAATTTGGCCAGTGGTTTCGCGTGAAGCTGGACGGCCCATTCGTCAGTGGTCAAGTCTCGCACGGCCAGATCGACTATCCGGGCTATGAACACCTGAAATGGGAAGCCGTGGTGCAGAAGATCGAGCCCGAACGTTTATTTTCCTTTACCTGGCATCCCTATGCTGTCGATGCCAAAATAGACTACTCGAAGGAGATGCCCACGCTGGTTGAATTCAGGCTGGAGGAAACCGCGGATGGAACCCTGCTCCTGCTGACCGAGTCCGGCTTCGACAAGATCCCCAGCGATCGTACCCTTGAAGCATTCCGCGGGAATGACGGCGGCTGGACCGAGCAAATGAAGAACATCGAAAAACATGTCGCGCAAACGTCGTAGCAACAAGACCGTTAGGCCGCAGGCTCATGCACCTTTGTTTGCCGCTCTGGGTGACCCGACGCGGCTGTCGCTGGTGGTAAAGCTCAGTAGCGGGCGGCCTTGTTCGATCTCTCAGCTAACCCGGGGTTCCGGGCTAACCCGGCACGCGATCACCAAGCATCTCCGAGTATTGCAGAGTCCCGGAATCGTGCGTAGCGTTCCCAGGGGACGGGAGAACAGATTCAGATTCAATCCACAACCCATCGAAGGAATTAAAAAATATCTAGATTCCGTTTCCGCGCAGTGGGATCAGGCGTTGTGCCGGCTGAAATCGTTGGTAGAAGATTGAGCCATGGGAGTAAGGCAAGGAACATTGGAGGACGCAAGCGACCTATCCGAACAGCCGCATGAATCCACTGGCCGGCAGATTCGATACAACAAACGACGCATCGGATATTCCTGCAACCCGGGCCACGGATTCCGCTGCCATGTAGCCGCTGCGAACCGCGCCTTCCATGGTGGCGGGCCATCCGGTCGCCGTCCAGTCTCCGGCTAGAAAAACTCTGGGCCAGACCGTTTCCGGCCGGGGGCGATAGGCATCCACCCCAGGCTGCGGCGAATAGGTTGCGTGGACTTCCTTGATCACGGTGGATTTCACCAGGTTCGCATCCCGCGCGCCGGGGAAAAACTCGCGCAGTTCGGCCAGCGCCATCTCGATGATCTCGGCTTTCGATTTGTCGACCAAAGTTTTGGATGAGCTCACCACCAGTTCCACATAGCTGCCGTTGGGCTGGGTTGAAGCGCCTGTCTGAGCGTGCGTTTCGGCGGTACGACTGCGGTCGCGCTCTCTGGTTTCCGATCCTCCGCTGCGACCGGCAGTCAGCAATTTCGATTTGTGAAACATCCATTGGATCGTCCGGTCGAGCAGCACTGCATGATCCAGATCCGTGATCTGGCGATCAAACCAGAAATGAATGCCGGTGATCGGCGAGGTCTCGAATCGGGCCAGCACTTGCCGCAGCGGGTCGGCCGCCGAGGTTTGCGGCAGCATGCGCGATAGAGCATCAAAAGCTACGGCGAAGACAACGAAGTCGAAGTTCATCTCCTCGCCCGACACGAGCAGTTTCACCCGGTCCGGCTCGGCCCGAAAACTCTCCATATTGCTGCGGAATCGAACATCGCCGCCACGCATACTGATGTAATCTCCAGCGGCGCCGTAAAGCTCGGTGAGAGGCACGGTCGGCACCCCCATCCGTCCCGCCGCGGCTGACTTCAGAAACGATTCCCGCACCACCTGGGCCGCGTACGGCACCGACATGCGATCCAGTTCTTCGTTCAAAGCGCTCACCAGGATGGGCTGCCAAAAACGCTCGATTGCCTGTTTCGTTTGTCCATGGCGATGCAGCCATGTCAAGAAGGTTTCTCCCTTGTCTCGTGGCATGGCAGGCGCCAGAGCGGCCATGGCGGCGCCAATCGCCACTTTGTCCGACAGGTTCAGACAGGCAGCGCGGAGGAAAGCAGCCGCATTGTGAAGGGGAGCCGGCAGCTTGGATGGTTCGATTACCGACGCGCGTCCGCCGGGCTCGAGGAAAGTCAGCCGCTCGTACCACCGGATCTTGCCCTGCACACCCAAGCGCTCGTAGAACTGGATCAGGTTGGTACAGCAGCCGAGCAAAACGTGCTGGCAATTATCGACCACCTCACCGGTGCCCGGATGTTCATACGACGAAGCCCGTCCGCCCAGATAAGGCCGGCGCTCAAACAGGGTGACGCGATAGCCACTGCCGGCAAGAGCGCAACCGGCGGCCAGTCCGGCCAATCCGCCCCCCACCACGGCAACTCGGGAACTCGGCGGCAAACGCTGGCTCATCAGGAGAGACGTTTCAGGAAGCCCTTGGCCAGGATGCCAAGCTTCTCGCGCACGGTGAGGCTGACCTTACCGCTGAAAACGTCGTATTCACGCAGTGCAATTTTGTCGAGTAATCGCTGATAGATGGTCATCAGCACCCAGAGAGCCGGTTGGCTGTCCTCCTCAACCAAAGGAATGAGTTCCTCGCCCGCCCGGTAATATTCGCGAGCCCGGTCAGCTTCCATTGCGAGGAGTGGACGCAACTGTGCCGGATCGGCCGCTGCATTCAATGTGGAAAGTGAAATCCCGAATCTGTCCAGATCCTCCTCGGGCAAATAAACTCTTCCCATGCTGGCATCTTCCTTCACGTCTCGAATGATGTTGGTGAGCTGAAAGGCCAGCCCCAGGCGCTCAGCCAGCGGCTCGGCAGCTGGATCGCGATAGCCGAATACATGAATGCAAACCAGGCCCACAACCGATGCGACTCGATAACAGTACTGGTAAAGATCGTCAAAGGTCCGGTAGCGGACTCGGAGCTTGAGGGGCACGGTTGACTCGCTCGCTGCAGTGTCGGCCGTTCCGGGTCCTCCCTCGACATCCATTGCCGTCCCATAAGCCAACTGGTCCAGCAGTCCGACGCGAATGTTGTAGCGCCGCTGCGCGTCGGTGAGAGCCAGCAGCACAGGCTCGTCGCTGGGATGGCCGGACTGGGACCGGTGAAGCGCGTCCAGCCAGTCCGCAAGCTTTTGCCGGCGTTCGTACGGCGACAGGGATTCGTCGTCCGCGATATCGTCACAGCGCCGCATGAAGGCGTAGACCGCACACAGGGCCTGCCGTTTCGCCCGCGGCAATACCAGAAATGCGTAGTAGAAGTTCTTGGCCGCTGCCCGCGTAATGTGGCGGCAAACCGAATACGCAACCGCCAGTTGCGATTCCGTGGGCGCGAATGGTGTGGGAGCGGGTTGCACGGCCGTACTCATACTCGCTTTCCCCAAGTCAATTTTCCCCACGCCGCTCGCGCCAGGAGCGCCATTTTGCGGGACCTCGAAATCGCCGGACGCCTGCCCAGCACGTTGTAGCCTTGGGCCTCGATGGCATTCAGAATTTCCTGCCCGCCCCGGCTGAACAACTCGATATCCAGCGCCAGGTCACGATCCACCTTCTGGATCAGCGGCAACCCTCGCGCGAACCAACCGCGGGCCCGCTCCACCTCGAAGCGCATCATGTCGCAAAACGCGGAGGTGTTGCGCTGCGCCGCCAATTCTTCTTCACTGACTCCGAACCGGCGAAGATCTTCCTGCGGAACATAGACCCGGCCCCGTGCATAATCCGGGCTCACGTCCTGCCAGAAATTCGCCAACTGCAAAGCGGTACAAGTGAAATCAGAAAGCGCCTGGCGCTCCGCGTCTCTATAGCCGCATACGTACAGAACCAGACGGCCTACAGGGTTGGCGGAGTACTGGCAATACCCAAGAACGTCCGCGAACGTGGCATAGCGCGAGACTCGCTGGTCCTGGCGAAACGCGGTCAGCAGGTCAACGAATGTCTGCTTCGGAATCTCACATTTGCGGACAGTCTGCGCCAAAGCCACGAACACCGGGTGCCGTGGACTGCTCGCATAGCAGGCGTCGAGTTCGGCCTCCCACTGATCGAGCAACCGCAAAGAAGCATGCGGATCGCCCACTTCATCACCTAGATCATCGGAGATTCGGCAATACGCGTAAACATTGAAGAAGTCCTGGCGCAATCGCTGCGGAAGAAACCAGGTTGCCACCGAAAAATTCTCGTAGTGGGAACGAGCCAGTCGCCGACAGTATTCCTCAGCCTCGGTCGCCGTCGGGGCCTTCTCTGGAATGGCGTACTCCGGCGGAAGACTGCTCCACCCTGGCAAGGGGGAGGAAATAGTCCGGGAGTCGCTGGCAATGGATGACATGGTCAGTTTCGTTCAATGCAGGCGCCGGCGTGGCTGTCGGAAAATCCCGCCTTAGTGCCCGGGAATAATAGCGGTCTTGATATCGCCATTGCGGTTCAGCATGTGATGGAAAACCTGCTGCAACCGGGACAGGGGCGCTTCGCCAGTAATGTAGTCCGTGGAACGAATCTTTTTCTCCGCGATCAGCGCGAATGCTTTGCGTACGGTTTCGGGTGTGTGATGGAAGGTCGCTTTCAGCGTGACCTCCGAGTAATGCAGCCGGTTGGTGTCGAGTTGTACCTTGGTGCCGGCGGCGCAGCCGCCGAAAAAATTCACCGTCCCGCCTTTGCGTACCATGTCGATGGCCAGTTCCCAGGCTTCGGGACGCCCCACCGCCTCGATCACTACGTCGCTGCCGCGCTTCTCCGGTGAAAGTCTGCGTACCGCTTCGACCGGATCCTTCACCTTGGTGATCTGCACCACTTCGTGAGCGCCCATGTGCTTGGCAGCTTCAACTTGGGAATCGCGCTTGACCACTGAAATCACATTGCAGCCAACCGCCTTGGCAACCTGCACGAACATCAGTCCAATAGGGCCGCCTCCCACTACGGTTACCGTATCGCCGATCTCCACGCCGGTTTCGTGCAGACCACGCAACACGCAAGCCAGCGGCTCGACCATGGCGGCCTCTTCATAGCTCACATCCGGGGGGATGGCCAGCATGTTGATTTCGACGATTCGCTTCGGGATTCGGATGTATTCCGCGTAGGCCCCGTTATTAAACAGCAGGTCTTCGCAAAGGTTGGCCTGGTGTTTGGAACAATAGAAGCACATCTGGCAGGGCGCGGAATTCAGCGCCACAACCCGCATCCCCTTCTTGAACGTGCGCACACCCGCGCCAACCTCTTCAATGACTCCGGCCAGTTCGTGTCCGAACAGGGCGGGAGGAACGATCATGCGGGCATGGTAGCCGCGCTGATACACCTTCAAGTCAGTTCCGCAGGTGAGGGCAACCTGCACTTTGACGAGCACTTCCCCGTCACCTACCCGGGGAATCGGGACCTTCTCGATTTTTACGTCCTCTTTGCCATAGAGGACCGCTGCCGTCATCTTTCCGTTCACTCTGTAGTTCCTTCCTGCCTTGCTACGACCTGCCCGTTTGAATCACGATCTTCATCGAATCCGGCTGCGGATGAGCCGCCAGCTTCAAAGCCTCAACGCTACTCGATAAGGAGAAGCGATGACTGATCAAACGTTCCAACTCCATCTCCCGGCTCATCACAAACCGCACCGAATCTGCCTGCAGTTCGACGGATGCGCTATAGGAGCCCAGTAATGTCTTCTCGTCCACGCAAATCGCAGCCGGATCGATGGTAGCTTCCCCGCGAACCGTCTGCGCAAACAGCAAAACCCTGCCTCCCGGACGAACCGCGTCCATGGCGGTCCGAATCAGCCCGCTGCCCCCCACCGCAAGCACTGCTGCGTCGGCGCCCCTGCCGTCTGTTTGCTCCCGCACCGCCTTTACCACGTCGGTGCGTGAAGCATCAATTCCGTTCGTTAAACCGTATGTATTAGATATTGTAAGCCTCCCGGGATACAAATCGGAAGTGATTACCCTAGTTCCTGACCTTTTAGCCAAAGTTCCCAGAATGATACCTATGGGCCCCTGCCCAATTACTAGAACACTTTCGCCGGACACAAGTTTCAACCCCTCAATCCCCTTCATGCAGGTATTTACCGGCTCTACAAAGCATGCCTGCTCGAACGAGATTCCGTCCGGGATTCGCACCGTACCCTGGTCCACGATCCAATCCATTACCCGGACATATTCGGCGAATCCCCCGCCCGATGGCTCGAATCCCGCCGTGCATCCGACTTTCTTGTAGGTCTCGCACTGCGCAAAAACCTTATGGCTGCAGTAATAGCACTGGCCGCATGGGATGTGGTGGAAGACCACGACGCGATCACCGGGATTGAAGTGGTTGACTCCCCGGCCCACCGCCGCCACAGTACCTGATGTCTCGTGTCCGAAGATGCGGGGCGCGGAGTGCGAGCCACTGGCAATTTTCTTGAGATCGGTTCCGCAGATCCCGCAAGTGTGCACCCGGACCAGTAACTCGCCCGGACCGATTTGCGGCACCGCCACGGTTTCCACCCGAACGTCGTTGATGCCGCGATAGACCGCCGCCTGCATGGTGGCTGGGATCGCATGCTTCGTTTCCTCTATGGTGAATTGTCCGGCGATTGCCATGAATCAGTTGACGCCCTTCGCTATTGGATGCAGATCCCGCCCGGAAACATCTGCTTTCTTTGGGTCGTGGATGAATCGATCTAACTCGGCGCAAAGCGCTTTGGACGCCTTTGCGCTATTCCTCGCAAGCTGGATGACGCGCGGCCAAAGCCATGGCCGCAACGCTGCAGAAGCCAGGAACTTTCCGCTTTGAAAGTGGCCGTCAGCGCTCACAAAACAATCCATCGATGGCATCGCAAACATGCTTTCATCCGAGATCGCCTTCACCGCCATGAACCGCACCCCGCGCGCCTGCGCGCCACGAGCGACCGCCGCTGCTTCCATATCGACGGCCTGCGCGCCATACGCCCTGGCCAATTGCGCCTTGCATTCCGTTCCCGCAATCGCGCCCGCGGTGACCAGTATGCCGCAGCCCGCACCGGTCTCGACGCTGCTGCCATCCCTGGCGTCGATGACCCGGGCGGGCGAGAATATCTCGCCTACCTGCAATCGCGGATCGAGGGCCCCCGCGAAACCCACCGACTGCACAAGCTCTGGCTGGTACAGCGCGATTACCGCTTCCGTCGCCCGGCGTGCCGCTTCCGCGCCGATCCCGCCGCACACCAGCACAATATTGTCAGCTTCGAAGAACCTGAACCGCCGGCCTTCGTATTCACGCTCCACCAGCCGCGAGCCCCTCAGCAACGCGCGCACCTCGCGCTCCAGCGCTGCAACCATCGCAACTTTGGCCGGGTCCGCCATCATTCTCCAAAAAGCTCCCAGTCTGCGCGGGGACGGATCTCAGACTCGCCCGAGCCGAGCCCCGAGCCGAGCATAGTTCGGCTCAGGCGCGGGGCGCATATCCGTTCACCTGAAACCACTCCGCGGCGCGCCTTAGCGCATCGTCAACCGGAACTGTCTTCCACCCAAGCTCGCGCTCGGCTTTGGCGCACGATACAAACATTTTCTTGCGTCCCATGCGAACCGCATCGATGGTCGCCCGTGGCTCCCGGCCCAGGATGTGTCCTGTAACCATTTCGTCCACCACGCCGGTAGCCAGCGCGACTACGTAAGGAACTCTGATCGTGGGCGAAGGCAATCCCGTAATCGCCGCCAGCTTATCGAGAATCTGCTTCAACGTCAGGTTCTCTCCACCCAGGATATAGCGCTCGCCGCTTCTTCCCTTCTCCAGCGCGGCCACGTGGCCCCGGGCACATTCCTTAACGTCAACCAGATTCAGGCCGGTATCCACATAGGCGGGAAACTTCTTCTTCAGAAAATCAACGACGATCCGCCCCGTGGGAGTGGGCTTGATATCTTGTTCGCCAACCGGAGTAGTCGGATTCACCACCACCACATCCATACCGCCGCGCGCCGCCTCCACCGCCACCTGCTCGGCCATGAATTTCGACCGTTTGTAGTGCCCGATCATGTTGTCCAGCGAAACCGGAGAATCCTCGTCTGCCGGACGGCCATTCGAAGTGAACCCCATGGTCGCGACGCTCGACGTGTACACCACGCGGCGCACACCGTTCTTCTGCGCGGCCGCGAGAATCACTCGTGTACCTTCCACATTGGCGCGATACATCTGCTCCGGGTCGCGCACCCAGAGCCGGTAGTCGGCTGCAACGTGAAACACCACATCGCAGCCTCCCATGGCCTTCTCAATCGATGCTGGATCACGCAGGTCGCCGATGGCCCGATCCGCATTCAGTCCCTGGATATTTCTCAGATCGCTGCTCGATCGAACAAGCAACCGCAAATCCGCACCCTGCTCGGCCAATAATCGGGCCACATGACTGCCCACAAACCCAGTTGCGCCAGTGACGAAAGCCTTCATTAGAAGCTGTCATTCATGCAGCCTTTGAGCTGAGAACCGGGAACGGATCAATGGGAACTGGGTTAAATGCTACTCCAGCTTTTCTGGCTGCAGCGAAATATCCTTCTCGCCTGCGGCTTTCTTCTCCCAATAGTGACGCACCCAGTTTTCCCAGGTCTTGCCTGCGGCCATGTCGCGCCCGGTAAAAGCCAGCGCGGCAATTTGTGCGTAGGAAATTTTCACCTTGGGAGATCCATCTTTCGGCAAGACTCGCACGAAGCTGTCTGCTAGTTTGGTTCCGGCATTTCGACCAACGCTACGATCGAAAATGTAGCCCTCGATCCGGGTGCCATCTTTTAGCGTGATGGATACATCGCCGCGATAATCGAATGCCTGCTCCAGCGCCTTGCGGAGATCTTCCTCGTTCGCCAATAGCGGAACCGACCCCTCGAGCTTCTCATGAGCCGTCCCCGGCGCAATTTCCAGCGAGTCCGGATCGACAGCAGCGGAAGGCCCGTGCCCGGATTCCCGCCCGCTCAAACCCGCGTCTCCTCGCCCGCCGGAGCTTCGATTTGCACCAGCGGACTGACGGCATGCGCTGGCTGCGTGGACTCATCCAGCAAGCGGAGCGCTGAAGCGTCTTCATATTCGCCAAACATGCGCGCCTTCACTTCCTGCCACATGGCGTGCGCCGACCCGAACAAATCATTCACTGCGGAGGCTTCATAGCCGCTGTGCACCATGCAATTCGCGCACTTGGGATTGCCCGACTCCGTCCCGTAATTTTCCCAGGCCGTGGTCTCCAGCAGTTCGGCGAAACTATCCGCGTAACCGTCCTGCAAGCAGGTAGCAGGGCTTCTGCCATCCGAAAACGTTGAAAGTCGGCATGCCCCAGGGTGTACACGCGTACTCGCGCTTCCCCATTAGAAATTCGAGAAATAGCGCCGACTGATTGAATCGCCACTTCTTGCTGCGATTCGAGAGCATGGCGCGAAACAACCGCCTCGTCCGGGCCCGCCCCAGGAAACGCTGCTGGTCCGGCGCTTTGTCGTAGGAGTATCCCGGCGAGAGCATCATGCCCTCGACGCCCAATTCCATCATCTCGTCGAAGAACGCACGCACGCTCTTCGGATCCGCTCCATCAAACAATGTCGTGTTCGTAGTCACCCGGAAACCGCCAGCCAGCGCGGCCTTTATTCCCTCGATTGCTTTGTCGTATCCGCCGTCCAGGCAAACCGAAAAGTCGTGATGCTCACGCTGTCCGTCCATGTGAACCGAAAACGTCAGATACTTGCTGGGCTTGAATAGATGGATTTTCTCCTTGAGCAGCAAAGCATTCGTGCACAGATAGATGTATTTCTTGCGCGCCACCAGCCCTTCCACAATCTCGCCGATCTGCGGATGCAGCAGCGGCTCGCCGCCGGGGATGGAGACCGTCGGCGCGCCGCACTCATCGACCGCGCGGAAGCATTCCTCGGGCGTGAGCTGTGATTTCAGCACGTGAGCGGGATATTGAATCTTCCCACAGCCCGCGCACGCCAGATTGCAGCGGAACAGCGGCTCCAGCATCAGCACCAGCGGATACTGCTTGCGTCCCTTAAGCTTCTGCCCGAGGACGTAAGTTGCCACCGTCCACATCTGAGAAATTGGAACCGCCATTCGTCTTCTCTCCAGTGCCCTGATAAGAACTACGACTAGCCAATCCGGCGCACGCCCGTGCCCTGCGCGGCCCCCGCCATCGCTTTGGTGTAAGTAGTCAGCGCGATCAGCGGGAAATACTGCCGGTACAGCGTATAAACCAGATAAAACACTCGTGGGAACCCAGTGCCCGTAGTCTGCGGCTCATCCCAAGCTCCATTCTTCTTTTGTGTACGCAGCAAATAAGCAATCCCGCGAGCCACGGAATCGCTGCGGGTATCGTTCGCGGCCAGCAAACCCAACACCGCCCACGCGGTCTGCGAAGGCGTGCTTGGACCTACCCCTCGCGTGCCGGGATCGTCGTACGAACCGCAAGTCTCGCCCCAGCCTCCATCCGGATTCTGCACCATGCGCAGCCACTCCGCACCCTGCTGAACATAAGGCTCGTGATGATCGATGCCCATCGCTTCCAGCCCGCGCAGCACCTGCATGGTCCCGTAAATGTAATTCACGCCCCAGCGCCCGAACCACGATCCATCGGGCTCCTGCTCGTCGCGAATAAACTTGAGAGCCTTCTTCACCCGCGGATCATTCTTGTCGTATCCGTACGCCGCCAGCATCTCGAAAATTCGCCCGGTAATGTCCACCGTCGGCGGATCCAGCATGGCATTGTGATCGGCGAATGGAATGTACTGGAAAACCATCCGTGTCATTGTCTTTATCGAACGACGCCCATCCGCCGTTCTTGCACTGCATGGAAAAAATCCAGTCGATGGCCCGCTGCACCGATTCGCGCTGGTAGCGCCCGTTCGGATGCTCCACGTGACCCAACGCGAGACAGACCATCGCGCTGTCATCCACGTCCGGATAAAACTCGTTGTTGAACTCGAAATACCAGCCGCCCGGCTGGCCCTTCTTGTTCTTCACTTTCCAGTCGCCGACGGTGCGAACCTGTTTCTGCAGAATCCAGTCAGCGCACTTAATCATCCGCGGATCGTTGGCTGGAACCCCGGCCTCGCCCAGCGCAAATAGCGCATACGCCGTATCCCACACTGGCGACATGCAGGGCTGCATTCGGAACGTGTCGTCCTCTTCGATCCCGAGTTTCTCGAATTCATCCAAAGCACGGATCACCTGCGGATCGTCCAGCGAATAGCCCAGACAGCGCAGCGCAATAATCGCATTCAGCATCGACGGATAAATCGCGCCCAGACCATCGCTCATTTCAAAACGTTCCAGCATCCATTGCTCGGCACGCTTCAACGCCAGCCACCGCAATGGGCGGATATGCACCAACTCGAACCAATGGACCATCCGGTCAAAAACCAGGAAGAAATTACGCCAGGAAACCAGCTTCTTGCTCCAGTGCAGGCGCATGCGCGATTTGTCGCGGCCCCCGACGAATAGTTCTTCGACTCCCATTTCATCCGGAATCTTCTTCAGCGGCTTCTTGGCATAGCAGATCGAGAGCGGCACCAGAATCGCCCGCGACCAGGAAGAGATTTCGTAGATATTGAACCAGAACCAGTTGGGAAACAGCACGATCTCCGGAGGCACCGCGGGCACCGCGTCGTAATCGTACTGACCCAGAAAGCACAAATAAATCTTGGTAAAGGTGTTGACCTCTGTCACTCCACCCATGGCGAGGATCTTTGCCCGCGCCCGCGCCAGCGCCGGATGATCTGGCTTATAGCCGGTCAACTTCAAGGCAAAATACGCTTTGACCGATGCACTGATATTTGACGGGCCGTCAACATAAATGCCCCAACCCCCGTCTTCGTTCTGATGGCGGAGAATCCAGTTGCAGCATTTCTGAAAGCGTTCCTGATTACCCGTGCCCAGCAGAGTGTGCAACAGAACGTAATCGGATTCCAGTGTAGTGTCCGCTTCCAGTTCCCCACACCAGTAGCCGTCACTGTGCTGCTGGGAAAACAGGAATTCACGTGCCCCATCCACGGCCACAGCCACCCGGCCGGCCAGATCGTCTATCTTGCCGAAGTGTAACTGGGGGGCACTGGACGCCGAATTCGAGGAGGAGGTTTCGTCCATTTATGCTCTTTACTCCGCACTCGCCACTGCAGGCGCGCTGGCGATCGCTTCCACGATCTCCGGCGGCAACCCGAAGCGCACGTTCTCGGGCATAACTTCGACTTCCTGAACGTTGCCGAAACCCTTGCTGCCCAGAAACTTCACCACTTCTTCCACCAGACATTCCGGAGCCGAAGCCCCGGCCGTGAGCGCAATTGTTTTCACGCCCTCCAGCCATTCCGGTTGGATATTCCGGAAGCTGTCAATCAGATGCGACCCGGTACCCAGATTGCGCGCCACTTCCACCAGTCGATTGGAATTCGAACTGTTGTCCGATCCCACCACCAGCAGCAGGTCAGCATCCGAAGCGACATGCTTCACCGCCACTTGCCGGTTCTCCGTGGCATAGCAGATATCCTGCGCCGCCGGGCCCTTGATGTTAGGAAACTTCTCGCGCAGCGCCGCAATAATGTCCTTGGTCTCATCTAGACTCAGGGTGGTTTGCGTCAGAAAAGCAACTCGGTCGGGATCCGGCACAGTCAGTGAAGCCACCTGCTCCGGCGATCCCACCACCTGGGTCACGATCGGTGCCTCGCCCAGCGTTCCAATTACTTCATCGTGGTCGTGATGGCCAATCAGAATCAGGGAAAACCCTTCCTTGGCGAACTTCACCGCCTCCACATGGACCTTGGTGACCAGAGGACAGGTTGCATCAATCACCCGCAGATTGCGCGCCTCGCTGGCTTCCCGCACTTCCGGCGAAACCCCGTGGGCGCTGTAAATTACCCGCTCGCCCTGCGGAACCTCGTCCACGTTGTCGACGAATATGGCACCCTTGCCTTGGAGTTCTTCGACCACAAAGCGGTTGTGCACAATTTCCTTGCGGACATAAATCGGCGGCCCAAAAGCCTCCAACGCAATCCGAACGATATCAATGGCCCGCACCACTCCCGCGCAAAAGCCTCGGGGCTTCAATAAAAGCAGCGTCTTGCCGTTGCTGTTAGGCACAATAAGGTTCCTGTTAGGGTACACTTCCCCACTATGATTTTGTATTTATAGGCTATCCGAAAGAACCATTTTGGTCAACGTAAGCCCAAGAAGCGCATAGGATTAGCAGTGATTGGGGTCATTCCCGCAGCGAACGGCTCCGAACCCAATGCCAAACGAGGGCATCCCCGCACCTGCAGTCGTCCTGAGGAGCTTGCTGGTTTCAACATGCGGGATGGGAAAACGCGATTCCCAAGAGCAACAGCTGGGTTTGAGGCGCAAGTTCTCTGGCTTATTTCGGACCGTGCGCCCGCAACCGAACCTTCGGAAAGGTACAAACCTGACGGGCGTGCCCCGAACTCCAAGGGCCTCTCCTCGAAAAGCCCGAGATGCGGCCAACCCTTGCCTCGCGAGTCTTGGACATGCAAAACCTTTCATCTTGACCGGCAGCGCCACGAGGACGATAATTTGGCGGCCTCAACCGCACTAACAACTCTCCACCACGGGCGAGGACGAGCCACCACACCTCTATCTAGGAGACACCGGTGAAAAAATCCATTCTTGGCGTGTTGCTAGTTCTTATGTTCGTCGCCGTCGGTATTGCGGCGGCGCCACCGTTAACCTTCACGTTCTCGGACGTTCACGCGAACAAGACAGCAGTCGAGACCGACAGTTTCGCCGTCAACAATGCAGGCGTAATTGCAGGCGATTATGTGGACGCCAACAATATCCAGCACGCGATGATCCTTGACGGAAAGAAATTGACCACGGTCAATCACAAGGATTGCTCGAATACCGGCGGTTTCTCATCCGGTGCGATTGCGTTCTACGGTATCAACAACGCGGGCGCGGCGGCCGGCTGGTGTACCAGCACCAAAACCGGGCTGTACACCGGGTTTGTATACAACGCGGGCAAATTCGCTGCCGTCAATTTCCCCGGATCGAGCGGAACCCAGGCGATCGGAATCAACGACAAGGGAGATGTTGTGGGTCTGTACCTCGACTCCGGCAGCGTCCAGCATGGCTTTCTAAAGAAGGGCAAGAAGTACACCAGCATCGACGTGACCGGCGATACCTCCACCGAGGCCTGGGGAATCAATAACGCAGGCCAGATGGCTGTTTTTGCCATCAACTCCTCTGGCAGTTACGAGGGTTTCGTCTACAACGGGAAGACCTTCAAGAAAATCAGCGATCCCAATGCGGGCACGAGTGGCACCATTGTCCGCGACGTAAACAATAAGGGCGACGTCGCCGGCGCGTATTTCGATTCCAGCGGCAGCGAGGTTGGCTTCTTGCGTCACGGCGGCAAGTACTACGACCTCAAGGACCCGAAAGCCAACAACAACACGCGTCCCGACGGGCTCAATGACTCGCTCGAAGTTGTAGGACGTTACACGCCGGCCGACGGCTCGAACGTCGGCTTCAAGGTCACCACCAAGTAGTCACCGCACCCGCCGTCCGGATGCTTGCCTTTCGGCGGCGGGTGCGAAACCTGCAAAGACCCGCAAAAAGCTGATACCGGCGAAATCTTGTCAAGCCCCCTAGCCCACCATTTTCCCCGCAACCACCTCATTCGATGGATAAAATAAACTTCAAAACTTGGCGCGTTTACCCTGTCCATTCTGCTACTCTGAACTTATAGCTGGAAATGAGGCGCGGACCCGGTCCGCGCCTTTTTTGTTGGCGATTAGTCTGTACCGCGAAACGCGGAAGGCTCGCCACCTGATCGAACCACCTGAAGATTCTCGTTCCATTCCGAGCAACCAGCTCTGAAAAACTTATTGAGGAGATTTAAGACCAGGCGCAGCCTGACCGCTGACACCTTTCTTTATTTGCACATGAAAAAACAGTGGAAACTTCACCCCCGGATAGGCGCCAAACCGTACCGATCCCATAAACCACCTCACGGCCAAACCCGCAAACGCCAGGGGGAACTCGCCGAGTTGGCATTTGCGCACAAAGCTGCGAGCCTGGGCTTCGGAGTCGCCAAGCCTTATGGAGACAGCGACCGCTTCGACTTCATCGTCAACTGGAACCAGTGCTTGTCGCGGGTGCAAGTCAAGTCCACCCGCACCGCCCAGGGCGGAGGCTTCGAGATTAGTGCTCACGGTTGCTGGGGAGGTCACGACATCTACACCAAGGACGAAATCGATCTCATCGTCGCCTACGTGGTCCCCGAGGACACTTGGTACGTCATCCCCATCGAAGCGACGCGCGGCCGCAAGCGCCTCTGCCTGCATCCCACCGTCCCCCGCAGAGCCTGCTACAAATACGAAAACTACCGCGAAGCCTGGTGGCTGATGACGACCCAGAAATCAGACGCCCCCGAACGCCCTCGTTGCCACGTGAGGATTACCCGCTCGTCTGGGGCGGACACCCCTGTCCGGCGCTTTTCTGGTTACCGGGTTTCGCGGATGGTAACGCACAGACGTGTGCCCCGCACTTTGCGCAGGATGCCCCAGTCGGTGCCCTTCAAGAGCACACTCCTACCACACCCGCTTTACGTCGTATTGATCGAGAACGATGTCGGCACTAAGGATCGGTACATTCAGCGCCTGCGCCTGAGCCACCAGTAATCGATCAAACGGGTCGCGATGATGCAAGGGCAACAAACCCGCCCGGATCGCTTGCTCCATGCTAATCGGGAGTTCTTCAAACCCTTCCTCTTCCGCGTAGTGGGGCAACTCCGTCGCCAGCGAAAGGGCATCGAACTTTCCGAGATTCACCTTGATCGCCAACTCCCACGCAATCGCGGCCGATACCAAAATAGTGTTGCTCTGAGTCCTGATGATCGAGGAGGCCCGTCGCGATAGCTTCGATTCGTTAGCGAACCACCAAATCAGAGCATGCGTATCAAGCAGAATTTTCATACCGACCGTGGCTTGTCTGTGAACTCGACGGCCTTGAAAGGGCACGGCTTTAGCCGCGTCGCAAGATATCTTAAAATATAGGGCTCTAGCCCCCTTGGGTTTGCAGAGCCGAGTCCGTCAGTCGCCCATCACTCAAAACCCAAATCTGCTAATTCCCGGTCTGTAAGCGGGTCGAATGCATCCGCCGTGTAGGAAATCTGACCCGCAAGCCGCCCCGGGACGCGTTTCTTTGAGACCGAACCCAGCGCCACCAACTTGGCGACCGGCTGGCTGCCGCGAGCGATGACGACCTCTTTCCCGGAGCAGGCTTCCTCCAGCAGCCGCGAAAGGTTCGTCTTGGCTTGATGAACCGTATATTTCATATTAGCTAAGTGTATTAGCTAATATACATCGAGTCAAGGATCGTGTGGGGGGCCGAACCGTCGCGTCGATCTTGTGGTAGAGACAAAGGTGAGCGCCGATGGTAAGGTCGAGGCGGCTCAGATGACTGAGACCAGCGGCGCAGATCTAGATGTCGCCGCTCTGGACGCCATCAAGAAATGGACATTCGAGCCTGCCAAATGCGACGGTAAGCCCGTGGCCCATAAAATTTCGATCATGGTCCATTTTCACAAGCCATAAGTGAGCACACGATTCTTCTGAGAGTATGGCCCCCGGCGTTTTCCTCGGCTAAGCGTTGCTCTTCAGCATCTGCTGGGCATGTTTGCGCGAGGTCTCGGTCAGCTTCGCCCCGCTGAGCATCCGTGCGACTTCTTCGGTGCGCTCCTCGCCAGTAATGAGGCGCACCGCGGTGCGAGTGCGATCGGCGGAGCTCTTTTTCTCGATCAGGTAATGATGGTCGGCGAAGGTGGCGATCTGCGGCAGGTGCGTTACACACAGGACTTGATTGGCTCGCGACAACGCCTTCAACTTCTTGCCGACAGCTTCAGCAGCGCGTCCGCCGATGCCGGTATCGATTTCGTCAAAAACAAGAGTACGGTGCGCGGGCGTGGGCGCCCGCGCCACGCTTGTCTTCTTTACCATGCCGGCTTCTACGCTGGCTTTCAGCGCCAGCATCACTCGCGACAGTTCGCCGCCGGACGCGATGTGCTCCAGTCGCCGCAACGGCTCGCCGGGGTTCGTCGAAATCATGTATAGAACTTGGTCGAAGCCGGACGGGCTCCAGTTCCCTTCCTCATCCGTACCACTGACTTCGATATGAAAATCGGATTTCATCGCCAGATCGTTGATCTCTGCCTCGACTAGCTTCTCGAGCTTCCGGGCGGCTTCGTAACGCTTTTTCGAGATGGCGCGGGCCGCGCGCAGATACTCCCCGGCAGCCTGCGCAAGCTCTCGGCGTAATCCAGCTAGAACCTCATCTTTGTTTTCCATCTCCGAAACCTTGCGGCCGGTTTCCTCACCGTGATGAATCACATCGTCAAGCGTAGGGCCGTATTTGCGCTTCAACCGATCGAGAACCGCGAGCCGATCTTCGACCTCTGCCAGATGCTCGGGCGACGCCTGAATACCGCCGGCATAGTCGCGGAGAGTGGCGCCCACGTCCTCGACGCTGATGCGGGCGGTATCAATAGCGGATAACGCCTCGCGGAATTTCGGCTCGAAGCGCGACAGCTCCTCGATGTGCTTTTGCGCCGTGCGCAACGAAGAAGAAGTCGAAGCACTGCCTTCGTAAAGCAGATCGAAGGCATTCATTGCCGCGCTGTAAATCTTCTCGGCGTTGGCCAATACGCGCTTCTCGGTTTCGAGGCGCTCGTCTTCGCCGGGTTGCAACTTGGCGTCCTCAATTTCGCGCTTCTGGAAAGTCCACAGATCGAGCAGGCGCAGCCGGTCCTGCTCGCCTTGCTCAAGGTCTTCGATGCGGTGAGCGATATTCTTCCAGCTTGCAAATGCTTCGCTGGCAGCTTCGAGCTGAGTTCCGGCAAAAACATCGAGCAACTCAAGTCGGGCGCCTGCATCGAACGACACTATCGATTCGTTCTGCGCGTGGATCGTGGCGAGATACGGAGCAAGCTGTCGCAGCACGCCCACCGTGGCCGGCTGATTATTGATGAAGACGCGGCCTTTGCCTCCCACGGCGATCTCGCGCCGCAGAATGACGGATTCGTCTTCGTCGTTGGGATCGATGCCGTTGGCTTCGAGAATTCGAGCGACAATCTTTTCCGTCTTGTCGTCAATTTCGAATACAGCCGATATCACTGCCCGGTCTGCGCCGGCGCGAATCACGTCGCTCGAAGCCTTCTCGCCAAGAAGAAGGGCGAGCGCATCAATCAGAATGGATTTCCCAGCTCCGGTCTCGCCGGTCAACAGGTTCAAGCCAGCCGCAAACTCGACCGCCAGGTTATCAATGACCGCGTAATTTTCAAGCCGCAGTTCGCAGAGCACGCGCTGTCCAGAGATTCGGAAGTTGGTCGCAGAATAGCATGAAAAGCGGCTCAGCGATCATCTGTCGGGCATCCTATCTTTTCCCTTTTGAACCTTCGCGTCCTCCGTGGTTAATGAAGTTCAAATGCGTGAACCACAAAGGACACGAAGGTTCACAAAGCTGACCGAGTGGTCCGCATTTGTTCGTCTATAATTAATCCGCGAAAATAAAATGCATTTTCCTTTATTACTGGCAGCGGTGGTTGGCGGCGAAATTATCGATTTAGTCGGTGAAACGGGTCCAGTCGCCAAGGTTGTGCTTCTCTCCTTACTGGCCTTCAGCCTGGTTTCGTGGGCAATTATTCTTTCCAAGTGGAGCCTGGTGCGGCGGGCGCGAGTGCAGAGTGGACGCTTCGTGCGCGCCTTCCGCAAAGCGCAGCGCCTGCAGGATGTCTCGGCCGTGGCCGAGCAGTTCAAGCCCAGCCCGCTGGTCGCGGTCTTTGAGGGAGGCTTCGCGGAATACAAACGGCAAGGCAACAGCATTGCGATTCAACGTGCCATGCAGATTGCCTGCTCGGAAGAAGTCACGCGCCTCGAACGCAACATGCCGTGGCTCGCGATCACAGCTGCCGTCACCCCCTTCGTAGGCCTGTTCGGCACGGTTTGGGGAATCATCGACGCTTTTCATGGGTTGGGGACGGCGGGGGCGGCTACTTTGCGGGCGGTGGCGCCGGGAATTTCGGAGGCGCTGATTACTACTGCAGCGGGATTGGCTGCGGCGATTCCGGCGGTGATTGCTTACAACTTACTGGGAAGTTCGATTCGGGAGTTCGCGGCGCGGGGGGATGACTTCGCGCTGGAGATGCTGAATGCCGTGGAGCGGTCGCAGGTGGCGGTTCCGGAGGTGCGGCGGTAATGGCCTTCACGGCTTCCAGTGGACGCACTCAATCTTCCCTCGCCGACATCAACATTACGCCGCTGGTGGACGTTGTCCTGGTCCTCCTGATTATTTTCATGGTCACCGCGCCGGTGCTGCAGTCGGGCATCGAAGTCAGCGTGCCTAAAACGCGGACCGTCAAAGAGATTACCGAGGAGCGCCTGGTCATCAGCGTGGACAAGCAGCAGCGCGTCTTTCTTGGGAACGACGCCATCAACATCAATGAGATTGCCGCGAAGCTGCGGCAGAAGATTCGCGATCCGCAACACCAGTCCATCTTTATTCGCGCCGACGAGAATGTTCCCTTCGGCGCGTTCGCTACCGTGATGAGCGAGGTGAAGCGGGCGGGGATCGGTAACGTTAGCATTGTGACGCAACCGATCGAGAGTCATGGCAGCCAACGCTGAAATATTTTTCGAACACGATCGCTGGGGCCGCAATCTGGCCTGGTCAACAGCGCTGCACATTGCGATTGCGGGGTCGATCGTCCTGTATGCGGTTTTCGGGCCTGGCAACCACGGCAGCACATGGGGCGCGGGCGGCGGCGGTGAAGCCATGGGAGTGACCCTGGTCAGTTCGGTTCCCCTGCCTGCCAGTTCGGTGCAGACGCAGAACGTGCTGGCGAATGAATCGAAGGGGCTCACCCAGTCGCTGCCCAAGACTGTCGAGAAAGAACCCGATGCGATTCCGATTCCGGACAAGAATTCAAAGAGTAAGCCGAAACCGCGCAGCAGCGCGACCCAGCAGAAAGCTCAGCAACCGGAAGAAGAAAGCAACGTAGTTCCATTCGGCGAAGGCGGCCCGGTAAGCGGCCCGTACGGAAATTTCAATGCGGGGGGAGCCAAAGGGGGATTCGGCTTCACCGGCGGCGGCGGCGACTTTGGTTCGCGCTTTGCTTATTACGTGCGCGTCGTGCAGCAAAAGGTTTCGGAGAACTGGCTAAAGTACGAAGTGGACCCTGGAATCGCCGATGCGCGACGGGCCTATGTGACATTTGACATCATGCGCGATGGCCACCCTTCGAACGTGCAACTGGAGCAGTCCAGTGGGGTTCCATCGCTCGATCAATCGGCGGTGCGGGCCTTGCAGCGCATTGATACTTTTGGTCCCTTGCCCGCGGAATATTCAGGAAACAAGGTTTCAGTCGAGTTCTGGTTCGATTACAAAAGATAGAAGAAGCTATTGGCTGTTAGCTCTCGGCTCTTAGCTTGAACATGAAACTGATGAGGGTAATGTGAACTGTTGGATTCATTATCGGGTGTCATCTTGCCGGTGCTTTTTAGCACTTTTGGCGGCGATGTTATTTGTTCTTCCTTCTTTCTCTCAGGATTGGATCAAGACTGGCACCGGGTTGGGGATGGAGAAGGTTCGCATCGCAGTACCTGATTTCAAGCCTGGCACGGCAGACGCCAAGAACGCCGACCTGCTCAAGGTTTTCAACGACACTCTGTGGAATGATCTGGACTCTGCCGGCATCTTCGACATGGTTTCGAAGAGCTTTTATCCGCTTGATGTTCCGGGCAATCCCGCGGACGTAAATTTCGGCGCCTGGAACGTACCTCCTCCAAATGCAGCCATGCTGGTTTTCGGCAACCTGGGAGCGGCCGGCGACAAGCTAACGATGCAGGGCTGGCTGTACGACGTGAAGAACGTCAAGTCGCCACAAGTTCTCGGTAAACAATATCAGGATGCGGCCACCGCCGAGACCGCGCGCAAGATCGCGCATAAATTCGCAAACGAAATTATCTTCCGCCTGGGCGGCGGCATTCCGGGTGTGGCAGAGAGCCAGATTTTCTTCGTGAGCAGCCGCAGCGGACACAAAGAAATCTGGGCAATGGACTACGACGGGGCCAACCAGCACCAGATCACGCAACTGGGATCGATTTCCCTGTCTCCGCGGATTTCGCCGGACGGTTCGCGTCTGGCTTTCAGTTCGATGACGAAAACAGGCTGGGAGATCCTGATGTATTCGATGGACCTCAACCGTCTGGTGGCCTTTCCCAAGTTTGGCGGCACGAATCTTTCGCCGGCGTGGTCGGCCGACGGCACCAAGTTGGCGTTCTCCTCCTCGCGCAGCGGTGACTCCGAAATTTATACCGTGGATCAATCGGGTGGAAATCTGAAGCGCATCACTTCTTTCAAAGGCCCCGATGTTTCGCCGGTATGGAATCGCAAGACGGGAGCGCAAATCGCGTGGGTGAGCGGGCGCAGCGGTCTGCCGCAGATTTACACCATGGAAGCGGACGGCACCAATGTGCAGCGACTCACGGACGGCGGGTATGCGGTTTCTCCGGGCTGGTCTCCCAATGGTCAGTTTCTGGTGTTCTCGTGGTTCCGTCATTACGGGCCGGGCGCTCCGGGCGCGGAGGACATTTACCTGATGGACGCGGCCAGCAAGCAATGGGTGCAGCTTACGCACGACGGCGGCCGGAACGATTTTCCATCATGGTCGCCGGACGGACGGCACATTGTGTTTCAGTCCAGCCGTTCAGGAAGCGAGCAGATCTGGTCCATGCTGGCCGATGGGAGTAAGCAGAAGCAGTTGACGTTTACTGGAAGTAATACACAACCGAATTGGAGTTGGAAGTAAGGTTCAGAGGGTTTAACATCGAGTTACAGCAGTCAGTTTCACATTTATGTTTGGTTGGCGTGTTCTTCGATTAACCAGCCCGCAGGAGGCGGAGAAGTGAACCCGCCCCGTAAAGGATTTGAAGCGCGCGTTGAGGGCACGGCGCGCGAAGACGCAGGAGGGAAAGTGAAGCAGCAAAGACTGAAGTGGATTACGATTGTATTCGCGTTGAGCGCCATCATGTTCCTTGGCGCTTGCCATAAAAAGACGCCACCGCCGCCACCGCCACCGCCGCCGCCGCCAGCAGCTCCGACGGCATCGATCACAGCCAATCCCAACACCGTCGAAAAAGGGCAGTCCACGACGCTCAGTTGGCAGACTTCGAACGCCACCGACACGAGCATCGATGGCATTGGAGCCGTGCAGGCCAGCGGTTCACAACAGGTAACTCCGGCCGACTCGACGACCTACACATTAACCGCGAAGGGAGCGGGGGGCACACAGCAGGCTACAGCCCGTGTGACTGTGACCATGCCGCCGCCTCCGCCGCCGCCTCCGGCTGGGCCAACCGACGAAGAGCTGTTCGCGCAGAATGTTAAGGATGTCTACTTCGACTACGACAAGTCCGACATTCGCGCTGATCAGCAGGGGTCGCTGCAGGCCGACGTCGCTTTCCTGACAGCGCATCCCAACATCCACTTCACGGTCGAGGGACACTGCGATGAACGGGGATCGACCGAGTACAACCTGGCCCTGGGAGACAGCCGAGCCGGTTCGGTGCAAAGCGCCTTGACTCAGGGTGGCGTAAGCGCCGGCAACATCAAGACGATCAGCTACGGCAAGGAGAAGCCATTCTGCACTGAATCCAACGAAGCCTGTTGGCAGCAGAACCGGCGTGGCCATTTCGTGTACCAGAAATAGTCATCGAGGTGCGGGGCAAGGATTGCTCCGCACCTCAGTTCTTCCTTTCGGGCCGCCCCGAGCTCGCAGCGGAACCTTCCGAGACAACTATGTCTGGACCGCGCTATCCTTCACAATAGAAAGCTAAGCAACCTCTGACTGAGTCTGAGATTCAAGGTAGTACCGCACGGGCGTGGACGCCCGCGCCCAATTAGGAAGAGGTTTTGAATGGAATCGCCTATGAAAATCTTACGATGTTCGAGCATTGCTGTCCTGCTCATTGTCCTCTGGGCTCCGAAATCAGCCTGGGGAGTGAGCAAGGAAATGATTCAACTGCAAACCCAGGTGCAGGCGTTGCAGGATCAGATGACGCAGATGCAGCAGTCGTTCAACGAGCGCATGGGCGTGATGAAGAGCCTGATGGACCAGAACACCGACAGCATGAATAAGGTGGCAGCGTCCATGACCGCGCTTCAAGGCGGACTGGAGAAGCTGCAAGGCGACAATGGCACAAAGGTCGACCAGCTTTCCGGCCAGATACAGGCGCTCAACGATTCTCTGGACGAACTGAAAGCGCGGTTGGCGAAGATCAGCAAGCAAATGGAAGACATGCAAGGCGCACAGCAGAGTGTCGCCGCAGGACAGGCGGCGCAGCAGGCGCAACAGCAGGCCATGGCGCAGGCTCCGCCACCGGACGTGCTGTACAACAACGGGCTGCGCGATTACAACGCGGCGAAGAATGACCTGGCGAAACAGGAGTTCTCGGACTACGTGAGGTTCTATCCCAACACCGACCTGGCGGGAAATTCTTATTTCTATCTGGCGGAGATCGCCTACAAGCAGGGAAATTTCCAGGACGCCGTCAACAACTACGATCTGGTGCTGCAGAACTTCCCTACCGGCAACAAGGCCGCGTCATCGGATCTGAAGAAGGGACTGGCGCTGATCGAATTGGGGCAGAAGGACGATGGAATCGCGCAGTTGCGCCACGTGATCCAGCGCTATCCGCGTTCGAACGAGGCACTCGTAGCCAAGGATCGGCTGCGCAAGTTGGGAGTTTCGACTACGGCGGCGAAGGCGCCCGGCGAGTAGGAACGGGCTTGGTGATCAGAGATTTTCACTTGCTGATTTCACGACGATCGAAGCCTCGGGCGACAGTGTCCGACGCGCTTTGAAACCTGGTTCTGACAGCTTGAGGTTGAGGTCGGGGCGTTTGGAATCCTCTTCTGTTCGATCCCCATCATGCTTAGGGCCGAAGGCGTAAACGCTGAAGTCTTCCGATCCAACATACACCATCCCATTCAGTACCGCCGGGGAGGAAAACACCTCGTAACCGGTGGTGTAGCTCCACAGCAGCTCGCCGGTACGGGCGTCAAGCGCATACACGTTGTTGTCCTCGGCTCCGACATAAACGACTCCATTCGCCACGGCAGGCGCGGAATACAAAAAATAGCCAGCCGTATAGCTCCACAACAGGTCGCCGCTTTTTGCGTTCAAGGCGTAGACCTTGCCGTCCTGCGACCCGATATACACCACACCATTCGCCACTGCAGCCGAAGCATAACCCACATAACTACCGGCGGGGTAGCTCCACAATTTCGCGCCGGTGCTGGCGTTGAGAGCGTAGACGTTGTTGTCGTTGGACCCGACATAAACCACCCCGTTCGCCACGGTGGGCGAGCCAAACACATAGCCGGCGACCGTCCACAAAAGCGCTCCTGTGCTCGCGCTCAAGGCGTAGACATTGCCCGCGCCAAAATAAACCACCCCATTTGCGACTGCGGGTGAAGAATCCACAGGGAGGGTGGCGAAGCTCCACACCTTGGAGCCAGTGCGGGCGTTCAACGCGTACAAGTGGCCGTCGCGCGAACCGACATAAACGACTCCCTTCACGACTGCAGGAGAGGAGGCTACATAGTACTGGGTGAGATAGCTCCAAAGCTTGGCACCGGTGTGGGCATCCAGCGCGTACACGCTGTAGAGGCCGCCCACGTAAACCACCCCATCCGCCACCGCGGGCGAAGCCGCAACAATGGGATAGCTCCAAAGCTTGGAGCCGTTACTGGCGTTCAGCGCATAGAAATTACCGTCGTTTGAGCCTATATAAACTACGCCGTTCACAACCGCGGGCGAGGAAAGCACTTCGCTGCCAGTGGTGAAGCTCCATTTCAATCCGACGTTGCCAATGTTGTGGACGCTGAGCACGTTCTCATAGGGGTTCAGTCGCGTGCCGTCGGCATCGAAGTGGAACTCGCTCCAATCGGTTTGCACTAAGAATGGTTCTTGCGCGCCCTTGTCGTTATTCCGCTCAAGAGCTGTGACCCAATGTTCGCCAGGACGCGCACTGCGTGGTGCGTGGATTCTCGCGTCGTGAAATTCTCCCCTTCCGTTGGTGACTACGAGCGCCTTGTCCTTCGTATCGAAAAAGATGTCCACTCCCACGTTCGGCTTAAAGCCTCGGCCCGACACCAGAATCCGGCTGGTCGGCGGCCCAGACTTCTTTGAGAGAGTGATGGAAGGCGTGGCGGTGGTTATCCCACAGAGCAAGAAGCAGGCGATCAACAAAAAGGCAAGAAAAGCAATTGGCCGTGAGCGTTCCTGAGGGTTGCACATATTCCCTCCTCGTTCAAGCCGCGAATGGGTTTGCTATCGGAGACAGCGTACTTGAAACGTGCGGGACAATCTTGTCCCCTTCCCCGTGGTTTGTCAATCGCAGCAAAGAGTTGCAGCCCTAGCAGGCTATGTCTTATTGGTTCCGAGGCCATTGCAATATGGCTGAAGCCATATCCGGATACGAATCAGACGTACAGGACATCTACAGACTTTTTTTCTATTAAGTAGATGGAAAACCCAAGCCGTGTTTGACCAGGTTGGAGTAGGCTAGGCACAGGCTCGGTTCATTGCCTGATAGGAGGCTTCATTATGAATGATACGAAAGATCAAGACCGCACCAAGGGCGCTGTGGAACAGGAAGAGAAGGGGCCGGGGGACAATACGTCGATGCAGGGGCAACTGGGGCATCGGGATCAGGATCCGATGCTGAAGTCGGCGGACTCGGACTTTCCTGAGCCGGGCGGAAGCCCGGAGCATACGGGCGAGCCGTACGGAAAGAAACCCAATCGCAGCGATGCCGCGTGATCAGAACCCTGAGACGTTGCGAGCAACGTGTCTCCAGGGCTAGCTTGCACCGACCGCGAGTTCGATCTTGACGTTGCGCAGGAATTCCGCGGCGGCTTCCGGCAGCACGGTGTTGATGAACATTCCGGAACCTAGTTCGAAGCCAGCAACGCGGGTCAGACGCGGAATGATGCTCAGATACCAGTGAAAATAGCGGACGCCGACCCACTCGGCGGGCGCGCTGCGGATGGTGTAGTTGAAGTCCGGGTTATCCAGGCCATGGTAGAGCTTGGCGAGAACTGTCCCTAAAGTGCGCGCCAGGTCAAGAATTTCTTGTGCGCTGATGTCGCCGAAGCTGGCCATGTGCCGCCGGGGATAAATGTGGGTGCAGAAAGGCGTGGGAGAGGCAAAGGGCTCGAGCGCCACGAAGTGCTCCGACGCCAAGACGATCCGTTGCGGATCATCGAGTTCCTGCTGCACGACTTCGCAGAACATACACTCCCCGTATTCATCGAAGTGGCGTAACGCTTCGTCCAGCCTGTCGCGCACCTGGTTCGAGATCACCGGCGTAGCCACCAGTTGAGAATGAGGATGCTCGAGGCTGGCGCCACCTTCCAGACCGTGATTCTTGAAAATGGTGATGTGCGCGATGCGGGGATCGTGGCTGAGGGTGTCGTAGCGCGACTTGTAGGCGCGCAGCACGTTGGCCATGTGCGCGGACGGCATCAGCGCCGTGACTTGCGCGTGATCAGGCGTGTCGATAATGACGTCGTGGACGCCAAAACCTTCCATGGTTCGATGGGAACGCCGAATCACACGCGTGGGTTTGGCGTCGCGCGACAGTGCGCCGAATTTGTTGGGCACGATACGGACTTGCCAACTGCTGGGGTCGTCGCTCGGCAGGCGCAGCAATTCTGGCGGCGTCTTGGCTTCGTTGCCCGGACAGAATACACAGGCCTCCACAAATGAGGGCACGATCTTCACTGGGCGATGCGTGGCCATCTCTTCCGGACGTTTAGCCCGCTCCTTCGCGATAATTACCCACTCTTTCGTGAAATAGTTCTGGCGTAGCTCGGGCATGATTACTCCTTGGGTTCTTCTATCGGCATGGGTGGGATTTTCTGTAGTGCTCGCCAGATCCCTTGGAATTGCCATATTTTGAGAATGGCGTGTGTTTTTTCGTTTCGTTCCGGGCTGGCGGGTATTCCGGTGTCCAGCGAGGGGCTGTTGTAAAATCCCAATTACGTATGCAGACGAAGCTTCCTGTAGGAATCCTGGGCGCAACCGGAGTTGTGGGGCAGCGCTTTATCCAGATGCTGGAACACCATCCCTGGTTCGAGGTCGCCTGGGTGGCGGCTTCTGACCGCTCCGAAGGCCGCTTGTATGGCGAAGCGGCCCGTTGGAAGTTGAAGACGCCCATGCCTACGCAGGTTGCGGAAATGCGCGTATCTCCGGCTACTCCGGAACTATGACCGAGACGACGTCCAGCGCATAGGTCTCCGACGCCGGGTCGAGCACCTCGACCGCGGCGAGCGCGAACGTCGACAGCGGCTGGTTGAGGGCGAAGTCGGGCGGCAGGTCGACGGTCAGTCGGTAGCGCCGTCCGTCGGCGTCGGATTCGTCGAGCCGCTCTAGGACGCCGGCCTGCCGCAACGAGCGGGCGATGCCGATCGCCTCGCGGATATGCTGAAGCTGCCGCTTCCGCGGCTCGTGGTTTTCGGTGAGCAGCCGGCGCATCGCGACGAACGGGTCACCGGGACGGTCGACAACGTCGAGGATCATCGCCGTCGACACTCGCATGTTGCTGGTCAGCGGCTCGGGGGCGGCCTCGACCAGCCGGGTCATGGTCGACTCGCTCCACGGCACCATGCCCTCGGGCACCTTGCGGCGGACCAGCTTTCGGCGCTTCTTCGGGTCGTCGGCCACCTTGGCGAACTGTTTGAGGTTCTCCACCTCGTGCTCGGGCGCCTGGACGACGACGGTGCCGGCGGTGTCGTAGCCGGCTCGCCCGGCCCGCCCGGCGATCTGGTGGAACTCGCGGGCGTTGAGCAGTCGGGTGCGCGAGCCGTCGTACTTCGACAACGCCGAGAAGACGACGGTCCGGATCGGCACGTTGATGCCGACGCCGAGGGTGTCGGTGCCGCAAATGACCTTGAGCAGGCCGGCCTGGGCCAGCTGTTCCACCAGCCGCCGGTACTTGGGCAGCATCCCGGCGTGGTGAACGCCGATCCCGTGCCGGACCAGGCGCGACAGCGTCGTCCCGAAGGCTGAGGAGAAGCGGAACCCGCCGATCATGTCGGCGATCGCGGTCTTCTCCTCTTTGGTGCTCGACGTTGACGCTCATCAGCGCCTGCGCCCGCTCCAGCGCCGAGGCCTGAGTGAAGTGGACGACGTAGATCGGCGCCTGCTTGGTGTCGAGCGAGTCCTGGATCGTCTCGTGCATCGGCGTGGTCGCGTAGGAGTGGTACAGCGGAACGCGGGCGCTCGGCGTTGGCGACCAGCGCCGTCGGCCGGCCGGTGCGTCGGGTGAGGTCCTCGCGGAGGAACGTGACGTCGCCGAGCGTGGCCGACATCAGCAGGAACTGGGCGTTCGGCAGCTCCAGCAGCGGCACCTGCCAAGCCCAGCCGCGGTCGAGGTCGCCGTAGAAGTGGAATTCGTCCATGACGACGAGGCCGATGTTGGCGTCCGCGCCCTCGCGCAGCGCCATATTGGCCAGTACCTCCGCGGTGCAGGCGATGATCGGGGCCCCCGCGTTGACTCGAGGCGTCGCCGGTAAGCATGCCGACGTTGGCCGCGCCGAACACCCCGCAGAGGGCGAAGAACTTCTCGCTGACCAATGCCTTGATCGGCGCGGTGTAATAGCTGCGCCGTCCCGCTGCCAGCGCCGCGTACAGCGCGCCGGTGGCCGCCCAGCGAGACTTGCCCGAGCCGGTCGGCGTCGCCAAGACGACGTTCGCGCCGCTGACCAGCTCGATCAGCGCCTCCTCCTGCGCCGGGTACAGCACTGTGGCGTTCGCCTCGGCCCACGCGGCGAAGGAGGCGAACAGCTCGTCGGGGTCGGCGCCCTTCGCGCGCAGGGCGGACAGGTCGCTCGGGTCGTCGAGCAGGGGAGGAGCAGCGGCGGTCATCGTGAGGGCCCAGCGTGCCTGAAAGGGATTCCCTTGGTTCGCGACCTCGCCGAACGGGGGGAGTACTCCGGGGTCGAAGCGGCAGCTATGTCTGCCACACCGATGTGGCCGAGGTTAGTGTTCCGGCCACCCTGCAGGCGGCCATCGCCGCACGTATCGATCGGCTCGGCGGGAAGGCCAAGCGCGCGTTGAGCGCGGCGGCAGTGATCGGGCTGCGGTTTGACACTGAGCTGCTGGCCAGCTTCGGTGTCGAGCCGGAGTCGTTGACGAACTGATCGGGGCCGAGCTGATCGATCAGGTGAGGTTCACCCCGCTCGCGGAGTATGCGTTTCGGCATCCGCTGATCCGCACGGTGGCCTACGGGTCCCAGCTCAAATCCGACCGCGCCCAGTTGCACCGGCGAGCGGCCACGATGATTGACCATCAAGACCAGAACGCGGCGCTGATCGCCGAGCATC
>CAWBHD010000012.1:0-68501 GCA_963788605.1 uncultured Acidobacteriota bacterium | reverse complement strand
CGGGCGCCCATCCACGCCCTCGGCATAGACGGCCGCCTTGGGCGCACCGGAAAATCTTGGCAGCACGATATGCGTGCCCCGCACACCTCCCACCATCGGATTCCCGGTCTGCAGGTTTGAGGTTTGGCAAACACTGTCTGCCCATGGGCCGGTGGCATTGATGATCCAGGTGGATTCGACGTGGTGCTCTTTCCCGCTGAGTTGGTCGCGCAATCGTACGCCGGTGGCGCGTCCATTGTGGATTTCCACTGCCAAAACCTGGGTGTGATTGCGGGCTACCGTCCCCGCCTTGATCGCCTCGAACAGCCACTCCGCGACCAACCGCTCCGGGAACTCACACTGCGCATCGTCAAAACTGAAAACCGAAAACTTCTGTCCTTTGTCCAGTAAGCGCTCGATCCGGTTTTGCTCTACCTGATTTCCATTCGCTATCCCGGAGTTTCCCATCTTCCGGTAGAGCCACAAGCCAGCGCGCACGGTAAGCGCGCTGCGATGGCTGGTTCCATCCAGAGCCAGCATGAATTGCAAAGGGTGAACCAGATTCGGATAGCGCTGCAGCAGCCACTGCCGCTCCCGCAGCGACTCGCGCACCTGCCCGATGTCGCCGTATTCGAGATAACGCAGACCTCCGTGAATGATCCGGGTAGAGCGACTGGTGGTGCCCGCCGCAAAATCGTGTTGCTCGACCAGAAGAGTGCGGCGTCCAGCCCGCGCGCACTCCCGCGCAATGGCGACTCCGTTGATTCCGCCGCCAATCACAATCACATGGAAACGCTCGCGTTCGAGCGGCGGTCGCGGTTTCATCAGCCGGTTTGGATTCGCGCCCATGAGGTGAGGAACATCGCCAGACGATACCTCTAGTCTCGCCGATTTGAGCCTGGCATAGAAAGATAACGTTAGTTTTGGTGTCACCGCCGCCGAATCCGGTTGAAATGTGATTCGCCTCATTGCTCCTGCATATGCCCCTGATTTACAGTGATTGCGCCCATGCCAACTACCGGAGAGCGATTCGAACGAGCAGTTTCCATCATGGCCCGCCTGCGTGGTCCGGGTGGTTGTCCGTGGGATCGTGAACAGACTTTCGATTCCATCAAGCCCTACACGGTTGAGGAGACCTATGAGGTCTTGGAAGCCATCGACAATCGCGATTGGGAAGGGCTACCAGGAGAACTTGGTGATTTGCTGCTACAGGTTCTGTTTTACGCGCAGATGGCCAAAGAGCAAGGCACATTTTCCATCGACGAAGTGATAGACATGCTCTCTAACAAGCTGGTTGATCGACATCCCCACGTTTTTGGAGACGTGAAGGCCGAGACCTCGTCCGAGGTGTTGCGCAACTGGGAGGCGCTCAAAGCGCAAGAGAAAAAGAAACGGCTGGAAGCGGTTGGCGGAAAGCCTGTAGAAGGTCAAGACAAGCCGGAGTCCGTGCTGGCAGGGGTTTCGGCAGCGATGCCGGCGTTGCTTGAGGCGCACAAACTCAGCTCTCGTGCAGCCCATGTGGGCTTTGACTGGCCCAATGTTCAAGGACTGTTCGAAAAGCTCGAGGAAGAAACCGAAGAGCTGCAAGAGCAGCTCAAGGAATTCCCAACTCCCGGCCCCCAGCCTCAAGGACGAGGCATTGCAGGAGCCGGTCGCCCGCAGATCAGCGAACATTTGCGGCAGCGGCTGGAAGACGAGTTGGGTGATCTTTTCTTCGTCCTGGTAAATATTGCGCGTTATCTTTCACTCGATTCCGAGTCCGCGTTGAAGAAAACCAATCGCAAGTTCAAGCGCCGCTTTCAATGGATGGAGGATCGGCTGCGCGCTTCCGGGCGTAGCCCGCAGCAAAGCTCCACGGAAGAGCTCGAATCTTTGTGGCAGCAGGCCAAGCAGCAGGAGCCGGAGCCCAGGTGAGCGCAGATACGATAGTCATTCGCAAGTGCCATCAACTCGATGAAATGCGTGCCTGCGTTGCTTTGCAAAAAGAAGTCTGGAAGTTTTCCGACGCTGAACTCGTGCCTTTGCGAATGTTCGTCGTGGCCGATAAAGTTGGCGGGCAAGTGCTCGGAGCCTTTGCCGGCGGAGGCGCCGAAATGGCTGGATTCGCGCTGGCCATTCCAGGCGCCCGCGGCGGGCATTCCTACCTGCATTCGCACATGCTGGCGGTGCGGAAGCAGTATCAAAATGCAGGGTTAGGCCGCCGCATCAAGTTTTTTCAGCGTGACGACGCCCTCGCACGTGGCTTTGAGCTGATCGAGTGGACCTTCGATCCGCTGGAAATCAAGAATGCGTACCTCAATATTGAGAAACTGGGCGCGATCGCACGCCGCTACAGCGTGAATCAGTACGGAATCACGTCGTCGCCGCTACAGGGAGGCTTGCCCAGCGACCGGCTGGTGGCGGCGTGGTGGCTGAAATCCAAGCGAGTCGAGACCTTGTTGCAAACCGGCAAGACGCCATCCGCCGAAGCCCTAACTACGATCTCCGTACCGGCGCAAATTTACGATTGGAAGGCCTCCTCGGCAACCCGAGGCCGGGCCAAAGAAGTACAAGACCGGAATCGCGAAGAATTCGTAAGAGCCTTCGCTGACGGTTTGGCCGTGCTGGGCTATGAACGCGATAACCAGGGAAACGGTAAGTTCATGCTGGGCCGATGGGATGAGAAATGGGAATATCCCGCGGCATAGAAATGAAATGCTTTGTCTGTGTCTCTGTGGTGAATGCTTTTGGTGAACAGGTTTTGACCAATGAAAATTGAAGCCATCACGCTCCGTGAAATTCAAATGCCGCTCGTCCACTTTTTCGAGACGAGCTTTAAGCGCACTTTCAGCCGCCGCATCCTTCTCCTCACCGCCCACTGCGACGGAATCGATGGCTGGGGAGAGTGCGTCGCCGGCGAAGATCCCTTCTACAGCAGCGAATGGATCGAGAGCGCCTGGCCCACCATCAAGAATTATCTTGCTCCCGCCGTGTTGGGCCGCACCCTGGCGGCGGCGCGCGAAAGCGTGCCTCTTATGGCGAAAGTGCGGGGTCATCGTATGGCGAAGGCCGCAGTAGAAAATGCGCTCTGGGATGTGGAAGCCAAGGAAAAGCAGATGCCTCTCTGGAAGCTATTGGGAGGGAGTCTGAAGGAAATCTCCTGTGGTGTTTCCATTGGCATCCAGGACTCAGTCGAGCAGTTACTCGACACAATTCAGGTCGAACTGGCCGCCGGATATCGCCGCATTAAGGTGAAAGTGAAGCCGGGCTGGGATGTCAACGTGCTCGAACGCATTCGGTCGCGCTGGCCTGACATCGTGCTCAGTTGTGACGCCAACTCCGCTTACACCCTGGACGAACTCGAACATCTCCGCAAGTTTGATCAATTCAACCTGTTGATGATCGAGCAGCCGTTGTGGCACGACGACATCTACTACCACTCCCAACTGCAGAAACAGCTGCGTACCTCAATTTGCCTGGATGAATCCATCCATCACGCGCGCGATGCGGCCAAGGCGCTGGATATCAACGCCTGTCGCATCATCAATGTCAAAGTCGGGCGCGTAGGCGGATTCAGCGAGGCCAAGCAGATTCATGACGTATGCAGGTCGCGCGACATCCCAGTGTGGTGCGGGGGTATGCTCGAGTCCGGAGTGGGGCGTGCGCACAACATTGCACTTTCCACTCTGCCCAATTTTCGCTTGCCGGGGGATGTGTCCGCTTCCAAACGCTACTGGAAGGAAGACATCATCGAACCCGAGGTACAGGTGACGCCCCAGGGTACGATTCTGATTCGCGACGAACCGGGGAGTGGTTACCGGGTGCGGGAGGACTTGGTCGAGAAACTCACGGTTCGCAAGGAAACGTTCCGTCCGGAAAAGTAGAGACGTTGCCTGTAACGTCGAAGGCCGGAACAAACAGCCGTATTTTGCCCCGCTGCCGCGCTCTACTTCAGTGCGCGGGGCGTAACGAATTCGTATCCCGCGCTAGTTCCGTTGCCTGCTTCTTAATCAGCTCCACACCCTGGGCGAAGCTCAGATCCGGGGGCACAACTCGAAAATTGCTGAAGACTTCGTCTGACTTGATATTGAGACCCTTGAGCAGAAGGATCCTGCCCGTAAAAGCGAGGCTCATGCGGGTAATTTCCCATGTCTCCTGGGCAGCCGCTGCCTGCTCCACCATGAAGTGGCCTCCTTTATCCAAGTGGCCCAGGAACCCCCAACCGAAGCTCACGTCCCTGCCTAAGGTTCCATCGATCTTTGCGATGCGGTATTGCTCAGCGTCAATGAGAATGTAGCCTTGCATCCCGGTGAGCACTTGCTCCACGCGGGTAGGTGGACTGTAATTCGGGTTAGGGCGAAACTTCAAGCGGACTAACTGATCGCCCGGCTTGCCGAGTTCCCGACTGCCACTTTCGGTTCCGTCGCGTTCATATAGGAACGCGTCGGGCAGAGCCTTCATGATTCGCGTGATGCGCTCCGCGTCCTCTTTTTCCGACCTCTGTTTTCTCTTCAACTGCTCCGGATTTCCCGCCAATCCCGCCAGATGAGCTTCTTCTGCCTGCTGCTGTTCCGCGGTCAGCGGTTTATCGTTGATGGCAACTGTCATTCCCGCCATCCCCTCGCGGGTTTCAACGATTAGCTTGGTCTGGGAGCCGTGGGGCGTTTCCTTGCGATCGGTGAACATCGCTTTTGCGTCGCTATTGCCTGCCGCGATCTCCCTCTGAACCGTCTGGCGTACGAGATCAACAGGGGATTCAGCTGCCCGGTCCGCGGAGAGCGCAACGCCTGCATTAAACATCGCGAGCACTGCCGTCGCGACCACCAGTTTCACTCTCAAGCGAATCGACCTCATGCACCCCCCGTCCTGGCTTAGAGTGTATGTTGATGTAAGCCGTTGTATATGCTTATTCCCCGCGGTTGCAAGTCGAAAACCGGGTCGCTGCTCTTCTCGCAGGCGAACCGAATGTCTCCAGGGACAGGCAGGTTGCCTAATTTTTTTCTCCGGATCGTGCTGCTCGATTCCCCGAATCGCTCCAAAATGGTTTAGAATCCGGTATTCCGCTGGAACCCTGCGGTCGATCCGTCTAAAGGAGATAGTGAGTTATGGACATGCCAAAGACCGGAGAGTTTGCGCACATCGGTAAATCGGTCATCATCAAGGGAGAACTATCCGGGAGTGAGGACTTGTACGTGGATGGTACGGTCGAAGGTACGATTCAACTGACGGGAAACAACCTGATGATTGGCCCGAACGGCCATGTACACGCCGATGTCAATGCCAAGGGCGTGGTAGTCCAAGGCAAGCTGGAAGGCAACATCAGGGCCAGCGAGCGCACCGAGTTGAGGAAATCCGCGGTCATCGTTGGCGATATTGCCACCCAGCGTATCGCGATTGAAGACGGCGCTTACTTCAAGGGCAAGGTGGACATCCAGAAGGAAGCCGCCAAGCCAAACTCGGCGTCCAGCCAGAGTGAGCCCAGAAGCGTGTCCGCTCCCGTTGCCAGTGGCGCAGCAGCGGCCGCATCCGGAACCATCCCTTCGAGCACCGGCAGCCTGGGCCCGGCGGGGACGAGCACTCCAGTAACCAAACACTAAAAGTTTTCGTCGGCTCAACTTTGCTGGCCGCGATATATTTAGATTGCGGAACTTTGTTGAGCCGGACGCCAGGAATTAGCCATGGCATCCGTTACGCACAGCTTCATGAAACTCTTTCGTGGTCCTTCTGCCGACTCTGGCCAAACCGTCAGACCTGTCTCCCTGACGCAGCGGCTCACCCGCCGCTCCAGCGGGTTGGGCGAGATTTCGCGTACCCTGCAATCGGAGGAACCCATTTGTGTCCTGGATATCGGTTACACCTCGGCTACCAATATCCGTTATCTGACTGAACGCGGACACAAAATTTACAGCGAAGATTTGCTCGAAGCCTCCACCGATCCTTCGCTCATCACCAAGAACGAACACGGCCAAGTGGTTCTCGATAGCCGCCGCTTTCTTGCCGACAACCTGGTCTACCCCGCCGCCCAGTTCGATATCGTTCTGTGCTGGAACCTGGCGGACTACATGGACGAAGGCCTGGTCAAGCCGGTGGTCGCTCGCCTCTGGTCTACCATTAAGCCCGGAGGAATGTTGCTGGCCTTCTTTCATACCCGGGAAGCTGGGCCGGATGCGCCCTGTTATCGCTACCATATCGTCGGGAATGACGTTCTCGAAATGCAGCACGTCGAGGCGCGCCGAGATTTGCGTAGAGGGCCCACGGGCGTGGTCCATACTTCCATTGAGAAGAGCTTCCGCTTGCAGCGCGTCTTTAACAACCGCCACATTGAAACCTTGTTCCGCGACTTCGGCTCGATAAAATTCTTCCTGACCCGCGACAACATCCGCGAAGTCCTGGTAGTGCGCTAACCAAGGAAGGACGGGCATGTCTCGCCCGCCTACCTGGTCTTACTCACCAAATAACTCGTGATCGCAGGAGACTTCTCCAGCAAGCGCAAAATCGGAGCTCTTACGCTCGGGGGCAAACTGAGCATGCGCCGGATGTTCGACGACGTCCGGAATACGGGCCCGAGTCGCCGCCCATAGGCTTCGCGATACTCCCGAGCCGCCTCCGCGAGGGAAGCGCGTCCAGTTAAGAAAGGGATCAGGCACTGCCCCGCCAGACTCCCGCTCCGCAGAGCCAGAGAAATACCGTCTCCTACGAAAGGATCTACAAAAGCGGCGGCATCGCCCACCATCACCATCCCGTCTCGTTCCGGTTGCGGTTCGCGAAAGACCAGGGGGGAAGTGCTCACGGGATCACTAATGGGTTCCCATCCGCCGCTCCGTTCTCGCAACCCCGGATGGCAGCGGAAAACCTGCGGCAACGTACTGGCCACGTCCGCCCGCACCATGGCACACGCATTGATCCTTCCCGATTGAGCGACTCCGTCTCTGAGGTCTACAGGTTGCACCCCGCAATAACCGCCCTCGAAAAAATAAAGGTCCACGGACGCCGGTGGCGAAAACTCGGTGAAGTGTCCCTTGAGTCCGATCCATTTCGCGTCTGAACTGTGAGCCTCCGCGGATGCGGGATTCAGGTTCGACCAGCGTCCGGAGGCGTTAATCAACGCCCGGCCTTCGAATTCCCCTCCCGAAGTTCTAACCAGGAACGGTCCCGTGCCCGAAACGCTGTGCACCGCAATTTGTTGTCGGCAGTCAGCTCCACACTGGCTCGCGGAATTCCACAATGCGGCGTCAAGATCGAAGCGCGAGATGCTGGCGGCGGGCGGATCAACCGCTGCCCCGATCGTGCGACCGTCCAGAAATACCCGGGCGTGCGGGATGCGAATCGCTTCCGAAAACAACGGCGCATATTCCGGGGCGAGCAGTCCGGCAAGCAGATCCAGCGATTCCGCCGAGACAAATTCGCCGCACACCTTGTGGCGAGGGAACCGTCCACGCTCGAGCAACAGCACGCCAGCCCCCGCGCGCACACAGGTGATCCCAGCTGAAGTCCCTGCCGGGCCGCCGCCCACCACGATCAAGTCGTAGCTCACGCTAGGTTTTCCATGCAATCGCACCCATCCGGTACAAGGGGTGGCGCCCGACCTCTACCTTCGTGGCGGTGGACTGCTCCAGCATCCGCCGCATTTCGTCCGTCGTATAGGCGCGCCGCACCGATGCGGGGGCATCATGATGAGTGAAACGGCTGCGATAAAGCGGAAGACTCAAATAGACGAGAGCAAGGTGAATAGGATCGCGAACCACGTCATTGATGATCACCGCAACACGGCAGACCCGCAGCCCCTCGTTCACGAACTGCAATACTTCCCGCGGTTCCAGATGATGTGCAAACAGGCAGCAGCTCACAATATCGAAACTTCCGTCTGCGAACGGCAGCGCCAGAGCATCGCCAGCCACTGCCGAAGTTCCATTTCCTCTGCCGTTGCTCAGGTGAGAATGAGCCCGATCCAGCAGCGTGACCTCAAGCTGGACTCCCGACTCACGCACCTGCGTGCTGACGGTATGAGGGACGTACCCTGCGCCCGCGGCGACTTCCAGCAGCGATAGCGAACTGACGCCGCGCTCCCGCGCCACTTCGCGGACCATCGATTCCGTGGTGGCGATTCCCCCGAACCATCGATTGATGTGACGTAAATCGGAGAGTGCGGTGGCCACCTCGGATGGCGAGCCGGCATCGCTATCAAGCAATTCGGGAATGACGACGCGCTTCATAGTCGGGAGGCCCGGCATTGTCAATTGGCAATCGCCACGACCCAATCGCCAAGTGCCAATTGCTAACTGCTGATCCTTAAACTTCCGCCAGCTCTTCTTCCAGCAATTGCTTGTTATAGAGATCAGTGTAGTAGCCGTCCTTGGCCACCAGTTCGTCATGAGTGCCCAGTTCAACGATTCGTCCGGCGTGAAGGACGGCGATGCGGTCGGCGTTGCGCACGGTAGAAACTCGATGAGAAATGAAAATCGTGGTTCGACCTTTCATGATCTCACGCAGATGATTGAGGATTTTGTCTTCAGTGTGCGTGTCGACGCTGGACAGCGCATCGTCAAGAATCAGAATGCGCGGATTACGAATGATCGCCCGCGCGATGGCCGCCCGCTGCTTCTGGCCACCAGAAAGCGTGATGCCGCGCTCCCCAACCATGGTCCCGTACTGTGCGGGAAAACTCTCGATGTCCTCGGCGATATCGGCTGCCCGCGCTGCAGCGCGCACCTCGTCGTCCGTAGCGTTTTCCTTTCCGAAGGCAATGTTTTCACGCACGGTGTCGCTGAAGAGAAAAGTCTCCTGCGGCACAAAGCCAAGATTGCGGCGCAGCGCGGCGATCGGATATTCCCGAACCGGAATGCCGTCGATGAGCACGGTCCCAGGTTCGGCGTCGTAAATGCGTGGGATCAAGCTGACCAAAGTCGTCTTGCCGGAACCTGTAGGCCCCACAATCGCCAGGCTGCTGCCAGCGGGAATCCGCAGATTGATGTCATGCAAAACCGGGGTAGAGTTGTAGGAAAAGTTTAAGCCCCTGAACTCAATCTCCCCAACGATCTGTATGGCTGGCACTTGTGTGGCCACGGGCGACTCGCCCATGCGCTCTTGAACTTCAGCCTTGATCCTCTCGCTGTCTTCAATCTCCGGCTTCTCCACCAGAATCTCGTTGATCCGCCCCATTGAAGCCGTGCCGCGCTGGAAAATGTTGATGACCCAACCCAGTGCGATGATCGGCCAGGTTAGCTGCACCATGTAAGTGTTGAAGGCAACAAAACCACCCACCGTGATCCGCCCGGAAATCACCTCACGACCACCCAGCCACAGCACCAGCACGATGGCGAGTCCGAGCATGGTCTCGAGCGTAGGCCACAACATGCCCATCAGACGAACCAACTTCAGACTGCGCTCAATATATTCCTGATTCGAGGTCTCGAACGCCGCGATCTCGGCTTCCTCCTGCACATAAGCGCGAATCACGCGCGCGCCGGAGAAATTTTCCTGGGCTCGAGCCGAGATATCAGAAAACATCGCCTGGATTCGCTCGAATCGTTCGTGAATCTTGCGGCCAAAATACTGGATCGTAATGCTGACAATTGGCAGCGGTAAGAACGCGTAAAGGGTCAGGCGCGGGCTGATGGAGAGCATGAACGCCAGCGCCCCCGCGGTAAACACAATGGTGTTCGCCGAATACATGATGGCCGGCCCGAGCAGCATGCGCACCGCGTTCAGGTCGTTGGTGGCGCGAGCCATAATGTCGCCGGTTCGCGTCCGCTGGTAGTAAGAGTAAGAAAGCTTTTCCAGATGCCGGAACAGATCGTTGCGCAGATCGAACTCGATCTCGCGAGAAACCCCGATCACGATCCAGCGGGTCAGAAACTGAAAAATCCCTTTGGTCGCCGCCACCGCCAGCAGGGCCAGCGCGTAATAGACCAGTTTGTGCCGGGTAATTCCGAGATGCAGATCGTCCACAGCCCGCCGGATCACCAGCGGAAACAGAATCCAGATTCCATTAGTCAGGAAAACGCAAATCGTCCCCGCCACATAGCTGCGGCGGTACTTCTTGAAGTAGGGAATCAGTGGACGCAGGCTTTTCGGCAGCATCGGCTCGTTAGATGTGATTCTAACAGCCCAGGCTTCACTTTCACCGCATCAGCGATGAGATGTGCGACGCTGCTGAGGTGCAAATGCGACTACGCCGGCCATCAACAGCAACCCCACCCAGCTCCCCAGAAAGAACCATGTGGAATCGATCAAGTAGGAGTAAACGCGCTCAACATCCATAATTGCACCTCGCGCGGATCGCCGGTTCAGCAGGCCTTCCGGCGCTCCAGTTGTGCCTTGCCAGTCAGTTGTTTGTACTGCTCCAGAATCTCGCGGATGGCGTTCAAGCGGCCGAGCGATGTCAAATGTGAGTCGGCGAATACCTGTTCGATCTGCGACATCCAGCTCTCGACTGCCCTCTCCACGCCCAGCGCCATCTCGCTGGCGATGACTTCCACCAAATCCACCGGAATCGCGGCACTGACCAAGACCCTACCCGCCTTTCCTAATCTGTTGGATGAAACCAGTTGTCTGGGGAGGGATCCCAGAATCCCCCTCATGAATCCCTCCCCCGCCTCCACAGATCCGATCTACTGCTCAGGCGCTGCTTCCGAATGCGAGCCCTGTTCAAGGTCCTGCATGTGCCGCTCGAAACGCTGCTCACGCTTGGCCATGAGTTGAGCCAGTTTGGTTTTCTGCTCAGCCGTCAGGACCTGGTATGCCTCCGATGCGACCCGGGCATGCTGGACCTCAAGTTGCGCGTGCACCTGAGCTCCCTGGGTTGCGATCGTCTGCGCTTTGGCTTCATCAAAGCTCCCGCTCTGGATCAGTTGCATCATTTGCTCGTGGCTCTGCATCTCCTGCTTGAACAGCGGCTCCATCGTGGGCTTCTCCTTGGCGAAGATTTGCTTGATCTGCGCCTGTTGAGCATCGCTGAGATCCAGATAATCGGTGAAGAAACCCATCATGGGCCCACCGAAGAAATCACCACCGTGCGGCCCGCCGCGGTGTTGCGCCATCGCTATCCCCGCAGCCAGCACGAGGACCAAAGCTGCCATCGACATCTTGATGCCACTGAATTTCATAACCTCTCCTGTGAGCATTCCCCTTGTTCGGAAAACCTCAATTCGCTTCTGAGTATTAGAACCACTTTTCATGTCTTTGGTGGTAAAAAGTCGGTCAACCAGAGTAAAGTTTTGTAAGTGCCTTAACCGCAGGACTGACAATTCTTTACGCGTCCTTGGCCATGCCCATGACTAAAATAAGCAAAGTGGAACGCATCCTTGTTATCGACGACGATGTGGAACTCTGCAGCTTGGTCGGCGAATACCTCGAGCCAGAGGGTTTTCCCATCGAAGCAGTCCACGACGGCAACCGTGGCCTGGACCGAGCTTTGAGTGGAGATCATTTGCTCGTGGTGCTGGATGTGATGTTGCCCGGCATGAACGGCTTCGACGTGCTGCGTCGCATTCGGAACACCTCGCGGATCCCGGTTTTGTTGCTCACCGCGCGCGGCGAAGACGTGGACCGGATTGTAGGCCTCGAAATCGGTGCCGATGACTATCTTCCCAAGCCTTTCAATCCCCGCGAATTGGTGGCCCGCATCCGAGCCATCCTGCGTCGAACTCAGGCAGGGGAGAAGAGTGGAGAAAAAGCGGAAGGACAAATCCCTGAGGTCGTGCAGGTCGGCGACGTTGAACTGGATCCCGCCACTCGTATTGTTCTCCAGAATGGCAAGCCCGTCGAACTAACCTCGGTGGAATTCAACCTGTTGCATGTCCTGCTGCGTGAAGCCGGCCGCGTCGTAACCCGTGAACACCTGGTGGATGCCGTACTCAGCCGCAAGTTTTCTCCGTTTGACCGCAGCATCGATATGCACGTCAGCAAAATTCGCAAGAAACTGGGCGACTCCGACATCGGCAGCGACCACATCAAGACAGTCCGGGGCGTGGGATACATTTTCGCCCATCCCCGAGACCATGCCACGAGTGTCTCAGCCCGAGGTGATGGGAAGTGAGAAGCTTGTTTGTCAGAATCTTCCTCTCCTATTGGGTGGCGCAGGCGCTTTTCCTGGTGCTGGCGATCCTGGTCACGTTGGCCATTCGCCCCTCGGGAGAGCTTTCCAGCCTGCAATCCCAGCAAGGGCGTTTTCTAAGCGAGGCGGTACAGGCGTATCAAGCTGGTGGCGAAGACGGGGCGCGCAAGTACCTCAGAACCGTGCGCGACTCCCAACATGTCCGCCTGTATGTTTTCGACGAGCAAGGGCGGGAGTTGCTGGGACGACAGCCTCCCGAATGGATTGTGCGTGTCGAACGCGGTCAGATGCGCACGGCTGACACATTCTGGGGACGGCTCAAGCCCATGCAATTGTTGCGCGAGTCGATGACTGCAGCCGACGGCCATCGCTACACTCTGGTTACCGAGTTGCCGCCCGAGCAACGCGCATTGTTTGGCCCGCACGGTGTGCCTGGTCTTGCGATTCTGATCGCGATTATTTCTTCCGGGCTGGTGTGTTATGTCCTGGCTCGGTATTTGACCTCGCCCATCGTGCAACTCCGCGCCGCGACCCAGAAACTGGCTTCTGGTGATCTCACCGCGCGCGCCGGTTTGCCGGGTTCGCGGAGGCATGACGAAATGGCGGAATTAATGCGCGATTTCGATCGCATGGCGGAGCGTCTGGAAAACCTGGTCACTGCTCAGAGCCGCCTGCTGACGGACATCTCCCACGAGTTGCGATCTCCGCTGGCGCGTTTGAATGTCGCTCTTGAATTAGCCCGTCAGCGCAGCGGGCCAGAAGCCAGCAGCGCTCTGCAACGCATCGACCGGGAAACCAACCGGCTCAATGAACTGATCCAGAGGCTGCTGACCATCGCCCGCCTCGAAGCTGGCGAGGAATCGATCGAAAAGCAGCACGTCAACCTGGAACACATAGTGCGCGACATCGCCAAAGATGCCGCTTTCGAGGCGCAGAGCCGCCACTGCCAGGTTGAGGCCACCATTGTCGAGGACTGCGTGGTCCTCGGGAGCCCAAGCTTGTTGCACAGCGCCATCGAGAATGTTGTCCGCAATGCCATCCGCTATACCCAGGAAGGCACTACCGTGCAAGTGCGTCTGGAGCAGGGCATTGGAATAGAAAACGATAACTTGCAAGGCCCCGAAGCCGTAGTGCGAGTAACCGACTCCGGTCCCGGAGTTCCCGAGGACGCGCTGGACAAACTGTTTCGCCCCTTCTACCGCATCGACGACGCCCGCGGACGCCAGACCGGTGGCGTCGGCTTGGGCTTGGCAATCACCGATCGCGCCGTCCGCCTGCACGGCGGAACCATAAGAGTCGCCAATCGGCCGCAGGGCGGCTTGGTGGTCGAGATTCGCTTGCCGCTCTCTCCCGCTGAAACAAAAAGCGCAACCGACCAGCGAACCGTGACAATCCTCTCCCGCGAACTCTAAGTAGAGCGGACACGCCTTTGATCTAGTGTGGCGCGGGCGCCTCGCCCGTGAAGGGGGTCCTTTCTACGTCTACCAGAAAGTCAGCCTTCGGCCTTTTCCATTTCACGGACCTCTGTTAGGCTGTCGCCGTTCCTGGAGGCAAACGTGCTTCGATCCTACTGCCTAAGACTTCTGGCTGTTCTTCTTTCGACGTTGAGCTTTGCGTATGCCCAACAATCTCCCGCCCCAACTCCGAAGCGGATCGCCATTCGTGCCGGCCGCCTGATTGACTGCAAGAACGATGCTCCCATTGTGAATGCCCTCATCCTTATCGAGGGCGACAAGATTCTCAGCGTCACTCCGGGCGGTTCTCCACCGGCAGACGTCGAAGTGATCGATCTTTCCAAGGCGACTGTTCTTCCCGGCTTCGTCGACGCTCACACTCACGTCCTCCTCCAGGGAGATATCACCGCGCAAGACTATGACGAGCAACTTCTCAAGCAGTCGATTCCATATCGCGCCATTCTCGCGGCACGCAATGCACAGATTGCTCTTTCCCACGGTTTTACTTCACTGCGCGACGTCGAAACCGAGGGCGCGATGTACGCCGATGTTGATGTCAAGAAGGCCATCAACAACCGGGAGGTCCCTGGCCCGCACATGCAAGTGGCGACCCGAGCCATGACTCCGACCGGCATGTACGGTCCGCTGGGATATTCATGGGAAATTCGTGTTCCCCAGGGCGTGCAATATGTGGATGGTCCGGACGAGGCTCGCAAAGCGGTCCGCGAGCAAGTCATGTTCGGCGCCGATTGGATCAAGTATTACTCCGATCACGGCTACTTCTATACGCCCGACGGCGTGTTGCACAGCCACGTCAATTTTACCGACGAAGAAGCCAAAGCCATCGTCGATGAAACCCATCGCATCGGAAAGAAAGTGGCGGCGCACGCCATCGGCAGCGATGGCATCGCAGCCGCGCTGAAAGCGGGCGTTGACACCATTGAGCACGGCGACGGCCTCACTGCTCTCGAGATGGAAGAGATGGCCCGCCGCGGGATCTTCTGGGTTCCCACAATCATGGTGGGCGCGTATGTCGCTCCCGGGCGCCAGGGCAACTGGCCGAAGATGGTGGACACGGAAAAAGCGGCGTTTCAATTAGCCTTGAAAAAGGGAGTGAAGATCGTCCTCGGCACCGATGCCGGCGGATTCGACTGGAGAGGGCTGAACGAGGCCAAGGAATTCGAATACTACGTCAACTATGGCATGACTCCGATACAGGCGATCCGAACTGCCACCACCACAGCCGCCGAACTGCTGGGTTGGTCGGAGAAAATGGGCAGCGTCGAAGCCGGGAAGTGGGCGGACCTGGTAGCCGTTTCTGGCGACCCTCTTAAAGACATCACCGAACTGCAGCGCGTCAAATTCGTGATGAAGTCCGGAGCGGTGTTCAAGAACGAGTTGCCGTAGCAGGATAAACCGGGGACGTGACGGGACTTTGCTCGGGCAAAGGTCGAGCGAGTCTACCAGGCACCAAGGCGCTAGTGTGTGAGTGAAAATATGGCCAGGACTCCCTACTGCTTCGAGTATGCCCAGGCGGTAATGCGCCAACCCCCCTGTGTTCGTTTTAGCGCCACCACAAAAGCGCCGGACTCCTTGACGGCTTTTCCGTGCTGCTTGTAGGTGTAGGTCAGCGGAGCGACGAAATAGGCGCGATCTCCGGTGACATTGACGTTCCAGGGCGTGCCCAGAAGAGTATCCCCGTCGGTAATCCCGTTCTCCTCGTCGTAGGCATCCAACGCGCTATACCAATCCACGCATGCTGTGGGGCCATGCCATTCGTAAGGCGGGATTTCGGCGAGAATCGACACCGGAGAATCACACATTGCCACCGCCGCATCCAGAGTGTCCTCGCCCAAGTTATCGAGAAAGCGATGGACCACCGCGGTTACATCCGTCTTATCAGAGGCGAGAGCCCTACCTGGACTCATGACGACGGCAAACATGATGATCAACGGCACGGCGGCAAAGTGCTTGAAATCCATAAGCTTTCTCCATTCGAATGTGGAATTCCTCAGGGCAGTTTGCCCGGTCCACGCGCGGAGTATACCGCAGGCGCACCAGGCTTCATCAAAATCGATTCCGCCGCAAGCAACTTTCGTGGTTCGCGCCGGTTCCAATGAAAGTGCGAAGTTTGCGCTTCCCTTATATTCCTGATACACAAATGAGGGTAACCCTTGATCTCTAATCATGTGCGGAGCATGTTCCTGCCCGGATTTGTGAGATCTTGAATCGACGACAGGGAGAAAGAATGGGGATGAAGTATCGTTTCCTGGGGTACGCGCTGCTTCCATTTTCGCTGTTTTGCTTGGCAGGCTGCGGCAGTAGCAATTCGGTGGCATCGGGCGCCGGCGTTCTTTACGTTACGGCGCAGGGTGACTCAAGCGTTTCTGCCTTCTCGGTGAATTTGGGTTCCGGCGCGCTGAGCCAGATCGGATCCAGCATTGCCACGGGAACCGTGCCTGCGGCGGTGGCGGCGACTCCTACCGTTAATGCGTTATTCGTGGCCAACAGCGCGTCCAACAGCGTTTCCCGCTACACCATCAATTCGGATGGCTCGCTCACGGCGGTTAGCGGAAGCACGCCAACCGGAACCACGCCCACGGCCCTGGCCATTGATCCAGGCGGCAGGTTTCTGTTCGTGGCCAATCAGGGATCGAGCGATATATCCGTCTTTTCGATCAATGGTGCCAGTTTGACCTCGGTGGGCCCGCGCGTCACGACGATCCCTGCGGGGTTGTCGTATCCGAACGGTACGCTGCCGTCGGGGTTGGCGGTCAGCGCTTCGGGAAAATTTTTGTATGTGGCCAATCAGTTGGCGAACTTCGTTTCTGCTTTCTCGGTGAGCACTTCGGGTGCGCTCACGCCGCTCGGGGTTCCTTTTTATATAACAGGGTTAGACCCTGCGGGACTCGCCATCACTCCGAAGGGCGACTTTCTCTACGTCGCCAATTCCGGCAACCCATCCAATAGCGTCTCGGCGTTTGCCATTTGCGATACGATCGTAACCAGTTGCGCCAACGTAAATAGTCCCGACGGCACGCTCGAGGAGATTAAGGGTTCTCCCTTTCCGGCCGGGCTTGGCCCGGTGGCGATCGCCGTGGATCCCTTTTTCAATTTCGTCTACGTAGTCGATAAGGGCTCGAACTCGGTGTCACAATACTCTTTTGGCGGCGGAACCGGAGTTCTATTGCCGCTATCGCCGGGAACCATCTCGACCGGCGTAACTCCGGTGTCGATCGGCGTTCTCTCGGGCGCTACCGGGACCAACCTGGGCAACACAACGACCAATCCTACAGATTACGTGTACGTGGCGAACAGTGGTTCGGGCACAGTTTCTACTTTTGCCCTTACCACCAGCAACGGACTTCTGGGCGTGGTAGGGTCGCCACTGGTGATTACCGGGGGCCAGACTTCGGGAGTTGCCGCCAAATAAATCGGCGCAGCGGATTTATGTTGGGACTTTGAGGATCAGATAGCCGCCGACCAGCGCGAAGATAATGTCCGGCGACCAAGCCGCCAGCACCGGCGGCAGTTGACTGATGTTGCCCATCGCTTCAAACAGACCGGCCACCGTCCAATAAACCACGGCGATCCCCACAGCGGTAGCCACGCCGGTAACGGCGCCGCGCCGTCCGGTGGCCAGCGCAAACGGAACGGCGAGTACGGCCATGACCAGGGTGATGATCGGGAATGCGAATTTCTTTTCCAGTTGCACCCTGAGGCGGACCACGTCGAAACCACTCTGCTGCAGGTCGTGGATGTAGCGGCGCAGTTCCTGGTAGTTCATTTCCGACGACTGCTTCACTTCCTTCTTAAAGTAAGTAGGAGGCTCGCTCAGGGTGGGGAACGTGGCCACGTCAAAGGTGCGGTAGTTCTGGATGGCCGGGCCACGGAGATCGCGCTCCCAGCCTTGAGTGCAAACCCAGCGCTTCAAGCTTTCTTCCCAGTGCGCGCGGTCGGCGTAGATTCGCTTCGTGAGCTGGAACGAGACCGGATCGAACTGGAAGACGGCGAGCCGGCCAAACTGATCGCGATCGGAATCAAATAATTGGTAATAGTAGATATTCGAGTTCCCTCCAAAGATCCACTTCCGGTCCGGATTCAAGTAGGTTTGGGCAGGCTTGCCTTTAATCAGATTGCGGAGTGCGTCCTGGCGCTTGTTGGCGTGTGGCAAATAGAATTGATCGGCAAAGAATAGGCCCGTGGCCAGCACCGCCGCCGCCACCAGCATGGGTGTGATGATGCGATAAATGCTGATTCCGGTGGTCTTGATGGCGGTGATCTCGTGGGATCGCTGCATCACACCCAAAGTGATGAGGACAGCCAGCAGGATGCTCAATGGGGTGATGTTGTAAATGAAATAGGGCGACACGTTGAGCAGGTACTCTCCCACCACCAGCGGCGAAATCTGATTGCGAAGGACGTCGCTCAGCAATTCAAAAAGCGTGAACACCAGCAGCAGCATGAGGAACGCAGCCACGACAATGGCCAGATTCATGCCAAAGTCACGCAGAACGTAGTCGTCCAGGATCATGGGAAACCTGGCGCTAAAAACGCGACGGCGGTTAGCGGCCCGTTGAAAAACATCTTCCACGCGGTGGCTGCGAAGCGCGGGGCCGCCGGATTCTTGTGTGCCTCCGCCAAACGGATGCCACAGTCTCCGCAGGGATGTGATCTCAAACGGCTTGTGTTCGGCGCGCCACAGCAGGAAAGCGCCGCCCAGAAAGAACACGAGATCGGCCAACCATACGCCGAAGCCCGGCGACAACTTTCCCTGCCGCGCCAGTGAGACTCCAACCAGTGACGCGGAGTAATAGGCGAATACCAGCAGAATGGTAAGGACGAATCCGGTGGACTTGCCACCTTTCTTGGAGGAGAGACCCAGGGGAATTCCCACCAGCGCCAACACCAGGCATGAGGTTGGCAATGCGAAACGGCGATGGAACTCGATCAGGTACCAGCGGGCTAGAGCCTGGTTTTTCGGATCGTGCGCCTGGCGCCACAGATCCCAGGTTTCCATTTGCGAAACGGGCACGAGTTCCTGCTCTTTGGAGTTTTCGGTCTGGGGAACGGGGATCGGAATATCTGTTTGCTCGAAGGTTGAAACCTGATAGTGGTCGGCGCTTTTGGGATCGGTTTCGTGGGTAGAACCGTCGGTGAGATGCAAGTGGAGCGTGTCCGGACCTTCGCTAACTAGGATTCCCTGACGCGCGAGCGTGATCCTCGGGGCAGAAGGAGTGCTGGTATCGGCGATGAAGACGCCCTTCCAGATGGCTGCGCCTTGCGCGGCTTTCACGTTCTGCACGTAGAGCACGAGCCCAGGAAACCCTTCGTAGAAAACTCGCGGCTGCACTTCGAACGATACCTGCGAGGACTTCAAGCGGTCCTGCAAGTGAACGACGGCCGCCTGCGACCTGGGAGCTAGATACACTCCGTTGGCCAGTGCAAGCAGCCAGGCAACCACGGCAAAGATGGAAATGATGCGGAGGAAGGTCCAAACGCCGATGCCGCTGGCGCGCATGGCGGTGATTTCGCTGTCGGCTGCCAACCGGCTCAAGCCGATCAGAATTCCAACCAGTACGCCTGCGGGAATGCTGATGGTAAGAGTGACGGGAACGACAAAGAAAAAGATCTGAGCGACGCTGGGCAGAGGAGCGCTGTTGCGGACCACCAGTTCGAGGATCTGCCCCAGGTCGCGGGTGAAGAGAACAAAAGTGAACACCGCCACGCCGATGAGGGCGTGAGCCGTGACTTCACGCAGAATGTAGCGGGTGAGAATCCGCATGGGCGAAAGCTAGACCGAGTCTAGCACGCGCGCCGAAGGCCCGGTGCGGGAGATGCGAACCGAAATCGGTTGGCTCATTTTACTGCTGAGACGGCGATACCTTCTCGACGCGCACCACAGTGCACTTCACCTCTTTCCCTGCCGTGGTTTTCAGTTTGACCTTGTCACCGTCGACCTCATACTTCACATCGGTACCCACAACGAAGTCAGTCGCCTTCACGGAGGTTTTTGGGCTTGTCCGGCAGGTGTAATGCTGTGCTGAAGCGTCGAAAATAAAATCGTATTGCTGGTTCTTGTTGTCCTTGGTATCGGTAGTACCCGCTGTCTGAAGATCCTTCAGGGTTGTCGTTCCCGTGTCCTTCTTAGCCGCGCTTGCTGTGAGAGCGCTCATCATCGCCATCAGCAGCACCGCAATCCATTTGCGCATTGTTCAGCCTCCAGAGTGGGACGGAGCATTCTACATGAGTGATGACACTGTCGGAAAGCCGCTGGCGACTTCAAACAACGACAAGTCTCCCGACCCGCCATCCCGATCCAAGACCACGGCAAAGTCGCCGTCCTGCTCAACACGAAGTAGCAGGCGGAAGCGGTACCCGGCCGAGCTCACTGTTGCAAAGAACCCGAGACCACGATGCCGCTGTCGGTATCGATGACCAGGATTTCCTTGCCTCCGTTGACGACCACCAGATTGAGGTGCAGCGGAGACTGCTGGCTCACGCTCACCTGGCCTGCGCCCTGGCAATTGGAACCGACCTTATAGACGCCGCTGACTTTGTCCCCGGAGAAGGTCTGTCCGCTGACACTGCCCGACGCGGTTCCGGAAATGACTCCTTTGTTGAGCTTAACCTGCCCGTTGAGCGCAATTGGTCCCAAGCCCACCAGTAACCCGGCTGCCTGCAAGCCATAAGTGCCCTGCACGCCGCTGGTCGAGCAAGTGGCTGAGCCCTGGGCTAACTGGGAGCCTGATTCCGTGGTGCCCGAATCGGTCAGAACAAATTCCAATTCGGTTCCCCCCGCGACCACCACGAAGTCGAAATGAAAAGTCGAGCCACCTTTCAGAGTTGTGGTGCCGCTACCGGTGCAGTTCGCCCGGACTTTGTAAGTTCCCTTGATCGGTATGTCCTGATCGATGGTGCCATCGTCGCTCACTGTCTCCACGCCGGTAAATTTTCCTTTTCCGTCGGTAGTGATCTGGCCGGCGGTGGTGGTGGGGCCGCTGGGGCCGGCGCCAGTGACCACAAAGCCGTAGTTGCCGCTGACGGTCGCGTTCGAGCAGGTCGCTGGGCGAGCGGGTTGTGCCCAGATCGTCGAAGCAAGCGCAATCACAAAAATAGAAATCGACGAAGCTGTACGGGCGATTTTGAGAATCATGGGGGTTAGTCCTCCTGTTGTTCTGCGGTTATCGTTTTCGTGTCGGTCTGGAAACACCGGGTTACGCGACGGTTGCGGCCCCGGAATTTCAAATCAACGCTGCAGGGAGCCTGTGACCACGGTATCCGTGTCGTTGGCGATAAATAGGATCTCGTTGCCCCCGTTTACAACCACTACATCGAGATGGAGGGGCGGTTCCTGGTTGACGCTTACGACTGCTTTGCCGACGCAGTTCTTGCCGACTTTGATGGACCCATCGATCTTCTCCCCGGTAAAAGTTGTGCCATTGAGGCTACCTGACACGATCCCGGAGATGACTCCCTGATTCAACTTGACCTGGCCGGCGAACACGAGCGGTCCGAGGCCGAGCAATGTGCCGGTTGCCTGCAGACCATAAGTGCCCTGCACTCCTTTGGTGGTGCAGACCGCCGCACCTTGGGCTTGCGCCAAGCCGGACTCGACGGTGCCCGAATCCGTAATCACCAATTGAACCTCAGCTCCGCCCGAAACAATCGTGAAGTTGAAATGGGAGGCGGAACCGCCTTTCGGTGTCAGTTGTCCCTTGCCGGTGCAGTTTGCCCGCACCACGTAGGTGCCGCTTATGGGTACGTCCGCGGTGAGGTTGCCATTGTCGCTGATCGTTTCCACGCCCGTAAAACCCCCTTTGCCATCTGCCGTGACTTGACCGCCGACCACCGCAGGGCCATTGGAGTCAACACCGGTGACAGCGAACCCGCTGTTGCCGTTCAGGGTTGCATTGGAGCAGGTCGCTGGAGGGTGAATGGGCCGTGCCCACATCGTGGAAACAAGGGCAAAAATAAAACCAAGAATTAACGCAGCCGTGCGGGTGGGGTTGGAAGTCATGGGTTTCCTCCTAAAGGTATTGCTTCTTCTGGCGCGCGAGAGGGGAACAATCGCGTCGGGGCGCAGGAGCAAGTGGCCGAGAATGGTAGCACAACCGATCGCACGAAGTGTCAAGGCTTGGATGAGCCAAATTTCGATGAGAAAACGAGAATCCGGTGGGAGGGGGGAATGGTACTCGATGTGCTTCCAAATCGGATAATCGCTTCGTCTTAGACCCCTCTCAGACGAGCAAGAGAAAGGGCAACCCTCCCCGATGAAGTGTCCTACGGTGTTGTGCGTGGACGACGACGCAGGGATCCGCGATCTTTACGGAGCCCTGCTCGGCCAGAATGGTTACGAAGTTATCGCAGCCAGCAGTGGCCGCCACGCACTTCGCGTATTTCAGGACAAAGAAGCCGAGATTGATGCGGTAATCCTGGACTACGAAATGCCAGGGATGAATGGTTTGGAGTTGGCAGCACGGATTAAGGAGAGAAATCCATCTTTGCCAGTAATGATGATCTCGGGTTCGCATCACGAACTGGAAGCGATGGCGCCGAACGTCGATACCGCTCTGGGCAAAGGTGTCCCATTACAGAACATTTTGGAGCGCCTCGAAGTTCTACTCGGCTCCGGACAAACCGCAAAAATGTAGGTGCGTCCGTCCTGGCCCGTGCGGCCCCGGTAAAATCCCAGCTCTTGAGCAGTGCCGACAAGTCGGCAACCGTGACGGCTATTCGGCCCTCAGAAAGACTGTCGCCAGGGGCGGCAGAGTGAGACTCAGGGAATAGGGACGTCCGTGGACCGCTTGTTCCTCAGCCGCAACCCCACCCATGTTCCCCATTCCGCTGCCTCCGTATTCCTTGGCGTCGCTGTTCAAGAGCTCCCGCCAGAAACCTCCGGCCGGCACTCCCAGGCGATAGCCGAAGCGGGGGATCGGCGTAAAGTTGCATGCAACCACAATGTTCTGTGAGGGAGACTTCCCCTTGCGCACCAACGACAGGGTGCTGGCAGCGTGGTCGTTGCAGTCAATCCATTCGAAGCCTCTGGGATCCGTGTCGAATTCGTGTAGAGCTGGCTCCTCGGCATACAACCGATTCAGCTGCTCCACCCAACTGCGCAATCCGTGGTGAAAGGGATACTGCAAGACGTTCCACTCCAGACTGCCGTCGTGGGTCCACTCTCGCATTTGCCCGAATTCGTCGCCCATGAACAGGAGTTTCTTGCCCGGTTGGGCATACATATAGCCGAACAGCAATCGCAGGTTGGCGAATTTTTGCCATTCGTCTCCCGCCATTTTTTGGATCAGGGATCCCTTCCCGTGGACGACTTCATCGTGCGAGAGCGGGAGGACAAAATTTTCCGTGAAGCCGTACAGCATGCGGAAGGTGAGCTGGTTGTGATGGTATTTGCGATGGATGGGGTCGTGGGCGAAATACTTCAAAGTGTCATGCATCCAGCCCATATCCCACTTCAGGCCGAAGCCCAGGCCGCCGAGATAAATTGGCCGGGAGACCATAGGCCATGACGTGGACTCTTCCGCGATCGTCTGAATGCCGGGGTATTCTTTGTAAACTTCCTGATTGAGCTGGCGCAGGAAGTCGATTGCTTCCAGATTCTCGCGTCCGCCGTACTGGTTGGGTAGCCACTCGCCCTCTTTGCGCGAGTAATCCAAGTAAAGCATCGACGCTACGGCATCCACTCGCAACCCGTCGGCGTGGTACTTGTCCAGCCAGAACATTGCGCTGGACAGCAGAAAGCTGCGGACTTCATTGCGCCCGTAGTTGAAGATCAGCGTCTTCCAGTCGGGATGAAAGCCCTGGCGGGAATCGGAATGCTCGAACAGGTGGGTGCCATCAAAGTAGGCCAGCCCGTGCGCATCGGAAGGGAAGTGGGAAGGAACCCAATCCAGAATCACCGCAATCCCATGCTGATGCAGATAGTCCACCAGATACATGAAGTCCTGCGGCGTGCCATAGCGTGCGGTCGGAGCGAAATATCCGGTGGTCTGGTATCCCCAGGAACCGTAAAACGGATGCTCCATCACGGGCAATAGCTGGACGTGGGTGAAGTGCATCTGCCGAACGTAGTCGGCGAGGCGCGGCGCAATCTCGCGATACGTAAGCGGGCGATTGTGTTCCTCCGGAACCCGCATCCAGGAACCGAGATGGACTTCGTAGATGGAAATCGGGGCTTGGAGAGAATTCTTATCCTGCCGGTTTTGCATCCAGTCGCGGTCGGACCACTCGTATTCGAGATCCCATACGACCGAGGCAGTACGGGGCGGTTTCTCATGCCACGTGCCGAACGGGTCGGCCTTGTCGACGACGTGTCCGTGATGTTGTGACACGATGTGAAACTTATAAGCCGCGCCTTTGGTGACGCTGGGGATGAATCCTTCCCAGATGCCGGAACTACCGCGGGCTTGCAACGGGTGCGCATTGGGATTCCAGCCGTTGAAGCTGCCAATGACCGTTACTTCGCGTGCGTTCGGCGCCCACACACTGAAGCAAACACCAGCCTCGCCACTCTGTGTGGTGAGATGTGCACCCAGTTTGTCGTAGGCCCGGTAGTGGCGGCCTTCGTTGAAGAGATACAAATCCTGGTCAGTCAGAAGGTCGACTTTAGAGTGTGGGCTCGGCACCAATGTTGGATTGGGTTTCGTCATTAGAGACGGCTAGAACCTGCTGACCCTGATAGTGTACCGGATTTGCTAAGTTCCGCGACCTCGACTGAGTTTCTCTGCATGCTTCCGCGTTCCGTCCCATGCAACCGCTCCCTTGGAAGCCCGCGTGCTAGACTTTCTAGCACGGTTCGTTTCTACTCGTGAGCCGTCACGTTCCATGCCTGTTTTGCGCGTCATCGTTCTTTGGCACCAGCATCAGCCTTTTTACAAAGATCTGGTCACCGGGGAGTACCGTCTGCCCTGGGTTCGCCTGCATGCTCTCAAAGATTATTACGGCATGGTCAAGCTGCTGGATGAATTTCCCAATGTTCACCAGACATTTAACCTCGTCCCTTCGCTGATTACGCAAATTCAGGACTATGTGGCCGGAACCGCTCACGACCCATTCCTGAAGGTGGCGGCCGCCCCCGCCAAGGATCTCACCCCCGACGAACGCCGTTTTGCCTTGCAATACCTGTTTCAGGCGAACCCGGTAAACATGATCGGCCGCTATCCCCGCTACCACGAGCTTTGGGAGCGCTTTCGCGGGGCTGGCGATTCTCCGGAACGGGCTGACAAATACTTTCAGCCACAAGACTTCACCGACCTGCAAGTGCTCTCCCAAATCGCATGGTTCGATGAGTTCTTTCTGGAAGAACCGGAGATCGCCGCGCTGATTAAGAAGGGTCGTGGATTCTCGCTCGAGGATCAGAGTTTTGTGATTGCTCGCCAGCGTGCCTTGGTCGGCGAGGTGCTTCCGGCGCACGCGGCAGCCGCGCAGCAGGGAAGAATCGAAATCTCGACTTCGCCCTTTTATCATCCCATCCTGCCGCTGGTCTGCGATACGAATATGGGCGGAGTTTCAACGCCGGGATTGCCCTTGCCGCAAAACCGCTTTCGCCATCCCGAGGACGCGCGTGAGCAATTGGTTCGCGGATTGGAGTTGCACCAGCAAGTCTTCGGCGTTCGCCCTGTCGGCGTCTGGCCTTCGGAAGGCAGCGTGTCAGAAGAAGCGCTGACCATTGCTCAGAGTCTCGGAGTCAAGTGGATGGCCACCGACGAAGGCGTCCTGGGGCGCAGCTTGGGAATCAATTTTGGACGCGACGGTGAAGGACGCCTTCCCGCGCAGATCGCGGAAAAACTTTATACCATCCATCGCTTTGAAAATGGTTCGACGGAAATGCACTTGATCTTCCGCGACCATACGATCTCAGACCTGGTTGGCTTCGTGTACTCGGGAATGCCTCCGCAGGACGCTGCGAATCACCTTGTCCACAACATCAGGCAAGCCGCACAACCAGTTCTCGATCAGGGCCGGGATGCTGTCGTATCCGTCATTCTTGACGGTGAGAATGCCTGGGAATACTACCCGCGCTCAGGCCGCGAATTTCTGCGCCGTGTCTACGAGAGGCTACAGAGCGAGCCGGGAATCGAGGCAGTCACAGTCTCCGAAGCGATTGCCCGCCATCACGACTACGGGAAGCTCACCTCCCTGGTTCCAGGTTCCTGGATCAACGCCAACTTCAATGTGTGGATTGGCGCGCCTGAAGATAATCGCTCCTGGGATTATCTCTACCACGCCCGCAACTTCTACGCGGAAATGTCGCCTCGGGCAGGCGAAGTTCAACGCAAGCTGGCCTTCGAAGAATTGCTCATCGCCGAAGGCAGTGATTGGAACTGGTGGTACGGGCCGGAGCACCATTCCGCTAACGACCGCGAGTTCGACGCACTCTACCGCAAACATCTTTCCAATGTGTATCAGGCGCTGGGCGCGACCGCGCCCGATTATCTCGCGCAGCCCATCAGCGGTGGGGAGACAAGGCCGGAATTCACGCCCCAGACCTACTACATCCATCCCCGCATCACTGGCGACATGGTGCGTTACTTCGAATGGATGGGGGCGGCAGTCTACACTGCGGATCGCCGCGCCGGCGCCATGCACGGCAAGCAGTTTCTGGTGGACTCCGTTTATGCGGGAATCGATGACGCCAATGTCTATGGGCGTCTCGACTTTGCCGGAAAGCCTCCCACGATGGATTTTGATTTGGTGGTTAATCTTGAATCCTGGGCAGCGGACAGCCAGCGGCCGCGCCGGGCGTTGCGAGTTGACATCCACGTCGAAGCCGGGAAGACAAGGTCATGGCAAGTGACTTCTCCAGGTGAGGAACGGCCCATTGCCAGCTCAGATCGCCTTGCCGAAGAAGTGAAAATAGCCTTGTCGAGGAATTTCGAGTTCCAGTTGCCACTCAACTGGCTGCTGGCGAAGCCCCTGGCTTCCTCGATTATCAATCCAGGGGACAAGGCAGCCCTTCCGGTGACGACCCTGCTGCGACTGCGCTTCAGCATATGGCAGAACAGATTGCCGGTGGACGCTCTCCCACTCGAGGGTTGGATTGAGTTGCGCCTTGTCAGCGAGCAAGATTTGGTGGCGCTGGCGTTCTAAACCCATTTAAGATTGATCCTTCCATTCGACAACGGGCACCATTGCATTCAGAGGCGTCGTGTTTTTGGAAAGGAGACAAAGCCATGACCGAGCAGCCTCAGGAGCGCCGGAAATATCCGCGCGTAAAGGTGGGGATTCCCATTGAATTCAAACCCGAGGGCGCAAGCGTCGCCAGCCGCGCCGAAACTTCCGATCTTAGCCTGGTGGGATGCTACATAGAAATGAGTTTTACGCTGCCGGTGGGGAGCAAACTGGATCTCGTTCTTTGGGTCGAAGACCACAGAATCCCCGCCAAGGGAATCGTCGTCACTCACCATCCGCAGTTTGGAAACGGCATCGAGTTTCTGGACCTCTCGCAGGAAGACCGTGGCAAGCTCGCAGATTTCCTGAAGAAATGTGAGACCGGATCAGAAGAAAAGCCGGAGGCAAACGCCTCCGGCTAGCATGCAATTGACGACTGATTGATTACTGGCCGCCAGTGGCCGCCGTCATCTCCAGCGGACGACTCAATTCCATCACCAACTCAGTACCCGCAGGCAGCACCGCCGAGTTTTTCTTGCTCAGCCAGTGAGCCACGGTCACCGTCGCGCCCACCGCTCCGCCAATCAGGACGCCTTTGCCGCCGCCGATCAGTCCGCCCACCAGCATGCCACCGCCGGTGCCCATGCCAATTTCAATCATGTCTTTGCCATCGTGTCCCTTGCCCTTGAATTGGCCTTCATCGTTGACATCAGTGCCATTGCGCACGCTGGTATCCACGAGGGCCGCATTGAGCACGTAATGTTCGCCGTTCGGCAAAACCAGAGTCTCGGGGAATATGGCAATCGTGGGCTTGCCGGAAATCCGGCGCGGTTCGCTCGCTTTGGTGACGCGGCCTTGGACACTGGCGCCGACGGGGATCACGGGCTTTCCGTCGAGCATCACCGCCTCGGTGACTCTGCCGGAAAACGGGTCTCCGCTCTTGCTGGAGAAAGTCGTCAACACATTCTCTAGTTTCACTTTGACAGATGTGCCCGCAGGCAGAGAAATGTTGGTCTGAGCCACCGCAGCCATGGCCAATAGAACTACGCTGAGCAATACAAGCTTCTTCATTTTGCCTCCTGAATAAATCGCAGATTTTGTGAGACTCACGCTTTGTTCGACCTTGCTAGTTCCTAGCTGGAAATCTTTTTGAGCGCTTCCATAACCGCATCCATAGGTGCTCTATCCATCTGGTTTTCGCCTCGGTAGATGTAGCGGACCATTCCGCCTCGATCGATGACCAGGGTGGCCGGATGGGCGATGTTGATCGCGTCCGTTCCCAAACGGTGATACAGGCCGTAGGTCTTGGTCACGGTACGGTCTTCATCCAGCAAAAATGGAAACGACACCGGATGCTTCTCCAGGAATTTGGCCGGCTTGAACATTCCGTCACGTTTCTCAGCAGCAATGAACACCAGTTGCGCTCCTGCCTGTTCGATTTCGGTTTTCATTGGCTCCAACTGGGCCATGCGTTTCACGCAGTTCGGTCACCAGGTGCCACGCAGAAACTCTAAGATCACCGATCCGCGAGCCCGCAAAATGGAAAGCGAAAATGTTGCTTCCTGATTAGCGGCGGCCAGCGAAAACTCCGGCGCTCGCGACCCAATTCCCAACGTTTCCGTCAGGTTCTTCATCACAACCGACTCTAAGGTACCTACGTCAGCAGAACAAGAAGGAAGCAACAAGTGAACCACCGGAGACACGGTTTTGTTTGAGGACTGTTTTCTTTGTGGACCTTCGTGTCCTTCGTGGTTCGAGCTTTCTATTTCATCAACCACAAAGGACACGAAGGTACACAAAGGTAGGGCGGAAGCAAAACGATGGCGGGGGCTACTGAGCGGGCTCCGAGCGGCGATGGTTCGTGCGTCACAGGGGTTGGCCGGGCTCCTGATTTATAATCGCGAGTCTTAATGATCCAATAAAGGATGCCCTCATGCCGACAATGAATATTGGCGATATCCATGCCCGCGAAGTTCTCGACTCGCGTGGCAATCCAACGGTCGAAGCCGAAGTCACCCTGGCCGATGGAACCAAAGGACGCGCGATCGTTCCCAGCGGCGCCTCCACCGGAGAACACGAAGCCGTGGAGTTGCGCGACGGAGACAACCAGCGCTTTCTGGGTAAAGGCGTGCTCAAAGCGGTAGAAAATGTGAACAGCGAGATCGCCGAGGCCCTGGCCGATTTCGATGCCTCCGACCAGCGTGCTCTCGATCAAAAGATGATCGAACTCGACGGCACCGAGAACAAAGGACGGCTCGGCGCCAACGCGATTCTCGCCGTTTCAATGGCCGCAGCGCGCGCCTCAGCCGCAGCCTTCGGCTTGCCTTTATATCGATACCTGGGGGGCGCGGGCGCTAACACCCTGCCCGTGCCGATGATGAATATTCTCAACGGCGGCGCCCACGCCGACAACAATGTCGACTTCCAGGAATTTATGGTCATGCCAGTCGGCGCGGAATCGTTTTCCCAAGCGCTGCGCTGGGGCGTCGAAGTCTTCCACACTCTCAAAGGCGTCCTCAAGAAACGCGGCTACAACACCGCAGTCGGCGATGAAGGCGGATTCGCTCCCTCGGTCAAGTCGAATGTCGAAGCAATCGAAGTCGTCCTCGAAGCCATCCAGCAAGCCGGATACAAGCCGGGAGACGAGATCGCCATTGCCCTTGATCCCGCCGCCAGCGAGTTCTACAGAGACGGCAAGTACGTTTTCAAAAAGTCCGACAAGTCGGAGAAGAGTTCCGAGGACATGGTCCGCTACTGGGCGAAATGGGCCAACGATTACCCGATTGTCTCGCTCGAAGATGGCTTAGCTGAAGATGACTGGGAAGGATGGACGTCCCTAACTAAAGAACTGGGCAGTAAGATTCAACTCGTAGGCGATGACCTCTTCGTGACCAATGTGGAGCGCCTGCAAGAGGGAATCGACAAGCACGTCGCCAACTCAATTCTCATCAAGGTCAACCAGATTGGCACGGTCAGCGAAACCCTGGACGCCATCGACCTGGCCCGCCGCAACGGCTACACCTCGGTGATCTCGCACCGTTCCGGCGAGAGCGAAGACACCTTCATCGCCGACCTGGCTGTCGCGACAGGAGCAGGCCAGATCAAGACGGGCTCTGCCTCGCGTACTGACCGCATCGCAAAGTACAACCAGTTGCTCAGGATTGAAGAAGAGTTGGGAAGAGCGGCGAGATTCTTAGGATTGAGAGCGCTAAACTACAAAGGCTGATCGTGTCCGAGGTTGTGTTTCAGATGCATTTATTTTATAGGTTGACTTAGTCTATGACTTAGCTATAATGACCCCATGGAAGTCAATATCCACGAGGCCAAGACCCACCTATCGCGCCTGCTCGAACGCGTTGCCATGGGCGAGGAGGTCATCATCGCCAAGGCTGGGAAGCCGGTGGCGAAGCTTATTCCCGTAGCCGCAGGCGCTCGTAAGTTTAAGCTGGGTTCTGCGATGGGAGAGTTTGTTGTTCCCGACGACTTCAACGATCCTCTGCCCAAGGAGATCGAGGATCTCTTCTATAAATGAGAGTCCTCCTCGACACGCACACGTTCCTTTGGGGGATCACTCAAGAGTCGAGGCTATCAGAGAGAGTGCGAATGCTGCTGCCCTCAGCACAGACGTGGTTCAGCGTCGCCAGCGTGTGGGAAATCCTAACCAAGGTACAGATCGGCAAGTTGTCGCTGCCTCGTCCGGCCGGGCCGTTCCTGACTTCGCGGCTGGCTGCGAACGGGGTTCAGATCCTGCCAGTCACGTTGGAGCACGTGCTCCGGATCGAGAGCCTGGAACTCCATCACCGCGACCCATTTGACCGAGTCCTGATTGCACAGAGCATCGAAGAAAATCTTCCGCTGGTCACCGCTGATCCGCAGTTTGAGCGCTATCCTGTCGAGTTGATCTGGTAATTTGTTGTGGGGGAAGTCCTGATGAACAATCCTTATCGTTGCGTTGCCGTTGTTTTTCTCCTGGCCTCTGCGGTTCTTGCACAACGGACCACGCCCCTGACAGCCGAAACTCCCGCCTCAAAAGAAGACATCCAGCATCTTTTCGATGTCATGCAGATTCGTCAGCAGATGAGTCAGGTGATGGATGCCACGATGAAACAACAGAGCGCTTTGATGCATGAGACACTGAAAAAGCGTTATCCGCAGACCTCCGCTGCGAAAATTGCCCAGGCGGATCGCCTGATCGCGGAAACCATGAAAGACATGCCCATGGACGCGATGCTCGACGACATGATCCCGATCTACCAAAAGCATTTTTCAAAAATCGACATCGATGCCATGAGCGCTTTCTACGCATCGCCGACGGGTCAGAAGATGATGCAGGAGATGCCCGCCCTGACTTCCGAATCGATGCAGGCTGCCTACGTTCGAATGCAGGAGCGAATGGACGCGATGATGCGCCGGGCCGAGGAAATCGTGAATGAAGATCAACAAAAGCAGAAAAGCGCGCCACCCACCCCGCAATCCCCGCAAAAGAATTAGTATTGTTGACGTTCCAGAACGAACCTAGGATCCGCGTTCATCTGCGTAAATCAGTGGCAGATCCTGTTTAGCCAGAAGCCAGAAGCCAGGAGCCAGAAGCTAAATGCGTCCGAAACCTCTCGTCCTGATAATCCTTGACGGTTGGGGCTACCGCGCCGAGACCAAGGCCAATGCCATCGCCCTCGCCCGCAAGCCCACGTACGACCGCCTTCTGCGCGAGTATCCCAATACGTTAATTCACACCAGCGGCCCATTCGTAGGACTTCCCGACGGTCAGATGGGCAACAGCGAAGTGGGCCACCTCAACATCGGCGCCGGACGCATCGTCCACATGGATAGCACACGCATTGAGCTGATGATCCAGAATGGCGAGTTCTTCTCCGATCCGACTCTGCTCGCCGCTGTAAAGAACGCCCGCACCGGTGGACGCCGTCTTCATCTGTTCGGCTTGCTCTCCGACGGTGGCGTGCATTCCTACCAGACTCATCTCTATGCCTTGCTGCGCATGGCTAAACAGAATGGCGTTGACCGCGTTTTCGTCCACGCCTTCATGGATGGCCGCGATACCTTGCCCACCAACGGCGCCGGTTATCTGGAACAACTGCAGCAGAAGATGCGTGAGTACAACACGGGAAAGGTTGCCTCCGTCAACGGCCGCTACTACGCCATGGACCGCGACCGGCGCTGGGAGCGGATTGCCAAGGCCTTCAACGCCATGGTCCTCGGCGACGGCGAAGGCGGCAAGTCCGTGGATGCCGTGCAGGGGGTGAAGGACTCTTACAACAAGGACGTCACCGATGAATTCATTGTTCCGTTTGTCTGCGTCGACAATCGTGGCGAGCCGCTCGCCACCATTCGCGACGAAGACTCCTGCATCTGTTTCAATTTCCGCGCCGACCGGGTCCGCCAGATCACACGCGCGCTTACTCGCAACAGTGGCCTCAACGAGAAAGCCGGACGCGATCTCCCGGGGGCTGACGATCTTGACGTCACGATTCCGCGCGACCGCGTACCCAAGAACCTTCACTACGTTTGCATGACGCGCTATGACAAGCAGTTCAGTTTGCCTGTCGTCATACCGCCAGAGTCGATGAATAACATTCTGGCCAATGTGATGGGACAGATGAAACTTCGCAATCTGCGAGTAGCGGAGACCGAGAAATACGCTCACGTCACCTACTTCTTCAACGGGGGTGTGGAGCAACCCTTTCCAGGAGAAGATCGCGTTCTGGTCCCGTCCCCGAAAGTCGCTACCTACGATCTGAAACCTGAGATGAGCGCTGCCGGTATTGCCGACGCGGTGGTGAAGGCGGTCGAAGACGGAACCTTCGACGTAATCATCGTAAACTTCGCCAACGCCGACATGGTGGGACATTCCGGCAAGATCGAACCGACGGTCAAGGCGGTAGAAATAGTGGACGCTTGCCTGGGACGAATCGAGCCTGCGGTACGCGCAAAAGGTGGAGCAATGCTCATCACTGCGGACCACGGCAACGCTGAAATGATGATCGATCCCGTAACGGGAGGCCCCCACACCGCGCACACCACCAATCCCGTGCCCTTCATCGTGATCGCGGAAAACAGCAAGCAATTCGTCCTCAAGCCTGGAGGCTCACTGCGCGATATCTCGCCAACCATTCTGGGCATGCTGGGAATTGGCGAACCGCAAGAGATGACAGGGCAGGACTTGCGGGTGATGATGAAGAAGTGACCATCCCAATGCATCGCGCGGATGGGGGGAAGGTCATTGTCCGGATTTTCCCGCTTCTGCTTGCTGGAGCGGGATTCCGCGTCCCGCCGAGAGTGTGCAAAACCTTTCATCTTGACCTCAACTCCATCACGGATGATAATTGGCCGCCTTGACCGCTTCGCGACTTTCCGCCACTGTCGCGCGGTAGGACACGGGCTTCGCGTAAGCGATAGCTGGTGCTCGAACTCAGGTTGAGGAGATTTTTCCGTACGCTTGCGGCGTCATCGTTTGACGCTGCTGGCAGCGCGGATTCGTAAGGGGCGTCAGGGGAGCAGGTAAACAATGCGGTTCCCCCAACGGGAATACCCCGTTTGCATTTGCTTCCTCTGCTGGTTTTACGCTGGCGGCTGGAAGGAGTCACAATAACTTTCTCTTAGGAGGAGAAACCAGTGAAAAGGTCCGTCCTTGGTGTATTGCTAGTTCTAGCCTTCGTCGCCGTAGGCATTGCGGCGGCTCCACCGTTAACCTTCACGTTTTCCGACGTCCACGCTAACAAGTCTGCGACTGAGACGGACTCTTACGGAGTCGGCAATTCAGGAGCGATCACCGGAGACTACCTGGACAAGAACGGCGTTCAGCACGGTATGCTGCTCGCCGGAAAGAAGCTGACCACTTTCGACTACAAAAAATGTTCCAGCAACATCGCTGCTTATGGCATCAACACAGCCAACATGGTAGCGGGCTGGTGTATCGATACCAACGGTATTGACATTGGGTTTACCTGGGATGGCAAGAAGTTCACCGACATCAATTTCCCCAAAGGGACGGGAACGCAGCCCACGGGAATCAATGACAACGGAGATATCGTAGGTCTGTACTTTGACGCCAATGGCGCCCAGCATGCCTTTTCAAAGATTGGCAAAACCTACAAGAGCATCGACGTGAAGGGCGAAAGCTCCGCGGCCGCGTGGGGAATCAACAACGCCGGCCACATTACCGTGTACGCAGTGAACTCGGGCGGCGGCTTCGATGCCTTCTTGTACAACGGCAAGAAGTCGTTCAAGAACATCAACGACCCCAACGCAGGCCCAACCGGTACCGTCGTCCACACCCCGAACAACAAGGGCGACATCGACGGCACCTATTACGATTCCAGCGGCAACACCCACGGCTGGCTGTTCCACCTTGGCAAGTACTACGATGTTAACGATCCCAACGGCTCGAACCTCAGCCGCGCTGACGGGCTCAATGACAAGGATGTAATCGTGGGACGTTACACGCCATCGACCGGCGGCAACGTTGGCTTCAAAGCTATCACCAAGAAGTAATCTCCGTGCCTCGCCGCCTCAATGCTCGTTCCACGGGCTTTGAGGCGGCAGGGCCGCGAGTCTAAGTAGTGCACCCTCCGCTCCAAAGCTGCTAACAGACATTCCTGCCGGTTACGGCACGTGCTTCGTGCTACCCCATCGTCATCGGGTGGATTCAATTTTTCAGGCGGGCTCGCGGCGAAGCGTGGTTAGCCCCGAACGAAAAGTTAACTTAAATTGTTTGAGTAATCAGGCCTACGGAATTACGGACGTTGCTTGATTCGAGTACGCGCTCTCCACGTTGTTCGAATCAACCGCCGTAGATACGTAATAGTAGGTTTGGCCGCTCTGGACTTGTGTGTCTGTGTAGGCCGTGTTGGCGACGATCGAGCTGTTGAGCTTAGTATAGGGACCGCCCGAGACGGTGCCGCGATAGACGTTGTAGCCGAGCACTTGCGAGGTGCTCGCGTCCCAGGAAAGGGCTACGGTGTGCGTGGACAGCTGGCTACCGCTCCCGGCCAGAATTACCGTGGTTGGAGAGTTGGTCGCGTTGCTCTCAATTACGATGCTGCCGGGGGTGCTGCCTGCGATCTGGGGAGCGAACGTGACGGTGAATTGAACGCTCTGCGTTGCCGGTACTGTAACCGGGAAAGTGATTCCGCTTAGCGAATATCCCTGACCATTCCAGGCTGCAGAAGTAACGGTGATGTCGGAACTGCCAGCGGTTAATATGCCCGGCAGGACCGAGTTGCTGCCTACGGCAACATTCCCGAAATCCATGGTGGAAGGGTTCGCCGCGAGCTGGCCGACACCGGGGGCGTGGTTGGAAGATTGTTTCGAAGCAGAGGAGATGCCCTGGCAGCCGGCAAGCACAAAAATCACGGGGACTGCCAACAGGCAGCCTAGATAACGCAGCCGGAATGCGGCGGATCCTCTTTGCACTTCGCAATTATCCGAGGTGAACTTCCGTCCGGTCTAGAGACCCCACAGCCCTGACCTACCGTAGACTTTCCCCGCTACTTTGGTAATCCCACTCACGAAAGCGGCTAACCCTCACGCCGCCAACTCTTGAGAGCCGGACTTCGGAATCTGACTGGGAGCCAGCCATCTTGCCCGAGCTTGAATTGGGATTACCTAGGTTACGCCGGTAACGGTGCGCCTGCAAGGTGGGAGTGAAGCAAATTGGAAACTGCAACGGGGGCAATGTTTTAGAAGCCTTAATCGCCACAGGCCGCCGCATAGATCTGCAAAACAGTTCGTATGTGTTGTTGAATCATTTCTTCGGCTTGGATGCGCTGGTGCAGGCTCCCGATTGCTTCGTGTTGTTCAGGGAAAAATTGGCTCACTAGCGTCTGAGGTAGGGGGGATGAATCAATGTTGGCGCGAAGCAGCGCCAACTCTTGCTGCACCGTCGTGTCTACCCAGTAATACCGGCAGCGGTCGCTGTAACTGTAGATGCGTGCATGCCGTATCTCTTCGGCGCTCCCGTGGTAATAGGAACTCCAGTATTTTGGATTTCGCAGCATGGCGGCTTCGAGCGCTTCGCGGACTTGCGAGAGGTGAACTCCCCTGCGATGCGCGAGCATTTCCTGTTCGATTGCGCTGAGGGCGAACACAGCTTCCCGGAATGCGAACGTCAGCCACGGTCCGACTTTCAGGATCGCGAAATGATCTTCCACCATCTGTCGTAGAGCCACTCCTGACTGGTAGTCGGTGGAGTGCGCCTCGTAAACCAGAGCAGGATCTTTCGGCAATGCGGCTGAAAGCGCCGCCGCTGTCTCTCGGTCGTAACCGAAGATCACCTTCTCGCCAAACTCCACTCCGGGTTGCACCACCATGCCGATGACTCTGTCCCAGGCGGAGACAACGTCTTGCTCGGCGAAGGCTTTACGGAACAGTTCCAAGGTGTGATCGACCTGGCCGGCCGGAGACACGGCGGGCGGGGCTCCCGGCAGCGATTCACCACCGGGAGCAGGAACCTCAGTGCCAATAACGTAAAGGAGAGGCGCGGATGCTGCCGGCAAATCTGCAAACGCACCTTCGGCTGCGTGGCATAGAATGGCGGCGCGTTGTGCGATGGTGCGTTCGTCGGGTCCGGGGGCGGGATCATCGGCACACGCCATACTGGCATCGAGATGGATCTTGTTGTATTCGGCGAGAACACAGGCGCGAACCAGATCGCATGCGTTGTTCAGCGCAATGTCTGCACGCTGTTCTCGCCAGGGGTACGGCCCCAGATGGTCGCCACCTAGCAGCACGCGTTCCCGGGGAAGCCCGGCGTGTTGCGCGGCGGATCGAACAGTTTCCGCGAACTGATCGGGAGTTTGTCCGGTATAGCCGCCCAATTGATTGACCTGGCTTGACGTGGATTCAATGTGCAGGACTGATCCATCATCGAGGGCTTGCTGAATCGCTGCGGCGATGACGCTCGGGTGAGCCGAACAGACGGCGTACACACCCACTGGTTCGGAACGGCGGTTGCGTCGGATGATTTTCTGCAACCGCTCGCTTGCGCTGTTGGGTTCCATTTTCACGGTTGGCGTATCACTCGGGCACGGCCACGAGCAGGAGGTGTTGGTTGAACTTGGTAGAAATTGTCGCCTTGGGGCCATGAACGCTGCCGAGATCTTTATTGTTTACGTAATCGACGATGTGATAAGCCCGGTCCTCTAAACCGCGCAACTCAATCGGCCCACCCCAATGGGGTGCGAAGAATGCGTAATACATTCCGTTGTCTTTGCGGATGGCGTGAGCTTCTGGACGGTCAAAACCAATGTCATACAGGCCGCCGAGATACTCTCCGCGCGAAAGCATCTTGTCTTTGTAGATGCGGAGCCATTTCTCAAATACCTGTTGACGCTCCGGTGTCAGATCCGACTTACTGTGTTTTGTGACGAGATTCGGCAGCACGAACTGAGTACCCACGACTCCGCCCACACCCACGGTGGAGGCAAAATCGATTGCCCCGTCGCTCAATTCGACATGGTCGCCAAAATACGGGACGCTGTCGCCCATAAGCGCTTTCAAGGTTTTGCCCTTGGATCGGATCTGAAACGAACTCTCCGGATCGGACGCCACCGACATATTGAAATGCGGCATGGTGAAAAAGGAGTACGCAGTGCCGCAAGGGCAGAACTCGACCATGGCATCCGGCTTCACGCTGCGGGCGGTTTCGTAAATCTCGCGAAAGAAATCAGGCAACGCTTCAACCGAGTCCTCTGGGCTCTTGTGATGGTGCGCGGGATTGTAGCAGGGAGGAACACCGTTCATGTGCTGGCCATCCAACTTCAGGCCATCGAATCCCCACTCCCCAAGGATTTTCTTGACCAGCGCTTTGTGGTATTCCACGACTCCCCGGTCGGCTGGACACATATAAAACGAGTTCCACCAGGAAATCTTGCGCTTTGATCCGTCTTGATTTAGCAGAAGGAAATCGGGGTGTTCTTTGAGTAGCTGAGAATCGGGCACGGCGCTCAGTGGCGACCACCAAAGTTGCGCTTTGAATCCCTCCTCATGAATGCGATCGACCAAAGCTTTCATGTCGGCGTCGCCGTGCGGAAACTTCTTGGGATCGACGCCCCAATCGCCGTAGTTATTCTGCCAGCCGTCGTCCAAGGTAACCCAAGAAAACCCCATTTTCTTGACCGTCGGAAGCGTGTCGTACACCTGTTGCAGCTTGACGGTGCGCCCGTAGCCCCAGGCACACCAGATCGGCCCGAAGGCGCTGTCCGGCGCCGATGCCATTTGAAATCCCTGCCGCACCATGAGCCGGCGGTATTCAGTAAGCGTGCGGAAGTAATCCCCCTGATGCACAGAGACAAAGGTGCGCAGGGTATGGAAGCTCTCTCCGGGTTCCAGCACGCGATCCCGGTTTGAGCGGACGGCGATGTGGGCATGGCCCGCGTCGGGCATGGAAACAGGCAGCGAGATCAGTCGCGGGCCAGGTTCCACATGGCCCACCGCGAGGCCTATATCCTTGCGCCATACATCGACAATCGGAGTGCCCCCGCCATAGTCGCTGGCATTCATGCCAAGATAATTTTCCTGGCGGAATCCAGCATGTAAGGGCAGCACCCAGTTGGGTCGCTTTTCATAGGAGCCACTTTGGTAGGACCAGAACGCCGGGTTTCCTGCTGGGGCTCGCGAATTCAACAGATATTGATGGTTGGCCCAACCGCGAATTGCGAGTCGAGTGGTGCCTTCATTCGTGTACTCAACTTCAAAGATAGCAAGGGAAGGGAAGTCTCTGTAGATTGTGACGGAAACGTTCTTGCGCAGGTCCCCGGACTTGCCCGTCAATGACAACCTCTCGCCCGCGCCAAAAACGTCGGACACAGGTTCCCGGTGGGTTGAGGCCAACACAAAGTCGTTCCACGAGTGATTTACGCCCCTGACCGTTTCCGATGCGGAGAACGGGACCACGGATTTTGCGACTCCATCCAACAGTGGGATAACGCGGGTGTGCAGGTTGCGGTCGAATTCAATCCGCAGGACTGAGCTTTGGATCTGCAGATCGGTTGTGGAGTTCTGTGCACTGGCCGGTGCGATCTTTTCGTCTGCTTTACTTTGTCCGGAGTTCAAAACGGGCAACGCAAGGCCAAGCAAAATGCAGCACGATAGAGCGATTTTCCGTAGATACTTCGTCATCGAAGTGCACCGCCGATTATGTTTGTTAGGGCCGAGGCGCCCCACCGTGAGTAATGTTTCATTTTCCATTGCCTTCGGTTCTACTCTCATCGGACGTGTCAATCCGCCTGCAGCAACTAAACCAACGTCACGTGAATTCCGGTCTTCTTCAGGGCGGCCAAATCCGGTTTGGGAATTCCCCGGTCGGTGATCAAGTGGTGCAAGGCGGAAAGTGGCGCGATTGCAGATAAGCTGCGCCGCCCAAACTTGCTGGAATCGCATACTGCCACGGCAACTCTGGCGACGTCCATCATGGCGCGATTGACTTTGGCCTCGAGCAGATTCGGCGTGCTCAGGCCCGTGCGCACATCGAAGCCATCGACTCCCAGAAAAAGAATATCTGCATTCAGGCGTCGCAGGGTTTCTTCCGCGATGGGTCCTACCAGCGAAAATGAATTCTTTCTCAAGGTGCCTCCCGTGAGTATGACTTCCAGTGAGGAACCCGACAGGTCGGCGGCAATATTCACGGCGTTGGTGATGATGGTCAGATTCGCAAAACCTCGCAGCGTCCGCGCGATGGCTGTGGTCGTGGTTCCCGAATCCAGAATCACTACCTGACCTTCTTTCACCATGCGGGCGGCGGCTGCCGCGATCTGCAACTTTTCCTTGCGGTGCAGTTTCTCCTTTTCCCGCAAAGTGGGATCGTCCAGAGCGCTGTCGCGGGACGGCAAGGCGCCGCCGTGGGTCCGGTGGATGCGGCCATGGGCCTGGAGAATGTCCAGATCCTGTCGAATGGTGACTTGCGAGGTGCGGAATTGCCTGGCCAGTTCGGCGACCAGAACCCGGCCGTCCCGGTTCAAGATCTCAACGATCAGCCTGCGGCGCTCTTCGTTCAGCAAAGCTCCACTCCTGCCTTCTGGCCAGGACATTTTACACTTGACACGCAGTATAAACGAAAGTAAAAGTTATCAAACGCAAGAATACGAAACCTTGCGTGCTTACCGCCGCGGGAGGCCCCATGCGAGTCCCGGTTGCCGAGTGTTTGCCCCTTCGCCTTCACCTGGTCCTCACCATTTGCACTCTTCTTCTGTTCCAGTCGGTGCTGCTTGGCCAGGCGAGCTATCAGGCCCAGATTCAGGGCGTCGTATCCGACACAACCGGAGCAGTGGTGCCAAATGTCACGGTTACGATCATCGAGATTGGCACCAACGTGACCCAGACTGCCAAGACCAACGGTTCCGGCGATTACATCCTGCGGGCGCTGCGGCCCTCCTCATACCTGTTGAAAGTGGCAGCCCCCGGGTTTCAGACAGTCGAGCAAAAGGGAGTTGTGCTGGCTGTGAGCCAGGAAGCGACACTGAACTTCACCCTGCGTCCTGCCGGCACATCTACGGAGGTTCAAGTGACGGGGACGGCCCCACTGCTGGACACCGGAAGCTCATCGTTAGGCACGGATATCACCAACGAGTACGTCAAGGAAATCCCACTTCTCAATCGCAACTTCTTCGGACTCGTCTTTTTGACTGCCGGCGTGACTGAGACCGCCGGTACCGGCACTGCCGACAGCAACTATCCTACGGGCACGAACTTTGTCTCGAACGGGCAGCGCAACGCTACGGCGGAAGTTCGCATAGATGGCGCCCTCATCACTGCCCCGGAGCCTGGTGAAGGCGGGAACTCAAATATTTTCTATGAACCTTCCATCGAAGCAGTGCAGGAGTTCAAGGTCCAGAACAACGCCTTTTCTGCAGAATTCGGCAGCAATGGCGGGACCGTGGTGAACATGGCATTGCGGAGCGGCACCAATGCTCTTCATGGCAGCGCCTGGTGGTTCGGTCAGCGCGACGCACTGGACGCAAATGACTTCTTCAGCAATCAAGCAGGCTTGCCCAAGCCGGACCACTCCCGCAATCAATACGGGGCTACGCTTGGCGGTCCTATCCGGAAGAACAAGACATTCTTCTTTGTCGACATTGAGCGCGTCCTCGAAAGCAGCCCCATCAACATTGTAGGCACTGTTCCTACCCTGGACGAACGCAAGGGAGACTTCTCCAAGGCTCTAATTTCCGATCCGAACAGCGGGAATGTAGTTCCAAACCTTATCTTTAATCCATTCAAGGTTAGCAGCCAACCTTGTCCGGACGATCCAACCACTTCTTGCTCGACGCGGGAAGGTTTCGCCGGCAACAAAATTCCGCAGGGCATGTGGGACCCTGTTGGGCAGAACCTGCTCAACTTGTATCCAGTTCCGAATCAGCCCGGCAACCCGGACGGTACGAACAATTTCCGGGACAACACGACTAACAACATGAAAGGCCTGCAGTTTGATATCAAGGTCGATGACCAACTCTCCACCAACACCCACATCGCGGGACGATACAGCCACTTGCACTCTTCCAGTGCCGCACCCACGGTTCTGGCCGACGGGCAGTTTAACGACGGCAACAACTACGTTACCAGCGTCAACAATGGGGGCCTGCAATTTGACTGGACGCTGCGGCCTACCCTGCTTCTGAGCAGCCGGTTCGCCATCGACTTTGTTCACGCTCCCGGTTTTACTACCTATCCCAGTGCCACGTCGGTTGGATTTCCGTCCATTTTGGACACTGCCAACGGAATTTCCCGTATGCCCGCGATCCAAGTCGACTCCCCGTGGACCTCCATCTACGACCAGTGCTGCGTGGATACCAAGCTGGACCACACCCTGTATTCGTATTCTGTCAGCCTGGCGTGGGCGAAGGGCAAGCACAACGTCAAATTTGGAGGCGAGCAACGTCTCTTTTTTAACAATTTTCAGGAGCCCAACTACCCCAGCGGATACTTCCATTTTGCACAAACGGTGACCGAGAACATCATCGGCGGCTTCAACCCAGTCCAGGGAAATCCTTTTGCTGACATTCTCCTGGGAATCGGAGATTACGGCGGAATCGGTGTCGATCCGATGGCTCTGAACAAATCGACGGACACGTCTTTTTACGCGCAGGACGATTTCCGGGTGACGCCGAAGTTGACTCTGAACCTCGGCTTGCGCTACGAGTGGAGCACGCCCTACACCGAGCGCAACAACCACATTGAGTTCAGCGACTTCTCAAGCAGCAGCGGCGTCACCGTTGACCTGAGCAGTGGCGATCCCGGACTTAAGGCACTGGGTCTAGGCCCTACCACATTGAAGGGAATTACCCGCTTTCCCACCTCTTCCCAGCGTCACGTTCCTGTCGACCGCAATAACTGGGCGCCTCGCTTGGGATTTGCTTACCAACTCACACCCGAAACCGTGGTTCGCGGTGGCGCGGGGATCTACTACGGAATGAACGTCGCGACTAACTACCAGTACGTGGGCACTGCCTTCCGCAAAGATGGGAATGTATATTTCACGAAAAACGGTTTCAACTGTACGACCGGGAATAAGGCGGACTGCCAGTACGCGACTTTGGAGGATCCATTCCCCGCAGGTCTGCCTGCACCGCAGGGCACAAAGTACGGTTCACTCGCCGAGTGGGGATTTCCCAACCAGAACGACTTAGGCACAACCGAAGCGCGCAACGCAGAAATCTATCAATGGAGCCTGGGGGTGCAACGCTTGCTTCCCTGGCAACTGGTGGTCTCCGCCGACTATTCAGCAAATCGCAGTACGCATCTCCCATGGGGTGGCGCCTCGGGTGAGACCACCCGCAACCGCGACTACATTCCTTCCGCCTTGCGGCGTCAGTTCAGCCAGCAGGGGGATTGCAACCCGGACGGAACCGTTAACTTCAGCCAGTTGTACAGCTACAACAACCTGCACTGTCTGGTGACGAACCCCTTCTATTCCATGTTCCAGGGTCCGAACGCAACCTTCAACGAGCCGGATTCACTGTACAACGACCCGCAGATCCCGCTCATCAACGTCCTCAGGCCCTACCCTCAATTTGATGGCTACTTTGAAGGACTGCCGCTGCTGGAGGCATCATCGTTCTACAACGCACTGCAGATTCGATTTCAGAAACACACCAGCCACTACATCGGATTCGAGGGCGGTTACACCCTCTCCAAGTCGACAGACAACTCTTCCTCAGGCAGGAATGCCTGGGTGGGAGGCCTGGCTTTTGACAATCCGCAAGAACTCGACAACCTGAAGGCTGAGCACTCCATCAGCGCTAATGATGCTACCCACCGTTTTGCCTTTGCCGTTATCGGCGATCTACCGATCGGCCGCGGCCGCTGGATCGGCCGCGATATGAACCGGTTTCTCGATGGCGTGGTTGGCGGCTGGACGCTGTCCACGATAATAACGTTGCAATCGGGACAGCCCATTGATATCGGGATGTCGCAACCCACGTTGGATGACGGCAATCAGCGCCCCAACGTGATCTGCAATCCCAACAGCGGTGTAAGCGCACACCATTCCGCCTTAACCGGTCAAAGCATTTTCAACACGAACTGCTTTGGAGTTCCCGATCTCGAACAGGCGGGTAATGCGCCGCGCTATTTTTCGAATCTGCGAACCGATGGTATCCACAACGTCGATCTCTCCTTTGAGAAGTCATTCGTTCCACGGGAAGGCATGAGGATCGAGATAAGGGGCGAGTTCTTCAACTTCTTCAACACGCCGCGCTTTGCCATGCCCGACAACCTGCTGGAGGACTCCACCTTCGGCCAGGTTTCGTCGACCGCAATGGGCAGCACTCCCCGGCATGGGCAGGTCGGCGTACGTTTTGAGTTCTAAGAGAGAGTTCCGGAAAAAGGGACGCGGGTACAAACCTCGGTGAAAAGACGTACTTTTCTAAAAGCGGGCAGCGCCACCGCTCTTCTTGCGGGTGTTGGCCGGTCAATCTCCTCGGCTCGAGTCCCTGTCCACAACTTTGAGGGGCACCCGTTCGGGGCAGGGCCGCCCGTGGTTGATCGGTTGTACCAGGGACCCTTCTCCGCCGACGACTACCCCAGTTGGACCGTAGTGATGGCGACTACTCCTTCCGAGGAAGTTGTGTCCAACTACGGCATGGGGTTGATCACCTACGTCTGCGATGAAGTCGGGCCGCCTCACAAGGATGGCGAAACTCTGGCCCAGTCGCTCGAGAATCTCGTCAAGTTGCCTCTCGGTAGTAGCCTGTACATTCGCGTGAACTGGAGGGACGTGCAACAACGTCCGGGCAGGCTCGATTTTTGCGAACACTGGAAACTGGTCTTCGACCTGGCGCGCCGATACGGCAAGCCAGTTGGATTCCGCGTGATGATGAGTAATCCCGATATCCCCGGCCCGACCCTTCCTGATTTCCTGTTGTCGAAAATTCCGATGGTGAAACTGGGCGAATGGCAAGGTCGAATCAGATATGAGCCACGCTATGACGATCCAACATTCCAGTCGGCATTTCGCGAATTGGTGGACCTGCTGGCGGCGGAATACGACGGCCACAACGACGTGGCGTACGTCGATACGTTCATGTACGGGTTTTGGGGCGAGGGCCATACCTGGCCGCTGCAATCTAGTCCTTTCTCTGATTCCACCACTGCGGAAAACACATTCGTAAACATGTTCCAGTACCAGGCGGAGCGCTGGAAGAAGACTCCTCTTGTCACCAATACCCAACCCGACTTCAGCAGAGTGGGCAACTCGGAACTGCTAGACCGCACCATCCGAAGCTTCAATTGGCTCCGTACGGACACGATTTTCATTGAGAACGAGCAGATTGAGGAGTTGAGCAATCGACCGCCGTGGACGGGCGTCTCGGTCGAAGTGGGAATGTCTGACGGTTCTCCTGCAAGCCTCAAGCTAGATGAAGGTGTGACCTATACCGATAACGTGATCCACCATGTGCAGGATGTCGGTGCGTGCTATTTCTCACTGTGGAACTGGCATCGGATCCAGGCGGATAGAATTCTCAACTACTACCACCAGTTTCCTGCCGCCGTCGATCAACTCGCTCGAAGGATCGGGTATCGCGTGCGGCCTTCCTGGGTGTGGACCTACGAGGAAGATGGGTATCCCGGCTTGATCATCGGCTTCGTGAACGATGGCATCGCCGGCGTTCCGGGCGCGCTGTACGTTTCGGTGGTCACGGACGACGGGAAACTACTCGCCGGAGGAAGCCTGGATGCTGGTTATCCGCTTCCGGGCAAGGTTCGTCAGGCAAAATTTCCACTGCCCAAGGGCACGAACTGGAAGGGGCTTCGATTGAAAGCCGAGATCGAAGTGAAGGGCGTACGCCACCCCGTGCGCTGGGCGAGCCGCCAGAGACTCAATCAAGATGGCAGCCTGACGCTTCGGCCCACGGCTGGCCTCGGTCAGAACGATGAGACCGGAGGCGTAACCCCTGACTAGTTTCGTTGAGGATAACTTGCAAACAACCATTTGACCGGAGCCTTCGAACTCGTGAAACGAAAGAGTGCTCTCGCAATCTGTCTGCTGGTCTGTATCTTAAAGCCCGCCGCTGGTTCCGATTCTGGCGAGCAGAATTGGACCAACTACGTGCGCATTGGGGCGTACGGCCTGCAGAGCGGAAATGCCGACCGGATCGTGCGCAGCGCCCAGGAAGATGGTGTATTCGGCATCGAAGTGGACAACGACATACCCGGCCGCTACGAAAGCTTCGTAAATCCCGAGGAAAAGTTAAAAGCGATCCACGCTGTCGCTGAGAACGCGCACGCCGTGGGCAACCGGGCATTCGTCTACATTGCGGGGACAGAGTGCATCACCGCCAACGCCGACAAAACGCCTCACACGCTTGCCAAAGAGCATCCGGACTGGCTGCAACGAAAGATCACCGGCGAGCCCGCTATCTTCGGCGGTGGCGCGGCCTTCTGGATCGCGAAGGGCGATGAAGACGTATGGATCACTCCGTACGCCGCCGGCGTGGCGCAAGACCTACATGGAGCGAGTCCGGCAAATTGCGGCCACTGGAATCGACGGCATCTACGTGGACATTCCCTATTGGATGACGCACTTCGACGGTTGGGAAGACACTTGGGCTAGCTTCGACGACTACACGGTGGCGGCATTTCTTAAACAGACCGGTCTGGATGCGAAGAAGGACCTGAAACTCGGGGATTTTTCCGATCCGAATTTTCGCAAGTGGGTCGATTTCAGAATTCAAACCATCACCGACTTTATGCAGGAGATTGACCAGAACGCAAAGTCAGTCAATCCTGCCATCAAGACGATTCCCGAAATCTATCCTGGCATCGAGGAAGAGGCCGTGCGCGTGGGCGCGGATGTTTACAGTCTCTATGCGGTCGTCGATGCGATCGCCCATGAGTATGAATTCGGCGCCGGAGATCACATGGCGTCGTCCAGAAAGCCACTCGACTGGTTCAGCTATCAGGTGGGAATGCACTCGTTCCGCGCCTTCGCGCAAGGCAAGGCGACCTGGATCCTGAACTATTCGTGGGATGGGGATCAGAAAGTGGACCGGCGCGAATCGATGATGAATCTGGCAGTCTCAGAAATCATGGCAGGAGCAAATTTCTGGGATGCCCCCGGGCACTCCATGGCTGGGTCGAACGATCCGCCAACCCGCAAGCAGATATTTTCCTGGATCAAGGCCCACGAGAAAACTTTCTACTCACCACGGACCCCGATTGCTCCGATCGGGGTTTACTTCTCTCCTCAGACCCGCAATTTCTTCGCGGACGAGTTTATTGCTTCATATCGCGGGATTCTGATCCTGTTAATGCAAAAGCACCTGGAGTTTCAGGTCGTCACACCCCGAACGCTTACGAGTTTCCAGGGGAGAACTCTGATTTTGCCTGACGTACGGATTCTGGGCGACAGCGAAAAAGCTTTTCTGCGGACCTATGTAGCCGCAGGCAAGAGTTTGCTGGTCACAGGCGAGGATGACTACGGGGCTGGGGAACGCCGCCAACGTGATCCGCTTCAGCAAATGCCCTGGAAAGGATTACAGCGCAGCCCTGCAAAAGGACTTCGACGCCACCAGACCCGATCAGAGAGCACGAATTTCTGGAAAGCCTGAAAACGGAAACTGGCGTTCGCGTTCTTGCCTCCTCGATGCTCGCCACCTCGGTTGCTCGAGTTGACGGCAAGCCCCACGTGTTTTTTGCGAACTTCGCGGGGCTCGAAGGGGGAGTGAATCCGATCCAGACTCCGCAGACCGGCGTGCAAGTCACCATACCTGGAGCGACGACGGCCCGTGGCTTCTTTCTGCCTTTTCTGGGTGATGTCCAGCCACTGAAAGGAACAGTCAGTCATGGCATTCTCACGTTCGACCTACCCGCAATTGCGAAAGGGGCAGTATTCTGGTATGAGCCGTGATGCTGAAGTGGCTTCCAAACAACCCGGCCTCTGTTGGTACGATTAAGGAGTGAATCAAAGTTGAACGCCCTTTCTGAATTGTTGAACCTGCCAGAGAATGAAAAGACGACCCGCGGGTTGGTTCACACGCCGTCTGAAATAGCGCAACAGCCCGATACCTGGCAGTCTACCTTCGACCTGTTCCGGAAGAAGCAGACAGCGATCAGAGGATTTCTTTCGTCAGCCGGATTAGACGCAGCTTCAGAGTCGCGACCGGCCGTATTTCTGGTGGGGGCCGGAACCTCGGACTACATTGGGCAGTCCCTCGCTTATCTTTTTCGCAAGGAGTGGCAGTGTGAGGTAACAGCTGTTCCGAGCACGGATCTTCTGACCCACATGGATGAGTTGGTAATTCCCAACAGGAAATACCTATGGATTTCCTTCTCCAGATCAGGTGACAGTCCAGAAGGTGTGGCGGCGCTGGAGAACGCTTGCAAGGCCCGTCCAGACATTCGCCACCTGGTGGTTTCCTGCAACGCGGATGGACGAATGATTCGCGAGAACGCTGGCAACCCTCAAGTCCTGAGCGTTTGCCTGAGTGACAAGGTCAACGACCGCGGCCTGGCCATGACCAGTTCCTTCTCCAACATGGTGATCTTCGGTCAATGTCTGGCTCACGTCAACGACTTGGCACGATACGAGCCAGTCCTGTCGCAACTGGTTCAGGCCGGAAAGAGCTTCCTGCCGATTGCCGCTGATTGCGCCGCCGCGGTTGCGAAACAGTCCTACGCCAAGGCGTGTTTTGTTGGATCGGGGCCACTGAGAGCGGTCGCGAAGGAATCCGCCCTGAAGCTCCTCGAACTGACCGCGGGCGAGATTCTCACCATGTCAGAATCCGCTTTGGGGCTTCGCCATGGTCCTATGGCAGCGTTGGACCAGGACACTCTGTTTGTTTGTTTCCAGTCCAGCAACCGACGCGTGCGGGGGTATGAGCAAGACCTACTCGAGGAAATTGCGAGAAAACGGCTGGTCAGGACCCGGATTGTCGTTGCCGGGGATGAGGGCTCCCCAGCGAACTCCTTTTCCGAACACTATCTTGCGCCGGCCGGGACACTCGCCCTTGCCGATGACTACCGCCCGGCGATGGATGTGATCTTCGGACAGCTGCTGGGCTTGTTTTTTTCGATACGATGGAACCTGCGTCCCGATTGCCCGAGTCCCAACGGCGCCATCAGCCGCGTGGTGCAGAATGTCAGCATTCATTCCTAACCAAGAGCCCCGCAGAGTAAAGTATCCATGAAAGGAATTTCCTAATGATCGAGGTCTGCGTGGTCGGGGAGCTCAACCTGGATCTCATTCTCTACGGATTGCCCAAGGACCTGGTGGCCGACCGGGAGTTTCTGGCCAGCGGAATGTCGTTCACGCTGGGTAGCTCCTCGGCGATTTTTGCGCACAACTTGTGCGCCTTGGGCACGAAGGTCGGCTTTGTGTCCAAAATTGGCGGCGATGTCCTCGGCAAAATGGCGGCGGAGCGACTGACTACGGCTGGCGTGGACACCAGCAGGACCAAGCAAGCGACAAGTAAGACGTCCACCGGCCTCACAGTTGTGCTGCCTCACACCCAACACCGCTATATCCTGACTTACCCGGGGACGATGTTCGAGATGCAGTATTCAGACATCGACATGGACTACGTCCGCACCGCCCGGCACTTGCATCTTTCCTCTTTCTTTCTGCACCGGGCTTTGCGGCCGCGAATCCTGAATCTGTTTCGGCAAGCCAAGGAAGCAGGACTCACCACCTCGCTCGACACCAATGATGACCCCGAGAATAAGTGGGAGGAGGACCTGTTCGAAGTGTTGAAATATGTAGATGTCTTTATGCCTAACGACCGTGAAGCCAAGAAAATTGCCCGGACTGAAGACCTTTCGCGGGCGCTCAACGTTCTCGCTGGACTCTCGAAGGTCGTGGTCGTGAAGCGCGGTTCGGGCTCCGCCATCTGCCGCACCGGCGACGAGCAATGGAGTTCAGGGCCGCCCGCGGTCAAGATGGTCGACGACATCGGCGCCGGCGATTCCTTTGATGCTGGCTTCATTCATCTGTATTTGCGCGGCGCCAAACTGGAGGACTGCCTGGCCTACGCCAATATCGCGGCCGCGTATTCGGTGACCAAGGAGGGAGGCACCGAAGCCTTTCGAGACAGCAACGCATTGTCCAGCTTCATGCGCCAGCAGTGGAACTTGCTGGGTAGGGGATCTTTGCCGGTGAAGGGCTAGCTCGCTGTGCTGTTTCCTTTGTGTCTTTTGTGGTTTGTACTTCATTAACCACAAAGGACACAGAGGTACACAAAGGAAGGATGTCATGCCAGACTTCGGCCACAACTTTTCCGGCGTCGAGGGTTTGTATAGGATGAAGTTTGGCGTTTGAGGAGGCTATGAAAATGTTGGATTACGTTCTGCGGCCTGCTCGCGCGAGGTTGCCAGTCAGGTCTTCCATCCCGTTTTTGATTCTCCTTTGTGCGGTGGGCGTTTCCGCTTCGGCCCAGGATGCTGGGATCAGTGCCGGCGGAAAATGGATGGAATTCGACTCCCAGAACCAGATGACCTTGTCTAAAACGGCCAGGTTCGAGCTCGATGCCGACAATTCATTGCCGGGAAGCGACTCCAACGCCAAGATCTTGCTCTTCTGTACGGATGGAAAGCTCACGCTGAGCGACTTTCGCCCCAATGCCCAAATGGCGCCCCCCAACCGTCCCGGCTTCTGGGGGCAACCACAGATGCAGGTACTCGTCCGCGTCGATGAGAGCCACAGCACTCACGGCTGGAACTGGGTGAACGGTCATTTCTTGTCGATGGACAAAGGAACCACGCGTGAGTTACTCGGCGCGAAGGTTTTTAAGGTTCAAATCACGACCCCCGACGGTCCGCAGATCGCGGACTTTTCTCCGGCAGGCATCAATCTTGCGCGAGTAGCCAAGGCTTGCGACTTGACTCCGAAAAAGCCGTGATGGTTTTCTTCTGGCCTCTCCCCAATCTTCGTCTGACACAGCTCATTCCGAGCGGCTCCTGATCGACAAAGCTTCAACAACAAACACTACCCGCACCGCAGGTACCCGGTTTTGAGGTTACCAAAGGGAGGTTCGAGGTCACTTTTGGGCCATGTACTGTCGGGGTCGCCCCGGCTAAGCTTGCTCCAGTGGTTGCTGCCTGTCTGAGTTATTCAGGGCAGGTTTTTCAAATCGACTGGAGACCGCATGAAATCGGCATTGTTGACCGTCTTACTGCTTGTGGGCGCGGTTCAGGCGCAACCGAATGTTCTTCCGGCCAGCCCCATGCCAGATGCTCCGAGCGCGCAGAAGTTTTGGAGCCTGGAAAACAAGATTGATTTTTCGATTCTTGCCGGGCAGATTACCGCCGATGCCTTCACCACCCAGTACGGGTTGAACAACGGCTTCAGGGAAACCAATCCGGTGATGCGTCCATTGGTGACGAGGGGCACGGCAGGTGAGGCAGCAGCCTCATCCCTCGGATTTGGATTTGCCGTTGGAACCGCCTACTTGCTGCATCGGACCCATCACTACAAGGCAGAGCGCATTGCGGTACGCAGCATGCTCGTGATCGAGGGTGGCTTTGTAGCCAACAACGTTTTTCGCTTGTACTGAGTGTCGCCCGCAAGGCTACCTGGCTCCGACTCCCACGGGTTTGTGTTTTCCTGATCGTCGCTCTCGCATACACGGCAGCGGCGCTAGTGAGGGAGAAGGCCAGACCCTCACGATTGCCCTGACGGCCTTCCGAGTCTGTCTCACATGGTTCGCGAAAAACGCTTGGAATACCCTCAGGAATGGGGTATCTTGGCCGACACCAAAGTGTCTCGACGGTTTGGAGAGGGACACCAGCCATGAACCTTTCTCGTTGTTTGTCCAGCCTGCTCGTGTCTATATTTTTGTGCCTTGGCGGTTCCCCCTCAAACGCGGCGAGTGCGCCCCGTGAATTTTCCCAGCCCGAGGAGACCGGCGCTCAGTCATCCGCGGTAACCGTCGTCATCCCAGGACCGTTACGCTCCTTCATGCGCATGGCGGGCATCAGTCAGAAGGTTTCGCCGGAAGAAGTCATGCCACTCCTCGCGCACAACATATTCACGCAGGGTTATGAGGGTTCTCAAAACAAGGGCCGGCCGACCGAGTTTCTAGTCTTGCTGATGCGGTATGTGCATCAGGCGAAAGAATTAGCTGCCCTGGCTGGCGCCGACCGGACGATTCGGGTTTCCAATTGCGCGGAAGCAAAACCTCTGCTCCACATCCTCGGCTACCGCATCCGTCAGGACTGTGGAAAAAGCACCACGTCGCTGGTAACCGACGATCCGGAGCGAGCCTTTCTGACCATCGACTCGGGCTTTCCGCTGCCGGACCTCGAAGAAACTCTCGCGGGAGGCACTCCCTTCGCGTACGCTTTCCCCGCCTCCCGGGTTCCCGTGCTTTTCACCGATCGCGCTTGGACCGCAGCCAGCACCGAAGACCGGAAAGATCCGAACGATCTGATTGAAACGTTTCTTCGCGACCCAGTGCTGGCACGGCTTTACTGGGCACTGGCGCGATGCGACGGCGAAACCAGGACAGCCTTACAGCAATCTGTAGGCTTGGGAAAATTACTTCCGGTTGCCGCGACCCTCGATTTCTACGGAAGCCACATTTGCATCCGGTCTGGACGTGTGCTCGTGCCCGGCGGCGCCGGCGCCGAGTCTGCCTGGAGAGAGTTGGCCGGGGCGAGCCCGGAGTCTCCGAAGGAATTTGTCCCCCGCCTGCTGGCCAAGGACAATGGTTGGCTGGCAGCCTATTTCGACGCGCTGGCACGGGTAAGCCGGACGCAACAAGCACACTTCACGCCGCTCCGCCTCCGGCGTTTCTATGAAGCTCTTCGCGGGCAGGACATCTCTTCGAGTGCGGCGAGGCCGGCGTTTCGTCCGGCCCCGGCACTCCTGCTTCTGATGGCCCGCCTGCAATGGGAGCCGAACGGCGAACCTCTGGTTCCTGGAAATCTGGAAGTATGGAAAGAAATCGTTCGCCAGAGAAGTGATTCCAAGATTGCTCGTGATGCGGGCAAACGCGGCACCCACATGAACGACCCCGAACAACTGGCGGAAACTATGTTCGCCCTCTGTCGCGTGGAGACCGAGACGGGGCCGCTGCAAGCCTATTTACTGTTGAGCGAAGTGGACAGCAGGCGGTCTCCTGAGCATCGCCTGAGTCCACAAACTGTCCTCCTGATGGCCAGCAAATTTTCTCAGTTCAGTAATCAATACCTGGTTTTCTCTGAGTTCCCGGACTTGAGCGATGTATCCATCACCCATTTCATGAACGTGGCCGACAACCTGGGCAGAATTCCCAACCACACGCTGCGCGGCAATGCTCTGGGGATCTTTCAGGCAAACCTCGGAATGTGGCAAATTCTGGCGCGCCAGGGGCAGATCCCGGACGCTGAGTTGAACAGTTCCTGGCAGAAAGCCATGGAGCCTTTCGCCGGCATTTCCACCTCCGCGGAACTCTTTGATGCCGGCCTTGACTCCCTGGGAGAGCTCCTGCAGGCGGCAACCGGACAGCGGAATCGTTCCCAGGATGAAATCGTCGATCTGCTCGCCGGCCCTGATCAAGTCAGTCCCGATGGGCAACGGATGCGCCAGGAAATGGCCAACAAAATTCGTTCGGTGTTGGACGGCCAGCGGCTGGTTTCTCTAGATACGGTGCTGGCCCTCGGAGATGGCTTACATGCCATGGCGCAGGGAACCGTAGCGAGCGATAGCCTGATCCTTCTGGCGGGCCAGCTTCGGGAGTTCGAAATGCCGCAGCCGATCTTTAGCAGCGGCGAAAGAACCCAGTGGGCGACCGGAATCTACAACAACCGTCACACCGAGTTGCAGATGCGAACCGACTTGGCGAAAGTGATTCAGTCGCCGGGCTCGCGCCAGCAACTGGCGGAGGCTCGCGGCCAGCTCACTCCGTTCCTTCGCGACACTTTGGTCGGCCTGAACTATGCGTATTACGAACCTCCGGGCGCGCAGGTTCTGCACCACAACCCCCTTCTGGTGCGCTCTCACGATTTCTCCGGCGATACGGTTGCGGGCGTGGAACATGTGTGGCAGGCTCCCCAGGTATTCGGCGAGGGTTCACCGGCGGGCGGGGGAGCTCATCTCGTCGGCTCGCTCGCGGACTTGCCCTATGTCCTGGCGGAGGTTGAACAGGATTTCATCGCCCCGGAAAATGTCCAGGCCCTGATCTGGCGGGAACTGGTCCCGGGTCTTGTGGTTAGCGCAAGCGTGCCCCGCTGGTGGGGCGTCAGCCCGAGTGAACTTCATGCCGTCGCTTTGTACCAGCGGACTGGAGAGGAACTCCTGACGGCTTCGCTGGGAGATCAGGCGCTGCGGAGCAAGGTACTGCCAATCCTGTCGGACCGCATGGGTCCTGAAGTGTTAGAACAGGTGGAAGCAGCGCTACGTTCGGGCAATCTGGCTAACGCCGATCTCCGACTGACCCCGGCCGACGCTTTTTATCTGGCGGCCGAATTTCGGCGAAGATTTCCCGCGGAAACCGATTCCTGCGGGCCCGCCGGAAAGGAATTGGAAAGCCTTAGCCGCCGCAATCCCCCAGATGTGAACTGGAAGAAGTTATCGCACGACTTCGGCGTTCCTCATCCCATCCTGGCGCAAAGTTACGCGCGTGAACTCCTGAATATGAAACCGTTTCCCGCGTTCGAGGGCTATTCCAGCCGCTTGCTGGCTGAGACCTGGGATTCTAACAATCTGTACTGGGCTCGCCTGGCCGATGAAATGGGCTATTCGCCCGTCATGCTCAACCGGGTCGTCCCGGAATTGACCCATCGCATGGTTGAAAAGATTTTTGCCACCGATTTCGAAGACTGGCCAGCCATGCTTCGCGCCATGCGGGAGGCCGGAGAAGAGTTTCGGCAGGGCAAGATTGCGTCTCTATCGGCAGGTGGATCTCTGACCCCGCCGTGATAATTCAGTTTCAGCTACGTATCACAGGACCAGGAATTTATGCCAAGACATCGCTTTCTACTGCCGGCTTTAGCTCTTCTGCTCTTCTTCAGTCTCATAACCCGGCTGGCCGCCCAGGAAAACGAGCCCAACATTCGCGTCGTCGTGGATATGGTTCAGTTGAACGTAGCCGTCACCGATGACAAAGGGAACTACATTACCGGACTTCGCCCCTCGGACTTTGCCATTTCCGAGGACAACACGGTGCAGAAACTCGCTACTTTCGGCGAAGGAAACGAACTGGTCTACAAAGTAGGGGACAGCGCGAGCCCCAGCGGAAAATCGCAGGAGCATTCATCGGATACGAAGTTGTCCCCAGGCGCCGGCCCCAAAACCCTTGGCGAGATGGTCGCGGGAGCCAACGTTTTTCTCCTTTTCGATAGCAGCAATTATATGTACCACCGGCGGGGCTTCGTCTTCGCGCAAGATTCCATCGCGGAGTTCGTGCGCTCCCTGGACACGGCCGATCGCGTCGCGTTCTATTCCTACAGCCGCGACCTGACCCGGGCCTCGCTGCTCACGCCGGACCGTTTGCAGGTGCTGCGCGGCGTTCGGGCGACGGTCAATGGCGACGACTCGGCGTTGTACAACGCCCTGCTGCTTACGCTCAAAGACGCGGCGCAATACACGGGCCGCAGGGTGGTGGTGGTTTTCTCCAACGGCCCCGACAATTCCAGCATGGTGCCTCCCGAGGACGTCGCGGAACTGGCTCAGTCAGAGGGCGTGCCGATCTATATGATCAGCACGCGGGAAGCGCAACTGGACCCGATTTCTGCTGTGGTCTTTACGCGCATGAGCGCAAACACCGGCGGCCAGGCCTATTTCGCCAAGGACTGGAACGATCAGGAGCAGGCCTTTTCGTCCATTCGCGAGGATCTGGCCCACCTGTACCTTCTGAGCTACTACCCGCAACCCAATCCGAATCGAGGCTGGCGTGCGATCACGGTGAAATTGGCAGGAGCAAATTTGAAGAAGTACCACATCCGGACGCGCAGCGGCTATCGTCCGCAACCAGCCAGATTCTCCGCCGGGGTGGTTTCGGCGTCGGGGACGACAGCGGATTAGTTACCACCCCGTCGTCTGGTGCTACCTGATTGTGCGACCCAAACGTAGCCCTGAAATGCGTCCCCCCCGGCATCCCTTACCGGGACTGGCACGGGAAGCGGTTTCTATATACGCATCTTTGTCCATAAACATACTAGACATTAAACACAAATCGAGCTACAATCCGATCTGCCTGAACCGGCAAGGCCCGGGCTCCCGTGTCTCCTCCTGACCGGGCCTTCTCTTTCACGCCCTTGCAACAGTGAATTCGACCTTCCGCCACGCCCACGACTCCATTCGCTGCCTCATGGTGGGAGCGTCGCGATCCTTCCGCTATACTAGTAACTTATGCCGGTGCTGAAGAACATTGCCGCCATCGCCAAGGGCATGAGCATCACTTTCATGGAGATGTTCCAGCCCACCCAGGTGGAGAACTATCCCGATGGGCCGGGACCGCTTCGTGGCGCCAAGTTCCAGGAGCGTTTCCGCGGTGTGCATGTGCTGCAGCGCGACGAAAGTGGATTGGAAAAGTGCGTAGCTTGTTTCCTGTGCGCGGCGGCCTGCCCGTCAAACTGCATTTATATCGAAGCGGCGGAGAACACGGCCGCGCATCGAGTGAGCGGAGCCGAGCGCTACGCCAAGGTCTATAACATCGACTACAACCGATGTATTTTCTGTGGATACTGCGTGGAAGCTTGTCCCACGGATGCGATCACCCACGGACACGGCTTCGAAATCGCCAGCTTCAACGCCAGCAACTTGGTCTACCGCAAGGAGCAGATGCTGGCCCCCCGGCCAGCACACATGGGAGCAAACGCGGTGTTCAATCAAGCTGAGGTGGCGGGCGGCGCGCCGGCATTGCCGGTACAAGGGAGCTAGGGTTTTCAGTTCCGTCAGAATGAAAGATGACGCCGGTCCCCAGCCGAGGACCGGCGTTCGCATATGCAGTTCTTACTCTGTGAACCTGCGTGTCCTTTGTGGTTAATGCATTTGAAAGGCGTCAACCACAAAGGACACGAAGGTTCACAAAGGAATGCAACACCACAACATACTCGGCCAAATACTAAGTGCCAATTGCTAAGAGCCAGAAGCTAGAACCAATGTCCGATTTTCTCCAGACTGTTCGCGATCGCGTCGTCATCTACGACGGCGCAATGGGCACCAGCGTCCACAAGCACAACCCATCCCTGGACGATTACTGGGGCCAGGAAAACTGCAATGAAATTCTGGTCCTGAGCCGTCCCGATATTATTCGCGACATTCATGCCAGCTTCCTGAGCGTCGGGTGTGACGTCATCGAGACCGATACGTTCAACGGACAGAGCGTCGTGTTGGGCGAGTTCGGCTTCGCCGAGCGGGCTACTGAAATCAACATTGCGGCCGCCAGGCTGGCGAAGGAAGTTGCCGCCCAGTTCTCCACCAAAGACAAGCCCAGGTTCGTGGCTGGCTCGATGGGTCCGACTACGAAATTGCCCTCCCTGGGTCACATAACTTTTGAGGAAATGCACAAAACGTACCTGGAGCAGGCACTGGCCCTGATCGAGGGTGGCGTTGACATTTTGCTGGTCGAGACCTGCCAGGATCTTCTACAGGCGAAGATCGCCACGATTGCGGTGTTGGATGCGATGCAGAAGTCCGGAAAGCGGCTACCGCTGCAGGTACAAGTCACGCTGCAGGAGACGGGGGCGATGCTGCTCGGAACGGAGATCGGGGCAGCACTGACTGCGCTTGAGTCGTTGGATGTGGACATGATCGGCCTCAACTGCGCGACCGGGCCGGTGGAGATGAACGATGCGGTGCGCTTCCTGGGCGCGAATTCGACCAAGCACGTTTCCGTGCTGCCAAATGCTCGGCCTGCCGCAGAATGAAGGCGGAGTCGCGGTTTTCAAACTGACGCCGGAAGTGCTCGCGCAATATCACAAGCACTTCGTTCAGGACTACGGTGTTCGTATCGTGGGTGGTTGTTGCGGGACGACGCCCGAGCACCTGAAGGCCGTTGTAGACGCAGTCTCGGGTGTCGAGCCCGCGAAGCGTGACGTGCACCCGACTGCCGCTGCCTCAAGCGCCTACACGTCGGTTCCTCTCGACCTCGATCCCAAGCCGCTGGTCGTCGCCGAAGAGATGAACACCACGACCCGCGTCGAACACTTCCGTAATTTGGTACGCGGCAAGAAGTATGACGACATTCTGGCGTTGGCGAAGAAGTTGGTGAACGAGGGCTCGCACATGATCGATCTGTGCTGCGCCATCGTCGGCGAGGATGAAAAGGGATACATCACTGCCATTCTGGAGAAAGTCGCAACCCGCGTTCCGGCGCCCATTCTCGTCGATTCCACCGAAGCCGATGTCGTCGAAGAAGCCCTTAAGCGCATTCCCGGAAAGGCCATCATCAACTCCATCAATCTGGAGGATGGCGAAAAGCGCACCTCGAAAGTCCTGCCCATGGCGAAGCGCTACGGTGCGGCAGTGATCGCGCTCACCATCGATGAAGACGGCATGGCTCTGACTGCCGAGAAAAAGACGGCGATTGCCAAACGTATTTATGATCTGGCGACAACAAAGTACGGCATTTGTCCGGTGGACATTATTTTCGATGCGCTGACCCTGCCGATTTCAACCGGGCAAGAGGAATACCGCTCGGCTGGTATGGAGACCCTGAACGCGATCAAGCGGATCAAGCAAGAACTGCCCCATGTGAAAACTATTCTCGGGTCAGCAACATTTCATCGGCCTGGACGCTTATCCGCGGCGAGTGCTGAACTCGGTTTTCATGCACGAAGCGGTGGACTATGGCCTTGATATGGCCATCGTCAACTACACGAAAATCTATCCTCTATATAAGATTCCTCATGAAGAGGTTGAACTAGCCCGCAAGCTGATTTATCAGGACCGCTCGGACGGCGACCCGCTGCAAAAATACATGCAGCACTTTGCCGGAAGCAAAGGCAAGGTGCAGGGTTCCACCACCGCACACGTGGAGACGCTCTCGGTCGACGACAAGTTGAAGTTCGCCATTATCAACGGCGAAAAGGCTGTAGGCGAGGGTGCGCACAAGAAAACGCTGGAAGAGCTTCTCGAAGATGCGCTGCACGAGTACACGCCACTGGAACTGATCAACACAGTACTGCTGGATGGGATGCGCACCGTGGGTGAATTGTTCGGCGCCCGCAAGATGCAGTTGCCATCTGTGCTCGATTCGGCCGGAGTGATGAAGCAGGCGGTGGCCTATCTCGAACCCAAGATGGAGAAGAAGACGGGCTCGCAACAGAAGGGCACAATTGTGCTCGCGACCGTGAAGGGCGATGTCCACGATATTGGGAAAAACCTCGTGGATATCATTCTCACGAACAACGGCTTCAAAGTGGTCAATCTTGGCATCAAGCAGCCGGGCGATACCATCATCAGATCGGCGCAAGACAACAAAGCGGATGCTATCGGGCTCAGCGGGTTGCTGGTGAAATCCACCCTGGAAATGAAATATGTCATTCAGGACCTGCAACGGCAGAAGTTGGAGTTCCCGGTAATCTGCGGCGGCGCAGCTTTAACCAGAAAGTATGTAGAGGATGATCTGCGGCGGGAGTATTCGAACGCCGTGTTCTACGCCGACGACGCTTTTGCCGGTCTTCATATCATGGAAGATCTGGCCACGGCGAATGGCAAGAAACAGGCTCGCCTCAAAGAGGGACGTACGGTGAAGGAGTACGCCAAAGCGGCCGCTGTCGACGAAGAGACCGGCCCCGTCTTCGCCGAGAGAAGCGCGGTCGTGAGCGATGCTCCGAGCATTCCCACGCCTCCGTTTTGGGGGGTGCGCGTACGCAAGGATTTCGATCTGCGCGAAGTGTTCCAATACATCAACGACACCGCGTTGTTCAAGAATCAGTGGCAGTTGAAAACTGCGTCACAGGAAGACTATGTCCGGCTGGTGGAACAGAAATTTCGTCCCATGAAGCTGCAACTGCAGGAAGAGATTATTGCCGGCGGGCTTTTTGAACCGAAAGTCGTGTACGGGTATTTCCGGCTCAGGCTGATGGGAACGATGTGATTGTGTACGAAGCCGAGTCAAACCCGGATAGCCACGAAGGGCACAAAGGTTCACCGAGGAAAACCGAACTGCTGCGCTTCACGTTTCCTCGCCAGAGAGAAGGGCGGAAGCTTTGTATTTCCGAACTTCTTCGCTCCTAAGGCCTCAGGGAAGATGGACGTGATCGGGCTGTCTTTGGTGACCATCGGATCGAAAGCATCCGAAGAGACACAGCGCTTGTTCGAAGGCGGAGAATACACCCGTTATCTCTATCTTCACGGTCTCAGCGTTGAGACGGCCGAGGCCCTGGCCGAATATCTTCACAAAAAGATACGCGAGGAACTGGGTGTTGCCGGCCAGGACTCGCCCCACATCCGCGACCTGTTCCATCAGAAGTATCAGGGATCGCGCTATTCGTTCGGCTATCCCGCTTGCCCCGACCTGGAAGATCAGACGAAGCTGTTCGCGCTGCTGCATCCGGAAGAGAACGTCGGCGTGAAACTGACAACGGGGTTCTTGCTGGAGCCGGAACAGTCGACCTCAGCGATTGTCGTGCATCACCCTCAGGCGAAGTATTTCGTGGTGTGAGAAGTTCCAACTCTCGCCACGAACTTGCGCCGGATCAAGAGTTTGTTTGGGGAGGGAAACGGTGAAACGCGCAGTTCTTCGCACTGCGGCTGTCATGGTTGTGCTCGCACTGGTAACCTACATCGGCGACTATTTGTTCTTGCGGTACAGGTCTTCCGCGGGCCGTGATCCGTTCGCGACAGTTGCCGTCCAGCCCTATTACGCGATTCACCAAAGAATGGCAAAGTCGAGTACGATTTTGCCGCACCAGAAAACCAGACCTGCGTTCTCTCCCTCTTCCCGCACTTCGGCTACAGTCCATGCTGGTATCTAAAGCGGCATACTGAGAGGCGCATCGACATATGACCCGGTGGTACCATCGTTTTGCTTTGAGAAGCTACACATGACTGGATCCTCGCGCGCCGTCGCATCACCTCGCGTTGTCAGCATCGACGACTTCCGGCCGATCGCGCGCCGCCGTGTGCCGAAGGCTGTCTTCGACTACCTGGACGGCGGCGCCGAGGGCGAAGTCACACTGCGGGAAAACTGCCGGGCATTCGAGGACATCACCTTCCGCCCGCGTCATGCGGTTGCGTTGGCGAAATGCGAATTCAGTGTCCGCGTTCTGGGTCTCGATCTCGCGCTCCCGTTTTTGCTTGCTCCCGTCGGCTACAGCCGGGTCATGCATCCCGGCGGAGAAGTTGCAGCGGCCCACGCAGCCGGTGCGGCGGGTACGGCGTACATTCTTTCGACTATCTCGGGACACAGACTGGAGGACGTAAGAGCCGCTTCCAGCGCTCCCGTCTCTACCAGCTCTATCTGATGGGCGGTCGCGAGGCGGCCGAGGCTGCGATCGAACGAGCCCGCGTCGCGGGATTTTCCGCCCTCGTCGTAACCATCGATACGGCCGTCTCCGGGATGCGCGAGCGTGACCTGCGCAACGGCATGAAAGAACTGATCACTGGTAGCTCCCTGGCGAAATTCCCATTTGTTTCGGAAGTAATGAGCCATCCCCGCTGGCTGCTTAGCTTTCTGCGGGACGGTGGTCTTCCTGGGCTTCCTAACGTGGTTGTCCCCGGCCAGGGGCCGATGGGCCTGGTCGATATTGGCGCCGCTCTAGCCCGAGCCGCGGTCACCTGGGCGGACTTCCGCTGGATTCGCGAGTGCTGGCGCGGCCCGATCGTGGTGAAGGGTGTGCTGACTGGTGACGATGCTCGCCACGCTCTCGACCAAGGCGCCTCCGCTGTCGTGGTATCGAATCATGGAGGCCGTCAACTCGATTGTGTTCCGGCTTCGCTGCGAGCCTTGCCCGAAGTTGTAAAGGCTGTGAACGGTCAAGCCGAGGTCCTGATGGACGGAGGCATTCGCCGTGGCACCGACATCGTCAAAGCCATCTGCCTGGGTGCCCGCGCCGTGCTCTGCGGACGCGCCTATGCGTATGGACTCGCTGCGGCCGGTGAACCCGGCGTGGCGCGTGCGATCGAGATCTTGCGAGCCGATCTGGAGCGTTCGCTGAGGCTGCTCGGCTGCCCGTCCATCGCCGCTCTCGACCGTTCGTACGTGAATGTTCCAAAGAGTTGGGACTCATGACTTTCCCCAATATGAAGACTGGCTTCGTTGGCATTGGCAGCATGGGAGGCATGCTGGTTCGGGCGTTGCTGCGCTCGCGGGCACTCGCCGTGGAGAACGTTTCGGTAGCGAATCGCTCCGCGGGCAAGTTGAAAGCCTTGGCTGCCGAGTTTCCCGGCATCCACGTCGGCAGCAGCCGCCAGCTTGCTGCCCAATGCGATCTGATTTTCCTCTGCCTTAAACCCGGAGACGCATCCAGCGTCCTCGCCCAGATGGACGGGGAACTTTATCCGGGACAGTTGCTGGTCACCACCGCCAGCCAGATTCCGTTCCAGCTTATCGAGAATCGTGTGTCCTGCCGCGTGGCCAAGCTCATCCCTTCCATTGTGCAGGACATCGGGGCCGGAGTCGCCCTGCTGATGTACGGCTCCGCGCCATCGCAGATGACCGCAAGCTGCTCGAAGATTTGCTGCGACACATCAGCCATCCCGTCGTCATCGCAGAGTCCCAGTCTCGGCCCGCGATCGGCCTGACTTCCGGTGGCCCGGCGTTCATGGCCTACTTGCTGAAATCGATGGCGGAAGAAGCCACTCGCAGCAATCCTGACGTTCCACTCGAACTGGCTCTCAGTTTGGTACAGGAGACGGCCGCGGCTACATTGCGCCTGATGGCAGAAGGCAAGATGAATCCAGATGAAGTGATCCGGCGGGTCGCCCTCCCCGGCGGCATGACCGCGATCGGAATCGAAGCCTTGTCACGCCACGTGCCGCAGGCCTGGCAGTCCGTATTCAAGGAAAGCGCCGAAGAGAGAGACGAACTCGGGAAACCCTGGTGCTCTGAGGAAAATCGCCGTTCTGCCTTCTCATTGCTGGGGCGTGTTTAGCAACTGCAGGGAAGCTGATTGAATCCCGTTGCGAGATCAAAAAGTAATGGCGGAGAGGGGGGGATTCGCTTACGCCATTTCTAGCAAGTATAAGGAACTACTACCACTTGCGTCATTCTAGCCTGTATTCATGCGGGTTTCAAGCGATTTATTTCTTACCCTAGAGTCTCCACGGTCGCCTGCCGTACCCTGCAATCAACCCTCAAAGACGCGTGAAACGGTATTAGCGGTAGGAGGTGGCGTCAATGTTGATCGCACATCGAGGGGCTTCCATCGTCGAAGAAGACGCACTAATCCTCAATGAGTGTAATTGATTCCATAACAATGTCGGCTCCGATGCCCGAGTAGACTTTGGTGGTGCCAAACCAACCAAAGGCCCGGGAGAAAGGAGCCGAACATGAAGATTATAGGATGTGACTACCACCCGGGGTTTCAGCAAATTGCGTTTGTGGATACGGACACGGGGGAGTTGCAAAGCGGCGACTGGCGCACCGGGAGGAAGCGGAGAAGTTCTATCGCGAGCTCGCCGCCCGGGAAGTCAGCGTGCGAGTGGGGATGGAAGCCAGTGGGCACGCGCGCTGGTTTGAACGACTGCTCGCGGAGTTGCAGTTCGAACTGTGGATCGGGGACGCGGCGGAGATCCGAACGAAACGGGTGCGCAAGCAGAAGACGGATCGCCAGGATGCGCAGCTGATTCTGCGATTGTTGCTGGAAGATCGCTTTCCGCGGATCTGGGTGCCGAGCTGGGAGAATCGCGATCTGCGGCAACTGCTGTGGCATCGGCATCGGATGGTGCAGGCGCGCACGCGGATCATGAACCAGTTGCAGGCGGTGGCGCTGAACGAAGGACTGCGCTGCAAGAAGCGACTATGGCGGGACGCGGGACGAGAGCAACTGGAGTCGTTCCGGTTAGCGCCGTGGGCGAGCCGGCGGCGGCGCGATCTGCTGGAGTTGCTGGACCGACTGACTCCGACGATTGCCGAGTTGACGCAAGCAATCGAGCAGGAAGTGGAGAAGTGTCCCGAGGCGCGGCGCTTGCAGACGCATCCGGGAGTGGGTGCACTGACGGCGCTGGCTTTCGTGCTGATCATCGGGAGAGCGGAACGGTTTCCAGTGTGGCAAGCAATCGCAAGCTATCTGGGACTGGTACCGCTGGAAGAGTCGAGCGGACAGCGGCGACGGCTGGGACACATCACGAAACAAGGCAACTCGCTGTTGCGCTTTTTGCTGGTGGAAGCCGCGCAGGTCACGGTGCGCAGTGACCCGGAATGGCGGAGTAAGTATTTCCACCTGGCGATGCGGCGAGGACGGAAGATCGCCAAAGTCGCGATGGCCCGCAGACTCGCGGTTCGGATGTACTGGATGTGGCGCAAGGGATGGGACTACCGAGCAGATGAAGAAGTTCAGTTCGCACGCGGGAGAGCCCGGAAATCGCGATGGTGTGCAGTCAGAACACCGAGTAATTGATTGGGTATCCCGCTCCCCTTCACGGGGGAGTTCGAAGTAGTAATCATGATCGCGGTTGAGACCGAAGAGATGCATGGGTCGGACTGAGTTCCTGACCTGAAAAACGATTACGAGCGGGCTTTGGTTGGCACAAAAGCAACACCTTCAACGAGAGCGAAATGGCGCTCTCTTCGAGTGCACGGAGTAGTACGCTCAAAAAGTGCTTGACACGGCCGACATTGTTAGAGACGCGATTTATCAACAGTTATCGCTGGTCCGGGGATTCTGTGAGATGCGACAACCCACCCGGTCGCGGGATCATTGAAGTTTCCCGCTTAGCTCTGCTTGGGGAACCACTTCCCATCGAATGTCATCTTGGCCCTTAAGTCTGTGGAACCAATCAGTCGGTAGACGACATTGAAACATTGTCTCGGTACCATTTCTCCGTTCTATCTTTTTCTCGTAGACGTTTCCATTCCAACGGGGGAGGGCAACGCCTCGACTAATCCACGACCCACAAGGGCTTCGAGGTTCATCTTCATAACATGAGCCGTCATGACGGTTATTTCGCCGACCTTGAAGGCGCTAAGTGGAGCCGGGGGTCGGAAGGCTCCAAGTGTTTAAGGACGTCAATCTTCTCCCATAGGGTAAGGCTGGATCGGGTTCGAGATAGACGGGACCCTCGCTAGTCGCAGGGTCGAGTCACTCCTCATAGTCACTCCAGACTCGCTTGGAGAACCTGTACCTTTCTGATCCATCCCGCCCCGACTGCCTCGTTAAGCCTTCCAAAAAAAACCAACCAATCCGAGTACTCCTGGTGATCGTGAGCCCCTGCGTTATGATTTTGAGAGATGTGGGCGATTATCTGCCTTTTCCAGCAATGCTGATCGGTAATGAAGAGTGATACTGGCTGCAATTTTACCCGAATTAACGAGAAATTAACCAGATAACTGACGAAAAACAGGGCGATTGACCTCAAATCCCCAGTCGGGAAGATGAGTGAAATCGAGATGTTACAACAGTTACAAAGATTTGTTGGGTCTGGGCGCAGCGAACGCACTCTCCTCGCGCCTCCAAATTGAGAGTCCCGGTACTCCCAATGCCAACATACCAAGTGTGGCCGGCTCGGGAGCCGATGAGTTGTGCGATACTGTCGGTCGTCTGCTCTGAATGCCAGCGATGATCCCTTTACCGGGGATGGTCTTGTACGCATAGCCGGTTAGGTAGCCGCGACGAGGAGGGAATTATCGTGACCGTCATGCGCGCCAATTAAGTGAAACCGCTCTTTTATCTTCGACTTTATACCGAGGAGCGATTCTTAACACCCTTTCCTCCGTTGAACCAGGGACCGTGCGACGAAACATCTCTTATTCTGAGGACAGCCTTACTCCTGGCGATATCACCGTCTGGTAACGCTTTGTCTCCGCTGCGTAGTGCTGCTGCATATTCCGCGCCTTTTGAGTCAATCGTTACTGCATTCGTGCCACGGCCAGAGTAATTGCAAGCGGTACCAATATGGACCTGGTTGTTGTGTACCGACATAATAGCAAGTCGGTTGCGGCGCTGTTGCCACCAAAATGCAAGTAGAAGTCGACGACGCCATCGTGATTGAGATCTATAGGAACAAACCGACCATTCACCTTGGCATGCGCTGGTGTGTGATCTATTCCTGGTACTGGTGGCGGCGGCTAAAGCCAGCAAACCGACTCCAGCTGCGCCCGCCGCAACTGCATACATGTTGAGTTTGGCGATGGATCCACCGGGGAAGGTCGCTTGTCGCTGGATGTTGCCGGGAAGGGCGTCTCATAGGTCCTCTCCGAAAGCGGTTCATTATCCATCTCTTCCGCGCAGAGAAACCAATGCGGGCTTTTCGAGGACGTTAACGAGGCCGTTACACTCAAAACCCCTCGAAGCGGAAGGACTTGGCACTTCAAGGGTCGACTGAATCTGCTCGTTTGTTCCCCGGTCTCCAACTGTATTCCATGACAGGACGCCTGCCCAAAACCGGCCAATCGGTCCTAGCTAGATGTTGAGTTGTGATGTGGGTTCCTTTGCGGTCGTACTCGGTCAATGCGTGACCTAGTTTGTCGGTCAGGTCGGACAGATGTGCTTGAAGTTCTCGACTTGTTCGTGTGTCAGAAAAACTCTCATGATGTGCTCCTGTAATCCCACGCTGCCGCCAGTAGTGTCGGACGTTTCATCGAGGGTTCTTCCACCCTTCCTCCTCATCGCATCCAAGAACCTGTTTCTTCGTCATGGTCTCTTTCGTGAAACCATATGTTCTTGGCAGTAGCGTTCCACGAAGGCTTCACGATTTCGCGTGAATGCTTCCGCAGCAGGATTATCTGTTAATCCCACGGTTCGCTAAGCGCCGAGGGGACGAGGGTCCCAACCGTCAACCCACTCCCACAGCCCGCACTGGCTGCCGTCGTAATGAAAATCTATGCTGCCGTGGTGACGATTAGGTTGTGTATCCGGTGCTTCCGTTGTGCACCCCCCTGAAGTGTAGGCGGTATCCGAATTGTTCGTTGTAGAGGGCCACCCGCACATAGTATTCAGCAACTTCTTTCACCGTACCTGCCCAGAATTCATCGCCGCTTTGCATCAAGAGTTTCTGGCCAACCGCAACCGCCATCGCACGTAACCCTTTCGATCCTCTCCGACCAACCAGGACGGCTTTTCTGCCGCCCCCATTCAAGCACAGCCCTGCGCTCAGCAAATGGTAGGTGCTGTCTATGCGCCAGACTTGGACATAGATCGTACGAAAGGGACATAACCCTTGCTGTTAAAATGTATTATTCCTTGACCCGTGGCTTGCACGTCCGCGCCTTCTTGGTGTACCTCAACCACCTCGCCTTCGGATGAAACCTTGGTCGACGGCTGAGATCGAACATCCTGACCAACCAGATATTTACTTGGTATTCGTTAATTGGATCGGTTCCTCTCAAACCGTGATGACCCAGACTTACCCACTGAGCTCGTTATCTTTGCTTCTTCTGCCCTCCGCTTTGCCATCTGCTCCGGAGTAGGTAATGAGCCCAAAAAATCGCACATCTCCACCACAGTTTGCTTTGCAGTCAGGTCTGTTCCGAACTTTATGTACCATAAGGGTCCCAAAGATTTGTGCTTGTCACTCGGGCACACCCGGATGGTCCACACTGTCGGGCTCGTTGTTTTCTCGAAAAGCGAAATGTGAATCGGTGCCGTCCACCACTGTGATGGTCACATCGTGCAGCCCAAATCAGGACAATTCGCAGCGATCCGACATAAGTATTGGTTCGCACGTTCCACGCAGTCCGGTCCCTCATAGGTCTGCGGCACGCAGGCGGTACTCGAGTCCTTCGGCTTGCTCGACAATCACTTTCAGGGTGCGCTTGCTCGGGTTGGTGCCCGAAGTTTGCCCGTCGGAGTCTCTGGCTGCCGGAGTGATGCTGACACCCCTTCTCACTCCGAAACGGGAGAAAACCGGTTAACACAACGCGCCCACGCGAAATTCATCATTCCCCCCCCTAGTTCAGACTGTTCGCTCTCATACCACGTGTACCTCGTCTATTTCCCAAGGCCCCCCACTCAGGTCCGCGGCCGGGACCGCCCACCCTAAAAAGTCCCACAACCGAACAGTGAAACCTTTTGACCAAGCATCAGTTTCCTTGTGTCCATTGATTTCCTTCCGGCGGAGCCCGGATTAGTCACCAGAATGGTCCATCGAATATTGGCGAAAGCGGCTGATTAGCAGGAATTACAGAACCGTCTGGATATTTCTGACGGAAGGGATTCTCGCCTGAGAGTTGCTTCCAGAAGCTCAGCCTTGCGTTCCTCGAACGGCATATCGTCTATAATATGGGGGCCGCCGTCTGCCGTACCAATACCATTAAGCGTCTTTCCTTTGGTGTCAAATTGCCAAGTTACTTCAGCGGCTCCCGGCAACGGGTTCCTCGCTACATGCACTTCCACACCCTCCGCGCGTGACTTTCGACCACCCTACCATCGGAAAAAGACCCATCCGCTGCGCATGAAAACGGTCTGACCAACCACCAGTTTGCTCGTGTCCATAACGCCTCCTCACCCGTGGAATCGCAGTTGAACACTTCGTTAATCGCCATCACTTGATTTCCCTCTTAGTCTTGGGGCGTCGAATCCCCGGTGCAAATACAGTTCCGAGGGCCACGGAATCCGTCCCTGAGGTTTTGCTATACCTGCTACGTTTCTTCAGGCATTCAAAGCTTTCCCAGAAATGCTGCCTGAAGTCACGCCGGAGTTGCAACACGTCGCACGAGGGATACCCTGCCCTTCTTTGTATCAGAGACAACAGCCTTACTCTTCAACGTCAACATCACCGTCACACGGTGTAAAGCCTGTCTTGTCGAAGTTGGAACAGTGGGCATATCTTCGCAGCCGTCAACGTCAATGTCACTGCTGTCACACGCTATGCCATCTTCGTCGAACCGAATCAGTTCATCACCGTAAGCTGGGTCAGATCTGCACTATCAGTGTGGCGTAACTGGAATTAACCGCAGTTTGCCAGTCGCTGTATCTCCCATGCGCATATGAACGTTCTGACCTACTACCAGTTTGCTGGTGTCCATCACTGCCTCGCTTGGTTCCACAACAACGACGGCCTCTTTGATTAACAGTGGCCGCATTCTACTCCGCAGTTGTGAATCCACAGGTTACGTGAGTACATGTCTGAAGGTAACGGCGCACGGCGTACGTTTCAGGATCGCGGCACAAAATGACAACCAGCTACGACCAGAGCGATAGAAGGGACGACGCATAGACCAATGGAGCGTGTATCGCCAGGTCGCGTGTCTCCACGGCGTACGGGAAACGTGTTTGGGATCGCGGCCTCGATACCCGAGTGCCCATAGGCATGAGCAATGGGGAGAACCCATCATGTACCCGTTCCGCTGTGTCCCGCGTGTATCCCCAAGGTCGCGTGTTCCACTCCTTGGGCTAGGCTAGCAAGACCAGCCGAACCAAGCACATAACAT
>CAWBHD010000011.1:0-184140 GCA_963788605.1 uncultured Acidobacteriota bacterium | reverse complement strand
CCTCGCCCGAAGTTGCCCACATTCGCCCTAGTAACGAATTGTGCGCACGTGATTGTCTCTCGGTAGAATCGTAAGTATAGTATCTCTTCCAGATTTGGCTGTTTTCCTATTACGTTCTGCCATAACCACCACTACAGTCTGCCTCTTCGCGAGGAGTTGCTGATGAAGGACGTTTATCAACTTTTGGAGCAAAAGGAAGCAGATCTTGCCCGTGTTCGCCGCGAAATAGAGGGTCTGCAATTTATCGCTTCCATGGACCGCACGACCCAGGCAGTGCAACAGGAACTGGCGACCTGGATTTGTTCCAAATGTAACCACCAGTATTCCAGCAGGGCGGCGGAAAGCGTGGATTGGAGCTGCGAAGATTGTAAAGTTCCACTTCTTGACGCTAGCGGTCAGCAGTTTGAGGCAAAGAAGGCGACGAAACCTGCTGCCGCAAACCGCCAAGAGCGCGGGCGAAAAATAGCCTAGCGCCTTCCGGGATGAGAAAAAGGCCTAGGAGTCACGGCGCAGGCGGAACATCAACAGGTCAATTGGCGTAAAATCGCCTCTCTGACAATGTCGGCCCTGTCAAGCACTATTCGAGCACACTGCAGCATGCACTCAAAGAAGAGCGCCATTTCGCTCTCGTGGATGGTGTTGCCTTTCCAACCGTAGGCTCGCTCGTAATCGTTTTTCAGGTCAGGAACTCAGTCCGACCCATGCATCTCTTCGGTCACACTTTTGATCATGATTACTACTTCGAACTCCCCCGTGAAGGGGAGCGGGATACCCAATCAATTACTCGGTGATCGACTGCACACCATGGCGATTTACGGGTTGTCCCGCGTGCGAACCGAACTTTTTCAATTGCTCGTAGTCCCATCCCTTGCGCCACATCCAGTAAAGACGAACAGCCAGTCTGCGGGCCATGGCTACCTTTGCGATCTTTCGCCCTCGCCGCATGGCCAGGTGAAAGTACTTGCTGCGCCATTCCGGGTCGCTGCCCTCAGGTGAATGTCGCGGACAATACTCCCAATCATAACAATAGCTGAGAGCGTCACGAGTGTAATGAAATTGTAATGATGGAAGGATCAGAACCAGTCAAATCGAGTACACCATGGACAACACCAGCGAGCTTGTAAAGCCTTGAAGAATCGAATAGAGTAGAAGATTTTCATAACGCGGCAAGATCCAGCTGGGTTCTCATAATCCGTAGCTCGGAGGTTCGAGTCCTCCCGCCGCCACGAACCGAGTGCACGGAAATGTCCCCGAAGCGGATATCGCAACAATTGTTTCGATTTGGGTCGAATATATACTGGTGGCCCTGTCTGGTGCACGGACCGGCAATTCATGAAATCAGCGGAGGCGAAAGATGAAAACGGTTGCGTTGGCTGGGATCTTGCTGGTGTTGGTGGCTTTAGGGGTTGCTTACAACTGGGCGCATGGGTCCGCCGTGAGCAGTTCCGAGACGGGTGCGGCGCTTGCCGCTAGCGTGCCGAGCGGGCAGGCGCAAGCCGGAGCAGGAGCAGCAACCGAGGTGAAGTGGGTAACGGTTCGCGATGCGCGGGAGCTGGCATTTTCAATTCAGGTTCCGCAGGCCTGGAAGACCTATGGCGGGCTGTTCCGTTTCAGCGCGATTGACGCGCGGTTGGTTGTGGATATGACTTCGCCGGATGGGCTGACGAATGTCCGCGTGGGGGACTCGACGGTTCCTCCGTACAGGGTGCCGGGCCCGTTTCTGCCGCAGGGGCCGGGTGTGGCTTCGTATGCCTCAGGCAATGTGTTCGCGACCAGGTATGGTCAGGCGCGATTCGCCTCCATGTGCCAGGGACTGCAGTTGACTAAGAGCGATGCGATGATGCCAAGGTATCATCCTGCAGGTGGGGGGATGGCTCGGACCACGGCAGGCGAGGCGTTCTTTAGCTGCACTGAGAACGGCGCGCCAATGTCTGCATACGTGTATGCGGAGACAACGCTGATGGGGCCTGGAGGACCGGGTTCGAGTTGGCTGGTTGTGGCGCTGGGTAGCGCGATCGCTCCGGCACAGAAGTCGGCCCCAGCAACCACGATGCTGCAACACGCTGGGGACTCGCTAGTGTTGAACCCGGCTTGGACGCAGATGCAGAACCAGTTGAACAACCAGGCAATCCAGCAGATTAACGCCTCAACGCAAGCGACGATTGCGGCCACCAATGCAGCGGTGGCGCATCAACAGGCGATGATCAGCGCTTTGCAGAATGACAGCTTCAACGATGTTATCAATGGGGTTCAGGAGACCAAAGACACAACGACCGGACAGCGGTACATCGTGCCGTTGGGCACGGGTACGACGCAGTGGGTGCGCGATAGCAAAACAGTCGTGGAGTCTGGGTTGTCGCCAGGCGTGGGGTTCGATCAGTTGACGCCGGTAAGTCATTAGATGGAAGGGGGAATCGGGCCCAACGCCCCGCCCCGCAAATACCGCGATTTCTTCAGCCTTGGCTTGCGAGAAATTTTCAACGCGCATTCGGTGGAAAACGTCCGGCAGCATTTTCGATGAACCACAGGGCAACCACGAATCACGCGACATCTCTTTTGCCAACTTCATTGTGGGGATTGCAGTGGTAGCGGTGGTGGAGCCGACCTTAGCACGCTCGCACATAGTTCGTAGAGCGGTGTTGCTTCCGCTATCGTTACGTCCAAGTGTTCAAAAATGTCGTTGATAGGGACGCCAACCACCTCTTGACAGTGCGCTAGGCCCCTTAGTTGTTGAAACAGCGTTGGGTTAGCGGTGTTCAAAAACTTCTGAGTTTTTTCGTAAGCAATTCCGTCTCGGAATAAGAAATTTTGAACACCCAGTCGTTGCTCAATCCCCGCTTGCTGCCAAGCAGCGGCTATATCCACCAGCATTAGCTTCGCGAAGCATACGAATGCGTCGAGGGTTCCGTGCTGAGGGTCACTGGGGTGCAACTGTTGGGTGAGAGCGTCGATCTCACTGTCGAACTCGTAATTTGTCTGGACATAGTCGGCTTGGCTCACTTCGCCACGAAGCTTGGCTCGCAGTAGTTCTGCTTTCAACATCTTTTGTTCTTCGAGACTAGTCTTGAACTTTTTGATCATTGCAGACGCATCGGCGTTCCTTCGTGCCCAAACTTTGGAGGCGATCTCAGGAAACTCAGCAATGGTCTCTTCGTCCGGTCGTAAGGTTCGGAGATATTCGACGAACTCAGATTCAAGTACAGACTTCGACACCTTCACAGCTCTACAATTGGAATTGCGGCACCAGTAGTTTGCGTAGTGCTTGAGCTTGCCTTTGTTCATTCCACCAGTGAGCGGAGTTCCACAGGCCCCACACTTGACAAAATGTTTCAACGGAAATGCAGGGTTGTACTTTCGTTTGGGTGCGATCACCAGCCTGCGCCCAGATAATACTCGCTGTACGGTTTCAAACAACTCTTCACTTACTATCGAATCATGTAGGCCCTTCACCCGCTCGGGAACCCCAGACGAGTACACCCAGCCTGCATAGATAGGCTTACGTAACATCGCATCGAATGTTTGGGCGGTTAGTGTCTGTCCGCGCTTCGTCCTAAGCCCTTTGTCCGTGATGATCTTCAGAACTTGAATCTTGGTGTAACCGCCTGTTGCATAGAGTTCGCCGCGGATGCGGAGCGGCATGTTCGAGACTGTTCGGAATGCCGGAGGCGCGTCGATGCCTATAAGCAAGTGAGTCGCGCATTCGTGAAGCATTGCGATGCGGTGATGGAGGGAACAACAAGTCGCAGGCCGCGCTGGGTGCCCGTCCTGGCGAGCGCGACAGCGGCGGCAGCCGTGCTGTTCCTGGTGTTCCAGCTAGCATCCGTCAAGCAGATTCCTGTGCTCCCGCCAGTGGCGGACGCCTCCCCGGCCATCATCCTGGAAACTGCGCCAAAGCCGGTCAAGACAGTCCATCGACGACGTGCGATTGCGCCCGCAAAGAGTCCAAACGCGAATCGGGTGCGACCTGAAACCGCGATCCAGATCGCCATTCCGGTCGAAGCAATGTTTCCTCCCGGTGCTGTCCCCGAGGGGATCACATTCATCGCGGACGTCAGTATGGCAGCCGACGGATCGGTTCAAGGACTCCGTCTGCAGCCGTGATTTGCTTTAGATTGAAAAGGAGACCGACCCAATATGAAACGCACACTGATTCTTATTCTCGCAGCCTCACTCTGCGCATTCGCGCAAGAGGGCGGAAACGCAATGTACCAAAGCGTCGGCCCGGCGGGTGCGATCGCTTGGGGCTCCTTTGAAAAAGGGTCAACTGCTCCGGTTAAGAGTGCCCCTTATTCCGCCACGATTAATAACGAATCCATCCAGACACTCGCGGATGGCAATCGGATCGTTCAGACCAACACCGGGACGGTCTCCAGGGATTCCCAGGGACGGACACGTCAAGATGCGGCCTTGCCGGCGATCGGCAATCTATCGGCCGCTAGTGCCCCTCACCTCGTCTTTATTCAAGATCCGGTGGCGGGCACTTCCTATACGCTGAATTTGACCGATAAGACTGCGTGGAAAAACCCGATGTCCCCCGGAGGAACCGACGGCCCCGGCGCAGCGGTTGGCACATTTTTCATACAGAAGGTGATCGGGCCGCCACCAGTCCCCCAACCGGGACCTCCCATGATCGCCCTGCCAAAGCATTTGGCGACGGATGAGCAGCTGGAAGCAAACACGGAATCCCTTGGCTCTCAGACGATAGAAGGTGTCGTTGTGAATGGGGTGCGCACGATACACACAATTCCTGCCGGCCAAATCGGTAACGATCGAGCGATCAGCATTGTTACCGAGGTCTGGACTTCGACTGACCTCAAGACGATTATCTCCAGCAAGCGGAACGATCCGCGAATGGGCGAACAAACATTCCGGTTAACGAACATCGTGCGCGCAGAGCCCGACCCTTCGTTATTCACAGTGCCGGCAGATTTCAAGATTGTCGATGGCGGCCCAAAGACCATCATCTATCGGAGAAACCAATAGGTCAGCTCCATCTTCGTGACGGGCGCTTTCGTCTCCTGCCCGGAAGCGATGGAAGACGACATCATCAACTTGGTGGGCATCTTTTCCGCGCAGGTGTTTCGCCTTAGCGGTTTTGGGAGGAACCGTGGCGTCTGCACGTAATTGAGTGGAGGCTTCAGGCCCGCGGGTTACCCTGATAGATGGCGCCCGGTTGACGGGCAAGCGTTACATAATCCGGTAAGGGAAGGTTAGTCGAACAACTCACGAGAATCGATTTAGCGAATTACGGCGTCTTTGACGATCGTTCCGCCCTTCATCACAAACTCTGCATGTTGCAGAATTGCGATGTCGGTGAGCGGGTTGCCTTCTACCGCAATCAAGTCTGCATATTTCCCCACTTCGACGGAGCCCACATCCTCCTGCCAGCCCATCAATTCGGCCGCATTCAGGGTTGCGGCGCGGATCACTTCCAGTGGAGGGATTCCACGCTTGGCCATTGCCACGAGTTGATCTGCATTGTGTCCCTGCCCAGTGGGATTACTGGCGTCGAAGCCAGATGCCATCTTCACGCCTAGGCTCAAGGCTTGCTGCAGGGACTGCTGTATGCCTTGCAGAAATGCATCGCGCTTTTTGCGCCCTTCCGGACTGATGGGATCATTCTTATGGAGTTCGAGCTGGGCGTCCACGACACCGACGGTCGGGACCAGAAAAATTCCATGGGCTTTCATCATTCCGAGGCTTTCACGGTCGGCGCCGAAGCCGTGCTCGATGGAGTCCACGCCCGCCGTGATGGCATTCTTGATGCCTTCCACCGTGGTAGCGTGAGCCGCCACCTTTCGTTTCTGTTTGTGAGCTTCTTCCACGATGACCCGCATCTCGTCGACGGTAAGAGTCGGATGCTGCCAGTCCGCGTAGACCTTAATCAGATCGGCGCCGTGGCCAATCTGTTCTCGCACAGCGCGGCGCGCATCCTCGATCCCGCTCACCATCTGCGCTCCGGTGGGAAAATCAGGAAGATCCGGCGATATGCCAAAGGGTTCGTATTGACCAACCGCCGCAATCCCGCGGGTCGCCACCTGCATGCGCGGACCTTCCGCAAGTCCCTGGCTGATTGCGTCGCGAAGCGCAACGTCGGCGTATCCGGAACCTTCGCTCTCAACGTCGCGAACACTGGTGAACCCGGCGTTCAGAGTCAGACGCGCATCAAAAGCACCCTCGAGCGCGCGAAAGGCTTGCGACTTTGTGGCCAGCGTCAAAGTGTAGCCGTCGTCGGTATCCGCTATGCGGGCCATGAGATGGGTATGGCAATCAATCAGCCCGGGCAACACAGTCGCGCGCCCCAAGTCGATTACCTTGACCTTAGGCGCGTGTGACTGGACGTCGGAAAATCCGCCCACTTCCTTAATTCGTTCGCCCTCGATCCAAATGCCAGCGTTCTCGATGTAGGTGCCCTTGTGGACGTCGAGCAACCTTCCGGCCTTTACAAGGACGGAGGGTGGGACTCGAGGAACCGGCTCGGATTGTGAAATTGCCAACGCTGGGCAGATCAGGAGCAGTAGAGAGAGGAAGGAACCCCGCAGTTTCATAGCCCGCAATTATGCACAATCTCGGCCCACGCACAAATCGCTTTCCTCCGAAAGCTCACGTTTGAGACCTTCATCTCTGATGAAGCCACGCGTATAGCGAGCCACGAACGTCACGGTTCCACCCGAGTAACGGGCAATTCTCACTTCACAGTCGCGGCGCTACTCTGATGATTGATCGGTGGCACGGAGGCCACCGGTCATGAAGCAGAAGCCAATCTCCAAGAGTAGACGCATCGGTACCAAGTCCATCCTGCGCTTGCCCGACCTGGAACACGCCAAGGCCGCGGTATTGAATAGCCTCAACTCGACAGACGCAAAGCGGGGGTATCGTCACGCCATCGATGAGTTCGTTGACTGGTATTGTTCGGAACCGCGCTTGGCCTTCAACAGGATCGTCGTCTTGCGTTACCGCTCTCATCTCGAATCCCGTCAACTCGCTCCCGGAACCACAGGTTGTCCATCCCCTGAACGCCTGACAGTCGTCAAGATTCACGCGACATGGCAGATAAGGGATCTTGAGTGAAATAGAGAGTTATCGCCAGTTGACGACGAAGCCAGTCGAATTCAGGATGGCGTGAGTATTCGCAAGAGACCATTGCAGATCGCATAAGAGTCGCTCAGTGTCCGGGTCGCTGTGCACTGGCAGTTCTGCCAGTTACGCGTCTGGCACACTCCAACTATAGTGGCCGTAAACAGAAATGGCCGTAACAAATGGCCCTCCCTTCTGGCACGAAACTCGGTCCCTATGAAGTCCAAGCGCCGATCGGCGCAGGTGGCATGGGCGAAGTATATCGTGCGCGGGACACACGGTTGGACCGCACGGTCGCAGTCAAAGTTTTACCTTCTCACCTTTCATCCAACTCCGTAGCCAGGCAGCGTTTCGAGCGCGAGGCCCGGGCCATCTCGTCCCTGAACCATCCCAACATTTGCTCGCTCCACGACGTCGGCAACCAGGACGGGACCGATTACCTGGTCATGGAATTTCTGGAAGGAGAGACGTTGATGGAGCGCCTGCGCAGAGGGCCTTTGCCTCCTGACCAGGTGTTGAAGTATGGGATTGAGATTTGCAATGGCCTGGAGAGAGCACATCGCAACGGCGTGATTCACCGGGACCTGAAGCCAGGGAATATCATGCTGGCGAAGTCGGGTACGAAGCTGATGGACTTCGGGCTGGCAAAGTCGGTTCCGGCTAGTGCTTCGTCGTCATCCGATCTGACCGTATCTTTCGCTTCGCCCGTGGAAACCGATCCGCTCACTACGCAGGGAACGATGATGGGTACATTCCAATACATGTCCCCGGAGCAGCTGGAGGGAAAGGAAGCTGACGCTCGATCAGATATTTTCGCACTGGGCGCGGTACTGTACGAGATGGCCAGTGGCAAGCGGGCATTTGCGGGAGAGACCATCGCATCGACTATTACCGCTATCATGGTGTCCGACCCGCAGCCGATTTCTACGATTCAGCCAATGATCCCGCCGGCGCTGGACCGCGTGGTGCACACTTGTCTGGCAAAGGCGCCGGAAGACCGCTTTCAGTCGGTGCATGACTTGAAGCTGCAATTGAGCTGGCTCGCGGAAGGTGGCTCGCAAGCGGGCGTGCCCGCGATCGTGGCCTTTCGCCGAAAGCGCCGCGAATGGCTGGGCTGGGCCGTAGCCCCACTACTGCTGCTGGTCGGTGCCGCTGGTTATCTCGCGTATTACGAGCACAGCCGGGGGCCAAACATTGCTGTGCGCTCGTCCATCGAGGCGCCCGACAAACAGACATTCTCCTTTACCGGCGATGGCGGCGGGCCACCTGCCATATCACCAGACGGCACGCAGGTGGTCTTCGCTGCCGTGGATAGCGTGGGCAAGCAGCACCTTTGGCTTCGTCCCCTGAATTCCCTCACGCCCCAGCTCATCGCGGGAACCGATGACGCTATGTTCCCCTTCTGGTCGCAAGACAGTCGCAGGATAGGGTTTTTTTCCGATGGGAATTTAAGGATCGTGGACCTGTTGGGAGGCTCGGCGTTCGTCCTGTGTCCGGCCCCGAGTGGCCGTGGGGCGACCTGGAGCAAGAACGACCTGATCCTGTTTTCCCCTACCTTCCGCGGCGGGCTATCGGTTGTCTCGTCCACGGGTGGGACAGCGAGGGTGGTGCTCGATCAAAAGAAGACACCTTTTTCCTCGTTCCGCTGGCCACAATTCATGCCGGACGGAAGCACTTCGTCTTCCTCGCGGTCCAGCACGAGAAAGGCACGGAGAGTTCGCTGTTCTTCGCATCCCTCGACAATCCCCAGCCGAAGCTTGTCATGACAGCCACAGCAGGGGCGCGCTATGCCTCGGGACGCTTGCTCTATCTACGCGGTACAGGTTTGATGGCGCAAGCCTTTGATCCCTCCAATGGCAAGCTCAGCGGTGAACCCGCCCTGGTTGCCGACCAGGTGCTGGGGACGGCGGCATATGGCGCGGTGGTCTTCGATGCCTCAACCAACGGCGTGCTCGTGTCTGAGCGCGGCTCGATGGCGGCGGCGACGCGACTGGGCTGGTTCGATCGCACTGGCAAGGAGCTTTCGGCAATTGACGTCCCCACTGGATTTCAGACGATGTCGCTTTCCCGTGACGCAAAGCTTTTGGCAGTCCAGGGAAATCCGGCCTCAGACTTGTGGAGCTATGACCTCGACCGGGGTATCCACACGCGTTTGACTTTTGATTCGACCAACCATGCCCTCCCAACGTGGTCGCCGGATGACAAGTGGGTGGCCTACGTCTCGGTGGAGAACAACCAGGGTGACATCTTCCGCAAGTCGTCAGATGGGACTGGCGCGGAGGAGCCCTCGATCATCTCCCCGCAGATCAAGGTTCTTTCCGATTGGTCGCCTGACGGAAACTATATCCTTTTCATCCAGCCCGGCGCCAACGATCATGGTACCGAGATCTGGGCGATGCCCTTGGCTGGGGAGCGCAAGGCTATCGCGATCGTGCAGACACCATTTAACAATGGTGCCGCTGTATTTTCGCCTGACGGTAAGTGGATCGCGTATACATCGGACGAATCCGGCCGTAGTGAGGTTTTTGTCACCAGCTTCCCCAAACCGGTGGGTAAATGGCAGGTGTCGCTCGACGGCGGGCAAACTCCACAATGGAATAGTAACGGGAAGGAAATCTTCTTTCTCTCCAATAACGACAACCGCATCATGGGGGCACAGGTCAGCAGCAAGGGCAGCCAATTCGTGGGTGGCAAGGTACAACCTTACTTCCGTCTCACTGGGACGGCGCAGGCTTTCTCCTGGTTTCGGCCCGCCCCTGGCGGGGATAGATTCATCGCTCCGGCGCCCACCGAGGAGACCCAGCCCGCGCTCACCCTCACCTTGAACTGGCCCTCGGAGTTAAGCAGGGAATGATTTCCAACACCGCTGCGTCAGGTTGATCAGCTAGAGATGCTTATCCCGCACATAGATGTTGTGAAACTACAGTTGATGTAACCAGGCGTGGCTGTTGAAAAACTCGTTGCTCCGAAATTCGCAAAATAGAATCGCGTCAGGATGCGCTACAAACGACGTTCTCAGTTTTCTAGACATTTTCTATCCCCCAAATTTGGCTGTTTTTGACGAAAAGGGAGTTTTTCAACAGCCACAGGCCATTTCACTCATTGAGGATCGGGCTGGAGCGGGGTTCATGAGTGTAATAGAGAGTAGAGTCGAGAACAGGCGCAGTAACTGTAGTCTCCCGGTGGATATTCGACTTGGCTTTCGCCAGGTCACCTCAGTCCGGTTTGGCTTGGTTCTGTTTCCTGTTCCCGCTCATCGAACCGGACAAGCAGATTTCCCGCATCCGGCTCTCGGAAAAGACTCACGCTCTCGCCCACGGAAGGCTGGCAGTCCGGTGTGGTAACTGGACCAAGCCAAACACGGAGTGCAGAGACGCCTCCGGAAAACGCTTGTACCCCGGTCGCGGCTCATTGTGTTTGTTGCATAGCCACCGACGCAGCCTTCGGCGGGCGTGTATATCGACCGCACGGTAGGCTTTGCTGACCGATCCCAAACAGAAGTAGTTGGCCCAGCCGATGATCATCCGATTGAGCCTTTCCACCATTGTCTTCGGGTCCAGCCTGACGGTATCTCGCCCGGTCTCGTCGCTGATCGTGCGACAGATGCGCTGTACCCGTGTATTGGATGGAGCCGTGCCCACGTAGACCCGGCCTCTCCTCATCGAATAGCAGCGCCCGAACGTATAACCCAGAAAATCAAACTTCTCTTCCGGCAGACAGCAGACCCGCGTCTTGTTCTCGTTCACCGTTAGCTTCAGCTTCGAGATCATCGTCCGCATCGCGGCCAGAGCTTGATTGGCTCCGACCCGGCAGCAGATGACGAGGTCATCGGCATAGTTCACGATGTACGCTTTCCAACGCTTCTCGTGCCCGAGTTTCTTCCACCCCAGCACGAATCGTCGCATGTACAGATTGCTGAGCAAGGGACTGATCGGAGACCCTTGTGGAGTACCTCGACCTTCGTCCCGATTGCGCGTACTCCGACGTTTGTTCCCACGCTCGTCGGTTTCCTCGACCGGAGCTTCCAGCCACATCTTAATCAGATGCAGCATCCCTCCATCGACGATCCGGCGAGCCACCGACTTCAGAAGCTCGGCGTGCGGAACATTGTCAAAGTAACTGCTGAGATCCGCATCAACGATCTGCCCATGACCCGTGTTGATCAGCTTGTGGACGTGCTGTACTGCGTCCAGTGCGCTGCGGTCCGCCCGATAGGCGTATTGCTCCGGCTGCAGGTCGGCCTCGAAGATAGGTTCGAGTACGAGCATGGCCGCCGTTTGCACAACCCGATCCCGGATTGTCGGTATGCCTAACGGTCTCTGCTTCCCATCCGGCTTGGGTATATACACTCGCCGCACGGGTTGCGGTTGATAGGTTCGACTCTTCAGCTCTTGCGTCAGTTCGTCCAACCAGTGCTCCCTGCCGTAGGCTTCGATGTTTTCGAATGTCTGGTTGTCCACTCCCGCAGCCCCGCCATTGGCTTGGCAGCGTTCGTAGGCATAGACCAGAACATCTTTCCGATACACCTTGTCGTACAGCGCGTAGAAACGAAAGTCGGGCGATTCCTTCGCTTTTGCGTGCAACGCCGTCTGCAACTTCTGAACACTGAATGGAGTTGTTAGGCTCATCGCCAATCCCTCGGCCCTTCGTTGCTTCTTGCGTTCGTCTTTAACTAAGGCCTCTTCCCTCCACCGGAGTTCCCCGGCTTCCTCGGTACTGTAAGCCTCTCCGCCACCCCACACGGCCCGGCCTGTCTCTCGCGAGTTGCCAGTTGATCCTTATTATGATCACCGCTGGGGCTTCCCGTGTTGCGTCTGGCCTCCTATGCGTACATGCCATCGCCATTACCCCGGCAGGTTCGATGGAGCTTGTTCGCTCGTCCCTCTCCACCATCAGCGGCCTTCCCTGTGTAACAGTCAGGTCGGCTCCTGCCATTACTGTTTCGGGGCCTGCTCAGCGTTCACTCATGTTATGGCCTGCACGCTCGCGGAGTCGCTAAACGACCCTTTCCATCGAAAGCTCCGACAGCTTCGTTGCCTCCGCTGCCGTTTCGATTGCTACCGGGTGGAGCGAACCAGTTCCCGGGCGGGAGTTGCACCCGCTGAAGTCCAGCGCCTTTCACGGCGCACTGTTACGACAGTTATGAGCTGTAATTTGATCTCCGGCCCGCTCGGCACTCGATACCCAAACCCCGAGCGAACCGGAGAAGCCAGCTACGGAGTGATCTCAAACACCGACCCGAAGGTTCCCCCACCGTCGCCATTGGTGACACCGTACAGACGTCCGTATCCGTCGATTGTCAGCCCGGCAGGGCACGCGCCCGGGTTGTCCCGGAAGGCGTGGAGCACTTTCTCCCTCCACTTGCCGTTTGGGCTGAGAGTCAGCTTGAACACAACACCATAACCATGCGCACCCCCTCCGCAAGCTACTCCGTAGAGGTTTGCGCTCGCGTCGAAGATCAGATCAGCGTTTGGCTCGGCACCATCGTTGCCCCCCGTGAACCGATGCAGCACTTGCTCTGTCCACCTGCCGTCTGAGTCTTCAGTCAGCTTGAAGACAACGCCACAGCCACCATCACCGCTGCACACCCCTCCACCTAGTGAGGCTGTGCCATAGAGATTCCCTTTTTGGTCCAGGATCAGACCGGCAACGGGGTTAGCACCTTTCTTGTCGTTGTCGGGCTTGAAGCGATGGAGTATCTTGTTTGTCCAACCACCTCCTGGATTCGGCGCAAGCTCAAAAACCGTTCCACAGCCCTGTGTGTACCAGCAGCCAGAATCGCCGCCGAGTCCTCCAGACGCCGTTGTTCCGAAAAGGTCGCCATCAGCATCCCAGATCAAGTCGGAAAGCGGCCATGCCGCGTCCCCGTTACTTTTGAAACTGGTGAGCACGTTCTCGGTCCAAGTTCCGTCGGAACTTGGCTTAAGTTGGAAAACGACACCCATGTCGTGATCTCCACCATAAAAGGTGGTGCCATACAGATTCCCGACAGTGTCGAAGATCAAGCTCGCCATCGGCCTTGCTCCGTCCGAACACCCAAAAGGGCCACAAAAGTAATACAGGTTGCTCTCCGTCCAGCTTCCGTCTTGGTTTGGCATCAGCTTGAAAACCGACCCGCCGGTGGGACCACCCGCAGTCGTGCCGTAGAGATTCCCCGCTTGGTCGAATATCATCCCGGACGAAGGTAAGGTGCCTTCGCTTGTTGTGAACCGATGGAGCACTGTCTCATACCAGCTTTCATCTGCCTTCGGCGTTAGCTTGAAAACAACCCCACAGCCGCTACTGCAGTATGGCGCTTCTACATTGCCGCCGCTCTTCGTTGTCCCATAAATATTGCCCGCTGCGTCGAAGACGAGGTGCCGATTGGGCACTCCTCCGTCTTTGTCATTCTTGAATTTGTGAAGCGTCTTGAATTTAGCTTGCGCCCAGACACCGGGCGCCAGGATGAAAATTACAACGATGATCAGCACAGCCGCACTCGCGGCTCCCAAGAATCTCTTGTAGTTCATGACACTTCCTCCTTGGATAAAGGCCTCAAGTTGAGAAGCGAAATCTTCGCGCCTCGGATTTTCCTCCGTGCCACATTTCGTGTCGGTCAGGACTCATTTAGTGTTTGGGTTTCGCGATGGCCCGGGAGAAGTTACGACAAGGACGTGACTGAACTAGGGTCAGGGGAAAACCCGATTCTCTCCGAGTTGCCTTGATTTGGTTTTACAGGGGCCGCTTGCGAACAATGAGGAAGGACTCGGAACCTCGAACCCAAGCTACGACGGTTCGGCTACGCCTGCCGTGACTGATGTCACCGTTCTAGGTGATGTCATTGGGAAAGCAAAGAGAAGCTAACTGGCGAAACTAGGCATAAGCTTGCGCCGTCTCTTCGCCAGTCCGCGGGGTTCTGAGTGTCATCGCGAGTGGCTGTTGAAAAACTCCCTTTTCGTCCAAAACAGCCGAATTTAGGGGATAGAAAATGTCTACGAAAACTGAGAATGTCGTTTGTAGCGCATCCTGACGCGATCCTATTTTTGCGAATTTCGAGGCAACGAGTTTTTCAACAGCCACGCGATGTTACGACAACAATCTGCCTAAAGGCCCTAACAAAGCCTCAGCTTCCGCCAACACAAACTTGAAACTGCAACTTATTTTGAGGGGGATGACGGTTTCTCCGGCTTGTTTACGCAATGCGTAGAGGAAGGGGTTACCGAGAGACTAGCCTCGGGGGCAGAGTCTATTGTCTTGACCACCAGTTTCGTCGGGAGGAGAATGGCATGTTCGCTCGCATCATCCCCCCCGATACTGTTCGCAAAGCCGAGCAGGCTGCCTGTCTGTCGAGAATCTCATTTGTGCGTGTCTGAGCTTCGCCCTGAGGAGGGATACCAATGACGAGAAATCGAATCTGCGCTCTGTTTGCATGCGCGATGCTCCTGCTGGGCGTCGGGGCAAGCGCTACGGCACATGCCCAAACCTATACGGACCTTTACAACCTTGGAAGCATGAGCGACGACCCGACGGACCCGGGTTGGCTGGGCCTTTTCGCCCAGGGCCGCGATGGCAACCTGTATAGCACTTCGCAGACCGGTGGGAAGGGTTTCGGGACGGTCTTCCAACTTTCTCCGGCGGGGCAGATGACAGTGTTGTATTCCTTCCAGAACAAAAAAGACGGTGCCTTTCCTAAGAGCGGCCTGACGCTAGGCACCGACGGCAGCTTGTACGGTACCACCTCTGCCGGTGGCTCTGTGGGGTATGGCACAGTGTTCAAGATCACCACCGGCGGATCCTTCAAGGTAGTGCACAACTTCAACGGCAACACTGAAGGCGCACCAGCCGATACTCCCCCGATCCAGGGCATGGACGGGAACTTCTATGGCACCGTCAGTGACGGTGGAAATGCGGTCTTTGGTACGGTGTACAAGATGACGCCCTCGGGCAAAATGACCGTCCTCTACACCTTTGGTGGCGTGGTCCGGTATCCCGCGGCGCTGATCCTGGGTACCGACAGCAACTTTTACGGCACATTCCTGGGCGGCAGCGGTGCAAACGTTGACGGTGGGGTGTTCAAGATCACGCCGCACGGCAAATTCACTGTGCTCCACAGCTTTGACGGCACGGATGGGCAAAACCCTATGGGCGCGATCATTCAAGCCACCGACGGAAATTTCTATGGGACCACCAGAGAGGGAGGATCGAGCAGCGAGGGCGTGGTTTACAAGATGACCCCAGCCGGAACTGTCACCGATCTTCGCAGTTTCGCTAACGACGGGAATGGGTTTGCACCTTTCGCCGGCCTGGCGCAGGCAACCGACGGGAAGCTCTACGGCGTCACCACCACCAACCCCGGCACTAGCTACGGCACCCTGTTTCAGATCACATCGACCGGTACCTACTCCAACCTTGTTTTGTTCACCAACACCACTGGCAACTTTCCCGGAGCGAATCCACAGGTTTCCCTTTTCCAGCACACCAATGGAACCCTGTTCGGAGACACTTCCGGAGGCGGCAGTGGGAACCTGTGTTTTTGCGGCGTTCTTTATAGCCTAAACATGGGGTTGGGCCCGTTCGTCAGTTTCGTGGGTCCCGCTTTCTCGGGCAAGGTCGGGAAGACCATCGAAATTCTGGGCCAGGGATTCACCGGGACCACCAAAGTCTTGTTCCATGGAGTCCCCGCAACCTTCGCAGTCGTTTCCGAAACTTATCTGACCGCAGTGGTTCCTGCCGGTGCGACCACGGGATCTGTAACCGTAAAAACACCTGACGGAACCCTGACCAGCAACAAGATTTTCCGGGTCACGCCCTTTATTCAATCTTTTAGTCCCCCGAGCGGCCCGGTGGGAACGCCCGTTATGATTACCGGAACCAGCTTCACCGGCGCGAAGAAAGTGACTTTCGGTGGGGTGAAGGCCACTAGTTTCACCGTGGACTCCGACACGCAGGTGACGGCAACTGTTCCGACGGGGGCAGTAACCGGGAAGATTGCGATCACCACCCCGGGAGGGACCGCTGTGAGTGCCACAGATTTCACCGTGACACAATGAAACTTCAACGCGTGGAACTTAAGAGCACGAAGCCGCCTTCAGGGCGGCTTTTCTTCGCACTCCGCCAGGGACGCACAGTAGCTTCTGAGAACAGATGTAACGCCAACAACCACATAGTTTCCAGGGTGCGGGAGTTGTCTCGGGAATCAGGAAGCTGATAGAAAACAGCAACATTCGTGCAGCCTTTGCTTCATCGCCTAGTCCTGTACCGTATAGATCCACACTTCTGCGCCATGGTCTGCGCGAGCCGGAACGGCAAGATAGAAACGGTCGAAGCCCTTCCTACCCTTTCCGAAGTACCCGGCAGTGCGTGCGCCTATGGCGGAATGGACCTTGGCGAGGAGCTTGTAATGATCGGCATCGTCCTGGCGGAACACACTGATGTACCCTTCTCCCCCGGGGATGTATAGACGTTTGCGGGAGGGGTCGTAATACAGATCGTCGGCATCTTGAACCGCCGGAAGTGCGGTGACCATGCGGCCCGAGCTCGTGTCAAACACCGCTAGTTTAGGTGGCGTCCGGGTGGCAACGAACAGCCTATGATTTACCTCGTCCAACGCCATCGGAAAATTGCTCTCGAAACTCAGCGGCCAGCGGGTGACCGAATGCGTGCTGCGATTGACGACAGCAATCTGCTTCAACTCCGGCAGATTCACATAGATGTTGGGGCCTGACCCTGCCAACTGGAAGGATTCCGGATGTGCTCCTACTTTGAACTCTTCGTCGAGCCGTTTATTGGTTGCTGCATCGACCATCCCGATTGCGCCGGTCTTTTCATCCCCGTAGCCGACATAAACTCGCTTCTCAGTCGCTTCATAGCGGAGGTTATCCACGTCATCCCCAAAGTCGATGGATGCGATCAAGTCAAACGTCGTCCCGTCGTAAATGTAAAGCTTGCCCTTGTCGCTTCCAACGAACAGCTTATTCGTCTCCTGCGAATAGACCACGCCTTGCGGCGTCGGTACTCCAGAAATGCTGTGAATCACGGCCTGCGCGCTGAGGTCGACAATCTCTTCCGTATCGTTCCCGAGCGCGGAAACAAAAAGCCTGTTATGCGTTGGATCGAACCCGAAATGATCGAGTCGCCCTTTTACGTTCAGCAGGGGAACGGCTCCGGTCAAAACGAGCGGAGCTGCACCCGGAGGAACGGAGTTCTTCTGACCACTCACTGGAATGGTGAGCGCTGTAATCAGTATCGCAACCAGACTAAGAACACACACTTTACTCAATTGTTTTCCCCTTTGAAAAGAACCTCGCGCTGGGTTACGTTGTGCCAGAGCACGAGCCTGCCGCGCGAGCTTAGGATAAAGCAACGTAGATGCTGCAACCAGACCATTGCACATTCTGACCCTGGCTCACTGCGTGGAATCGCGATTTTACGCCAACTGTCGTCATGAAGCCGGAACGTGCCCGCGAGATCGTGCGTCCGAGCACCTTGCTTTCATTGCACCCTTAGGGATTTCCCTAATTGTGTCGGACATGAGACGGACCTAGGCTAGGGCTTCGGGCATTGCAAGCAACGAGTGACAGGAAGTGAAGTGAGTATGAAGCCAATAGGCGACTACGTGCGACCCTTCAGCGTCCTTGTGCTGGCATTGTTCGTGTTCCAAGGATGCAATTCACTCAATCCATTATGCGGAAGTGCTCGGCCCTCGCCGATCATTGCATCCCTTTCTCCCAGCACGGGTACGTTCGCGCAAGTGCAGCAAGGCTTTCTGCTCACCGTAAACGGTAGCCATTTCGTTTCGTCTTCTGTGGTGGTTGTAAACGGAACGACGCTAAGCACTCTGGCCATAAGCAGCCAGCAGTTGCAGGCCACGATTACTACCGCCGTGATCTCCGCTCCTGGAACCGCGAGCGTGAAGGTCAATACTCCGAGCGGGAACTCGGGCGATCTTGGCTGTACGAGCGGTGGCACCAGCAAAGCCCTGGTCTTGACCATCACCTAAATGAATGTAGAGATGTTTCGCCAACGAACCTGGGTGCAGGCGTACAGGGAGTGGTGGCGTATTATCATTCTTTGAGATCGGGACGAAGAGAATGAACAACGCTGTCCCCCGACCGAGAGCTTTTCTTCGATGTGTCTTGAATCGTCGTGGGTTTCCGCGAGGAGTTTTTCTCGTCTTGCTGGTCACGCTACACTCGGCCAGACTTCCCTCCCAGACCACGAATCCCGAGCCCGCCCCGGTCAAACCCCTTCGCTTCGACCTAACCCCGCTTGTCGGTTATCGAACCACCATAGCCTTTCCCACAGGGGAAGATCCCCAGCACCCCGGCCCCAATGTCGTTTTTGACGCAAGGCCAAGCTACGGAATCGCGTTCGGCTTCCGCCTCGAGGAAGAAAAGCTGATCGAAATCCGATGGGCAAGACAGGACAGTTACGTTCATCTGGAAGGTAGCGCTCCGTTCCCAAGTGAGAAGGTGGTCCTGAACCAACTCCATGGCGACTTTACCTATGAGCCAATTGTCGATCAGTGGCCTGGTTGGGCTCGGCCGTTTGTGATGGCGAGCATCGGTGCAACCCACATTGGTGGCGGAACGAGTAGCAGCTTCACTCGTTTTTCCTTCGGGCTGGGGGGTGGCATCAAAGTATATTTCACGCGCCACGTAGGATTGAGGATGCAGGCAGAGTGGTTGCCAATCGTGGTCGATCCCGGAGTTGGGTCCTTTGTTTGCGGAGGCGGTTGTGTCGTGCAGTTGAGCGGCAACGCAGTTTCGCAAGGCGAAATCGCGGTGGGTCCGGTGTTCCGGTTCTGAAAACAATGAGTGTAAACGCGAGTGGCTGTTGAAAAACTCGTTGCCTCGAAATTCGCAAAAATAGGATCGCGTCAGGATGCGCTACAAACGACATTCTCAGTTTTCGTAGACATTTTCTATCCCCTAAATTCGGCTGTTTTGGACGAAAAGGGAGTTTTTCAACAGCCACGCGATTTTTCGCCAACTACCTTCGTCAGCCGGTTCCCAGCCTTTCAGATAATTCGAAACGGTTTTTGGACTCTGCGATCCTGCCATCCCTCCTGCACGATCAAGCTGTTGGTTTGTGCCATGCGCTCGAATGGCTTGTTGACCGTAAACCGGGGAAAATTAGAATGGCGCCGTTTTGGCGGCGCCATTCCCTGTCACTGCATCATTACCAGTACCTGGATAACACCTTTATCCCCGCTGAGTGACTCGAGAGCCTTGCCAACGATGGCGCCGAACATCCGGTTCCGGTCGGTGCCTCGCATTGCGTGCCCCGGGGTGGAGGAGGCAACCAGCAAGTCTCCCGCCTGAATGGGTCCATTCTCCGCGGTGACCTTGCAGGGAACAATTCCTACTACGGCCAGCGGAACTTCTGTGCTCACACGGGGGTCATCGACTCCGTACGGGCTGGCAAGGACACCGGGCTTCGTCGAGTAAATGCCGGCGACGCTGGTGGAGTAAGGCTCAGAGGTTAAGGTCAGACTTCGCTTGCCAGCGCGGTCAATGGCCATCAGATCGCCCGGTTGGTAGTTGGAACGTCCTCCGGCGGCGACCATCGATTCGGCGAAGTCGGCGCCCCCTACGTCATATGAGGCCGCATGTACGTGGCCATCTCCGCCCACACGAAACACGGTGCTCGCATTGGCCTGTCCCACGATAACGTTGCAGCTCGCCATTCCTTCGCACGGATTGCCGAGACTATCCACACCGTTATTGTTGAACAAGCTGGCATTTCCGTCGGTGCTTTCAGTTTCCGAGTAGATGGCGGTTGCCTGGCCGCTCGTGGCGAGGGCCAAACCGTAAACACCGGTTCCGGAAGTTCCAGTGTTTACGCCAAACGCTCCCGCTGCAAAGTTCTTGCCCTGATTACCACCACCGGTGTACCCCGCAACGGCGGTTCCCTGATCGACCTGCACATGCAACTTGGCGTCTGGGGCAGTAGTTCCGATGGCAATACTGTTATGTTTCTGCAGAATCAACGAGTTTCCGATCGACGAACTGCTAGTCCAAAGCGGAATCTTCCCTTTGGTTCCTGATCCGTTCACCTGTGCGACCAGCGAAGGGCAAAGGAAACCCGCAACCAGTATGCTTGACCACGAAAGTCTGGACATCATGTGTTTTCTCCTTTTGTACTTCATTTCGTTTTGGCGCCCCGAAGGGCTTAATGTGCAGCGCGAACGATTCCAGTTACCACCCAATGTGCTCACCAGCTCAATGCGTCTGCCTGAAGATTCGATTCGTCAACCCGAGATCGCAAATAGGCCGCCCCAGTGGCCGGAGGGTGAGTTACCGGCGTGATCTCAAACACATCGCCTTCGTTGTGCTTGGCGGGTAGCCCACCTTTGCGGACAGGTGGCCCATTCAAGCCGTTCTTTGGCTTGAGTGGGCAGTTCTCAGACGTCCAGGTGTGCCCTGTGCCCGGACTGGAACGATTTCACGGGGGCTGACGCGCGCTTTCACCACTCACAACAGCGGGTGCGTCAATCCGTTTCCGCGTCCTTGACCGCAAAAAATGGGTGCGAGACTCCCAACTCGGGGCCGGAGTCAGCTTTCTTTCTTGACTTTAGCATTCACAGCAGATAATCTAAGCTGTACTATATTATCTATGAGATAATAGTCGATCCTTGATAATCTGACCTCCGGCGAAAGGTGCAAGCCATTAGTTCGCCGTCCCAAAACGGAACGGCGAGCCTCGACGCACCGCCTGTAACTCCCCTGTTGTCTAGATTTTGCGTGCAACTCCTGCAAACTCAAAGATCTAGCGCATAGTCGAAATTTAAATCGCTTGTTTTCTAGATTTTGCGCGCGATAGGGGGAGGGGGGGTAGCGAGTACTAAACAGTAAACTGTCCCATTGCGGAACACACTTGACCTTGCCTGCATCCGTGGAAGTCTAAATTTCGGGGCGGCGAAATTGGTGGGCAGTGCAGGACTCGAACCTGCGACCTCCTGCTTGTAAGGCAGGCGCTCTAACCAGCTGAGCTAACCGCCCGCTCGTAGCAGTATACGTGAGAAGAACAGCATTTGGCAGTCAGCAATCAGCATTCAGCCAAAGCGTTTCTCGGACCGAGCGGAGCGGTTCAAGCTGAGTGCTGAATGCTGACAGCTCTACTGCTAGACTGTCGCCGTGCGGCGTTTAATCGTCAATGCGGATGATTTCGGGCTCACTCTCGGAGTGGACCGTGGCATTGTTGAGGCACATGGCCAGGGTATCGTGACCTCCGCCACCGTCATGACGAACGCTGCGGCATTCGACGACGCCATCCAACGCGCAAAATCTGCTCCACGGCTGAGCACGGGTTGCCACGTCGTACTCGTGGATGGCCTGCCCGTACTGGATGGAAAACAAATTCCGACACTAACCTCTGGAGCGGCCGCGCACTTCTATCCAAGCTTAAGCAGCTTCGCCCTGCGCGCCGTCGGCGGCCGCATCCATCCTGACGAAATTGAAGCCGAGGCAACTGCGCAGATTCGCAAACTGCAAGCGACCGGAATTGTTGTGTCGCACTTCGACACTCACAAGCACACTCACATATTTCCGCAAGTGCTGCAGCCATTGTTGCGGGCGGCTCGAGCCTGCGGCGTCACCGCAGTGCGCAATCCCTTCGGACCACTCCACCTTTCCATCGTGGCAAAACGTCCGAGCTTGTGGAAACGGCATGCGAAAGTCACATTCCTCAATCGCCTGGGCAAAAGCTTCCGCAGATCCGTCTCCAGCGCAGGCTTGCTCACTCCCGACGGAACGCTAGGTATTGTCGCGACGGGAGCTCTGGACCTCGGTTTGTTCGAGAGTATTGTGGACAGCCTCCCCGAAGGCACATGGGAACTGGTCTGTCATCCCGGATACAACGACGCCGAACTGGCCAGGGTTCGCACCCGGCTGCGCGAGTCCCGCGAGTTGGAACTGAGGGTTCTCACATCGGCGGACGCTCGCGAAATGCTTGTCCGTAGAGGGGTTCAGCTCATTTCCTACCACGACCTCGCCTGAGTTTGTCTAGCGCTGATACCCGGTCGTACACGGCCTTTGGATAGGCAAAAACCCGCCGAATTGCTGCTTCAAGGCCGCGAGCGCCAAGGTAGAATATGCCAACCGCTGAGAATTCCGCGGAAGGTACGAACAAACATGGACAAAAGACCGGAAACCCGGGTTGCGACGGTAATCCTGGTACGCGTATGGGGCATGGATGCAGACGGTCGTCCATTTTTTCAGAACGCCAACGCTACCAATCTCAGCAGTGAAGGGGCGATGATCTCGGGAATCAGCCACCCTCTGAAAGCCGGGGATATCATCGGCGTGCAGCATGGCGAAAAGAAAGCCCGGTTCAAAGTCGTTTGGGTCATTGATGGCGGCGAGGCGAGGAAAATTGAAGTCGGTGTGCAGATTCTCTCCAGCCAGCAGATTCCCTGGAAGGAACTTGCCAAGACGGATAAAGCGGCAGTCGCTCCCGGGAAAAACAAACGCAAATATGTCCGGCACAAGGTTCTGTTTCCCCTGGAGATTGGGTTCGAGGATGCCCGGCGCACCCACATGCAGACCAACGCCACAGACATTGGCGGCCGCGGCTGTTATGTAGAGACTCTTCTTCCCTTGCAGCTTGGGACAAAAGTTAAGATCACCTTCTGGATGGATTCCGAGAAAATTCAGACCAGCGGCGTGGTCCGGGCCAGCGATGGCGGCGTAGGAATGGGTATTGAGTTTACACAACTGGACAACCAGGTCCAGGAGCGGTTGCAGAAATACCTCGACAAATTGGACGCGAGCCTCAAGGGCAAGGACGCTGCCAAAGGCGCAGCCAACGCAGATTCTTAATCCTTTTCCGGCTGATTTCTTCCCAATCCACTTTCAAAATCTGAATCCTAGCGCGGTGGTCGCCATCGAATCAGAGAGCCCAACCGGCTGGCGTGGAAAGGACCTCGCGGATGAAGATTGGAATCACCTGCTATCCGACTTACGGTGGCAGTGGAGTCGTGGCTACCGAACTCGGTGTCGAACTGGCCGAGCGCGGGCACGAGATTCATTTCATTTCCTATGCCCAGCCCATCCGCCTGACCGAACTGCATCCCAATATTCACTACCACGAAGTCGACGTTTCGCGGTATCCACTGTTCGAATATCCTCCGTATGATTTGGCGTTGGCCACGCGCATGGCCGAGGTTTCGGAGTTATATGCTCTCGACCTGCTGCACGTCCACTATGCGATCCCGCATTCTGTAAGCGCGTTGCTGGCCCGCCAGATGCTGGCCGCGAAACCACGGGGACAAAAGTTGCCTTTCGTCACGACGCTTCACGGCACCGACATAACGCTGGTCGGATTGGATCGTTCGTATTTGCCGATTACCCGGTTCTCCATCGAGCAGAGCGATGGAGTCACGGCGATCTCACAATATTTGCGGGAGCGTACCCTGCGGGAGTTCGATGTAAAAAATAACATTGAAGTGATTTATAACTTCGTGAACTGCGACGTTTATGTTCGAGATTCCGGTGCGGCGCAGCGGCGGTTGGAGTACGCGCCAAACGGGGAGCGCCTGCTGGTACATCTTTCGAACTTTCGGCCGGTGAAGCGTATTACCGATACCATCGAGGTCTTCGACCGCGTCCGCAAGAAATTCCCTTCCAAGCTCTTGCTGATCGGCGATGGTCCAGATCGATCGCGCGCGGAATGGCTAGCGGTACAAAAAGGGATTCACAACGACGTTTTGTTTTTGGGCAAGCAGGACAACGTCCACGAAAAACTAGCCCTCGCAGACCTTATCTTGATGCCGAGCGAACTGGAATCGTTCGGGCTGGCCGCACTGGAAGCCATGGCTTGCGAAGTTGTGCCGATCGCAACCCGCGTGGGCGGCGTGCCTGAGGTGATCGAACACGGCAAGAGCGGATTCCTGGCCGACGTCGGCGACGTGGATACGATGGCGCGCTATGCGATCGAGTTGCTCAATGACGACCTCCGCTTGCAAGAGATGGGAAAGGCTTGCCGCGCGGTAGCGAAATCCAGATTTTGCTCTTCGAAGATCATCCCGCAATACGAGGAATTCTACCGGCGCGTGCTGGAACGCTCTTCGTAGAGCGCTGCCGGTATCGACCCTTCGGTCTGCAGGATGGGCAGGCGCAATCGAATCAGCGTCCCCTTCCCTTCGTGGCTATCGATCGTCATGCGGGCTGTTTCTCCATATAGCACCTTCAACCGCTCTGCCACGTTGGCCAAGCCGATCCCGGTTCCACCGAGCCCAGTGGGCTTTTCCAGAATGTTAGCCGCACCCATGCCCACGCCATCGTCCTCTACTTCAATGATCAAATTTGAATCCGTCAGCCGGCTGCGCATGACGATGCTGCCACCTTCGATCTTGGAAGCCAGCCCGTGCTTGATCGAGTTTTCAACCAGGGGCTGAAGCAGCATGCTGGGCACCATAATATCGAGCGATGCTGGCTCCAACTCCTTCTTGACTTGCAGCTTGTCGCGCCCGAAGCGAACCACTTCGATGTCGAGATAGTTGTCGATGAACTCCAACTCCTCGTGCAGAGGCACGAAGGCATCGCCACTACTTAGCAGCCTTCGCAAAATGGTCGCCAGCTTGATGATCAGTTCGCGCGCCGTATCGGGATCGAAGCGCACGAGTGAAGAAACCGAGTTCAGAGTATTAAAGAGGAAGTGCGGGTTGATCTGATTTTGCAGTGCTTCCATGCGAGCCTGCAACAGCAGGCGGGCTTGTTCTTCGAGTTTGATCTGGATGCGCACGCTGTTCCAGATCTTCAGTTCGGTTCCGATCGCGGTGATCGATGTGGCGTAAATTGCTACCCAGACCCAGGGATTCAGATGTTCGGAACTGATGCCCTCGAGGCTGAATGTGGCGTGCGGAAGGAAGCGGGAAAGCTCGGTTTGCACGAAGCGCAATGCCACGATAGTGACAAAAAACATGACCTGCCAGTCGAACAAACGGGGAGTGGGCAGATTGCGGCGGATCATGCGGTAAATGCTCAGATCGATGAATGGTGAGAACGACCAGATATCTTCGCGATCGGGCGCGAGGGTACGCAGCTGTCCGGCGATGAAACCGCAAAGGACATTGAATGGCAGAGTGGCCCACTCGCCGTGCAACAACGCGGGCAGCGCAATGAATGCGCCTCCCAGCATACCGGTGAAACGCCCGGCAATCACACCTAGAAGAATGGTCGTCTCGAAAGACAGATCGCCTGCCACAAAACTCTTCTGAGTAAACCGGATCCATACCGCGACGCTCAATGGAATACCGATCCACAACACCAGATAAATCTGTTGCTTCAGCGAGCGATCCTCGTTAAACAACAATGATTTGAACTCGACGGAGCGGACAAGAGTGCTGGCTATGGCGGCGGCTACGCCGAGCTTGATCAGCAAATTGATAAGGATGAGGCGTTGTTCCATTTTCCTGGCCGGCCATGCTGGGCCGAACGATCAGATCCGCTGAGGAGAATGTAGCACGAAGGCGGTGGGTCTCGGCTGCAAACACGACAGCCGCACTCAGGTGTTTGGCTGAGCAAAGATCGGCAGGCTATTTTCCTGAGCGATCGGCTAGCTCGGCAAGTGCCGCTTCCATTCCGTCTACCTGCAATGGGCCACCCTGCGCCATATCCTTGCTTCCGCCACCGCGGCCGCCGAGGTGCGCCAGCGCTTCTTTCATAAAAGCGCCCATGTCGAACGGCTGACCCGAGGACTGGGCAAATACCAACGCAGGCGGATCAGAAGTGATGCCGAGAAGCGCAACTGCTGCGGGACTCTGGCGGGTCAACCTTTGGGCAAGCAACTTGATGAACGTCAAGTCGCGATCGGCAAATGTGCGGACGACGACTTTGCGTCCGCCGCTGTCAGGAGCTTCGGCCAGCAAGCGGCTGGCGTACAAGTCGGCAATTTCTTCGAGCAATAGGTCGCGCGATTTGCGCGAGGCCCGCGATTCCTCCTGCAACTTCCGCACCTGCTGCGGAATCTCCCAGATGTGGCTAGAAAGCAGGCCGCCAGACTCCGCCAGGACGCTATAGTCGCGCCTGGCCGTAGCGACGGCGCGCTTGCCGCATACGAACTCCACTCGCCATCCCTGCCGCGTCTTTTCTGTTTTGCGCAGAAGGATGCAGCCGATCTGTCCGGTTGCTAAGACGTGCGTTCCGCCGCATGCGGTCAGATCAAAATCATGAATATCGATGAGCCTGAGTTGGTCCCGTTCTACCGGGGGGATTTTGCGCAGCCCCAGCCCGCGCGCCTCTTCCTGCGTCACAAAGCGGATACTGACAGCGCGGTTCTGCGTGACCACATCATTCGACAACGCCTCGGCGGCTTCGACCTGCGTCCCCGTCAGGTTCTTCGTATCCAAGTCGATGGAACATGACTCGACGCCCATATGAAAAGAGACCGTCGGCACATTGAACAGGCGCACGAACGCCGCCGAGAGAACATGCTGACCGGAATGCTGCTGCATGTGATCGCGACGACGGTCAACGTCAATCAGGCCGTGAATGCGCGTACCTTTCTGAATTGGCCCTGCATTTTCGAGGATGTGAAGTATCTGCCCGTCCTCGCTATCCACCACCTCGGCAACGCGAACTCTGTTGTTCGCATCACTCGCCGCGCTGGGAAAGATCCATCCCATATCAAAGACCTGCCCGCCGCTGGTGGGATAGAAGGCCGTACGATCAAGAATCAGGGCTGGACGAGAGTCAGAAGAGGACAAAGAAGTCAGATCCAACACTTCAGCGTCAAACTCATGAAGAAGAGAGTCGTGATAGTAGAGACGGTCGGTCATATCCAGACAGATCAGACAGCGCTTTGACTTTGATAAGTGCCGTTTTCAATACGGTCCAATAATGCCGCCGATTTGCCGCGAGGCGGGAGCCAGATAGCGTTGGGATTTCTTTTTGTCTTCGATCACATCGAGATACTTTAATCCCGATCCCGTGTTAAACAACACGACTGTATCGTCGGGCCCAAAGAATGTGCTGGCGCGCAATTTTCGATACGCAGCCAGCGCAGCCGCTCCTTCGGGAGCCGCGAAGACTCCTTCCACTCGAGCCCACTGCCGAAATGAATCCATGATCTCGTCGTCGGTCACGGAGAGCGCCGCGCCACCACTCTTTTTCAGGATATCGAGAATTAAGTAATCTCCGTACGCCTTGGGGACACGAAGGCCGGCAGCCAGGGTTGCGGCGTTTGGCCAGAATTCCGCGGTTGGCTTGGCGTCATCCCACGCTTTCGCGATCGGGGCGCAGCCGGCCGCCTGGACGGAAATCATTTGTGGACGCTCCGCGCCGATCCAGCCCAGGTCCTGCATCTCCTCAAAAGCTTTCCACATCCCGATCAATCCGACTCCGCCGCCGGTGGGATAAATAATGCCCTGGGGCATGCGCCATCCCAATTGTTCGGCAACCTCGTAGCCCATGGTCTTCTTGCCTTCCACGCGGAAGGGCTCTTTGAGCGTGGATACATCGAACCAGCCTTCTTTTTCTTTCTCTCGCCAACCATGCGCGCGCAGTCGCTGATCAAGCCATCCACCAAGGTGACGTGCGCTCCATAGCTGTCGCACTCCACCCGATTGGCGAGCGGAACATCCTTGGGCATGAACAGATGCGCTTCAATCCCGGCCGCGGCCGCGTATGCTGCCAGCGCACTGGCGGCGTTTCCCGCCGAGGGAGCAGCCAATTTTTTCAGCCCGTAAGCCTTCGCCATGGTGACTGCCGCCGACATGCCGCGGGCCTTGAACGAGCCGGTCGGATTCAGGCCTTCATCCTTTATATACACGTTGGGGAATTCGCGGGACGGCAGCATTGGGGTAAACCCTTCGCCTAGAGAGACAGGTTCGGCGTCGGGCAAAACCTCAGCGTAGCGCCACATGGTGGGCGTGCGTCCGGCGAGCGATGCGGTTGTGAACTTGGATTTCAGCGCGGAAAGTTTGTAGCGGACGTAAAGAACGCCGCCATCTTTCGGGCAAACCGTTTGGGGACGGGCGGCGTCAATCGATGCGCCACACTTTGTGCATTCCAGATGAGCGATGCGGGCCACGATTGAAAGTTTAGCATTCCCAGCGTATTTCCTATGAAGGCCTTCTAAGTACCGAAAAGTAGCCTCTCCAAGACGGGACCGAGAGCTAGAGCAGGAAGGTAACTTAATGCCGTTACAATTAGCACGAATGCGGTAAGTACAACCCCGAAGGAAAAAGAATCTGTGGGAAGAGTTCCAGATGAAGACGGGGTAATTCTCTGCCGAGCGAACAAGCCTGCGAACGCCAAGGTAGGAATGGCCAAGCCAAACCTTCCAACCATCATCGCCATTGCGGTAGTCAAGTTGTAGAAAATCGTGTTGGCGCTGAGGCCAGCGAAGCTTTGCCCATTGTTGGCGAAACAGGACGCATACGCAAAAAGAACTTCGGTGAAACCATGAGGCCCACTGTTCGTGCTAAGCCCGGAAAGCCCCATTCGACTGCCGACCGCGATGGCGGTGAGTGGAAGAATCAACATCGGCGCGGCCAAGGCGTACAACATAACCATTTTGTTTTCGCACGGGCCGATCTTCTTTCCCAGGTATTCAGGTGTGCGGCCAACCATCAGGCCCGCCAGAAACACTGCAATAGCGGCGGCCATCACCATGCTGACAAGACCTGTACCCAACCCTCCGAAAACGACTTCTCCAAGAAGAAGGTTCGATAGCAGAACCAGTCCGCCAAGCGATGTGAAGCTGCCGTGCATCGAGTTGTACGATCCCGTGGCCGCGTTTGAGGTTACAACTGCAGTCAGTGCGGAGCCGCCAATGCCAAATCGAACCTCTTTCCCTTCCATGTTTCCACCGGAATGCTGCCCACTACGTTGCGAATCGACACTGCCCAGAAGCGGATTGCCCCGTTGTTCAGAGTAATGAACAAACAACAATCCGAGAGTGAAAAGAAACATCATTACCCAATAAAGAAGCCAGCCCTGCCGAGGGCGATTCACCATTCTGCCAAACGTATTGGTCAAGGCTGCAGGCAAGAGCACGATTGCCAGCATTTCCACCAGATTTGTGAGCGGAGTTGGGTTTTCGTAGGGATGAGCGCCATTGGCGTTAAAGAAACCACCTCCGTTCGTTCCAAGATTCTTGATGATTTCAAGCGCGGCCACGGGCCCTTGCGCGATGACCTGTTTGGAGTGCTCTATCGAAGTCGCAACCGCGTAGTCATGGAAGTTCATGGGAACTCCCTGCCACACTAGAAACATCGCTCCGATTACGGCTCCTGGCAGAAGGATCCAAAGCAAAGCACGAGTCAGATCGACCCAGAAGTTCCCGAGCGTTTCTGAGAGTTGCCTGGCCAGTCCGCGGATAAAGGCGATGCCAATTGCCAGTCCCGCCGCACCGGCCAGGAAATTCTGCGCGCAGAGGCCAGCCATTTGGCTAAAGTAGCTCATGGTATTTTCTCCGCCGTAGGCCTGCCAGGTGGTTGTCGTGGAGAAACTGATCGCCGTATTCACAGCCAAGTCTGGTGAGATCGGCGTGGTCTGGTATTGAGGGAAGAACCACGGCAGAAAACGTTGAAGTCTGAGAATGGAATACAGCAGGAGCGTGCCGGCAAGACCGAAGAACACGAAACACATTGCGTACTCCGAGCTGGTCATTTCCGCATTGGGATCGACTTTAGCGAGGCGATGAATGAGTCGTTCAATCGGAAGGCACAATCGATCGAGTGCGGTTGCTTTTCTGGAAAAGACTCGCTCAAGGTATCCGCCCAGCGGCTGTACTACGGCGGTGACGATCACTAGAAACAGGGCGTATTGAAGCGCACTGTAAAGGTCCATCACACCTTCTTAGAGCGGACGCGATTAATCGTGGCGGAGTCCGGGAAGACACAATCTACTTGGCATCGGCTTGCCTTCTCAGTGGATACCGCCGATCAAGCTCGAGGTTAAGTTCTAAAACGTTCACCCGCGGCTCGCCCAGGAATCCCAATTGCCGGGCTTCCGTGTGCCGGCCTATCAACTGTTGCAGTTCCTCCCGACCGATTCCTCGCTCTTTTGCGACGCGTGGCACCTGAAACTCAGCTGCTGCTGGTGAAATATGGGGATCGAGTCCGGAAGCCGACGCTGTTACCAGGTCAACAGGCACGGGCTGGCCGGGATTATCCGCCTGATTCGTGTCTACATCTGTCTTCACTCTATCGATCAAATGCTGATTGGTGGGGCCAAGTTGCGAGCCATTGGAATTCGCGGCGTCATATCCGTTTCCCGCCGCGGAAGGCCGGGGGTGGAAATAGTTGGCACCGACGAACGCTTGGCCAATGATGCGGGAGCCCACGACTTTGTTATTTTGGACAATCAGTTGGCCGTTGGCTTTGTCTTTGAAGAACAGTTGCGCCAGTCCGGTGACTACTAACGGATAAACGATTCCCAGCAGAACCGTGGTGGCGATCGTCATCAGCACCGAAGTTATCAGATTCTTTTTCATGACAATCCTCTCAGGCCATTCCCACGCGGGTAATGAGCATATCGATCAACTTGATTCCAACAAAAGGCACAATGATGCCGCCAACGCCGTAGATCCAGAGGTTGCGGCGCAAGAGGACGGCTGCTCCCATGGGCCGGTACTTCACCCCGCGCAGCGCGAGGGGAATCAAGGCAACAATGATCAGAGCATTGAAAATGACAGCGGACAGCACCGCGGACTGCGGAGTTTTCAGCTGCATGATATTGAGCGTGTTCAGCACGGGAAAAGTAGCCGCAAACATCGCAGGAATAATGGCGAAGTATTTAGCTACATCGTTGGCGATGGAAAACGTGGTCAGGGCGCCGCGAGTCATCAGTAACTGCTTGCCGATTTCTACGATCTCGATGAGCTTGGTCGGATTGGAATCGAGATCGACCATGTTTCCGGCTTCTTTGGCCGCCTGCGTACCGGTGTTCATGGCTACGCCGACATCCGCTTGGGCGAGTGCGGGAGCATCGTTCGTGCCGTCGCCGGTCATCGCAACCAGCTTGCCTTGCTTCTGCTCGCTGCGGATCAAGTCCATCTTGTCTTTGGGAGTGGCCTCGGCGAGGAAGTCATCCACGCCGGCTTCTCGCGCGATCGCAGCTGCGGTCAACGGATTGTCACCGGTGATCATCACCGTCTTGATTCCCATGGCGCGAAGCTGATCGAAGCGGTCGCGCATTCCACCTTTCACGATGTCCTTAAGGTGAATCACTCCGAGGGCGCGGCGGTTCTCAGCGACCACCAGAGGGGTTCCGCCCGACCGGGCAATGGTTTCTACCGCAGCTTGAATTTCCTTGGGAAGAACGGTCCCGTGCTGGGCCAGATATTTTGTGATGGCGTCCACAGCGCCCTTGCGGATCTCGCGGCCATCCATATCCACACCGGACATACGAGTCTGCGCGGTGAACGGAATGAATGTGGCTTCCTGCGAAGCCAGTTCCCTGCCTCGAAGTCCATAGCGTTCTTTGGCCAGTACGACGATGGAGCGGCCTTCCGGAGTTTCATCCGCCAACGAGGAAAGTTGTGCGGCATCCGCCATCTGCGCGGCGGTGATGCCGGGGGCCGCAACAAATTCGGATGCCTGCCGGTTCCCCAGAGTGATAGTGCCGGTCTTGTCGAGCAGGAGCGTGTTGACATCGCCGGCAGCCTCGACCGCCCGCCCCGACATGGCAAGAACGTTGTGTTGCACCAGACGATCCATACCGGCGATTCCGATGGCGGAGAGAAGACCACCGATGGTGGTGGGAATTAAGCAGACCAGCAACGACACCAGGACGAACACGGTCTGGGGCGAACCGGAATAAATAGCGAACGGTTGTAAAGTCACGACGGCCAACAAGAAAATGATAGTCAGCCCAGCCAGCAGGATATTGAGCGCGATTTCGTTTGGCGTCTTCTGGCGCTCGGCGCCTTCTACCAGCGCGATCATGCGGTCCATGAAGGTTTCACCGGGGTTGGAGGTAATTTTGACCTTCAGCCAGTCGGAGAGCACTCGTGTACCGCCGGTCACGGCCGAGCGATCGCCGCCGGCTTCGCGGATTACCGGCGCGGACTCTCCGGTGATCGCGGATTCGTCTACCGAGGCCACGCCTTCGACAATCTCGCCGTCGCTGGGGATAAACTCACCCGCGACAACTTTCACGAGATCGCCGGAGCGCAGTTTAGAACTGGCAATCTGCTCCGTCTTTCCGTCAGGCAACAGCCGATTGGCAATGGTTTCCGCCCGGGCCTTGCGCAGAGACTCGGCTTGCGCCTTTCCGCGGCCCTCGGCCATGGCTTCCGCAAAATTCGCAAACAGGACTGTAAACCAGAGCCAGAGCGTGATTTGCAGGTTGAAGCCGAACGCGCCTTGATGCCGGACAATTTCGCGCAGTAACAGAATGCTGGTGGCCACGCTGCCAACTTCGACCACGAACATCACGGGATTCTTCATCATGTTGCGCGGGTCGAGCTTCAGCAGTGAATCCACGAGCGCGCGGCGCACGATCTTTATGTCCCAGATAGATTTTGTTTTCTTATCTGCCATAGCTCCTCAAAAAGCCTTTCCTGCCGACATCAGCAGGTGCTCGAGTATCGGTCCAAGGCTCAGTGCTGGGAAGAACGTCAGCGCACCCACGATGAGAATCACACCGACCAGCAGCACACTGAACAAAGGCGTGGTCACGGGAAACGTACCCAGTGACGGCGGAACATATTTCTTTTTGGCCAAATTACCGGCGATGGCCAGCATGGGAATGATCATGAAGAAGCGGCCAATCAGCATCGTCATTCCGCCCGCGGTGTTGTACCAGAGGGTGTTCCCGCTGAGCCCGCCGAAGGCCGAGCCGTTATTGCCAGCCATCGAGGTGAAGGCGTACAGAATCTGGCTCAAGCCGTGAGGGCCGGGATTGCTGATGCTCGATGTGCCGAAAGCCTGCACCGAGGAGATCGCGGCCAGCGCCAAGATCACGAGCGGAAAGACCAACGTGACCAGCATGGCCATCTTCACGTCGTAGGCTTCGATCTTCTTTCCCAGATACTCCGGGGTGCGTCCGACCATCAGGCCCGCGATGAACACCGCCAGAACGACGTAGATCAGAATGCCGTAGAGTACCCGCGCCTACGCCTCCGAAGACAGTTTCGCTCAGCATAATGTTGGCCAGAGGAACCATTCCACCCAGTGGCGTGAAGGAATCGTGCCAACTGTTGATCGCCCCGCAACTGGCGTCGGTGGTCACCGTGGCAAAGAGAGCAGAGTCGGCGATGCCGAAGCGGACTTCCTTGCCTTCCATATTGCCGCCGGACTGCAACCTGCTTACGTGCTGATCCGCTCCCTTCAGCAGCGGATTGCCTCGCGCCTCGGCCCAATACGCGGTCGTGACTCCCGCCAGGAATAAGAAAGCCATGGCCGCCCATACTGCCCATCCGTGGCGTTGCGATCCGGTCATGCGGCCAAGCGTGTAAGTCAACCCGGCTGGAATGGCAAAAATGGAAAGCATCTGCAGAAAATTGCTGAGCGGCGTCGGATTCTCGAACGGATGCGAACTGTTGGCATTAAAGAAACCACCGCCGTTGGTGCCCAGCATCTTGGGGGCTTCCTGGGACGCAACCGGGCCTTGCGCAATGGTCTGATCCGTTACCGTATCCATGATCGGCTTGCCGTCCTGGCCGACCATCGGCTTTCCATCGGGTCCGTTCTTTTGCACTTGCTGTGGCTCGACCAGTTTTACCGTGTCGTATGGCTTGAGATTCTGAACGGCACCTTGGGAAACCAGCGCCAACGCATACACGATGCACATCGGCAGCAGCAACCACAGTGTGGCACGCGTCATGTCCACCCAGAAGTTGCCGATGGTTTCCTTTTCCCGCCGTGCAATGCCGCGGACGAATGCGATGGCGAGAGCGATACCGACCGCAGCCGATACAAAGTTGTGATACGCGAGCCCAGCCATCTGGGTGAGATAGCTCATCGTGGCCTCACCCGCATAGTTCTGCCAGTTGGTGTTGGTCGTGAAAGACGCTGCAGTATTGAACGCGAGATCGTGAGCAACTGCCCCGAATTTCTGCGGATTCAACGGCAGCCACTGCTGCATTCGCTGGATCAAATACAGCAGCAACATGGAGACGCCGCTGAACATCAGCATGGCGGCGGCATATTCTGTCCAACGCATTTCGTGGTTTTCGTCCACGCCGGTGACGCGGTAGAGCAAACGCTCGAGAGGCCGGGCAACCGGGTCTAGGAACGTACGTTCGCGGTTGAACACCCGTGCCATGAAAATGCCTAGTGGCTTGGTGACCGCAAATATTAGTCCCAGAAACAGGAATATCTGAATCCAACCATTCAACGTCATCAGAACTTCTCCGGCATCAACAGCGCGTAGAGCAGGTAGGCCATCAGCAAAGCACTGACGGCCAACATGAGAATCGATTCAATAGTCATTTGCAGTCCCCTCAGCGAATCCGATCACAGAACCGTACGTAGCCGATGGCAAGTGCGAAAAATGCCAGCGTTACGGCGATAAAGATGATGTCTTTCATAAGCGATCTCCCAGGTGTGTGTTTTTCGCGGTCAGGCTCACCATGCGCCCTCCTTGCGGCCCCACCACCAGATCAGTCCAAGCGTGACCGTATTTTGTTGTTTGCTCAGCACGCCTTGCGTATCGGTGAGGAATGAAGGTTGATTCGAGAAATCGCGACGCCATTCATAGCGCATCAGGAAACCGTTCGCGACGTCGTAGTCAAACGTTGCCGTCGTTTCTTTTAACGCCTGATTCAGGCCGCTGAATAGGCCACCACGATCGGAGAGATACTCGGCGCGGCCAGCCAGTGCGAACTTGGAATTCAGCCGATACTTCAAGTAAGCTGCGCCTCCGTCGGCATGAGACGGCGCTGACGATTCGCCCGGCGCGGAATTTATCCACAGCCGTTCTATGACGTAATCACCCTCGATGGCCAGAGTGACTTTCGGCGTGGTTTGCCAGCTGACGTAACTATCAAAGATGTGGAGCCGTCCATTGGGAGCAGGAATAATCGGCACGAAACTGAGGCCGGGCTGCACCGGAATCGGCCCAGTCGCAGGTACGCTCATCCGGTCAGGATGGTCCTGACCAAAGTAGTAGTTCGTCGTCCAGGTGATCGTCTTGCGTGGCGTCGCAGTAAAGCCAAACAGCTCATCTTTGAAGCTGTTGGTAGGTTCAACTTGATTCGTGCCATTGATCAGCCAGTAATTCAAAGCAAGGTGATCGTTGACTGGGTAACTGGTTCGGAAGCCCATGTGGTAGAAGGGCAGGAAGTTGAACCAGTATGATCGCGAATAGTTCATCTGATCCTTGGTGTAATTGCTTTCGATTCCAAGCGAACTGGCAAACTTTCCGAAATCCACATTCAAGCCACGACCAATCGGAACAATAAAGGTCCCGTAAGCCTGGAAAATGTTCCGATAGATGTCCGGCCGCGGTTCGTTGGACGGATTCCCCTGCAGCGTATCCGTTGCCTGACCGAATTGAAGGTCCAGGCGGCCGCCGAAACGCCGCCCAACCGAAGGGTCCGGAGGGTGATCAAAGATCACACTCGCCTGATTCAGGCTGAAACTGTTGCTGAGCACGTCATAGGCCCGCAAAAGATTAACGCGCCCGACAGGAGCGTTAAAGTTGTAGGCGTAATACCCGTCCACCCCAATGTTGATGGTGGTGTCGCGCATGAAGTCGAGGCTCTTTCTGTCTTGTGGCGTGAGCGTCGGTTGCTCCGCCGAGACGGGCTGAGCCCCGGCAATCAGTTGAGTGCTTGGAGGGTCTTGTGGACCGCCCACCACTTGCGAATTTGATTGTAGCTCTTTCACAATGCGCTTCAATTCGGCGACTTCGCCTTCAAGTTCTCCGACGCGCTGTTGCAGTCCCTCACTGGTCACGCCCCTGTTGGCGACTTCCGTTGAAGTAGCCCCTGCCTGCCCTTGTGCGCGTACCGGTATTAAGCATGGGAACCCGATCATCAGTAGCAGCAGCATGCTTTCAGCAGATTTGTAGACTCTGAAGGCATTACCAGTAACACCCACTTCCGAAAATGAACGGGTCATGGTTCCAGGCTCGTATCGAAAATCGCGTCGAGAATCCATAGCTACTAGAACTTAACCAGTATCGACAGATCCAGCCGGTTCTCGTCCTTCACCAGATCGGGCGTAAAGCCTGACACCAACGAGCCCGGAGTGCCAGTGTTGCCACCCGCTGGCGTAATGCCGCCTCGTCCCGAGAAATAGGGCACGTTTGCCGCTCGATGGTCGAACTCCCAGCGGAATGTGATGTACTGGCTGGGCATGTAATCGAACGTCGCAGACGCGTCCCAAGCCTTGTACGGATCGCCGGGATTCTCGGTAAAGTAAGGCGTACCCGAAGTCGCAGTCGCGCCATTGATCGGCGGCAGGAGCACCAGGTACCGGCCCGGGTTGTTGATCTTGCCCCCGCCCAGAGTAAGCCCGTAGCGGTCCTTGTCGAACCACAAACGGTTGTAAACCATGAAGCCCAGGAAGTCCTGCTTGGGGCCTTTCACCGAATCGCCGTAGCAACTGACGCCACCACCGTGTTCGCATCCCAGATCGCCAGTCAACGAGAAAGCAGCCTTGTCCAGCACGTTCTTTGGATTGTCGTAGTACTTAATCTGAATGCTGTCGTCGGTGTGATAGCGCACACGGCCGGGCGTGTTCAGCGCATCCTCGCCCAAAGCGTATTGATTCCCGAGGATTGAAAGCCATGCTTTCGGACGCCACAAGATCTGCCCGCCGAATCCAGGCCGGTTGTTGAACCGGCCATACGACTGCCATCCGTTGACGAACCAGGGTTCGATTTTCAAATGTTCGGTAGGAAAGATTTGCACCCGCAGGCCATTGAAAAACCACGGCGTGTTAGACGAAACATACGAAGGCTGATAAGCCCAGTTATCGAAGTTGTAATAACTGAAGAGCCCGACGTAAGACATGAAGATTCCCGCGTCAACATTGATCCCATGCAGCGCATTAAAGTGGTATCCGCCGTATGCTTCAGAAACGTAACGATATGCATTGGCAAGGTCCCATTGTCCCCGTGAGGGGCTGGCATCATTGCGCGGGGTCGTCGTCGAATACATCCCGAACTGCGTCATCAGCCGCGCGCGAACATTGTCGTAATGGAAGTCACCACCAACGCCGAGTTGCGTTACTTGAACTTCGTTGGACCGAAAGACTTCGCTCGATCCGCCGATTGTGTCATCTTTGGGATGATTGAAATCGTAAACATAGTCGATGTCCGCTCTGATTTCCGGCGTAAAGAATTTCGAATCGAACGCCGGCGTTTTGGTCCGCGCATTGCCGTTCAGCCAGGTCCAGTCGGCGAACGCGAACGGCTCGGCCTTAGCAGGCTTGGGCGCTTAGGGTGTGCCTGAGCCACTGCCGCGGGCGCCGCCGCAGGGCTGAGCAGCGCCTGCTCGGTCGCCACTGCGGGAATCGCCGTAGGCGTCGGCTGCTCTTGAGCCTTCAGCGTGGCTTCGAGCTGCGCAATGCGTTTCTTCATCGCATCCAGCTCATGCACTATTTCTTGCTGCGTCTGTTGATTCGCTGTGGCGCCTTGCTGGCTTCCCGTTCCCGAAACACCGGCTGGAATGTCACTGACTGTTTGCTGGCTTTGCAGAGGCAACGTCAGCACCAGGGCGGCTATCACGATGAATGCCACTCGCTTGCCGTTTTCCGCTGTAGATTCGCGCATACTGTTGTTTGAATTCATGATTATCAGTTCCCCACTTCGCTTAGTTGGATTGAACTTCGCGAAATAAATCCTTGCCGGTCGCGGCGATACGCTCTTCCTTTCGCTCAGCAGGGCGGCAAGAAAGCGCAGCATGAAAACCACCCCGCCTGCACACATGGATGTGAAGACCAGTTTCATTCTGACCGTCCGGGCACAATTGTCAGGAAGATGCCGCGAGAATCATTTGACAACTTCAGGCGTAAAAGAGAGCTAAACAATTCGTAAAGACTTCATAAAGATTGCCAACGACGGTAACCAGGCATGGGCCTAGCAACCCCAATCCGCCTCGCCGGGCTTGGCAAAATACTGACGATTGTCTTGGGATGACTCTGTCCCCGACGCCGCCAGCTCCAGCAGCGTTAACCGGGCAGCCGCGATCATTAGTTTGCGTTCATTGGGGGGCGCCTGCTCCCAGGAAAACTCCGCTCTCCGGCTCGCATGACCGTGGAAGTCATTTGCGAGAGCCTCGTGGTAGTGATGGAAAACCTTGGCTAATTCTTCTGCGGACACATTCTGAATCGACGACATAACACTCCTATCCTAAAGTTGTGTTGCTCGGTCGGCTTTTGATTCCGGTGGTGCTCGGCGCACTCGGCATCTCTAATTGAAATTACGAACGGTCTTGCCGCGAGAGATCTCAACAACCCAAATCCGCCTCGCCCGGGTTCGCATAGTGGTGGCGATTTGACACTTGTTCTCCACCTGCGGCAGCCAAGTCTATGAGCGCGAGCCGCGCCGCGGCGACCATCCGCCTGCGCTCGCTTTGTGGAGTTTGCTCCCATGGAGTGCCGTTTCCCCCGGTCGCACGATCATCCAATCCATCGGCAAGTGCCCGGTGATAGAGATGAAAGAGTTTGGCTAGCTCTTCCGCTGATACTTCTTGAATGGACATAGACGCGTGGCCTTTCTTGAACAACTTCCTTGAGTTACTCGATGCATGCCTGGTTCGCTGCCGAATCCCCGGCTATCCCTTGGTTATCCGCCGTGCCTTTCTTGCGCGGTCCGGTCAGAAATCCAACCAGCAAGAGCAGCATGTTTACGATGGCAAGCACGACCATTTTTTCGCTCCCTCGACTCAACTGATTGGATAATGAAAGGCGTAAGGATTGAATAAAGAGTTCGTAGAATCTTCGTTAAGAGGAAGAGAGTTGAAAATAGAGGATTTATTCGCCGGGCTCGAATCGGTATCCAACCCAGGGCTCGGTAACGATGTAGCGCGGTGACGACGCTTCCGGTTCCAGTTTCTTGCGCAACTGGCCGACGAATACGCGAAGATATTCGACCTGCTCGGTACTCTGACCACCCCAGATTGCGCTGAGCAGCGCTCGATGGGTCACCACTTTGCCAGGATGCCGCGCGAGATAAACCAGTAAATCAAATTCCTTCGGAGTCAGATGTACTTCACCTCTGCGGACTGTGACCTTATGTGCCGCGAGGTCGATCCGGAAATCGCCAATCTCAATTAGTGCGGCCTGCCCGTCTTCAGCAGCGGGGGCGCGGCGAAGGTGGGCACGCACCCGCGCCAGCAATTCCTCAATTCCAAACGGCTTGGTAACGTAATCGTCGGCACCGGCGTCCAGCGCCTGGACCTTGGTCTTCTCCTCGCCTCTGACCGAGAGCACGATAATCGGAATCTTGGTTGAAAGCCGCAGCCGCCGGCATAGTTCCAAGCCATCCATGTTGGGCATGGAAAGGTCGGTAATCACCAGATCCGGCGTCCAGTCCTTCATGATCTCGAGCGCGGTCTCGCCATCATTGGCCACGCGAATGTCATAACCATGGCTTGAGAGGCTCGTTCTCAAAACACGCGTGATCTGAGACTCGTCGTCGACTACGAGAATGCGGCGATGTTCATTCATGAAAAATCAGGAAGGCTCCTGCGTAACAATGTGAACATCTACCGGAGGGGCATCTCGCAGGAACTTGTTGATAGCGGTCAGATACAGGTATTTTCTCCATCCCCCCGTGGCCGATCGCCCGAAGACAACCTGGGTGACGTGTTTTTCGCGAACGAAATCAGCCACGGTCTCGGCGACGTTCCGACCCTTCAGCTTGGTGATTTGCGCGCCTACGTTTTCCGCGAACTGGAGATTCGCCGCCAGCGTTTTCTGGTTGGCATCGTTGTCGTCCTGGCCTAAATCCACGTACACAATATGAAGCTCTCCCCCCATCGCCTGTGCCATGCGCGCGCCGCGCGCGATCAAGTACTGCGCTGCGGGATTGGAACTGATACAAACCGCGATTCGCTCACGCACCGCAACGTTTCCGCTGGCTTCGTCCTTCTCCCGATAGGTCTCCAGGCTTTGGTCCACAGCCTGTGCCACTTGCCGGAGGGCCAACTCACGCAGGGCGATGAGATTCCCCGGACGAAAAAAATTACCCAGGGCGCGGCCCACCCGATCCAGCGGATAAATATCTCCTCGCCGCATGCGATTCTGCAATGCCTCAGGAGTCAGATCCGACATCACCACTTCATCCACTCGTTTCAGTACCCAGTCCGGAACGGTTTCCCGGACCGTGATGCCGGTCAGGCCCTGCACGGTTGGCGTAACACTCTCCAGATGCTGAATGTTCATGGTCGAAAGCACATCAATGCCGGCATCGAGCAGCTCCAGCACATCCTGATAGCGCTTTCCATGCCTGCTGCCCTCCACATTCGTGTGTGCCAACTCATCCACCAGCGCGACCCGGGGTTTTCTCGCCAGGACGGCATCGACATCCATTTCCTCGAATACTGTGCCCTTGTACTCCAGCCTCTTCCGGGGAACGGCCTCAAGTTGCGCAGCCAGTTCAGCCGTCGCTTTACGCCCATGCGATTCGATCACTCCAATGACGACATCCTCGCCCCGGCTGTGGCGGCGGATGGCCTCACTTAGCATGCTGAAAGTTTTGCCCACACCCGGTGCGTAGCCCAGGAAAAGTTTGAACACGCCCCCCTTTTTCGCGGGATCGGCCTCTTCCAGCCATTGCTCAGGAGTTTTGGGCATCGCGGCTATTGTCGTTGAGGAGATCGAAATTGTCGATGCCCCTCTTTGCCCCGATCTTCTTCCTCTGTGTACCTTCGTGTCCTTTGTGGTTAGCGAATTCAAAGGCATCAACCACAAAGGGCACGAAGGTACACGAAGGAAATCGGCTACAATCGGCGCGTGAACCAACCAGCACTCAAGTCGACGCTGCGCTATGCTGCGACGGCAGCCGTCGTGGTCGCCGTGGTTTTCATTTATCACGTTGTGGTCAGCGTGAACCCTACGACCGCCGCGCTCACGCTTTTAATCGCAGTACTGATCGTCTCGGCGAACTGGGGGCTGCAGCCTGCCGTATTCATGGCGTTGATCGCCACCCTGGCCTTCAACTACTACTTTCTTCCCCCAGTCGGCACATTGACTATCGCAGACCCCCAAAACTGGGTCGCTCTACTTGCTTTCCTGGTGACGGCAATCATCGCCAGTCAACTCGCGGAGCGAGCTCGCCGGGAGGCTCAAAGAGCCAATGAGCGCCGTGGTGAAGCCGAGCGCCTCTACAAGTTCAGTCAGCAGTTGCTTTCCAGCGATAACGTTATCGAACTCCTGAATGCAATCCCGCGATACATGGTGGAAAGTCTCCGAGTCGATGCCGCCGCCATCGCCTTGCCCAACCGCCCTGATGTCTACCGCTCCAGTTCCGAAACCCATCATTTAGCGATTCAGGATCTGCAGTTAGTTTGCATGCGCGGCGAACCCATGACCGATCCGGAAAAGCGTGCGGCCTTTATGCCCCTCAGGATGGGTGTCCGAGTCGTGGGCAGCATGGGGATCTCCGGTGTGCAGCCTTCCCGCGAAACCCTGGAAGCCATGAGCAGCCTGATCGCAATCGCGATCGAGCGCGCAGGCGCAATCGAAAAACTTGGCCGCGCCGAGGCTGCCCGCGAAAGCGAACAACTGCGCTCGGCTTTGCTCGACTCCGTTACCCATGAATTTCGTACCCCACTGACCGCGATCAAGGCTTCCGCTACTTCCCTGCTTTCCAATCCTGCTCTGGACACCGCTCAACGCTTCGAACTCCTGACCGTGATCAATGAAGAAAGCGATCGTTTGAATCGACTCGTCGGCGAGGCCGCCGAGATGGCGCAACTCGACGCCAACCAGTTCGAACTTCAATTGAACGAACACTCGATCCAGGAATCGGTCGAGGCCGCGTTGCAGAAAGCCAGACCGGCATTGGCACAGCATCCCGTCGACGTCCAACTTCCCCATAGCCTGCCGCTGGTCCGAATGGATGCAGACCGGATCACTGAAGTCATCGCCCAGTTGCTCGAAAACGCAGCGAAATACTCTGCGCCTGAATCTCCCATTCATGTCACTGCGGAAGTTGGCAACCGGATGGTGATGACCAGCGTCGCCGACCGCGGACCAGGCATCGACGATTTCGAACAGTCTTTGATCTTCGAGAAATTCTATCGTGGCCGAGATCAACGTCTGCAGGTCCAGGGTACCGGCATGGGTCTGGCGATTGCCAAAGCTATCGTCGAAGCCCACGGCGGCAAGATCGGCGTGACCAGCCAGCCTGGCAACGGATCCGTGTTCTACTTCACCCTGCCAGTGGCTTAGTTAATTAGAATGTGGGCGCGGGCGGGCGCGCACGCCCGCGCAGCGCCACTTATTGCCCCGACACTGCAACGCCAACCTATGAATACGATCGCCCTGCCCTATGGCCTCCAAGATGTGGCAAACTCTTTACTTCGGGGGTGCGATGAATATTCTCGAGTTCACGATCCTGGTCGCCGTCGGGTCCTTCGTCGCCGGACTCCTCGGATCGCTCACCGGCCTCGGCGGCGGAGTCGTCCTCGTCCCCCTGCTCACCCTCTTTTTCAAAGTCGACATCCGCTACGCCATCGGAGCCTCCCTGGTTTCCGTGATTGCCACTTCCTCCGGCGCCGCTGCCGCCTTCGTGAAAGAGGGATTCTCCAACATCCGTATCGGCATGTTCCTCGAGATTGCCACTACCCTCGGCGCTCTGGCGGGAGCCTTCCTGGCTGCCTTCATTTCAACCAAAGCTCTCGCCATAATCTTCGGCCTCATGCTCCTCTATTCCGCATACCTTTCCCGCAAGCCGCGAACCCGCGCTCGACGCAACCTGCCGACCCGATCCCCGGGCCACGCGCCTGCAGTTGAATGGAGACTTCCCCTCCGAAGAAGGCGGACTGCGGCACTACAATGTGCAGAGCGTCCCGACGGGATTCAGCCTGATGTTCGGCGCGGGCGCGCTCTCCGGCCTCCTCGGCATCGGTTCCGGAGCGGTAAAAGTGCTGGCCATGGATCAGGCCATGAAGATCCCGTTCAAGGTCTCCACCACCACCAGCAATTTCATGATCGGCGTCACCGCCGCCGCCAGCGCCGGCGTCTATCTCAATCGCGGCTACATCGACCCCGGCACTCGCCATGCCGGTAATGCTCGGCGTCCTTGCCGGCTCGCTGCTCGGTGTCCGCATTCTGATGAAGGCGGAAACCAAAATGTTGACGGCTGGTTTTCAGCATCGTGATCGTCGTGCTCGGCGTGCAAATGATCTACAAAGGATTGACCGGAGGAATCTGATTTGACAAACTCTGTTCCCCATCAACCCTGGACCGATCAGAAAATCGAGAACATCGTCGGCAACCTGCTCCGCGTCGGCGTCTCTCTCTCCGCCCTGGTCGTCTTCATCGGAGCTGTCATCTATCTGGCTCGCCATGGCCGCTCGCCCGCTGACTACCATGTTTTTCACGGCGAGCCCACTGAACTGAAAAGCCTCCCCGGAATCCTCCACAGCGCCTTCACATTTCACGGCCAGGGCATAATCCAGTTGGGACTCGTCCTCCTGATCGCCACCCCCGTAGCCCGCGTAGCCTTCGCCATCTGGGGATTCGCCGCCGAACACGATCGCATGTACATGGTCTTCACCGGAATCGTCCTCGTTGTCCTGCTCTACAGCCTGCTAGGCTCCGGTGCCGCTTTCTAAGATCGATACCTAACCCACACACCCCCCGGACGCCTCGTCCGAGACAATTGCTATCTGAGCGGAACTCGTCGCGCGCAAAGCGCGACCACTGGAGTCGAAGAATCCCGATGGCGCCAGGAGTGGCGGAGGCACGGCAAGGCATTCCTCCCAACCCCTAATCCCAACAAACGAAAACGGCTTTTACACCTATGCACACATAGTGTTGTACATACAGAATAGCACTAACAAAGTGTTCCACGTGGAACACAACCTAAGTTCCACGTGGAACATTTCTCACCCCTTACGAACCCTCGGGCGCATGCAGCACGCGGAAGCTGTTTCCGCCATTCGACCAGACCAGCAGCAACGCGTCTTGTCCTTTAGGCACGCCCGCCAGCGCCTGCTGCACCTCGGAGGCGCTTTGCACGTCGTGACGGTTCACCTGCACGATGACGTCGCCTCGCTGCAGCCCCGCATTGTCAGCGGGACTGCCCGGCTGCACGCGTTCAATGACCGCGCCGTGAATGTCGCGCGGCGCTTGCAGTTGCTCGCGAATGTCAGGAGTCATGTCGCCGATACCAACTCCCCAGCGCACCTTTCCATGCTCGCCCTCTCCGCTTTCGTTTGCTTCTTTGTCGCGCGCGCCCATCGCCTCGAGCGTGACGGGAATGTCCACACCCTTGCCGTCGCGAAGCACGTGCAATTTGATGGTGGTTTCGGGACGCTTCTGTCCAACTTCAACTTGAAGCTGGCCAGCATCGCTTACTTTCTGTCCGTTGAGTTCGGTGATCACGTCGCCGACTTTCACGCCGCCCTTGGCTGCGGGTGAGTCGGGTTCGACTTGGGTGACGACTGCGCCGCTGGCATCGCTCACGTCAAAGAACTTGGAGTTCTCCGGGGTCACATCGGCGATTCCGATGCCCATGTAGCCGTGGCTTACTTTGCCATCACGGATCAGCGTGTCCACGGTTGGCTTCACGATCTGCGTGGGGATGGCAAACCCCATGCCCGCAAACTGGCCTGAGGAAGAAATCAGGAAGGTGTTGATGCCGACGACTTCGCCGTGGGCGTTCACCAGCGGGCCGCCGGAGTTGCCCGGGTTGATGGCCGCGTCGGTTTGAATGAATTCGCCGGGCTTGCGGGCGTTGTCCGAAAATGGATTGGGACGATTGAGCGCGCTGACAATTCCGCGCGTGACGGTAAAGCGGAAGCCAAAGGGATTTCCGAAAGCCAGTACGGTCTGGCCTGGATGCAACGCGGTCGAATCGCCCCAGGGAATACTGGGCAGGCTTCCGCCATCCACCTTGATCACTGCGAGATCGGTCAGTGTATCGGCGCCGACCAGTTTTGCTTTCAGGATTTTTCGATTGCTCATGGTGACGCGAATGTCGACGGCGCCATCGATGACGTGGTTGTTGGTGACGATATATCCGTCGGGAGAAATAATGACTCCGCTGCCGATGCCATGCTCGATCTGCGGCTGCGGGCGGCCATGCGGTCCGCCGGGACCGCCGAAATTGGGCCCGAAGAATTGCTGCAGGCCATCGGGGAGTTGATCTTCATTGGGGTCTGGAGTTCGGCGCGACGCGACGGACACATTCACGATGGCGGGCGTTACCCGCGCTGCCAACGTCTCCATGGCGTGGTCGAGTGAGAGCAACGCTCCGACGCTGTCGTCATCGAGAGCAGCGGCGGCCGGAGCCGCGACTGCGGCGCGTGCCGACATTGGCTTCACGGATTCATAAGTGATCAGGGACGCTAACGTCGCAATCGCAATGACTGATGCGGCGAGGCGGCGGCCTAGGATGGATTTGCAAGCTGTGGTGATGCGACTTCTCATGTTCTTTGTCCTCTCTTTAGTAACTAATTATTTAGTTGATCGCGATACAAGTTCATAGTTCGGACAGTCGGTTAATTTTTCTAGATCTTTCTTGCGGGAATTCTGCTTTCGACTGGAATGTTGCTGGAGTCGAAAACCAGGACATGCCAGACGGAGAGTTTCAGCAGCATGGGTCCGGCCTGGCGGTACTCTTCCGTCTGCATCACAACCAATATCGTTTGCGGGGCCACCTCATCGTCGATGGATGAAGCCTTGTCTGCCAGCGCCAAATCGTCAAGGTTCGGCTGTTGCGACATGGGTTCTTTAAGTCCCAACGATGCATCCGCTGTGAAATTGGGGTGGACTGGCATCTCCGGCGTCAGGGGCTGAAACTCAGAATCGTTTGCTCTTTGCGGCTGGCCTGAAAACACTGCAGAGAAACTCATTTCAGCCAGTTCGCGATTAACACCTTGATTCATTCGAGCGCAGGCATCGCAGGGCTGGGAGCGTCGCGCCGCCTGAGGCCGCAGTCTGTCCGCAGGCTGTGCACCCGTGCCCTTCCTAATTCGGTGCGCCTGGAGAAGTGGTTCAGTAGTGGACTCAGGATGGAAGACCACGGGAGTCGCGACTGCCTGTTTTTCGATGAAACTTGAGTCAGAAGCCGAGGTCAGCATTTCGTTCGCAGGCATGGCTGACGCGAGTGTAATTTCCGGCATCGGGCCTTCGAAGGTCACGAGTTCGGGTGCGCGCGACAACGACACCAGGCAGACGGCCGAAAATGCCGCAACCGAATATAAGGCTGGTTTCCAGACTCTGGTTGCGCCGGGGCGGTTTACATCAAGGATCTGGGAGACACGCAGCGAAGTCTGATGGATGCGGTTCACAGCCGCTTGTGCCATGGCCAGGCCGCGCCGCATAAAACTCTTTTCTGCCAGTGCGACCAAGCATTGGGCATAGCCTTTTGGATTGGCGGTTGCAGCCAGGACCGCGTCGTCGCACGCCATCTCTCGTTCCAGGGCGAGTTTGTTCTCAATCCACCACACCGCGGGATGGAAGAACAGCAGGGCTTTCAATACCTGCTGGGCAAGATTGGTCCAATCGTCGCGGCGCCGGAGGTGTGCGAGCTCGTGAATCAGAATTGAGTTCAACTCCGCTGTGGAAAGCTCCTTCATCGCCCAAGCTGGAATCACCACCAGCGGTTCCAGAAATCCGATGGCGGTGGGCACGTGGAGGCGATCAGACTGGCACAGTTCGACCGACCGTACTGACTGAAAAGCCTGCAATGTGGCGCGTAACAGAGGATCTAGAGCTTTGGGATCAATCGCGATACAACTCGCGCGCAGCTTTCGCAACTGCCAAAGGCCAACGCCTACACGGGTCAGAGAGATGAACGCAATCGACGCCCAAACTATAAACACGCCGCGCGCCCATGAACCGGGCACGGTGATAGCGGACGCTGCGGAAGCCTGGTTCGAAGCCGGACCGCCGATGACGGGCAGGAACGCGATGGCCAGTAATGCAGAGAACCAGACAGCGAACCGGGTGCTGGAATTTCGGCGGCCCACGAGTCGCAGCAGGATCCACGCAAAGAGTCCGATGGCGATGCCTTCGAGCATCGAGTTCAGCATTCTCCCGGCGGAGATTCGGGCTAGCTCTTCGAGGTTGATGGCGGCGGTCATGATTTTATTCAATCCAGTTCAGATTCGGCTTCACCCCTCCAGGCTAAGCTCCGCATTCATTCGGTTGGCAAACGATCGTTCATCTCTACACATTCTCGTCTACTCGTCCGCGTCCTGCTGTGTTTGATCGAGCAGTTGACGGAGGCGATTCAATTCTTCAGCGTCGACGCCGCGGTCTTCCAGAATATTCAGCACCAGCATTTCGTGGGAGTTCCCGAAGAAGCGATGAGCCAGATGGCGAATTTCGGAGCGGGATGCTTCCGCCCGTTCGACCAGCGGCCGGTAAACGTGGGCGCGGCCATCTTTAATATGGCGCAAGTAACCTTTTTTTTCCAGGATGCGGATGGTGGTCAGGACCGAGTTATACGCCAGTTGCGATTTTCTGGGGAGCGCGTCCATGACCTGCTGGACGGTGGATGGCCCCTTCAGCCAAAGCACATCCATCAGCCGCAGTTCAGCTTCGGTTAAGGTTAAGGACTTGCTGGGCGGCACTGACCATCCTCCGTTCTCTTGAGTTATTAGACGCGATGGGGGGGTGAAACGTCAACTAATTATTTAGTTGCATGTGGCAGATAGTAGGTTGCTCCACCGGGGCTGACGGCGACGATTGAATGTGTAGAGGTTGCCGGTTATTGCGCCAGTTTGCGGCTAGAATGAAAAGCCATGTCGAGTGGACTGGCCGAATGATACCGGCAACGACGAAGGCGACGAGTCTACTGGTGGTTCTAGCGGTCGCCATTGCCGCCCGGGGGCAGAACGCTCGAAGTGTGCCGCCGGTCCCGAAAGTGCTCAAGTTTTCGCCCAATGCCGCGGGCGAACTGACAGCTACAGCGCCGTTTACGTTGCGGCTATCGGGGCCCGGGTTCCCCAGGGAGCAGTTCTCCGTGAAAGCCGGGGCCAGCTTACTTCACATTTTGTGCACGTGGGAATCGAACAATTCGCTGGAAGTCAACGTGACTGGGGCGGCGGGACACGGTCTGCCAGGCCGGATCGCACTCGCCAGCCAGATCGGGCGAAGCCCAATCACGATCGAAGTCCAAGTAACCCCCGAACAAGTCACCCGCGGGTCGGTTGAAGTCGAGGTAGACAGTTTACCGTTCAAATGGGGAGGTACGGGCGTGGTGCACGGCACGATTGTCGTGTCCATGGCAAGCGGCGGTGCGAAGCAGGTTGACGATCAAGGGCGCATCGGAAGTGTTCTTGAGGAGGGCAAACTTCTGTCCGCGTCTGAAGTCGCCGGGATGGAAGCAAAGTTAAAATCAGACCCTCACGATTGGTCAACACGGCTGTCCCTGCTGGCGTATTACTGGTCGAGTGCGAAATTAAGAATGAGCAAACAGGAGATTGTCGCGGCTCGACGCCGGCACATTCTGTGGACCGTCGAGAATCGGGCAACCGCAACCGACGTCTTTGACATGCCCGAGCTTGAGATGAGCAACAAGGGACCGTTGGGTGATCCGGAAGGCGCGAGGGAGGCTGAGCAGGCGTGGCAGCATGCGATTGCCGGGCACCCCCAGGACAATCAGATACTTCTGAATGCGGCGTGGTTCTGCGCGAAGTCCGATCCGGCATTCTCGGAGAAGGTTTTGCAGCAGGCGAATTCGAGAGGTGGCGACGACCTGCAGTGGAACAGCATGCTCGGCTGGCTGTACGCGACAGTGATGGTTTCCGCACCCGACGGTGTTTTCGTGGAACACGCACATAGTGCCTTAGCCCACTCTCAAAATGCGGCTCTAGTTGCGGCGGCGGCGCCTGTGCTCGCACGGCCCGAGCCACAGTTCTCAACAACGCCGCAGCCGCGCGTGTGGTTCGCCCGGCCCGAATACATCGAACTGGCGGAGGAACTCGCAGCGCGTGCGGTTTCGCTAGAACCCGGCAATCCATACTGGTTGTGGCCGCTGCTTCAAGTGCTGGGCGTAGAAGTGGGCACAGCCGGAACGCCGGACCAGAAACTCGTGGCACAGAAGAAGGTATACGGCCTTTTTCAGTACTTCAATGACATAGCCGTCGATCCCGGCTACCGGACATTGCTGTTGCCGGTGCTGGCGAATCTTGCGTTCGACGTTAAAGACGACGAAGCGGCGAAAACCTATGCGATGCAGGCTCTCGATCTCGCTCCCCAGCAAGGCGACCGGACGATCGAAGGAACAGCGGTCGGTCCGCAGGCCATCCATGATGCGAATGATGTGCTGGGACGAGTTGCGCTGCGTAGCGGCAATCTGCCACAGGCGAGGGATTACCTGCTGAAAGCCGGAGCGACGCCCGCTGGTGGCACGATGAGCATTGTTGGGCCGCGCATGCAGCTGGCGCAGGCGCTGCTCGATCACGGTGAACGCGACGTCGTGCTGCAATATTTGGAGAAAATAGAGGCCTCATGGGAAAGGGGAGCGATCCAAATCGACCATTGGATTGCCGCGATCCGAATGGGAAAAATGGAGCGCTTGAACCTCGTGGATGCGACGCCCATCGCGTCACCACACCACCCAGGGCGGCCCTGAAGACCGCCCAAGATGCCAAGCCGCCGAGGTGGGTCGATTTCGGGCTCTGTGGTCATAAGCGTGTTCCGATCGCATGCCCATAAGGAGCCTCGGCAAGAAAAAAATCTTCGGGGTCGGGTGTCACGTCGGTTCTCCCAATTCTTGGTTTTGAAGGGCTCCCTCAAATCAGTCCGGGAAACCAGTGCCAGCGGACGCGTTCCAGATATGTGGCGTAGGCGGGGTCTTTTTTCAGGAAGGATTCTTCCGCCAGGCTCTTGATGGCGAACCAGAAGATCGCGAGACCATCGATCAAGAGATTGCGCGGCGACCAGTAGGCGAGACAGTCTGCCAGGAATCCGATGAACACACCGGAGTAGATGGGATGGCGCATGAAGCGATAGGCGCCGCGGATTACGATCTCGCGCTGAGCCGGCACAAATCCGATATTGCGCCCCAGGCTGAATCGGCCCCAAAGCTCGACCGCAGTGCCTAGAATCGCGAGCGCGTTGATCAGCAAGCTGGGCGCGACGGCCCTTCCTTGATTCTGCAGTCCCCACGTCAGGAAACTCCAGTAAGTGGCCACGAAGGCAAGGACCCAGAACCAAGGATTGGGAGTTATACGCACTGGCGCCTTTCGGAAAGCCATAGTGCTGAAGATGATCAACATGTCCACCAGCCACAGGGCGGTCGGGAGGTCGTGGCGGGCGTACTGGTAGCCGATTGCTACGGTATAAACAAAAGGAGCGATTCCGACAATGGCGAGTATCCTGTCTACCCACCTGGTGGTTAGAAATCCCATGATGGATGCTCCGATCGACTGCGTACCTTTCAAAGCTGGTGATTGGGCGGTGGCCATGATTTCCTCCGGTAGTGAAGTTGGCTGAGAGACCCGGCGTGCGCGGCTGGTTGTAGTTTCCTTCCGTCGATTGATTGAACCGGCGTGTCGACGGTGGTAGATTGCTGCCAGCTTGCTCTGAGGGCCGCTCAACGTCAGTGCATCTTGAACGGAGGATGGCCGGGTAGTCCTCAAGGCCTGATCAAGACTTCCTCAAAGCTGGGTCAAAGATTGGAAGGAGCAAAGAGATCAACAACTTGTACGAGTTCGGGCCATTTCGATTGGATCCCGCCAAGCATGTTTTGCTGCGTGGGCAGGAACCGGTTTCGCTGACTCCCAAGGCCTTTGAGACACTTCTGCTGCTGGTGGAAAACCGTGACCGGGTGTTGCTGAAGGATGAATTGATGAATCGGCTATGGCCGGAGAGCTTTGTTGAGGAAGCGAATCTCAGCCAGACGATTTTCGTGCTCCGTAAGACGCTGGGGGAGACGGCACAAGATCAGCGCTACATCGTCACCGTCCGGGGAACCGGGTACCGATTCGCTGAGCCGGTTCGCGAGGCTGGTCAGGAGGGGAATGGAAGTTCTCTGCCGGGCCGGAGCGCAATTGGCGGTGATGCGGCCGGATCTGAAAAAGCACCGAGCCCGGCCGCAGAGCTCCGTGAGCAAGTATTGCCAAAGTCGACGGCAAGTGCCCCAGGCTGGCGAGTTGTGCTGGGGTTGGCGTTGCTGGGAGTTTTGGTGGTGGCCTGCGGTCTATACTTCCGCTCGCGTTTCTCCCCTGCGCTGACCGCGAGAGACACAATTTTGCTGGCTGACTTCGACAACGCCACCGGGGATTCCGTCTTCGATGGCACACTCAGGCAGGCGTTGGCCATCCAGCTTGAGCAATCGCCTTTTCTCAAGGTGCTCTCTGATCAGAGGACCAACGAGACACTAAAACTGATGAACCGCGCACCGGGTGAACGTTTGACCCGGGTAGTTGCGCTGGAGGTCTGCCAGCGGGAGAACATCAAGGCGGTGCTGGCAGGATCCATCGCCAGTGTCGGGAGACAGTATCTCCTGAACCTGGAAGCGATCAACTGCCAGAATGGGGAAACCTTCGCCAGCCAGCAGGCGCGAAGCGACAGCCGGGAGGGCGTGCTTGATGGGTTGAGCCAGAGTGCTACGCAAATGCGGGCCCAACTGGGAGAGTCACTGGCGTCTATCGGCAAGTTTGATCGGCCGCTACGGGAGGTGACCACGTCCTCGCTGGAAGCGCTCAAGGCATTTACCTCGGGTGCGCAGATGATGCGGGAAGGAAGAGACGAATCGGCGGCAATAGCACTGTTTCAGCGCGCGATCGAACTCGATCCGAATTTCGCCGGGGCATACAACTATCTAGCAATCGGTTATGACCACCTTGCCGAAGAGGAGAAGGCCGCCTTCTACCAGAGCCGGGCGTACGAGTTACGCGACCGGGTCAGCGAGCGGGAAAAGCTCCTCATCACCAGCAGCTATCACTGGCTCGTAACTGGAGACTCGGAAAAGGAAACTGAAACCTATCAGTTGTGGAGGGAAGAGTATCCTCGCGACTACTTGCCGTTACAGTTTCTTGGAGACAACTATTGGTTGTACCCGGGCCACTATGAAAAAGCGGTTGAACTGCTCAACCAGGCATGGCAACTGGAGCCGAAGCAGCCAAATTCACCGAAGTCGCTGGCGTATTGTTATCTGGCGCTCAACCGCATGAAGGAGGCCCGAGCCCTTCTCGATCAAGCATTGGAAGGTGGGTACGACGTCTGGTCGGTGCACGCTGCGCGATACTCTGCCGCCGCGATGCAAGGAGATAGTGCGACGTTGGAGGTGGAGAGGCGGTGGTCGGCGGGGCAACCGGCAACGGGCAACATCGCGGATTGGATCTGGGCCGATGCTGTCCAGCGTGGCCGGGTGAAAGAGGCGCGGCAAATTGCCGAGAGGCAAATCGAAGAAATGCGCGCAGCCGGATACAACGAAGCGGCATCGATGTCGGCTGCCGGGTTTGCGGGTGCGGAAGCACGGTTCGGGAACTACGACGAGGCACGAAAATACGCTGCGCTCAGCACTACGCTGTTTCGGGGCCGGGCGAATCTGAAAGAAGTGGCGTTAGCCACCGCGGACTACGGAGACACCGGTCGAGCACAAGAGATCACTGATGAATTGATTCGCAAGTATCCTGCCGATACGATTCTCCACCAAGTTGTCGTTCCTCTGGTTCTGGCCGCAGGGGATATCAGTCGAGAGCATCCAGAGAAAGCGGTTGTTGACTTCGAACTTGCGCGACGATACGAAGGCGGCTCGGCTTACGGCTTCTCGATTTTATACCTTCGCGGGCTTGCCCATCTGAAGAACCATCAGACGACGGAAGCCGTCGCTGACTTCCAGGCAATCGTTGACCATCGGGGGATTTCTCCGCTCTCGCAGCAATGGGCTCTAGCCTATCTTGGTCTTGCCCGTGCTGGCGCCAGCGCGGGCGATATCGCCGGGGCTCGCTCCGCATACCAGAGCTTTCTTGCGCTCTTGAAGGATGCGGATCCTGATATTCCCATACTGAAGCAAGCCCAGGCGGAATACGCGAAGCTGCAGTGATTCCGAGCCGCTTACCCCGGGCGGTTGTTTTCGCCTCATTTCTGGGAGAGTCCAGATACCGTTGAATTTCGTCGAAAACTGGATTGCCTGATCTCCGTAAACAGTGTGCCAATCGCGGCATTGATGCGGCGAGATGGAACCATCTCTTCCAAGATAGCGTAATGAATGGCAGGGGCAAGGAATCCGGTTTCTCCAACACGGACACCGCTTCCTGGGCTATGATTTCAGGTTTGTGCTCGTACTCGCGTCCTGACAGAAGGAGTGTTATCCATGCCGGTGCGTTCGCGGCTGATTATTGTCCTGCTTGCTATGTTGTTTGCGCTACCCGTCTTTGCTCAGACCAGCCCGGCGATCCCTGCGACCACGTCGGCGGTCAATTCCTCTGCGCCGCTGTCGCAGAGGGTTGTGGCTTACGACATGGACGCGCGATATGACGCCAAGAAGCATTCTTTGGATGCGACTGAAACGCTCACCTATCACAATCTGACCGGGCAACCGCTGGACACTTTTCCGTTTCATCTTTATTTGAACGGCTTTCAGCCGACGTCCACCTGGATGCGGGAGGGAAAACGGGAGGGGACACGCGGACAGGACTTCGGAAAGTGGGACAACAAGAATTACGGAGCGGTCGAGATCAAGAGTTTTGAAGTCGTGGGTCAGGGTGATCTTACCGCGCAGCTTGAGTTCATTCATCCCGATGACGACAACAAGGACGATCGCACCGTGGTGCAAGTTCATTTGCCAAAGCCGGTTCCGGCGGATGGGTATGTCCAATTCAAGATCAAGTTTCACGATCAATTTCCGGAAACGGTGGCGCGGACGGGATGGAATCGGGACTTTGTGTTGGGTGGGCAGTGGTTTCCGAAGGTGGGGGTCTGGTGGCACGGTGCGTGGAATTGCCATCAGTTTCACGCCTACACGGAATTTTTCGCGGACTTCGGGGTTTACGACGTCAAGCTGACATTGCCTCAAAACGAAGTGGTTGGAGCTAGCGGCGTTGAAGTAAGCAGCGCGAACAATTCCGACGGGACGAAGACGGTTACCTATCATGCCGAGGACATCCATGATTTCGCTTGGACGGCGAGCCCGCACTACCTGATCCATGACGACACCTTTCAGGGCAGCATGGGGCCGGTGAAGTTGCGAATCATGATGCAACCCGCGCACTGGAGCCAGGTCGGGCGGGAAACCCGCGTCCTCAAAGAGACCATGGACCGTTACGACCGCTGGTACGGGCCGTATCCCTACAAGACGCTGACGCTGGTAGATCCGGATCCGGGTTCGCCCGCATTCGGCATGGAATATCCGACCTTCATCACGGGCGGCACTACGTGGTGGGAACCGGATGGCTTTCATGTGGGGTCGGAGGAAGCGATCGAACATGAATTCGGGCATCAGTACTGGTATGCGATGGTGGCCACGAATGAATTTGAAGACGCCTGGATGGATGAAGGAATTAATCAATACACACAAGTCAAGGTGATGAGTTCAATCTTTGGCGCGCCCACATCGGTTCTCGATATTGGCGGGGCTACGGCATCGGAGAGTGGGCTGGCGAGGCTTTTCTACATTGGCCTGGCGGATCGCGATCCGATGGTCCGCAACGGCTGGCAATATGCCGATTTCGACACCTATGGTGGAGTTACCTACGGCAAGACGGCGCTGGTGCTACTGACGCTCGAGGGCGTGATCGGTGAAGACACAATGCGGAAAGCGATGCATGTGTATTTCATGCGTTATCGCTTTGCTCATCCCAGCAAAGAAGAGTTCCTGAAGACGATCGAGGAAGTTTCGGGCAAAGACCTGCGCTGGTATTTCAACCAGGCGGTGTATGGCACGCAGGTTTTCGACTATGCGGTGATGAAAATCAATTCCACGCCGGTGGATTGGTACAAAGAGAGCTTGAAAGAAAAGAAGGGCGAGACGGAATATGTCTCCAATGCATGGATACATCGCAGGGAGGACTTCTTATTTCCCGTTGATGTTGATATCAAATTCGACAATGGCGACAAGGTTCGCGAGCATTGGGACGCGCAAGACCGTTGGGTGAGATACGTGTACCAGAAGAAGGCGAAGATAGAATCGGTCGAAGTCGACCCCGACCACAAGATTGAACTGGATCGCAACAACTTCAATAACAGCCGCACTGCGGAAGCGAACACCGCGCCGGCTCGCAAGCTGGCGAACTATTGGACCGCCATCACTCAGCTTTTCGGGCAGGTGCTGGCCTGGTGGCTGGTGTAAGGGAAATCCCTATGAATGAGAAGACCAATCTGATTTCTGCGGGCGCGGGCATTGCGGGCCGCAACAAGCGTTACATCGTGTGGTTTTACCTGCTCAACCTGTTGCTTGCTCATTTCGGGGCGCAGGCATTCAGCAATCAGGCGCACCACATTCTCGATCACAGCCTTCATGCTGACAAGCTTCTTCATGGATTCGACGTTGAGGTGTTCGTCGAATTTTTGACGCGGCCGGAATTTGGGGCGCCTGCCGGCTCAACCGGGCCGGCGATGCTGTTCGCCGTACTATTCTTCCTGCTTAGCCTGGTGTTCATGCCGGGCGTGCTGCTCGGTTATGCCTCGGATCATCGCATTGCGCGCGATGAGTTTTACCGAGCGTGCGGACGGAATGTTTGGCGGTTCGTTCGTCTGCTGCTGTTCTTCGCCGTGATCGCGGGCATTGTTGGCGGGATTTTGCTTGCAGTGCAGAATGCGCTGGCTGATGTTGCGGACAAGACCTCCAATGAGAGATTGCCGTTCTTCATCGAGCTAGGGGGGAGCACGATTATTTTTCTGGTGCTGACGGTGATCCGCATCTGGTTCGATCTGGCGCAGACTGATGTGGTATTAGGGGACCAATCCGCCGTGCGCAAGTCGGTTGCCGCTGGATTCCGCAAGACGCGGCGCAATCTGGGGCGGCTCCTGGTGAGCTATGTGGTGATCGCTATGGTTGCGCTGGCCATTCTGGCGTGTGGAATTCTTCTGTGGCATGCGATTGTTCCGCCCTCCAGCGTCGCGGGCGCATTCATCATCGGCCAGACGACTCTTCTTCTACTGCTTGCGGCGCGTTTCTGGCAGCGCGCGACGGCGGTCGCGTTTTATGTAAGGGAGCTGGGCGAACCGGCTGAGGAAACGCGAACAATGGCGGGGTTTGCAGCCCCGGCCGTTTCTTAGGTGCGAGCAGTTGCTGCGTGCAGCCTAGACGCACTTGCGGGACGCGATTGTAAAGATATTTTGTGCGTTCCTCCCCGAAGGTGTCTGACGACGCGCTCGCCTACCAAATCTCACAGCATCGGCCGCTGATTCTACAGATACTGGTAGGAACTGAAGTGGGATAGGCTGTTCCGCGCTCCCGAGGAGTCGCCGACTCGTCACTTTTTCTGCACCACTCGCACCACAATCGTCTGGACTCGCGTACTTTCCCCAAAACCTGGGAGCCGGCTTGCATTGTCCCTTGTCAGCGCTCTGCCTACGTACGACGCAACACGCGGTGAGGAGTGGCAGAGGCGAAGGAGAAAAGAAATGGGGAGAGGAATTTGGGCAAGCGCAGTGGGGAACAGACACCAGGGGTGGAGATGCGGTGTTTCGATCAGGCTGGCGTTGCTGGTGCTGGCGCTGGCGGTATGCGGCTGGGCACAGACGACGGTCGGCAACGGCAGCATTACCGGTACCGTAACCGATCCCAGCGGAGCGGTCGTCAGCGGGGCTAAGGTTTCCATCACCAACATCGGCACAAATCAGTCTTTGAACTTGACGTCGAACTCCTCCGGAGCTTATACCTCGGGGCCACTCGACCCGGGGAGTTACAGGGTGCAGGTCTCGGCCAGGGGTTTCAGCAGCGTATTTCAAACCGTGGGAGTGCAGGTTGGCAACACAGCATCCGCCAATGTAAAGCTGCAACTCGGCCAGGAAAACCAAGTCATTGAAGTGCAGGCGGACACGGTCGCGGTGAACACGGAACAGGCCGAGGTACAGGGCGTTCTGACCTCGGACCAGATTGCGAACCTGCCGGTGAACGGGCGCAACTTCCTGGACCTGGCGCAGCTTGAGCCGGGGGTGCAGATTCAGGACGGTCAAAATTTCGATCCGACGAAAGCGGGATTTTCGTCGATCTCGTTTGGCGGCCGCTTCGGCCGAACTGCCCGGATCAATGTGGATGGAGTTGACATCAGCGACGAGACGGTAGGCACGACCACGGCGGACGTTCCGGCGAGCGCGATTGGGGAATTCCAGCTAGGCCAGTCTTCTCTCGATCTTTCCAACGATTTAACTTCGTCGGGCGCGGTCAACGTTACCACCAAAGCGGGGACTAACACGCTTCACGGCGAAGGATTCGGATTCATCCGTGACCACAGCTTTGCCGCCAGTTCTCCGGGCGGCAATGACTACTACTTTCAGCGCGAGCAGTTCGGTGGCAACGTAGGCGGGGCGATCATCAAGAACAAGCTGTTCTTCTTCGCCGACGGCGAGCGCACTAAGCAGGATGCGTTTGCGGCGGTGATATTGGCGGGGTCTCCGTTCGCCAGCTCAGGTGGCGGATTCGGCCAGCCCTTCCGCGAAAGCAACCTTCTGGGAAAGGTAGATTACAACTTTGCCAACGGGGCCAAGGCCTTTTACCGCTATTCCTATTTTGCGAATTCACTGTTCGCGAATTTTGGTGCCGCCTACTCGATCTACGACAACAAAGATTACACGCGGACTCATGTAGTCGGGCTGGACTTCACCACGGGAAGTTTCTCGCACAGTATTCGGTATTCGTATCTGAAGTTTCAGAACCAGATCGTGGATGCGACCTTGAACAACAGCGCACTTCCCTTCTGTTGCAACGGGCTGGAAATCAGCAGCACCGGCGGATTCTTCTCGGGGCCAAGTTTTCTGGCGCCGCAGAGTACGCCTCAGGCCAACAACCAAATAAAGTATGACGGCAGCAAGGTCCTGCATTCCCATACGCTTCGTTATGGAGTTTCGTACAACCACATCCAGGGAGGCGGATTTGCCGATTTCTATGGGACGGCGCCGCGAGTTCGTTTCAATACTGGAGCAACTAATTGCGGGGCCAGCGGAGCCGAATCATGTACGGATTTTGCCAATGCGGGACCGTTCTCGGGAGGCGCTGCGAATCCATTGAACTGGCCGGTGACACGACTCTACATCGGTAACGGCCAGGGATTCGCCACGCTGGAACCGGCGTTGGGGTTCCCGGCCGGTGGCTTGGGACCGGATAACCGGCTCGGCCTCTACGTCGGCGACACTTGGAAGATCAAGTCGAACCTGACGCTGAACTATGGCTTGCGCTATGACCGCGATACCGGCCGCACGGACAGCGACCTGCCCGCGATTCCGGCGATCAATGCGGTTGCCCCGGGTTTCGGAAACGCAGTGAAACAGGCGAACCTGAACTTTGCTCCGCAACTGGGTATTGCCTGGGATCCGTTAAAAAATGGCAAGACGGTGATCCGCGCCGGCATCGGCCTTTACTACGAGAACGTAATCTACAACAACGTTCTGTTTGACCGGCCGCTGCGAGAGGCCACCGGCGCATTCAACGCCGTCACCCTGGCCTGCAACAATGGAACCGCGAATCCGGTGGCAGTAAGCGGCGGAACCCTGACACCCAGCGGAATCTGCGGCAACGATGTTTACATCGGCAATGTCGTTCCGCAAATCATGTCGTTCTGGAATCAGGTGAAGGCCGGGAACCCAACCAATCTGCAGGCTCCCAATCCTAACTACATCGGCACGCTGCTGGCGCAAGGTGTAGGTGCGGGAACGACTCCCGCGCTGTTTGCTCCTGACTACAAGACACCACGCTCGCTGCAACTGAATGTGGGTGTGCAGCGCGAGATCCGGCACGGGATGGTGTTCAGTGCTGACTATCTGCGCAACGTAGAAACACGCACGCTGATCGGAGTTGACGAAAATCATGTCGGCGATGTGAGCAACTTCAACATGGCGGGGGCGCAAGCAGCGATCGCGACTACCAACGCCGCCTTTGGCTGTTCGACGGTGGATTGCGCCATCATCAACGGCGCGACCATGGTCGATTACGCCAAGAACGGTCTGGGGACTGATCTTGATGCTGGCGGTGTGGGATGCGGAAACTCCGCCACCCTCGGAGGACTTGGACATCCCTGCGCCTTCGGCGGCAGGAATGCTACCCAGCCAAACATGTTCTTCCTGGTACCGGAAGGGCGCTCCGAATATAACGCTTTGCAGATGACGTTGAAGCAAAACGTGAACCATCCGTTGCGGGGAATCAAGGCGGCCAACTTCCAGGTGTCATACAGCCTGTCGCGGTTCTCCAACTCCGGTGGCGCTCAAGCCACGGGACTTCCGGCTGACAACGATCAGGACTTCGTTCTGCCAGCCGCGGACAACAACAACCCGGGCCGGTACTTCGGGCCATCTCTGCTGGATCGCACCAACCAAATATCCTTCGGCGGATATGTGGACGTGCCAGCGGGATTCCGCATTGGCCTGATTTCCCACTTCTACAGTCCGCTCGCGAGCGCCATCGTGGATCCGAATTCAGGTTCCGCCGGCGAGATTTTCCGATCGGACTTCACCGGTGACGGAACCATTCAGGACCCGTTGCCGGGAACGAAGTTCGGATCGTTCGATCGTGGCATCGACGCTTCGAACATCAACCAGACGATCTCGAACTTCAATCAGAACGTCGCAAACCACGCTACGCCCGCCGGTCAGGTGCTGATTGCCAACAATCTGATGACGCTGTCTCAGTTGCAGCAATTGGGTGGCGTGGCTCAAGCGATTCCCTTGGCTCCGGCTGGCCAGCAGGATTTCGGCTGGCTGCGGGCCACCGACTTGAAGCTGGCGTGGAGGCACACGTTCATGGAGCGATATACGATCGAACCCAGCGTGGGCTTCTTCAACCTGTTCAACTTAGCCAACTTCAACCTGCCTCCGACAACCATGAACAGCCTGTTGAGTGGAGCGGGGAGCGGATCGATCAACGGAACCACACGAGCAGACCAGGAAGCGTTCCGGGTCGGAAACGGCACGGGCGTGTACTCGCTCGGCTCGCAACGGCAGATCGAGTTCGGCATGAGGTTCACCTTCTAGTTCACGAAGGGACGCCCTAAACACAGCCACCCGTCCGCAAGGACGGGTGGTTTTTCTGGCTCACAGTACTGCTGAGGTTGGTCCGGAAAGGAGCTAGCCATGCTGCTTCGATTTGTACTGGCCATGATTTTTTTCACTTCGATAGCGCACGTTGTTTTTGTCTGGCAGGCCGGCAGCAATGCCGTGCCGGCGAATCCGCCAGTGGCTCTGCCGCAGTCTTTGAAGGAGAAGATCGTCTTCGTGCGGGCGGACCCTTCCGCGGGGGTGTCTTCCATGCGAACCATCACGGTAGCAAACGACGCGGCGGGAAGCACGAGTGAAACGGGCCTTTCCACCCAGACTCATGACACGCCTGACTTCCAGGGGACCGCGGCAGCTAATCCAAAAACCAGCCAAATCGGGGTCATGAATCCAGACGGCTCCGGCGCCACCATGCTTCACGTGTATGGCTCTGATCCGGCTATCTCGCCGAATGGCAGGAATATCGCATATTGCTCTTTGCGCGACAGCATCTACTCACAAATCTATGTCATGAACGCAGATGGCTCCGATCCACAACGGATCACGAACATGAAGACAGGAGACGCCTGCGGACCGGTGTGGTCGCCTGATGGTAAGAAAATCGCTTTCTACGCATTCGCCCTGACCAATCCCAGCCGCAATCCGGAGATTTGGGTCATGGACCGCGATGGCTCCAACCAAAAGCGTCTCACCGACCACGGCCTAGACCCGAGTTGGTCGCCGGACGGACGCCAAATCGCATTCGCGTCCAAACGCGATGGCGTTTTCCAGATATACGTGATGAATGCGGACGGATCCAACGTGCGTCGTCTCACCAAACACAACGCCGAGGATGCCAATCCGGCTTGGGCTCCCGACGGGGCTGCGATCGCTTATGTCTCCGCAACCGCGGACGACCGTCGCGGGCTGTTCATTATGGGCGCAGACGGTTCCGAACCGCATGGCCTGGCGCATTCCAAAAATCAGGACTTCTGCTTTCCATCCTGGTCGCCGGATGGAAAGACCCTCGTATTCACCGCACTGAATCGCGTAGGTCCTCAGGGCATCGTACTAGGCGAGGAAAAGCCTCGTTGCGAGCAGTGGAGCGGCGAATTTCAGATATTCGCCATGGACAGCGAGGGCAAGACGCACCCAGTGAGCGATGCAAAGCTAATGGGCATGCGTCCCTCGTATGGAAGGATGCTGACCGCGCGGTAGTTTGCAGCCAACCGTTGCTGGGTAGACACACTGTCTGTTCCGAAACACCATCCGGCCCAACCCCGACCGCACTAACTTATTCACTCTCAACAATATAGGAATTGGCTCGCCGACTGCCCTTGCATTGACGCGGGACGGGAGGAACTCAAATGGAAACCTTAATGACGGCAATCTCAGTGGTCGCGGGGATGACCTTTTCATTGGCCACCGCAATCCTGGTGGAAGAGTGGATTTTTGGGAAAGTCTTCGGCCTGTTCTTTGTGCGGCAGACGGTACAGATCGAGTCTGGAGAGAAGCGCTAAAGCGCGAAGAGAGGATATATGTTGCTGCTGAAATACTTGCTGATGTGGGGCGGCATCGGGATGATCACGGTGGCCGTGGGAATTCTGGCTTACGACATCTACCTGGAGATGAAATACCGGCAAGCACTCGCAGCACCGGGTACGGAACCGTTACCGCCGGCGCCGCATGTACGCTGGCGAGGTTCTCTGGCGCTGGCACTGCTGGCGTGGGGTCCAATTGTGCTGGCGCTCGGCATTGTAGTTGTGCCCAGCGGCATGGCTGGCGTTCGGGTGAGTCAATCGAGCGGGACATTGCCGGGCACGCTGTATCCGGGCGCCCACTTCCTCGCCCCACTGGCGGAGAACATCGTGCTCTTCGATACCCGCGACCAATTGTTTGCGACCGGAGTTCAGGAGAGCGCGGGCAAGGGTGTGAAATTCGAACCGCTCAATGTCCAGGCAAAGGAGGGACTCACTCTCGGCCTTTCCATCACCGTGCGCTACCGGCTTGATCCCAAGCATCTTGACTACATTCAGAGCAACCTGCCTCAACCGGTGGAACAAGAGATCGTGCCGGCGGTGGTGGCAAATGCGTGGCGTGAGCTAGTGCCTAACTACACGGTCCGGGATGTGTTCGCTGCAAAGCGTGAAGAAGTACGCAAGCGAGCGGCGGACGTCATCACGCAGAAACTGGCTGCGGACGGAATCATCGTGAAAGAAGTGATGCTACGCGATATCCAACTGCCGCCCCAATACGCAGAAGGGCTGGAGAGCCTGTTGCTCAAGGAACAGGAGAGTGACCGCATGGGTGTGCAAACTGACATTCAGCAGAAACAGGTGAAGATTGCAGAGCTCGAAGCTGAGGCTACAAAGGCTCGACAAGTAAAGCAAGCGGAGGGAGAAGCCCGGGTGCGCGTACTGCAGGCGCAAAGCGAGGCCGACGCCATGCAATATACGCTGCCACTCAAACAAAAGCAGATTGAGCAATCGAAACTGGAAGCCGAAGCGCGTAAAGAAACGACGGTGAAGAATGCGGAGGCACAAGCGGAAGCCAAGGTGATCGACAGCAAGGCCGAAATGGAGCGCCGCAAGTTGCTGGCGGAAGCGGAGGCGGATCGCATCCGGGTGACGGCCGCGGCGGATGCGGTGCGGATGCAGAGTGAAGGCGCGATTCTCAAGCAGAACCCGTTGCTGATTAACAAGATCGTAGCCGAACGGCTCTCCGACAAGCTGCAGATCATGATGGTGCCGGCGGACGGAAAGTTCTTCTTCGCCAATGATGTGCTGCGAAGCATGAGCGTCGCCAACCACGCCAGCCAGGCGGAAGAACCTGATGAGCAGCCGAAGTAGGTCTTGCTGACGCCGGCATCGTAGCGATTGGCCCGGGCGAGATACGCGCTGGCGCAGAGCAGACTCCCGGGCCACTGCCGGCAAGATGCCGGGACCACGAAGGACTCCAATCAGTACAGGGCAATATGCGAAGCGCCGGTGACAATGCGGTTTATAATGCGCGCAACGCATCCATGCGCGACTCGCCATCACGGTTCCTGCGTGATTCCTGCCTTCTCCTGTTGACGTTGATGTGTGCACATCTGATCGTGGCCACGGACTGGCACGCACCAGAGGAGCAACTGGCGCGGCAAGTTGCGGCGGCCACCGGGCCGGGCACGGTCGCGCTGGAGTTGGTAAACCGATCGTCGCTCGATCGTCCCGACGTCGAAGCGATTCGGCGCCGGCTTGTGAGCGAACTTACAGCTCTCGGGGTACGTTTTGTAAATGCAGACCAGGCAGCCGCCACGGTGCAGATCACTCTTTCAGAGAATCTGCAGAATTACGTTTGGGTCGCCGAGATCCATGTGGGAAATAGTGAGCCTTCCATTGTGATGGTGGGCACTCCCAGGCCGGCGTTAGCCGCAACCGAACATCCGGCTGGCGCGTTAGCGATTCACAAAACCTTGCTATGGACAGACGACAATCGCATCCTCGATATTGCGCTGGTGAACGGCAACCCCCAGCACATGATTGCCCTCGAACCGGAGAAAATCGTGCTCTTCAAGTTCCAGGACAGCCGCTGGCAAGAGGAGCAATCGCTGCCCATCCTGCACACGCATGTCTGGCCTCGCGATCTACGGGGCCGGCTGGCATTGCGGAAGAATCATCTGTTCGATGCATATCTGCCTGGGGTTTTCTGTCGAAGCACGCCTTCTTCGCCTCTAGCGGTGAATTGCTACGAAAGCGATGATCCCTGGCCACTCGAGGGCGATCAATCTGGACTGAGTGCGTTCTTCGCTCCTGCAAGAAACTTCTTTACAGGAGCGCTTTCGCCGGGCATCGAAAAACAAACCACCGTGAAACCATTCTATTCGGCTGCCATGCTGCCACGAGGCAAATACAAACTGTGGATTCTTACTGCGGTGGACGGTCAAGTGCACTTGCTGGATGGAGTCACGGACCAAACTGCGGCAAAGTTGGCATGGGGTAGTGACTTGGCGAGCGTTGACAGCGGCTGCGGTCTGGGATGGCAGGTTCTGGTGACTGGCAACGGAGATAGCGCCAGCGACACTGTCCAGGCTTTCGAGATCGCGGATCGGGAACCGCTCGCGGTGAGCCCACCCTTGGAATTCGCCGGTGGCATCACAGCGCTTTGGGCTGATTCGGACGGGACCGGCGCCATAGCGGTTTCACAGAATTCGGAAATGGGGAAATATGAGGCGTACCACCTTTCCATTGCTTGTGGCCAGTAGCCTGCTCTGGGCTGCAAACTCCATTGCCGCTACGCGGCCGCACTATGGCGGGACACTGCATGTCCAGATGCGGGCCGCACCCGCATCTTTGGACCCTGCCGATTCCAATCAGCCGGGGGGGAGTGAACTCCGCAATTTATATTCCTTGATTTTCGACACTCTGGTTTTATTGGACGAGCAAGGCAAGCCTGAACCCGCATTGGCAAGTTCATGGCAGGCTGAGCCGGGTAGCCAGCGTTGGCGATTCTTCTTGCATCGCGGAGTCGTTTTCCAAGACGGCTCTCCGCTTACCGTCGAGGCGGTTGCTGCTTCACTGCGAAGGGCGAATCCAACATGGAAGGTATTCCCCGAAGGAGACGCGGTGGTCATTGAGCGTGATTTTCCGGCTCCTGATCTTCTCGCTGAGCTGACCTTGCCGCGAAATAGCATTGTCAAACGGGACGGCGGAAAGATGCTCGGTACTGGACCTTTTGCAGTAGCGCAATGGGATTCGGGAAAGAAGCTCTTGCTGGGGGCTCGCGACGAGTATTGGGGTGGTCGAGCATTTCTCGATGCCATCGACATCGAGATGGGTAAGAGCTTTCGCGACCAGATGATTTCGTTCGATCTCGGCAAAGCGCAGATCATAGAAATCGCACCCGAACAGGCTCATCGCGCGACGGCGGAAGGCCGTCACGTCGAGAGCTCAGCCCCCCTGGAACTGATTGCGCTGGTCTTCCGCCACGACCCGCAATCACCACAGGAGGGGCGACAACGTCAAGCTCTCGCGCTAAGCATTGACCGCGAGCTGCTGAATACGGTTGTGCTGCAAGGTGGTGGAGAGCCTGCCGGTGGGCTTCTTCCGACCTGGATGACGGGCTATGCTTTTCTTTTTCCGTCATCCATTAATCTGGCGCTGGCGCGGCAGGTGCGCAGCGAGATTCCGCATACGACCGCATGGACTCTGGGTTACGATCCGGCTGATCCGGCGGCGCGTGTGATCGCAGAGAGAATTGTCCTCAATGCTCGGGATGCGGGTCTGGGCATACAGCCCACGAGTACAACTGGCGGGGACCTGCTTCTTGTCCGGATTCCGATGGCCTCGCTCGACCCTCAGATTGCTCTCGCTGACTTGGCCGCCCGGCTTGGCCTTACGCAGCCGGCAGCCGACGCCAGTTCGATTGAGTCTCTTTATGGAGCAGAAAACAAACTCCTGCAATCACAACGAGTAATCCCTTTGCTGCGCCTGCGCGCGGCCTACGGGGTGTCTAATACGGTGAAGAGTTGGAGGACACAGCGCGACGGAAGTTGGCGTTTGTCCAACGTCTGGCTGGCCGCGGAGAAACCATGATTTTCCGGCGAAAACTTCTGGCAGTATTCGCACTCACCGTACTGGTATCGGTGGTGGCAGTTGCCTGGAGTATTTCGTCGCTGACTCGCAGAGCTTTCGAAAAGGCAAATGAGGAGCGCAGTGCGGCGCTGGTGGCACAGTTCCGGCACGAATTCACGCGGCGAGGGGAAGAGGTTGCGCGTCATGTGGAGACCATTGCCGCCAGCGAAGACGCGACCCGCATGGCTTTGTCCTTGAGTCACGGCTCTCCGGACTATGGCGCATACTTGAACCAAGCCAGGGCGATCGCTGACAACCAGCAACTGGACTTTCTGGAGTTCGTAGACAGTCAGGCGACCATCATTTCGTCCGCACAGTGGCCGGCGAAGTTCGGCTATAAGGAAACGCTCATTCCGGTGTCGCCGGTCCCCAAAGGTGCTTTCTTGAAGCCGGAAGAATTACCTGACGGCGCGGCGCTGGGGCTGTTTGCGGTACGAGAAGTGAACCTGGGAGAGAAACCACTTTTCGTGGTCGGGGGCCGGCAGCTCGACAAGAACTTCCTCGCCAGCCTGGAGCTTCCATCCGGCATGCGAGCCATGTTTTACCAGAATCTGGGGCTTGGGTTTTCCCCGCAGTTTCTGATTGACTCTTCCGGTACGGTACAGAAGGCAGATCGCCTGGCTCCGATTATTCGACACCTTCAGGAACAGCCCCGGGAGACCACGACGCTGTTGCACTGGTCCTCCGATGCTGCCGACGATGAGACCATCGATGCCATCCCACTCAGCGGACGAGACGACAAACTGCTCGGTGTGTTATTGATCGGAAATTCGCGCCGCGCTTACGTTGAGCTTCGGCAACACATCCGCTCGGCGGCCTTGTTGTGTGGAACCGCTGGCATCGTTCTGGCGATCCTGCTCAGCGGGTGGGCTGCGGCCCGGGTAACGCGGCCAGTGGAACAGCTTGCGCGGGCCGCTCGGGAGGTCGCCTCGGGCGACTGGAATGCGCAGGTGGCGATTCATTCTTCTGACGAATTGGGAGAACTGGCGGAATCGTTCAACCGCATGACTCACGAACTGCAGGCGCAAAAAGAGCACCTGGTACAAGCGGAACGCGTTGCCGCGTGGCGTGAACTGGCCCGTCGCCTGGCACATGAACTGAAAAATCCTCTTTTCCCTCTGCAGCTGACCGTCGAGAACCTGCTGCGGGCGCACCAGCAAAGTGCGGAGCAGTTCGAAGAGATGTTTCAGGAGAGCTCCACAACGCTGCTGGCTGAAATAGCGAATCTCAAAGCCATTGTTTCGCGCTTCAGCGAGTTTTCCACAATGCCGCAGCCGCAGTTCCAACAAATACGGCTCAACGATGTAGTGCAGAATGTAAGCCGGCTGTTTCAGGCGCAACTCCAATCGCGGGAGCATGAATCGATCGAATGTAAACTGGATTTGGCCGAAATCATGGAGCCAATCGCCGCTGACCCTGACCTACTGCACCGCGCACTCTCGAATCTGGTTTTGAATGCGATGGACGCCATGCCCAGGGGTGGGACGCTTACGCTGCTCACGCGCCAGGAAGGCGATCTCAGCCACGTTGAAGTCTCGGATACCGGGAGCGGCCTTACGCCGGAGGAGTGCGAGCGGCTGTTCACTCCTTACTACACCAGCAAATCGCACGGCACGGGCCTGGGACTGGCGATCGCGCAGTCCGTGATCAGCGATCATGGCGGGCGGATTAGGGTTCGAAGCGAGCCCGGACGTGGAACGACGTTCGTGATTGAACTGCCGCGCAACGCCGACAAACTGCAACGCAGCGATCAACAACGTAGCGCCGGCGCGAGGAGCAACTAGTGGCACAGAAAGCAAACCTCTTGATCGTAGACGACGAGCCGAACACTCTGGCCTCGCTCTCACGTGCGTTCCGCCTGGCAGGCCACGAAGCGACGGTCTGTGACAACGCGGCCAGGGCACTTGAATTTGCCAAGTCGCAGAACTTTGACCTGATTTTCTCCGACGTGGTCATGCCTGGGAAGGACGGCCTCTCATTTCTGGAAGATCTCAGATCGCAGGGCATCGGCGTTCCGGTGGTCATGATGTCAGGCCAGGCCCACATTGAAATGGCAGTTCGCGCAACCAAACTGGGGGCTCTCGATTTTCTGGAGAAACCTGTCTCCACGGAAAAACTGCTGCTCACCGTGGAAAACGTGCTCAGGCTGCGGCGTTTGGAATCGGAAAACCGGCAACTTCGACAACGCCTGGGAAAACACGAGATCGTGTGGATATCCGAGGTGATGCGGAAACTCATGACCCAGATTGAGCGTGTGGCAGCGAGCGAATCGCGAGTCTGTATTCTCGGAGAAACCGGCACCGGTAAGGAACTAGTTGCCCGCACTCTGCATGAACGCAGTGCACGATCCTCTGGGCCCTTCATTACCCTGAACTGCGCCGCCGTTCCGGCTGAACTCATCGAATCGGAACTGTTTGGACATGAGAAAGGCTCATTTACCGGGGCGGCGACGCGGCATGCTGGAAAATTCGAACAAGCCGATCACGGCACGATATTCCTCGACGAAATCGGAGACATGCCGCTTTCGATGCAGGCCAAGTTGCTGCGAGTGCTTGAAGAGGGCGAAGTGGAGCGCATCGGAGGAGACAAACCGATTTCCGTGGACGTGCGCGTCCTGGTCGCGACCCATCGCAACCTCGAGAGCCTGGTGCGCGAAGGCAAGTTTCGTCAGGACCTTTTTCACCGGGTGTACGTCTTCCCTCTCGTGCTGCCCCCTCTGCGCGAGCGCCGCGAAGACATTCCAGGGTTGGTGCAACACTTTGCCCGGCAAGTCTGCGCCCAGAATAATTGGAAGCCGATTCCCTTCGCGCAGGATGCGATTGAAACGCTGGCAGCGGTTGGCTGGCCAGGCAACGTCCGCGAGTTACGGAACGTGGTGGAGCGTTTGCTGCTGCTGGCAAACGAGGACGCGGTAACGCTGGAGACAGTTCGTTTGGCATTGCCTCCGGCTGCGATCAACCTGCCTCTGTCAGGGTCAGGCTCAGGAACCCTGGCTGAGCGAGTACAGGACTTTGAGCGCGAGGCGATTCTCGCCGAACTTAAGCGCAGCAATTACCACATCACGAATGCGGCCAAAGCACTCGGTTTGGAGCGTAGTCATCTTTATAAAAAAGCGGAACAGCTCGGAATCGATATTCAAAAGCAGCGCCGCGAGGAAGAGTCGGACGCTTCCTAAGATCAGTCCGGGCGACAACCGTTTGCCTCATTTGATTTATGCTGTCTCGTTCAAGCATTTTGACTGGAGGGCCGCGTGATTCGATTTCATCGTCTCACCCTGATTTTGCTGGCTGGCATTTATTGCCTTTCGTGCCCCGGTGTCGGCGAGGCACAGCAGTATCCCGAGAGCACGTATCAGGAGATGCGATGGCGCATGATCGGGCCTTTCCGCGGCGGGCGCACCCGCGCGGTCGCAGGCGTCCCGGGCCAACCCAATCTTTTTTATGTTGGAGCGGTGAATGGAGGGGTTTGGAAGTCCGATGATTACGGCCGCACTTGGGCGCCGATCTTCGATCAGCAGCCCACGCAGTCAATCGGCGCAATCGCAGTGGCTCCATCGGATGCCAACATTATCTATGTTGCGAGCGGCGAAGGACTGCACCGTCCTGACCTCTCGGTCGGCAACGGAATCTACAAGTCCACGGACGCGGGCAAGACCTGGACCCATCTTGGCCTACGCGACGGGCAACAGATCCCGGCTCTCGTAGTTGACCCCCGCGATCCGAACAAGGTGTTTGCTGCGGTACTCGGCCATCCCTACGGTCCAAACGAGGAGCGTGGAATCTATCGCTCGACCGACGGCGGAACCACGTGGCAGAAGGTTCTGTCCAAGGATGAGAATACTGGGGGCTCCGACATTCAGATAGATCCTTCCAATCCCGACGTCCTCTACTCAGCGCTGTGGGAAGCGCGCCAGGGACCGTGGGAAGACAACAACCTGTTCCAAGGAACCGGGGGAGGCCTTTTCAAGTCCACTGATGGCGGCAATTCGTGGCGGCCATTGACCAGAGGTCTGCCCAACAACGTCGCGCAAATCAATATTGCTATCGCAGCCAGTGAACCCAACCGACTCTACGCAGTCGTCGGAACGACTGCACGCGGCGAATACGGTACCGCCGCCGGGTTGGGCTTTTACCGCTCTGACGATGGAGGCGAAAACTGGCGCGTGGCGACGACCGACGCACGCCCCGCCATGCGCATCGGCGGTGGCGACCTCTCAATCCCCAGGGTGGATCCCAAGAATCCTGACGTGGTGTACAGCGTGAGCATCGTGACCGTGCGGTCGACGGATGGCGGCAAAACATGGACAAGCCTTCGCGGTTCCCCGGGTGGTGATGACTATCAGAACCTGTGGATCAACCCCATTAATCCAAACATTATTCTCGTGGTTGCCGACCAGGGGGCGATTGTCACCGTCAATGGCGGCCAGACGTGGAGTTCGTGGTACAACCAGCCGACCGCGCAGATTTACCACGTAGCGGTCAGCAATACGTTTCCCTATAGAGTCTGCGGCGGCCAGCAGGAGAGCGGTTCGGTCTGCATTTTGAGCCGAGGCAATGATGGAACAGTTACAATGCGCGACTGGCATCCGGTTGCTGCAATCGAATACGGGTACGTCGCCCCCGATCCGCTCGATCCTGACATTATCTATGGCGGCGGCAGGAGCGAGGTCTCAAAATATCACTGGTCGACCGGGCAGGTGCAGAACGTAACGCCGATTCCGGTCCGCAGCGCGAAGTACCGCACCGACCGGACTGAGCCAACCCTTTTCTCGCCCGTCGATCCTCATATTCTCTATTTCTCATCGAACGTGCTTTTCAAGACAACGGACGGTGGACAGTCCTGGCAAACAATCAGCCCGGATCTTACCCGGGAAAATTCAGGAATGCCGGCCAGCGTGGGTGCACTTGCGGCCAAGAATCCTGACGCCGCCAAGCAACGCGGAGTGATCTACGCGCTGGCGCCGTCTTTCAAGAGTGTAAACACTATCTGGGCCGGGACCGACGACGGTTTGATCTGGAACACGCACGACGGCGGAAAGAACTGGAACAACATCACTCCGCCGGAATTGAGTGCGTGGAGCAAGATTACACAAATCGAGGCCTCACATTTCGATGACCAATCTGCCTACGCGTCGGTGAGCCGATTCCGCCTCGACAATCTGCATCCTTTCATCTTCCGCACCCATGACAGCGGAAAAACATGGACGCTGATCTCGGGCGGTTTGCCGGAGAATGCTCCCGTCGACACGGTACGGGAAGATCCGGTTCGCAAAGGACTGCTTTTTGCCGGCACCGAAACCAGCGTCTGGGTTTCGTTTGATGATGGCGATCACTGGCAGTCTTTGCAATTGAATCTGCCACATACCTCGATGCGCGACCTGTGGATTCATGACAACGATCTGATCGTCGGAACTCACGGCCGGTCCTTCTGGATACTCGATGACATTACCCCCTTGCGGCAACTCGCCGAATCCACGGTCAATTCAGAGGCCAGCCTTTTCAAACCGGCTGTGGCTTACCGGGTCCGTCGCAGCACGCATTCTGATACTCCGATCCAACCGGACGAACCCCTGGGTGAGAATCCGCCAGATGGCGCGATTCTCGATTACTTTCTCACCCAGCCTGCTTCCGGGCCAGTCGTGCTTGAAATCACCGATGCACATGGGAAACTGGTGCGCCGATATTCCAGTATGGATAAACCGGAAGTCACTCAGGCGGAACTTGAGAAGCAACTGATCCCTCTATACTGGATCCGCATGCCGAAGATTCTTTCGGCAAGCGCCGGTATGCATCGCTGGATCTGGGACCTCCACTATCCCGCGCCGGAAGCCTCGCATTACGAGTATCCGATTTCTGCCGTTCCGCACGATACTCCCAGAGTGCCGCTTGGCCCTCTGGTGCCGCCAGGAGAATACACGGTGCGCCTCTCGGTGAACGGCCACGATTTTACTGCTCCGCTCAGCGTGAAGATGGATCCACGCGTCAATGTATCGGCGGCAGGCCTCGAACAACAATTCAGTCTTGAAATGCAACTGGCTTCCGAGTTGAGTGAGAGTACGAAGGCGGTAACGCAGGCCCGCTCAGTCCTCGATCAGCTTCACAGAGTCGAAGCGCAATCCAGCGGAGCACTCTCGGCGACGGTGAAGGCGCTCGCTCAAAAGGTTGAAACACTTTTGAATGGCGAGAAACCGACTGCCGGCGGCCTTGCGGAGCCCAATCTCGCTCACGGAAATGACACCGTGGGAACGCTCTACGGCAGCGTGGGACAGGCTGATGCCGAACCCACCGCGGCCCAGGTTAATGCGGTGGCAGAGGCTGAACATGAACTTTCCGTGGTGATGAAACATTGGGAGGAACTCAAGAAGTCAGACCTAGCTGCAATCAATGCCCAATTGCGGAAGGCACACTTGGAAGAAATCAACCTGGATTTGAAGCCCGATGCAGAGGCGCTTCAGACTAACGTCGAGTGAAGCAGCGGTCATTCAGCAATCAGTAAGTTCTCGGCAAACGGCCATTCCTTGTCGATCCACTGAGCATCGCAGCGGAATCCCGCAATCCCAGCCATTCGGAACACTTCGGTGCGAGAGTATTTGTGACTGCTCTCAGTCCATATGGTTTCGCCCTCAAGGAAGTTAACCGCCAGGCTTGCAGCCGGGATGGCGACAGTTTGCTTTTTCAAGGAACGAATGTGCATCTCGACACTACTCGTGTCCTGATTGAATCGGGCGAGGTGTTCGAATTGGGGCAGAACAAAATCGGCATCGAGTTCGCGATTGATCCGTGCCAGCAGATTCAGATTGAATGCTGCCGTCACCCCGAGAGAATCATCGTAGGCATCGAGCAACTGATGGATCGGCTTCTGTAAGTCGGTACCCAGGAGCAGCGCGTCTCCCGCCTGCAGAATTCCTCGCATCTGGCGCAAGAAATTAAGGTCTGCCGGATGCTCGAAGTTGCCGATCGTACTCCCCAGAAACAGCACCAGCAACTGCTCTCCCTTGCGACGCCGGGCGGCCACTTCCAGCAAGCCATCAAGATATTCGCGCTCGAAGCCGACAATGCTCACGGAATCAATGTCGCCGAGTTCGCGTTCGCACATGGTGAGGGCGGTCCGCGAGATCTCGATTGGGCAATACGAAACATGCTGATGGCGGCTCAGGGCTTCCAGCATCCATCGTGTTTTCTTGCCGCTGCCGCTGCCCAGTTCGGCCACTATGGTAGGCGGTGTCAGCCTGGCCACGATGTCTTCCGAATGCCGTCGCAAGAGACGCTCATCGGCTCGAGTCAAGCCGTATTCCGGAAGAACGCTGATGACCTCGAAAAGTGCAGATCCAACGCTGTCATACAGGTACTTGGAAGGCAGTTCCTTCTGTCCAGTCTTCGATAAGCCGAGGCGGACATCAGCGATCAGTTCGGATTGGGTGCCGGCAGTTAGGGCCTGAGTCAGCATGCTTTCCTCCGCTATCGGGATCATTTGCCCACACAGCGAAATCCTGCGTAGACATACTGGTAATGAGGTTGGAACCAGTTACGAAATGAGCGCCGCAACATGCAGGCCGCGGTGCGCGCAGAAGCCCCTTTCATCACGTAGTGCTGGCCGTCAAAGAAGTCCGCGGAGTAGCCGGGATAAAACGAGAACCGCTGGAAGCCGGGAAATGGCTCGAACCGGCTCGAAGTCCACTCCCAACCGTTGCCCAACAGATCGGCCACACCATAAGCACTTTCGCCCTCAGGAAACGCGCCCACGGAAACTGGGTCCCAGCCATGAAAGTCGAAGTTACCCCTACTCGAACTGGGCGCCGCAGCGCCCCAAGGGTAGGGCCTCTCGGGACCGCTCGCCGCTCCATAAGCCGCGCGATGCCACTGGGCTTCCGTGGGTAGCGACTTCCCTGACCAGACAGCATATGCATTCGCCTCCGCTTGGCTCACATACGCGGGCCAATCGAGCGGCAACGAAATTTCATCAAACATTGTGCGGTAAAGCCAGCGCTCACCAACCCGTCTCCAGAACGCAGGATGGCGAATACCCTGCGCACTTCGCCATTTCCAATCGTCTTTCGTCCAGCACGCCGAATTTTCGTAGCCCGCGTCGGCGACAAAATCGAGGAACTGGCCATTCGTCACTTTGTATTTATCGATTGCGAATTCCGGGACAGAAACAGTCTGCGCCTCGTACTCATTGTCCCAACCGAAGATCTGGTCGCGACGGGATAGGCCAAGCGTCGCCCTGCCCGCTGGAATCTCGACCATCCTGGGAACGACTGGAGAAACAACCAGTTCGGGCGTTCGCTGTTTTCGCACCTTCCGTTCGAGCGGCAACTGATGCAGCATGTACGCCAGAGTCTCCCCGTGCATGAGGCGATGCTCAATGGCAACGTTGAGCAATGTCGCCGGAGAAAAATCTGTTCCGACGGAAGTGGAATCCCAATCAGCAGACCTTAAAGCTGCCAAGCCTGCATTGATGGCCGCACGGATCTGGTTGACGTAGTGGCGCACGTCGGCCAGGGTAGGCCAATCGAGTGGCTGATCGGACGGCAACGCTCCATTGACTGGATCGATTCCGAACGCAAACAACCTGTCGAATTCTGAATGAAAAGCCTGCAAACCCAGAACCCGCTCCCGCAACAGATTCCAGTCGAAGGCTTCCAAGTGCCCGAGATAAAAGATGATTCGGTGCCTTTCGGGAATCGGCCGTTCGTAGACAGAGTCGGGTCTGACAATGTCAAAAAGTTCGTCCGTCCGGACCCGAGCGTCCGAGAGACGCTCCAGCAGGTGGTGCCGGACTTCGACTTCTTTTTTTGCACCGAGCATCTTCAGCCTCCAGGCCCCTATCCGGCAGCTAATGGCACGCCTGATTCCAATTGAACCGGCACGTGAATATTCCGCAGATCACTCTTTCCAGATGGTTTACGAGGACTTCCGTAACGAAACGCACAGGAGTCGTCGACGGAAGTAAACCTTTCGTCCTGCCATCCGGTAATTTCGCCTCACCCTTAGATGCCTACCGGCGCAGGTTGATATGATGATTTTGCGAGTATAGCGATTCTTTTCTGCACAGCAAAAGCTACCGAGGAGCCTGACATGTCCGGTGAAAAGGTCACCCCTGCCCCCTGGCCTGAATTGCCGCTTGAGTCGTGGCTGGACACGTATGCGACCCTGCACTTGTGGACACAGATAGTGGGCAAGGTCCGGCTTGCGCGCTGCCCCAGACTTAATCATTGGTGGGAAGTTCCGCTGTACGTTACTTCCTCAGGACTCACCACTTCTCCAATTCCTTACGACCGGGGAATCTTCGAGATTCAATTCGATTTCATCCATCACAAGCTTCTCATTCAAACCGATCAGGGCGCAGAGCGGGTAATGGCACTGGCGCCGCGGTCAGTTGCGAATTTTTATGAAGAGTTCATGGAATCTCTGGCTTCGCTCGATATCCAGGTGAAAATCTGGAAGATGCCGGTCGAGATTCCCAATCCGATTGCCTTCGACCGCGACACTCAACATGCCTCTTACGATCCTGACTACGCGAACCGCTTCTGGCGCATTCTGGTAAGCACGGATGAAATCTTCAAAGAGTTTCGTTCCCGCTTCATCGGCAAGAGCAGTCCGGTGCATTTCTTCTGGGGCAGCTTCGATCTGGCGGTGACGCGCTTTTCCGGCCGCCGCGCACCCGCACGCGAGGGCGCGGATTCAATTACGCGAGAGGCATATTCCCACGAGGTGATCAGCGCCGGATTCTGGCCCGGAGGTGGAAACGTAAAGGGTGCCGCATTCTACGCTTATGCCGCCCCGGAACCAGCGGGTTTCGCGGATGCGCATGTCGGGCCGGCAAAAGCCTTCTATGATCCGCAAATGCACGAATTCCTTTTGATGTATGACGACGTACGAAAAGCTGAAACGCCAAGAGCTATGCTTCTGGAATTCCTGCAAAGCACTTATGACGCCGGCGCGAACCGGGGGAAATGGAATCGAGAGGAACTGGAGAGACGCGCACCTTGAATCCTTCAAACCGCTAGGGCGACGTCTGCTCGGAATGAATGGTGGTTCCGTTTCTGGCAAACTCGAACTTCAGAATCCATTCGCTCGGAACACCCTGGCCATCGACCTGAGGTGGCTTGAACACCCACTGTCGCCCCGCTTCCAGCGCCCGCTCGGAAAAATATTTGCTTGGCCCGCGGGAATCGAACTTCGCGACTACCACACTCCCGGAGGAATCAACCATCACGCGGACCTTGACCTTTACCTTGCCATGGATGGTGTTTCTGGCACTCTTGGAAACGTCCGGAGAGACTTGGTGAGCCACCTCTCCTCGAACCGAACCAGTCGTGAGATTCTTGGCGCCGGGATTCTGGGCGTCAGGATTCTGGGCTCCGGAATTCCCCGCCACAACCTGCGGAACCCCTGACGACGACTCCGCCGGCGGCTGCTTCGCAGCAACTGGGGCTTTGGCAGACTGCGATGTCGGAGCTTCAGCCGCCGCTTCTGATTCCGGCTTGGAGGAGTCGGCCGCAATCGGTGGCGCCGGTTCCGGGTTGCTTGGGCGATTGGGTGATGCCGGCTTCAAAATCCCCCAAAGCAAAACTCCCAGTGCAGCAACTCCCGCCACGTACCCCCATCTCGGAAAGGAGCTTCGGGTTTCGCGGATTTTTTCTTCCACGGAAACCGTGGGAGCTCGCTGCAGCCTGGCTAAGATTTCCGTGATCGTCCACCGGCGCTGCGGGTCTTGTCGTAGACAATGATTCGCGATGTCGAAGAACGGCTCTGGGATTGTCTCGGGCAATATCAGTTCCGCATCTGTTCCCTCTGATAGTGGCACACGCTGAGTTAGAGCTTCGACCAGCGTCATACCCAACGACCAAACATCCGAGGCCGGCGACATCCCTTGACCCGCCTCAATCTCTGGCGCTGAGTAAACACTGGTCATCCCTAGAACTCGACCGGACTCGCCCGCTCCGCAAAGCTCGTCGCTCGAAAGCTTTATCTGATCGCCCACCGCCATGATGTTCGAGGGTTTTATATGACCATGCACGAACCCCCGGGCGTGAACGTAGGCCAGCGCATCCAGAAGGGGTTGGAAGGTGTCGCGCGCCTCAGCGGGCGTGAGTGGGCGATGTGGAATAATCTGCGCCAGGCTCTCTTCCGCGTATTCCATGACCGCATAAAACAGCTCCGTGTCATCCAGTTGGCAGCGGCCCCTCTGGAAGAGCCGGAGCAAGTTAGGGTGCGATAGTTTTGCGGCAAGTTCCCACCAGGAGAGCTGAAGTTCAGGATTCTCGGCGCTTGCCGGAACAAGCTTGATGGCAACCTGTTGCGGTTCTCGTTCACCACGCTGGCTCAAGAAAACAGCACTGTGGTCCGATCCGCCCAAGTATTGGCGCAACGGGAATTCCCCATTGACGACTTGGCCTTCCCACTTTTTCCAAGCCTCTGCCATTCTCCTCCACCGCCTGCCGCTATCGGATCAGGGTATTGTACCCGAGCCGAACCATACTCGATTAATCACACCTGCTCGAAACCAGTCCGGCGTCCTTCCCGCCCGTATGTCCAGTCTCCTTGATTCCCGAAGCCAACCGCACACTAGGCCACGTTGTTCGTCCCCCGATTGCTGTTCTTCATCCCATTCCTGTTGCGGCTGACAGAGATCGTTGCTAAGTTCTCGCAGCACTGGACCCTGGCTGCCTGAACATGGCCTCAGAAGCCTTAGCGGCAGTCTATTCTCTCAGCGAAGGATTTGAAATCCCATGCTTACTCAGAACCGTGTCAAAAGATTTCTGCTCACTGCCTTGGCCCTCCTCATGTTCGCGGCCGTGGTCCCTATGCTCTCCCACGCCTCAGACGCAGGCGCAGCCAACTGGACAAAGCTCTCCCCGGCCACATCCCCGACGGTCCGGTTTGGTCAGGCTATGGCCTATGACCCTGTCAGCAAGAAGATTGTGCTGTTTGGAGGATTTGGGCAAAAACCCCTCAATGACACCTGGACGTTTGATGGAACCGCGTGGAGTCACGAGAACACACCGATTGCACCTCCCGCCCGCACCGGTTCCGCCATGGGCTTTGACAAAAGAACCCAGAAATTAGTGATGTTTGGTGGGTTCAACGGTGGGCATCGCAATTCCTCATTCCTTAATGACACTTGGCTGTGGGACGGCGCAACCTCGACCTGGACCGAAGCCAAGATGAAGACATCACCGCCTCGCGGCACAGGGGCAGTGGTGTTTACTGATCCGCTGAGCGGCCATGCGATCATGTTCGGGGGCTACAACCCCACCAAGAAAGTGGTGGTTTACGGCACGACCTGGCGTTGGACAGGAACAGCATGGCACAAGCTGCACCCCGACACGCAAGCTTCTCCACGCGCTTGGGGAATCGCCGCTCTCGACCCGGCGAGAAAAAACGTTGTCCTTACCGGAGGCGAGGCCGATCTTCTCAGAACCGACAACACCTGGACATGGGACGGCAAGACTTGGACCCTGCAATCCCCCTCAACCCAGATACCAGCCATGACTTCCTCAGGCATCGCGTTCGATGCAGACTCACAACTGATCATCGTGTTCGGCGGGTGGGGTGGCGATCTCGGTCAAGACTCGAATCAAACCTGGTCATGGGACGGAACCAACTGGGTTCAACTGAGTCCCGCGAGGTCTCCAGCCGCACGCGACAGTATGGGAATGGCCTATGATCCGAAGAACCATCAGGTCGTAATGTTTGGCGGTGAGGACGTAAGCACCGGCAAGGAAATGCGCGACACCTGGACGTGGGCCGGGAGATAGCGTCTTAGCCAAACCCGGCGGATGACCCACATTTTCTGGTTTGGGGTGGGCCAACAAGCGCCCCATTTCTCGTGCTCTGCGCGGGGAATGGGGCTTTTTAGCGTTCCGTCCGATGCTGAACGGAATTGCGGCCCCCCGGTGGGTTGTGGCGTTCGCACTATTTTTGATGCGCTCCATAAGAATTTTGAATTTGATCCGGCGTGGGTTTTGCATAAAGATACGTTCCACGCGCTGTTTCTGCCAGATGCCTAAGGAGAGTCCGATGATGAGACCGATGATTGTCCCGCTAGCTGTCGCTTTGCTGATATCGATCTTCTCTCCGGCTCAGGAGCAGTCCAAAGCCAGGAGCACTGACCGAGGTCATCAGACTTGGGCTGCCTCCAGCAAGGCGCTCACGGTCTCCGGCAAAGTCAGCAACGATGGCAAACATTTCCTCACCGACATCGATACCGAATGGGCTATCAACAACACCGAAGCTGTGAAAGGCCGCGAAGGACGTGTGATTACCATCAAGTGCTACGTCGATCCGGACAAGGACAGGATTCAGGTACTTTCCGTGAAGACGGATGCGCAATACACGGCGATGTACGGTGATTCCGCTTTTCGTCGCTAGTGCAACCGAGAGATACCTGCCAGACTGAACACGCTACGGCGACGAGTCTGCAAAGCCAGCATCGGCGGATTTCAGACTGGCATTGATCATTTGAAAAATGTAGCCGGCATTTTGAGAATATCGCTGGATTTCACGATTTTCCGGCAGAGTCAACGAAAGGAGCTACGCATGAAATCTGAACGACGTTCCATTCCGCGCCCGGCGCAAGCCTCACATCGCCATGCTCCTGGGAGCTGCGATCCTGCCTCGATTGAGTCCAAATGCCTGGCTTGTGGTCAGATCGTGGATTCTTCGATGGATCAATCGCTGGAGCGAGGTGAGACCGCAGGCAGCAAGCTACCTTCTAACACCCTGGACATGGAGAACCTCTTGCATTTTTCCCAGCAGTTGTATGCGCACGCTCTCACCTTGCAAGAGGTGATCCGGAATGAGAAGGACGTAACCTACGAGGTCTTGAGGCCTAGATACGATCGCCAGGCTGCACAGCAATTCGAGATTTTCTACCACACTTTCAAGCGGTCCTCTCGGCTTCGAAACCGTGGGGTTGGTTCTTGTGAATAGTCCGAAAGGCTGCGGAGCCTTGCTGTGCCTGGAGGGCGGGAATGCCCGTCATCCATTTAACCTCTGTTCTTAGAGCATAGGAGTTCAGTTGGGTTGAGGCATGGCACCGCAAAGGCGCTCGATTACGTCATCCATTCGGTGCCGCGCCAGGCGGAGTCTTCGGCTGGCCGTGGCCTGGCTGATCCCGAGGATATGAGCAGCCTCCGCGAGGCTGTGGTGCTGGATATCGCAAAGCAGGAATACCTCACGACAGCTCTTCCGTAACTGGAGGGCGTGCATCAGCACGGCCTGCATCACTCCGGATGGAATTGTTTTATGCTCGGCTGGCAGATGGCGCTGAGTTCCTCTGAGCTGCAATGGTTCGGTCATAGTCTGAATGGACATCTGCTTCTAGGCGGTGATGCCTAAATTCGTTAACCACAAAGGACACGAAGGTCCACAAAGGAGCAGTGGGAAAACCCTTTGCGAACCTTCTTGTCCTTTGTGGTTGCGAGGTGTGGCTACCGGCGGGTTGGATTTAGTGGCTAACATTTGCGCCTGCAATGGTTGGAAAAGAACAGCCTTCTAGTTGCGGTTGCCTGCTCGCATCCCGAAAGCGCCGGAGCCGTCCCCTAGACGGCCCCAGCGAAAGTGGAGAACAATGCCCTTCCCCCGGCGACACGGCTCCCCATCGGGATGTCGGTACCCGGCGCAGCGGTTTGCTTCGCGGGTGGACCCACAAGCACGAACCGGGACAATCAACCAGTCACGGTGGACCCAATTCGCTGCCCATTGGAATGGTGCAGCGAGTCCTCATTGCGTTTCATGCTAAATAGCTAGGTCCAAACATGCCGGCGGCGCCGGCTACGCATAATCGTGGACTGGCCTTGCTCCACAGGGAGCGGGGTGTAGAATAGCTGCCACTGCACGTACTCCTGAGGCTAGCAGCTTGCAATTCCACGCATTCGACGAGGCTTATTTAGAACGGCTATGTTCGGGCGACTTCCGCACCGAGAGCCATTTCGTGGCCTATTTCAGCGAATTGATCCAGTTGAAGTTACGTTCCCGGGTAAAGTCTCCGCATGCCGTGGAAGACTTGCGGCAAGAAACGTTTGCCAGGGTATTCACCGCTTTGCGGGGGGAGAGAAAAATACGACAACCGGAACGGTTAGGAGCCTTTGTGAATTCAGTTTGCAACAATGTGTTATTGGAGCACTACCGCGGATCGTCTCGAGAGGAGTCGATCGAAGATGAGGAAGGGCGGGACTTTCCCGATACGTCGCTCGATGTAGTGGCAATCCTTTCTCACAAAGAGATGGAGCACAGGGTGCGTGAGGTTCTGGAGGAACTACCGGAACGGGACCGGCGACTGCTGCGGGAAATATTCCTGGAAGAGCGGGATAAAGACGCTGTCTGCCAGGACTTTGGTGTGGACCGGAACTATCTCAGAGTCTTGCTGCATCGCGCCAAGCAGGCATTTAAGGCAGTCTATGTAAAGGATTTGCCATCCGGCATGCGGGGTACAGCAGCAGGGTAGGGCATGAAACGATTTGTGGTGTTTTGTCACTACCCATACAGGGGATATTTGCGGACATGGACCATACCGAAGCAATCCGCTTGATGGCAGCCGAGAAGTACCTGCTGGGTGAACTCGCGCCCGACTCATGCGAACAATTCGAGGAACACTTTTTCGAGTGCCAGGAGTGCGCCCGCGATGTGCGAACCGGCGCCGCGTTCGTCGAACACAGCAAAGTTCTGCTTGCCACCCCCACGCCCCAGCCCTCTCAGGTCGTTGCTGTTCAACGGCCTGGCGGTTGGCTGGGCTGGCTGCGCCCGGCACTCGCGGTTCCCGTTCTCGCAGTTCTGTTGGCCGTCGTTGGGTATCAGAATCTGGTCGTGTATCCCAAATTGAGAGGGGCCGTCGACGCCCCGCGAATCCTTGCATCCGCGTCGTTAATGAGTGCCAATACACGCGGAGCAAACAAAACCGTTGTCACGGCTCGCCAAGGCGAGCCGTTTCTTCTGTTTGTGGATATTCCGGGGGAAGCCCGCTTCTCTTCCTATTTAGCCGAACTGCAGGGGCCCGGTGGCGGCTTGGAGTGGTCCTTGTCGATTCCTGGAGAATCGGTCAAGGACACGGTATCGATTCGCGTCCCACCCGGTCAGCGCGGGCCTGGCATGTATACTCTGGTGGTTCGCGGTTTGGATTCGACGGGTGCCAAGGGTCCTGAAGTCGGACGTTATCCATTTGAGTTTCGTATTCGGTAACTTGGATTCGGCCGATCGCCTGCTCGATCCAGCATATGCGACATCGATATTCGCTCACTTCTTGATCGAAAACACATCTTTGATTTTTCGACTTGAAGTCATGGCTCAGCGGACGTGGTTGCCGTGAGACAGTCACGCGCTGCAATTCCAACCATTGGAAACTGAAGTTTCGAACTTGCGCTTGAAAAGAGGCTACCGATGTCAAACACCAACCGCAGAGTCCACTACTTCCATGCCGACGCCACTGGCCTAGGGGCTGTCATCCAGCAACCCTCGGTCGCGGATTTCCCGGTCCAATCGCCGTTGTCTTTGCCTCCGGTCGGCGGGCATGTGAGTGCCCACTCAGCCTATTTTCAGTTCGAAAAAATTGTTTCGGCAAGCTCCACCTACAGCGAGGTTGAAGGAAGCCTGGAGGCAGATGGCCCCAGAACAACCGCGATTTCGGTGGTAAAGCGGTTAAATGTCCTGGACCGAGTTAAGGTGAGAGAGGTCGTCGCCTACATCAAGGCGGAACATCCTCACGAAGGAGACGTGCCAAGGGTCAGTTTCGGCGAGACTCGCCTGTCTCCCCTCCACATTGGAGACAGTATTATCGAAGTCATCCTGGATCGCGACATCCTGGGAGAAAACGGGAGCGGATTTCCCCAGCAGGCTCATCTCAGGGACAAGAAACTGTGGGAAAAGGTCGGCCAGCAGTATGATGACAAAACGGGTTTGCTGCGATGCTCACTGGTGAAAGACTTCAAGGTGTTAAAAGGGGACCTTCCGAAAAGAGTGGGGAGCAACGGATTCGAAATCGAGGGCTTTGGGAGATTCTTCTTCGCCGAATTGCTGGTGCAGCATCACTCTTACCAACTGATCATGATGCGCTTCGAACTAGGCTGCCCAACCCAGGGACAGATCAGCGTCTCCAGCGGCAAGGTAAACGGCAGCGGTGGAGGGGGCGGCGGCTAGGTCGAGGCTTGCTTGCCCTGTCACTTGCCTTTCTGGCATGTGCGCGTGCGCGAAATCCATCGGCAGAGTTTGAAAAAGCGCAGAGTATCTTTCTGCGCGGCGACCTTACCCGGGCACAAGACCAGGCCGAACGTGGTTGGCGGTACTATTCCGGCCGCGACCCACTGCAGGCTTGGAAGTTCCGCGTTCTGAATGCCAGAGTCCTGACTTGGCGCGGAATGTACAGCGATGTTTTCTCCGTTCTGAGTCCTGAATTTCCCCAGTCTCTCAACAACAGCGATCTTGATTTTCAGAGGCGTGCACAGTTGGGACTTGCCTATATTGGCATGCACAAGCTTCTAGAAGCAGAGACACTTTTGGTCGAACTGGAGCAGAACTGCCTGACTTCAGGCAGCGATGTACTCGGCCAGGTTCTAATTGCGCAGGGCATGCTTCAAGTGGAGCGAGGAGAATACAACCGTGCCCAAGCACTTTTCGAAAAGAGCCTTCAATCAGCCCGCCAGCGGAACAACCAATTCCTGGAGGCGGTGGCACTGCTGAAACTAAGCAACACAGCCTTGCTGCAGGAACACTTCGAGGAAGCCATCGACTGGTCCAATGCCGCCTACAGCGCTGCCAAAGCATTGGATGCCCGGCTGATTATGGAAATTGTTGAGGGAAACCTTGGGTGGGCATACTACAAGATGGGCGACTCCGAGCGCTCGTCGAACCTTTATGTCGAGGCATACAAGCACGCGACAGAACTGGGCGATTCGTTTGACCAAGTCAAATGGCTAACCACGACTGGCTATGTCTATCTTGATGCTGGCAACTTCAACATAGCCGAAGACTATTACCAGAGAGCCTTGGTTCTGGCTCGAAGAATCAGCGCCAAGGAAGACATCCTTGACGCCTTGCTCTCCCTTGCTTTTGTAACCGTCCAGACTGGGCAACTCGAGTTGGCGAAAAACTATAGCGACGAGGCTATCAGCATGGCCCGCGCTGATGGCAACCGGGTTGACGAACTTTATCCGCTGCTCGCTTCCGGACAAATCGCAGCGCGCCGACACGACTCCACACAAGCGGAAAAGATATTCCTCGAGGTCGCGAACGACCCGAAAGTGGACCCTTCCCTGCAGTGGGAAGCGCGGCACGAACTAGCTGGTCTTTACGAAGAGCAACATCGCCTCCCCGAGGCAGAGAGGGCTTACCGGGCTGCTCTAAGCTCCTTCGAAGCGGCTCGTTCTTCGGTCCACCACGAAGATTTCCAGCTGCCCTTTATGACCAACGCGGCCCAACTGTACGACGACTACGTTCGCTTCCTTATAGCACAGGGGAAAAGCGCGGAAGCGCTGCAAGCCGCCGAGTACGGTCGGGCTCAGACCCTGGCGGAAGGACTTGGCCTTTTGCAAAAGGGTGCGTCCCGGGATCCTGCCGCTCTGCGTCCGAAAGAGATAGCGAGACGCACGGACGCCACGATTCTTTTCTACTGGCTGGGTCCGAGACAATCTTATCTTTGGGCAGTGACGCCGAAGCGGATCACTCTTTTTCAACTTCCTCCAGCATCCGATATTGACGACGCGGTGCAAACTTATCGCAAGGCTCTCCTGGGCTCGCGAGACGTGCTGCAGACAGCGAACCCGCAAGGCCGTCAGCTCTTCGACATCCTCGTAAGGCCCGCCAATGGGGTCATTGCTCCCAATTCGCGTGTCGTCATCGTTCCTGACCGGAGCTTGAACAATCTGAACTTTGAAACGCTGCTGGTTGCCGAACCAAAGCTGCACTACTGGATCGAGGATGTAACCGTAAGCAACGCAAGTTCGCTAAGGCTTCTTGCCGCGTCCCATCGTTCGCCCTCAACCCACGCGGGCAGGCTTCTCCTTATCGGCGATGCGATTGCTCCAAATCGCGATTATGAAGAGTTGCCTAAGGCAGCGGTAGAGGTTGAGGATGTCGAGAAACACTTTACTGCTGCGGGGCGACAGGTCTACACCCGCGCTCAGGCGACCGCTCCGGCCTATCTGCAGAGTGCTCCGCAACAGTTCACTTACATTCACTTCGTCGCCCACGGCACGGCCAGTCGAACCAGTCCGTTGGACTCGGCGGTGGTGCTGTCGAAAGCTTCTGCGGAGGAGGATTCGTTCAAACTTTACGCGCGCGACATTATTCACCGCCCAATCCATGCGGAACTGGTGACGATCTCGACGTGCTACGGTGCAGGCGCGCGTGCGTACACGGGTGAGGGCCTGGTGGGACTCTCGTGGGCATTCCTGCGCGCCGGGGCGCATAACGTGATCGGCGCGCTTTGGGAAGTCAGCGACGCTTCGACCCCGCGCCTTATGGACCAACTCTATGGCGAACTTCAAAAGGGACGAAGTCCGGAGGTTGCACTTCGTTCAGCGAAACTTTCGTTGCTCCACTCTGACGACGTTTTCCGCAAACCTTTCTATTGGGCCCCATTCCAGCTCTATACAGGTTCCTGAGACATTCTTCGGACAGCGTATCAATGCCAGTGGCCGGTGACAGTCTCAGCCGCCGAAATTTCCTGGGTTTCTAGGAACCATCAAGTTAGGCATGTCCCGGCGTGGCCATGGTGCGTGAGCAGGAAACTCGTGGCGGCGGGCTTCATACCAAAGGGCGAGTTCGACACGATTCCAGAGACCAAGTTTGTCGTAGATGACCCGCAGGTAGTTCTTCACGACGTACTCGGTCGTGCCCATGGCCTCCGCGACTTCGCTATTCTTGAGTCCTTGAGCGACCAACTCGATGACTCGGTGCTCGCGCTCGTTCGGAACACGTTTTCCGTAGCGCCCACCTTCCCACATAAATGGCCTCCCACTTAGAAATAGTTCAAGCACGTTCTTACGGCAAGAAGGTTCGTTTTTTGCGGCGAGAAGATTAATGTTTTGTGAATCACGCACCAACGGCGGCGCGATCGTCGACACCGATCGCTCTGTCTACGCGGGGCACATCATACCTGACTAGTTCGAGGCCCAACAACGGAGATAAAAGTCCCTAGCCAAACGTGCTAAGCCGCTCTGGGCAAGGCTTCTACGCTAGACACCGGACAATCGTGGGGTAAACAGCGGACGTATCACAAGCCGTGAATCCAGTGCTGCGCATTTTCGCGAAAAATCTTCCGTAGAACCAGTTCCGGTAGTTTCAGGCCGTGAACTTTTCTGCCCTCGGAGTCGAACACTTCATCTGTCGCCAGGAACCTCCAGTCGCGCACGTATGTAGATTCCCAATCTTTCAGCGATTCGGCGACGTCGGCGGTGGCAAGCAGATCGAGATCAGTGCCGTAGAGAATACGGTCCTGATACTTGATGAGAAAGGCTCGGACCTTGTCACTGGGCGCCATCATGAGATATTCCATCCGGGCCGCCATGTCGATCGCGAAATTCGGATACTGATCCAGATGACGCGCAATATTGTCGAGGTCCTTCTCCATGCTCCCGAGATGAACTCCCACGACGCGAAGCTCGGGATTCATCGCGAGCAAGTGATCGCGTGCATCGAGAATCGTTTTCTTGGGCGGGAATCCAGGCTTGTTGTACAGGAACCATTGCGGATTTTCCTGATAGTACGACCACGACGGATCTGAGGGATCGGGCGGTCCCCAAGCCACGTCCGGCTCGGCAACATGGGTAAGAAGCGTCTTGCCGTGCTTTGCAATGTCTTGATAAATGGGCTCAAGTTTGGGATCGTCGGGCATGACGAACTTGCCGTCTGCGGTCTTGATTTCCATCCCCAGATTTTTCCAGACCTTTACCGCTACTGCGCCCGCGGCAAAGCTCTCATCGATTTGCTTGATCGCGTCCGCGGTAAACGAGGCGTCGTTGATTTTGTAGGGATCAAAGGTTGTAGCGAGCGCAACATGTCCCCGGCTCGACTGTAACAATGCAAGCGCATCGTCAACCTGCGGCTTCAATTGCTTGCGGTATGACAGGGTGTCATCGACGACGAGGATGTTGAGAAGGGTGAGATGTAAACGTTCCAGCATCGCCTGAAATGCAGGGTCTGTCTTGAATACGTGCACATGCGCATCGATCGCTTGGAATTCGGCGAAGGATTTTAGAGCCTGTTCGTTGCTGGCCGGCTGAGGCGACGACGAGGCAGGGCTGGATTGCTGCGACCATGCGACCAAAGTCGTACTCAAAATCAATACGGGAAAGAAAGCCGTTCGAGCGTTTACTTTCATCCAAGCCTCCTGTTTTGTACACAGCTTCACGACGATTTCGGCCAGACTCTGAACATCAGGGCAGAATCGCTTTTATTCCAGTCATTTCGCAGAAATCGACCAGCGCCGGAAAAAGATCGTTTCCATAGCCCAGGCAAGCGTACTCGTTAGTCCAGTTCTGCAGAAGGATCTCGATATCGCAATGCGCCGTGATAAAACCGTGGGGCCAGAATGGAATTCCGCACTCTTTGAGTCTGGCCTCGATCTGCTCGGCAGGTGGCTCAAAAATGGTGGCGCGCGTGATCACCATCTGAAATTCTCCATTGACTCTGCCCAGCCGCGCCAGAACTCCTTCCCCAACTTTGCAGATAAGTTTTACCGCCAAGCCACCGGCCTCCCCCTCGGTTGGAATGCCATGTTCGGCGAAACCCGCCGGTCCGAGTTTTCCGGCTAGCGACGGGGGACACGCTCCGTCGCCAATAATTTTGATCTCCTTCTTCTTTGTGTCGATGTGCTGAAGGTCTCCATAGTACACGCGTTCCCTGCTGAGCTTGGTCAGGAGAAGTACCGTCAGAGCGGTGTTGAAATCCCCCAGCGTCGAAGTTCCATATCCGTCTTCCAACATCATGCTCTGCGCAAAACAGGTTGCAGAATAGTCATCTCCGAGACCAGGGAAAGACTGGATCGTGTAGAAATCAAATCGCTCCCGTTCGACAGTTTTCTTCAAGCCAAGATAGAGCCGCATGGAGCGTTCGTTGACAAGCCCCGCATCCGGAGTCTTGCCGAACAGGGCTTGCAACCGCGGGGCAAGTGCCTTCAGTTCTTCCTGCGAGACTGACGCTGCTGCGCGCATGAGATCAGTGGTATCGCGTGAATCGATGTCGACTCCGAATACGCGCATCCATTGCGAAGGGTCAGCTACGCCGCAGGTCTGACCCATGCCTCTCCCTCCGAAAGTTCCCAAGGTAGAGAGGTTCAGCCAGTTCTTCAGGTGGGCGGCACGTGCATAGCTAACAATTTTCTCGATCGTCGAATGGTCGTCTGCAGCGCCGTAAACAAATTTCTGAGGAACGCCAATCTCGAGCAAACCACCGTGCAGGACAAGCCCGCCAACGGGTCGCCATCCCTGTGAGCCGGGATGCGTCCAAAGCAGTACGCCCTTCCCTGTACTGGCGTAATCGCGGATGGCTCCGACGAGGTGTGCTGCCCACACCCATGTCCCGGAAAACAGGATCACCGCATCCACCTGTGGGTCGTTCTTCATTCGACGCAGAGCGGCGATCGCTTCCGCCTTGGTGGCCACGACGGTGTCATGCTTGACGAGTTTGACTCCGGCCTGGGTCAACGCCTTCTGGGAGCGCTCAACCAGCGAAGCATCGATAAAGGGCTGACCCATCGGGTCCTTCAGCCCGTCCTTGTGAACGCCGTAGACGATAAAGCCAACAGTAGGTTCGATCACGCGTTACCTCCTTCGGAGTGGGATGCCGCTTGCGCCTGCCTCACCGGGGCCAAGCTTGAGTAGAGAAGACGATATCGCTGCAACTGCGTGGCATAACTCGCGGCCGTGCTGGCACAAGGCTGAATGGTCTCGCTGGGCACGACGACCTGTTCCACTGCCTGGTCGAAACTGCGGTACTTCCCAGCAGCCACGCCCGCGAGAATTGCAGTTCCGAGGCAGACCGCTTCATGAGATTGCATCAAGTGCAGTCGACGGGACGCCAGGCTTGCCCGCAGCTTCAGGCCGAGACGCGAACGACCACCTCCACCCGCGACGTAAACGTCATCAAAAGGTCCGACGACCCGTTGCAGTAAATCGGCCACCGATGCAAACTCACAAGCTATACCTTCGAGGATTCCTTTGTAGATTTCAGCGCGACCGGTAGTTGGCCGAATACCGAACATTACTCCCGACGCGCGCGGGTCAAAATCGGGAGTGCAGGTGCCCGGTAGATGGGGTGTGATGCAGAGACCGCTGGGCCCTTCAGCCGCATCCGCCTCCAGTGCGGCGCATGATTCGCTGATCGCCGCACCGTCCAGTTGTCGCTCCGGAAAAAGCAGACGAAGAAGCCACTCCACCATGATTCCCGCTGGAAAATATGCAATGGTCACGAACCGGTCGGGCACCACATGGCAGTAGGAATTCAGATTTGCAGATAGGGCTTGATCGTTGATCGCGGGTGCATCGGAAGCCGCAACCAGACATTCATAAGTGCCGAAGGAGGCGGAAACCCTCCCTGGCGCAAGGACTCCACAACCGAGCGCTGAACAAGGCTGATCATGACCACCCACGGCAACCGGAGTTCCAGTCGGCAGTCCCAGTTCCATGGCAACGGCCGACTGCAATCTTCCAGCCATAGTTCCAGCCGGCACCGGAATCGAGAGCTGCCCGGGTTTCAACTGACAAGCAGAAAGGATTTCCGTGGACCAGCAACGCTGACGCACATCGAACGCGAGGAATCTGGACGCGAGCGAGTAGTCGATGTAAGGAGGCAAGCCGAGCCGGGATAGCAAGTAGGACGGCAAAGCCAGAAAACAATCTGTCGAGGAAAAAACATCTCGCTGGTGCTCGCGCATCCACAACATTTTTGGAATGGGATACATCGAGTGCACCGCCAAACCAGTAATCTCGAAAATAGGATGACGGCCCAGCGTATCCGCCAGCCAATCAGCTTCAGCAACGGCTCGGTTGTCGATATTGAGAATCGCGGGCCCGACAGGTTGCTGGCGGGCATCGACCGGAATGAAGGTTTCTCCGTGAGAGCTGATGGCCAGCACTTCGACGGACTCGCTCGTCCCCGCCGCGACTGCGCCCGTGACTCTCTGGAAGGCCTGCCAGAATTTCTCCGGATCCATCTCGGCCCAACCCGGCTGCCGGGATGCGGGTGAGTACGAACAACTCTGCTGCGCGAGCACGCGACCATTTTCGGAGAAAGCCACAGCCTTACAACTACTGGAGCCCATGTCAACTGCCAGCAGACTCACAAATCACGATCCTTGTGCCGGTTCTTGGCCACCGAGCACCGCACGCACCCGCTGCAAGAGCGCGGGCATGTTATCCGCTTGAAATATGTTTCGTCCAAAGAACACGCCGGCGGCGCCAGATTTAACAATGGAGCCGACAAAGTTCAGGACGTCCTGGTCAGAACCGCTGCGACTGCCCCCTAAAACCAGAATCGGAATCGGGCAAGCGTCGACCACCGCGCGCATCGAGGCGGGATCGCCCGAGTATTCCGTTTTGATCATGTCCGCACCCAGTTCTGCAGCGATACGGGAATGCAACATCAGCCACTTCGGGTCACAAGGGTTCTCAACCTTTGGTCCGCGGGCCAGCGATTCCACGACCAACGGCATCCCAATCCGCTCACACTCACGGGCAACCGTGGCAACACGCTGGATTTCGTTTTTCTCGAATTCGGCATCATCGGTGCCAATCACGAGAAATGTAATCACCGCATCGGCGCCGCCACGCAAAGCATCCTCCGGGCTTGCCACCAGACAGCTCTTGACCAGATTTCCAGAAGTTTTCAAGACGCCGCCGAGAGCCGTTGTCCAGTCAAGGCGCGCGATCAGGCCGGGGACGAACTGCGGGGCGCGCAGTTCCGCGAAATGCCGGAAGGCGCCGAAATTCAGCAGGATGGCGTCAGCCTGCGCATCCGCAAATCGCTGAATCTGCCGGGCGGGATCGATGGTCCCCGCGATCGGTCCATGAACGATGGGGTGATCAAATGCGACCACCATCGTGCCACGCCCCGCGCGAAGGATTCGGTGCAGCCGAATTTGCTTACCGTATTCTCCCAAGCATTTTCTCCGGTAAAACGATACAATACTGGCAAATCTAGACTCTTGGAGCAGCGCTGTCAATTGGATTGTCAAAACACATCGTATCCGCTGACTTGCTAGAACGTCTCACGAACCGTACATTGTGCGGGAGAGCTATGAACAGTTTGAAGCAATTGCGCGAACAAGTGTTCGAAGCGAACCTGGGCATCTACCGGGCAGGACTGGTGACGATGCACAGCGGCAACGCCAGCGGCATCGATCGTGAGAGCGGCTCGGTTGTGATCAAGCCCAGCGGCATGGATTATGAAAAACTCTCACCCGCCCTTCTGGTGACGACTGACCTAATGGGCCGCAAGGTCAATACCGGCGAGGCGGGAGATCAATTGAAGCCTAGCGTCGATCTGCCTCACCACCTGTACGTATATTCCCATTGCCCTGAGCTTGGCGGGATTGTGCACACGCACTCGAACTATGCGACCAGTTTCGCGGTGCTGGGCCGCCCGATCCCAGCTTATCTGACAGCGATCGCGGATGAGTTCGGCCTAGAGATTCCCTGCTGTCCCTATGTGGACAACGTTGGCGATCACATTGGCGAGGCCCTTGTGCGCCATCGAACGTCGGCGCCTGCGGTATTGTTGGCCCATCACGGTGCGTTTACCTTTGGAGTAACCCCAAGAGCGGCCCTGAAAGCGGCAGTCATGTTGGAAGATGTTGCCAAGACCTGTCATCTGGCCCTGCAGATAGGGAGCGCCAATCCGCTTCCGGCAGAAGAAGTCCGGAAATGGTATGACCGGTATCATACGACCTACGGCCAGCCAGACACCGAGGACAGACATTGAATTCATCGCGCAACTCGCGATCGGAGCACACACGAGGAGAGGCCTGGCTGAACACTCCATGATCACGATCCGCGATGTTGCAGGGGAGAGTGGATTTTCGATTACGACGGTCTCCATGGTGCTGAACGATGGCCCCGCGGCCAAGCGCATTTCCGCGCGCACCCGCACGCGCGTTTGGAAAGTGGCCAGGAAGCTGGGGTATCGTCCCAATCTGTTCGCTCGTTCGCTTCGCAGCCAGCGTAGCCAGACAATCGGGGTCATCGTGTTTGATATTACGGACTCATATTGCACGCAGATCCTGCGGGGCATCGAAAATCAATTGCGTCCGTCCGGCTATTTTCCGATCGTCACTGATCTGCAGGACGACCGTTCCCAGTTTCATCGCTGCGTTGACATGCTGCTGGGACGGCGCGTGGAAGGAATCATCGCGATTGCGAACCCCATCTACCTCGACCCTGCGCTGTTGTCTGGGCTTGTCGACCGCAAGATTCCAGCGGTTGCAATCGGAAGAGAGTCGGAAGACGGTCTGCTGTGCTCGGTGGTGGTCGATAACGAAGCGGGCACCCGCCTGGCCATTCAGCATCTCTACGAACTCGGACATCGCCGCATCGCCTTCATCAAAGGACCAAAAATCCTGGTTGACAGCATGCAGCGCTGGCGCGGCATCGAAAATTTTGCCCATGATGTTGGGCTCAAAGTGGATGCAAAACTGGTGACCGAGATCAAGGGACGGAACTCCACCTACGCGGAAGGCTGCCAGTTGACGGAACAATTGTTGAAACGCTCCCCGGACTTTACGGCTCTGATGGCATTTGACGACCTGACTGCCTGCGCTGCTATTCGCACACTGACGAAGGCCGGTCGCCGGGTTCCGAAAGACTGTTCCGTGGTGGGTTTTGACGATGTTCCCAGCTCGGCGTTCTACAATCCCCCGCTCACAACCGTGCGTCAGTTGCTTGAAATGCAAGGCTCCCTGTCGGCAGAAATGGTTGAAGAACTGATCCGGGCATCGATGGAAAAGCGTAAACTTTCGCCCAAACACCGGACGGTTTCTCCCCAGTTGGTCATTCGTGACTCGACCTGCCCAGCACCGTGTTCGTGAGCGACGGGGCGCAGCTGTTTTATGTTGCCGGGTTTCTTGCCGAGAGGTTGTAGCCTCGGGATTTGTGTCTTGGAGATGCTATGGATCACGTTCGCAGCGCCGACCTCTATCGCTGGTGCAGAATTCCCGCCAGAGAGTTGTCCGGCCATCCTCAGTTACGGGCGAAGTTCCGCATGGTGGCAGACTCGGCCGAGATGGGCCGTTTGATGGCGGAAGAACTTGTCGCCGTCATTACGGCAAATAACCAACAGGGATTGCCCACGCGCGCCATTCTTCCATGCGGCCCGGTTTGCTGGTATGCGCCTTTCACCGAACTGGTCAACACGCGTGGCGTCTCGTTGCGACAAGTTTCCGTGTTCCATATGGATGAGTGCCTGGACTGGCAAGGCCGTCCCCTGCCAGGCGGACATCCTTATAATTTCCGCAGGTTTATGGAAAAACATTTCTACGATGGGATCCGTTCTGAATTACAGGTACCGCAGGCGCAGCGATTCTGGCTTTTGCCATCAACTCTTGAGGAAGTGCGCGCTGCGATTAACGCAGCGCCCATCGATATCACCGTGGGCGGGTGGGGACAGGATGGACACCTTGCATACAACCAGGCCCGCCGGCATCCCTACAGCTCCATCACGCTAGAAGAACTCTTGAACTCCACCATTCGGATTCAGGAAAACAATCTGGACACCATCCTGGCGCTGTCGCAGCGGAGCTTCGGCGGGGCCTACCAGTTTGTCCCGCCGATGTCGATTACATTGGGGATCAAGGAGTGTCTGTCGGCAAAGCGAGTGCGTGTTTACAGCGACACGGGCTCGTGGAAGCAGACCGCCCTGCGAGTTGCTCTGTTCTCAGAACCTGTGGCCGAGTATCCCATGACGCTGTTACAGCGGCATCCTGATGCGCTGATCACCGCCACCGAAGAAACCGCCAGACACCCGATCAGCGAGCATCCCGACTGGGAACTTCTTTAGGGGAAAATGCAGCATGCGCGTGCTTCGGATTGACGAGCGTTCTCCCTACCAGCAATTGGTCGGAGTGGGTGGAATCGGGACCGGAATTTTCTTTGCCCTTGAAGGAGAGCACACCCTGGGTCGCGGGGAAAGCCGGCCGGGCAGACTGCTTGACATCCGGGATTACTGTAAGCTGCACATCGTAATCCATTACGTTGCCCGTCTTTTGGGTGCCAGTCAATCTGGAAAACCATTTCACGTCCTGCCGTTCGGAAATGTCGGAGACGATGCTCCCGGACACTTCGTCCTCAAGGAGATGTCGGACGCGGGCATCGATACTGCGCGGGTACAAACGTTACCCGGAAAGCCCACGCTGTTCAGTGTGTGCTTCCAATACCCCAACGGCGAGGGCGGCAACATCACCACCAGCAATTCCGCGGCAGCGGCGTTGGCCGGAAAAGATCTGAATGGAGTAGCCGACCTGCTGGCTTCGCGGGGAAAACGTACGATTGCTCTGGCAGCGCCCGAGGTTCCACTCGAAGCACGACACCGTCTGCTGGAATTGGCGACCGCCGCTGGCGCGTTCCGGGCAGCTTCCTTTGTCTCCGCCGAGATCTCGGCGATGAGAGACTCTGGAATGTTTGAACTGCTGGATCTTGTGTCTCTGAACGAGGGCGAGGCCGCGGAGTTGGTCGGTTGCCAGTTCGCAGCGGAAGAACCTCGCCCCTTCATCGATGCCTGCCTGAAATTCGTGGGAATGTCATATCCGAATCTGCAGATGGTTGTGACTGCGGGCGAAAATGGCGCCTACGCATTCGCTGGGGGGACGTTCAACTACTGCCCAGCGCCCAAAGTTGAGGTCGCTTCGACTGCGGGCGCAGGGGACTCGTTGTTGGGAGGTGTGCTGGCTGCCCTGGCTGCCGGCATTCCACTACTGCGGAGGCGGCCTGCGGGGAGACAAGTTCGGAGACGGCCCGTTGCAGACAGCCCTGGAATTCGGGGTTCTGTTGGCCAGCTACAAGTGTTTGTCGCCCCACACAATTCACCCCAGCGCGAGTCTGGACACGCTGATGGAATTTGCGCGCCACCTCAAGCTCACTTTTTCTCCCGAGATCGAGCAGTTTTTCACGGAGGCAGCTCCGGCTTAGAACTGAACTGTCCACTTTTTGCTTGACATGAATTTGGACTGGGTATATTAGTTTTCGATAGTAAAACGTTACACCAAAGCATTTGGCGAACTTCGGCGCTGCCGCACCGGCTGAGGAGTCTTTGGGCATGAGCACGGATCAAGCTGATACGCGCGGTTGCTGCCTCCGTCCAGTCTCGCGCTTAACGCAGCTATGGATCACTCTCCTATTAACTACTTTCCTTTCCAACTGTAATCAGTCACCGCCCGCTGGTAAGGCTGCGCTACCCGCCTCCGCGATCACAGTAACCGCCGCCTCCGCGGGACCCATCGTTATCAGGACCGCGATCGCGGAATTCCAGTTGACCGCCACGGGCTACCTCCTGGCGAAATACCTGCAACGTGAATCGCAGTTAACCCTTGATGACCCTCAGGCAGAAGCCCCTTCCAGTGCCGATTATGTGGTAATCGGCGGCAAGGAGATCCGCGACTTCGTACTCGACCTCGAACACGCCCGTATCACGGACGGCTCGGGCCGGTTGGGCCCAAGCGGAAAGCGCATCGAGGTCACGGGAAAGAGCAAGTCGATCCCGAGTCTTGAGACCACGATCGCGCTCGAGGTTTATGACAGCCTTCCCAATCTTCTGCTAGCCAGCACGTCGTACAAGAACACCGGCGTCAGCGAGATCGCTCTGGACCGGGTTGTCACTCAGCAGCACGTTCTGAATGCGGCGCTAAGCGACCAGAAGGCAAGTCCATACGCGATGTGGTCGTTTCACGGCTCCAGCGAGGCCTGGGGAAAAGACGACGTAATGCTCATCAACGACAAATTCTCGCGCGTGAATCCAATGCAGGTGGTCATGCACGATGACGAGAACCAGACGGGCGGTGGGATCCCGGTCGTGGCCTTCTGGACCGGTTCCGTCGGAGAAGCCATCGGACACGCCGAGGCTGTACCCATGCGATTGAGTCTGCCAGTGCACACGCTATCCGATGGTCGTGTGAATGCCGCGGTTGTGCTGGATTCCGATACGCGGCTGCAGCCCGGGCAGGTGTACGCAGCACCTCTAACGTTTCTCTCGGTTTTCCGCGGCGACTTTTACGAGCCCCTGAGTCTGTACTCGAAGATGCTTCAGTTGCGAGGACTAAGCCTCGCTCATCCCACCGACGCCGACTATCAGGCGAACTGGTGCGGATGGGGATACGAGATGGATTTCACTCCCAAACAGATGCTGAACACCATCCCCAAGCTGAAAGAACTCGGGCTGCGATGGGCAACGCTCGACGCCGGTTGGTTCGGGGCTCGTGGAGACTGGGAGCCACGCGCCGCCACCTTCCCGGACGATTCCCTGCAAAAGGTTGTCAAGGCCTATCACGATGCCGGTATCCACATTACGCTTTGGTGGATTCCCCTGGTTGCTGAGGATGGGCGAGGAAAGGATATTCTCAACCACCGCACTTACAAGCTCTCGAACGTTGTTAGGGACCATCCGGACTGGCTCATCCTCGACAAAGAAGGCAAGCCGGCCCGAGCTACCGCGGATCTTGGAGCCCTTTGCCCCGCGGTTCCCGAAGTCCAGCAATATTACAAGCACTTGACCGAGCGATTCATTCGGGATTGGGACTTTGACGGCCACAAGCTCGACTTCGCCTACACCGTTCCGGCCTGCTACAACCCCAAGCACCATCACAAATCGCCGGATGACTCAATCCGCGCCGTGGCCGACGTTTACAAAATCATCCTGGAGACAACCCGATCTCTGAAGCCCGACAGCGTAACCCAGGCTTGTCCCTGCGGCACGCCACCTAACTTGGCATGGCTCCCTTACATCGACCAGGCAGTCACAGCTGATCCTGTCGGCGCCCGGCAAGTGCGGCTGCGCACCAAGATGTACAAAGCGTTACTCGGCCCCGCTGCGGCCATTTACGGTGACCATGTCGAACTCACCGACGTTCAACTCAGCAACACGCAGAATGAAATCGATAAGGGAAGCGATTTCGCCTCAGAGGTCGGCGTGGGGGCGGTGCTGGGAACCAAATTCACCTGGCCCGATTACGGTCCACACTTCAAGACGGTTGAACTCACTTCGGCGAAAGAAGCACATTGGAAAAAGTGGATCAGCCTCTACAACGAAAAAATGCTTTCTCGCGGCCAGTTCCTCGACCTTTATACGTATGGCTACGATGTGCCTGAAGCGTACGCAATTGCGAAAGACGGACGAATGTACTACGCCTTCTACGCGCCAGAGAAGGGCAAACCGTGGTCGGGAGAAGTGGAGTTGCGGGGTCTGCAGCCTGGCAAATACCAGGTTGGGGACTACGAGCACGGAACCGCACTCGGAACCGTAGATTCCCAAAATCCGAAACTTAAAGTTTCCTTTACAGAACATCTGTTGCTGGAAGTGAGTCCTTAGGCGAAACTCGGCGAGGAAACTCAAGTCGAACAGGTTAGGCTTATTTCGTTGTATCTACGGGAGGCAATGTCATGCCGCATTTCTTGAGGTGCCCCAGTCGGTTGTCGGTATTCGTTCTCGTACTTTTGTTCTCGACCTTGGGTTGGGGACAGAAAGATGCGGGCACTATCGTCGGCACCGTGAAGGATCAATCGGGAGCTGTCATAACCGACGCGAAGGTGGTCGTGACCGATGCCGAGCGTGGCACTTCACTGCAGACCCGGACAAACATGAGCGGCGACTATTCGGCGGGACCGCTTCATATCGGCAGCTACACCGTCACCGTGGAGAAGCAGGGCTTCAAGAAAGCCATTGTGGGCCCGATCGTGCTGGACGTGCAGGCACGGCCCGCGGTCAATGTGACGATGCAGGTTGGCCAGGTGGCGGAAACCATCGCGGTCACCTCGCAAGGCCCGCAGCTTGAAACCGAAACCTCCGAGTTGGGCCAGGTTGTCAGTAGCCGCACCGCCACAACGCTTCCGCTGAACGGCCGCAATTTTGCCCAACTGGCTCAGCTTTCCGCCGGAGTCTCTCCCAGCGAACCCGGTTCCCGTACCGACACCAGCTATGGCTTCAGCTCTAACGGAGCACGGACACTGCAAAACAATTTCCTGCTTGACGGGGTCGATAACAACGCGAATTTGGGTGATGTGCTCAATGGGAGCGCCTACGTCATCCAGCCCTCGGTGGATGCGATTGGCGAATTCAAAGTGCAAACCAACGCGTATACCGCCGAGTTTGGGCGCGGCAATGGCGCAATCATGAACGCGGTCATCAAGTCGGGAACCAATCGCTTTCATGGCGATCTGTATGAATTTTTCCGCAATGACAAACTCGACGGCCGAAACGCGTTCGAGTTTCTCGGACGGCAGGTGTACCAGCAGAATCAGTTTGGCGCAACGCTCGGCGGGCCAATCATCAAAGACCGCACATTCTTCTTTGTGGACTACGAAGGCTTACGTATTCGCCAGGCTTCGCCACAACTTCTCCTGATCCCGACTCCAGCAATGCGGGCGGGCGACTTTTCCAGCTTCCTGGATCTCGGCACTCCTATCGTAGATCCGGTTAGCGGAGCGAATGTGCTCGACTGCAACAGTGGACAGACTTATCAGGGCGAAATTTTCGACACGCGACAGACTCAAACCCGCCCCGTCAGCGGAAGTTACCCCACCGGCTTGTGCGGTGTTCCGATCGGGATGAACGGCGGCATTCCTACAAACATCTTTCCCAGCAGTGGACCCGGCGCGATCAACTCTGTGGCCGCAGGACTGGCTGCGTTATACCCCGCTCCGACTCCGAATTTCAGCGTTGGCGGAAACAATTTTTTAAGTAGTCCCAAGAAGAGTACGACCCAAAACAACTTTGACGTCCGTGTCGATCACAGAATTTCCGACAAGGACAATATCTTCGCGCGCTTCAGCTATGAAGACCAACCCATCTTCACACCCGGCCCTTTCCCCAACGAACTGGATGGCGGCGGCTTTACGGCCGGCAATCAGGACAACAGTTACCGCAGTGTAGCCATCAGCGAAGTTCACACGTTTTCTCCGACCTTGGTCAACGAACTGCGACTGGGTTACAACCGCATCAATTCCCAGCGAAACCAGCCCTTCGCCGATACCAACGTGTCGGGCCAACTTGGCTTACTGGGAGTGCCCTTTCAGCCGGGAATTGGCGGGCTTCCTAATATTTGTTTTGTGGATTATGCCTGCATCGGCAGTTCTGGATTCCTGCCATCGGTCGAAAAACAGAACAGCTGGGTGTTCAATGAAAACCTAGCCTGGATGCACGGCCGCCATTCCCTGAAGTTCGGCACGGAAATCCGCAACGAGCAGTTCACCATATTTCAAATCCAGGCGCCGCGCGGGGACATGGGCTTCGGACCCGATTTCACCGACAATCCTGCTCTGCCCCTCAATCCCGATGGTTCGACCACCGGGGGAGTCGACTTCGCCTCGTTCCTGCTGGGGGTTCCCGACTTCGCCGATCTCTCGAGTCTGCGCGATGTGGATTATCACCGCAAGACTTACGCGTTTTACGGGCAGGATGATTTCCAGGTCAGCAGTCGCTTGACCCTGAATCTAGGACTTCGGTATGAACTGTTCAGGCCGGTCACTGAGGGGCACAACCAGATGGGCACGTTCGACTTCAGGACGGACACTCTCATCGTGCCTTCCGGGCAGAACGCGCAACTCACCCCAACCATTGCTACATTCCTGCCGATCCAGCGCAACGCGCCCGCCGGGTTGATCAGCCCCGACTATACCGACTTTGCTCCGCGCATCGGCGCCGCATTCAAGGTCAGCGATAAACTGGTTTTGCGCGGCGGTTACGGGATTTTCTACGGCGGGCAGGAGAACGGTCCTTTTTCGTTCCCCAGTCCGGGATTCAATCCACCATTCTTCCGGCAACAGTCGTTCAGTTCCCCATGCGGCTCTCCGTCGCCACCGGACGCCGTTAACTGCGCCATTGGATTGAAACCGGGAGACTCCAGCCTGGCGATCAACAATTTTTGGACACAGGGTTATCCGGCGACTTCACTGACGGACCCCAACAACCCGCTTCTCTATTCGCTCGACCCGCATCTCAAAACCCCGATGATGCAGCAGTGGCATTTTGGCCTGCAATATCAGCTGCCTGCGCAAACCGTGCTCGAGATTGCCTATGCCGGCTCCCACGGACAGCGGCTTTACGGCTTCTATAACGGTAACCAGGCGCTACCTAGCACCGATCCCGCGGCGCCTCTGGCTCCCCGCCGGCCGTTTCCCGCGGTGGACGGAACCATCGATGCGTTTCGATCGAATACTTTCTCCAACTACAACTCCCTGCAAGTGCACCTGGAAAAACGCATGAGCCACGGCCTGCAGTTCCAGGCGTCCTATACCTATAGTCACGCCTTGGATGACGCCTCCAGCGCGAGCCTCGGCTCGCTTAACAATGGGGACTTTCGCGACCAGCGCTTCCCGCAAATGGAGTATGGGAATTCCGATGTTGACGTTCGCCACCATTTCGTTGCTGCCTATTCCTACGACTTGCCGTTCGGGCATGGGAAAACCTATGGCGGAAACACATCAGGATTCGTGGATCAACTGATCGGCAACTGGCAGATCGCCGGCATCGTCTCCGCTTCAACTGGCAACTGGTTCACTGTCAGCGATCCGAATGTGAACAGCTCGAACACAGATTGCGGCGGTACGGTGTCTTACAACTGTTCGCGACCCAACGTCATTGGCGACCCCAACGGGAAGCCTTGCGTGCCGGGTACGTTCTACAACACTTGTGCCTTCACCAGTAATCTGGTCCCGGGCACGTATGGAAACGAGCACAGAAATGTGGTGCTCGGCCCCGGCTACCAGAACTGGGACGTAACTGTAGGCAAGACGTTCCCGGTTCGCGAGCAGATGCGTTTTGAGTTCCGCGCCGACTTTTTCAACATCTGGAATCACACCAACTTCCTGACGGGTCCGGTGGGGTCGGATGGCCAGTTCGAACCGGTCGCCGTCGAGTTGGGCACAAGCCAGATGGGATTTCCCCAATCGGCGCGTGACCCTCGACTAATTCAGTTTGCTCTGAAGTTCCTTTTCTAGCTGGCATGCGGCGGTCTCAGGACGCAGGGATGTTCGTGATCAAGGGCCGATGGAAACCTCGGCCCGTTTTTGCTTGATGAATGATGGACCGGCTGCATGGCAACCACCTCGACCTCTGTCTCCGAAGCGCCGAAGCTACGTCGCACGCTCAGCCTCTGGGATCTGATCCTGTACGGCATGATCGTTATACAGCCCACGGCTCCCATGCCTGTTTACGGGGTGATGAGTCAGCGGGCTCATGGCCATGCAGTGACGACGGTTCTCATTGCGATGGTCGCGATGTTGTTCACCGCGATCAGCTATGGCCGCATGGCTCGGGCCTACCCTAGCGCCGGTTCGGCGTTTACCTATGTCGGATCAGAGATTCATCCCGCGCTCGGCTACGTGACTGGCTGGGGCATGGCGATGGATTACATGCTGAATCCCATTGTGTGCACGATTCTGTGCAGCAAGTTCGCGCTGAATTTCTTTCCCGAAATCCCCTACCCCGTCTTTGTTATCGTGTTTATCTGTTTGTTCTCCGGCCTGAATCTCTTCGGGATTCGCACCTCCGCCCGGATCAATGACACGCTGGCGGCCGCGATGGGAGTCGTGATCGTCATCTTTTTGGCCGCTGCCGCACGCTACGTGCTCAGAACGCCACATGACGGAATCGCTTTCTTCACGCGTCCTTTTTACGATCCGCAAACGTTTTCAGCGGGCGCCGTGCTGGGCGGGACGTCCCTGGCGGTCTTGACCTACATCGGCTTCGATGGAATCTCCACGCTATCGGAGGAGGCCGAGAACCCCAAACGCAATATCCTTCTGGCCACTGTTCTGGTCTGCTTGATCACTGGCGCGCTGGCTTCGGTCGAGGTCTATGCCGCCCAGTTGGTATGGCCAGGTGCGCAGCCTTTTCCGGACGTGGACACCGCCTTTGTGCATGTGGCCGGCCGAGCCGCGGGTCCATGGCTATTCAGTCTGATCAATGTCACGCTTCTGGTCGCAACGGTAGGCTCCGGTATGGGATCGCAGCTCGGGGCCGCCCGGCTCCTTTATGGGATGGGCCGCAGCAACGCCATTCCAAAATCCTTTTTCGGGGTCATCGAACCTGAACGCCGCATTCCCCGGAACAACGTTTTGTTCGTAGGCATCTTTGCTTTGATTGGGACCAGTTTCCTGACCTTTGAGCGGGCCGCCGAACTCTTGAATTTTGGCGCCCTGCTGGCTTTCATGGGCGTGAACGCCGCTTCGTTCACCAGATACTACCTGCGCGAACGGAAACGGACTTGGAGTCATTTTCTGGTTCCAGTCCTCGGGTTCACTGTCTGCCTGCTGCTGTGGTTGAACCTCAGCCGTCCCGCAAAGATCGCGGGCGTTGTCTGGATGCTGATCGGAATAGCTTACGGCGCAGTCCGGACCCGTGGATTCAAAGCGGAGTTGATCTCCTTTGAAGTGCCCGACGAAACGGGCTCATAGATATTTTGTGGGAGAACATGGCTTCGACCACGCCGAGTAATAGCTCGAAAGATTTTGGGTTTCAGACCATGAGGAAGAAGATTTGCAGAACGACTCGCTAGAGGAGGATTTTATGGCCATCATTATGCGGATTGTCCAGCAGTTTCAACCAGCCAAAAGGCAACAGTTCATCGAATTGGAAAAACAATTTGCGGGATTGGAACACCGCGGCATTCTCCCTAAGGGAGAACGCATGACCCCTATTGCCAGCCGTGAACCTGGCAACACCATCATTTGGCAATGTCGTTTTAATAACCTCGCCGCCGCCGAAGCTGCTCTCAAGCTTTTCGAGTCCAGCCCTGAGCACACCGAACTGGCTAATGACCAAGTGCACTTCTTCACCAACAGCTGGGTCGAGTTGTATGAACTTCTGGAGTACTGACCGGCGTTCCAGAACTCCACTTTGGTCGAAATTCGGGATTCTTGGCGGCTCTGGTACGAGCGCCTATTCAGTCGGGGGCGATCGCCTCGTGGCACTCCCGTGCCAGCGGACGGCACCGCTGGGCCATTTCTAGCCACCTCAGTCGCATATAGATTTATTGCCAACCCGGCGGTGAGAGCAGGCGTTGACAAAGTTCCCGACCGAACGCTGTCTCTCTGCTCTCCCCGCCATCCTGAGAATTTTTATGAACCAGCCGCCGATCCGCTGTCCCTATTGCGTTCTCGGCCTCCAGTTCCGGCCCATGGTAGCCCATCTCGATGGACGGTCGATCTGTGAAAAATGTGGCCACTCGGTTCACCCAGAAGATTTGCGGTTTCAATGCTCTTGTTACAAATGTGAACAGTTGATTGCATCGCGAGTTCGCAGCAATTTGAATCCGGTTTTGAAAATCAAGGCCGCCGCCAGCTAGGGGTGGCCTTTCCGTCCTCTCGCGCCCCTCCTTTGTCCTTCCCACTGTTTGCCGTTGAACCATCCGCAGGGCGCAAGTTTCACAGTAATTTTGGGACAAAGCCCCAGGGTATTGCGTCGGGCCGGACGGGAGCGTATAACCTTTGGACAAGTATTTCCGCGCCGGACTGAGTGAGATCCAGGAGACCCATCAATTGGTGGATAACGAACAGGATTGGATTGAAAAGTACAGAGCTGCGCTCGTCCAGCCACCGCCGAGCACAAGATCGCGCATGGTTGCAGCTTGGAACGCTTTGGCAAGGGGTCTGGGCTTGGCAATTGGCAAAACCTCCGGAAAGTTAGCCCCTACCGCGCACACCCCCGTTCCCTCCACTCCTTCGCCTGAACGTGAACTCCAGGAATATCGTCGTGGCGGCGGATCGCACGACCAGAGTCCCAGCAAGAAATCACCACAACACCTGCACGACAAGAAAGCCAGCTAGCCAGATGTGGTGCGGGACGCTGGTGTCCGCGGGTTGCCCTCAGGCCACAACTTCTACCCGTTAGCCTTCGCGACCAGCAAGATTGCAAAGCAATAGAAGACAAACATGAATCCCAGATACAGTTTGGCCCGGCTGCCGGCCCCCTCGAACTCTTTCCACGCCAGCACGCCCCACAACGCCGCAACCATGGGCGCCGACTGGCCGATCGCGTAGGATATTGGCACCCCGGTGAAGTTTGCAGCCACAAGGTTAAAGACCATCCCCGTGCCCCAAATCACACCTCCGAGCAAGCCGAGCACGTGTCCGGAGGCCGGGCCGCTGAAGAATCCGCTGAAACTCACCGGCTCTCCCACCAGCGGTTTCTTCATGAAATAAACATTCCAGACGGAGCAGGAGAGCAGCGCCCCGAGAGTCAGGAACACTGCGACGCTGTAAGGCCCAAGCGTGTTGCCCTGGGTCATCGAACGGGTCACGAAAGGCGCCCACAGGCCCATCAGGACGCCGGAAATGATGCAGACCACAATGCTTTTCTTCGAGGAGGAGCGGCCCGCCGTGGCCAGGCTCCCATAGGCTTTGCCGTCCATGATGACGGCGATCACCGCGCAAATCACCCCGGCAGCGAGCAGCACGCCATTGCCCTTCGGTTGCAGGATGTAACTCGAAACGACTCCCACCACCAGCGCAATCCCAATGGCCACGGGGAACGCAATAGCCAAGCCGGCCATATCAATCGCGGCCACCAGCAGGAGGTTGGCCAGATTGAATATCGCTCCGCCCACCATCGTCGAGATGATGTTCGAACTGTCCGCGGAATGAACGTTGTTGAGGAAGCTGTTGGCGTCATTCCCGGCGCTTCCCATGGTGAAGGCAAAAATCAGGGAGATCAGGAAAATGCCCACGGCATAATCCCAATAGAAGAGCTCGAAGCGATAATTCCTTACGCCCTTGTAGGTGTTGGCCCACGAACCCCAGCAGATGGCGCTCGTAATCATCATTACGAGTGCGACGCCTAAACTATGTGGTGTGAACATTGGTTTGCGGAAAGACTTGCGAAGCCTAGCGTCGGGATTTGTGAGTGTCAAGGGTAAAGTGCGGGCTAGGCTGGAATCCACCTAGCGTATTCGGTGCGGAAACGAAGGGCTTTAAAGATCAGCTTGCGCTGGCTTTTTCCGCGTTCTGCCGTACAATTGCCTCGCAAACATCCGCCCCTGCCGACATTCGCTGCTAGCGATGAAGCGGTGAATCGCAGGACTTACGGAGCTCATCCAAATGTCGGTGGAAAACAAGAAGCATTCCGCGATCGTCGACAGAGCAAGCAACCTCTGCGGGGAGACTGCCCAACCTGCGTCGCCCTTGGCCACGCTGAACGGGCGTCCGCTTCTGTCCAACCGAGGGATCCCGATCAATCTGGACTGGGTTAAGCAAGTCCGAGTAAACACCAGTGCGGTGGAACGTAGGGCTCAGACTCACGTAACCCGGCGAACGGTCAAGAAAGACTGGCAAGCGGCCTGGCTGCTGCGGGCAATTACCTGCATGGATCTCACGACGCTCTCCGGAGACGACACGGATGAGCGGGTCCGGCGCTTGTGCGCCAAGGGACGGCAACCGATTCAGCACGACCTCGTAAGCCAACTGGGAATCGAAAATCTCGGTATTCAGGTTGCTGCGATTTGCGTGTATCACCGCTTCGTCGACACGGCGAGAAGGGCGCTCGAGGGCAGTAGCGTCCGAGTGGCAGCAGTTTCGACCGGGTTCCCGGCAGGACTTTCTTCGTTCTCTGACCGCATCGCTGAAATCCGCCACTCCGTCGAGGCCGGGGCTCAAGAGATTGACGTTGTAATCACGCGCGCGCTGGTGTTCGGCGGCAAGTGGCAGGAACTTTATGACGAGATCGCGGCCTTCAAACAGGCCTGCGGCCCCGTGCATATGAAAGTGATTTTGGGAACAGGCGATCTGCTCACCCTTCGCAATGTTGCCCGTGCCAGTTTCGTTGCCATGATGGCCGGCGCCGACTTCATCAAGACCTCGACTGGCAAGGAACCGACCAATGCCACGCTGCCTGTAAGCTTCGTCATGACCCGCGCCATCCGGGAATACGCGCAGGAAACTGGCATGGCGGTTGGGTTTAAGGCTGCGGGTGGAATTCGTACTGCCAAGCAATCCCTCGACTGGTTGGCTCTGATGAAGGAAGAACTCAGCCTCCCCTGGATGAAGGCTGAACTTTTTCGTTTCGGCGCCAGCGGGCTGTTGAACGATATTGAGCGGCAACTGGAGCATCACGCGACCGGTCGCTATTCCGCGGACTATCGCCATCCACTTGCTTAGTTTTCTGGTTGAGACGCGCGGCCGAAGACGCCCGCGCATACACTATGAGCATCGCTGAAAAATTTGTTGCCATGGAATACGGCCCGGCGCCGGAAGACGCGAAAGAGGCGCTCACCTGGCTCGACCATCACGGACGCCGCTTCGGCCACTTCATCAATGACAACTGGACGCCTCCTTCTGGCGGAGAATACTTCGATACCGCTGATCCTTCCACGGGCGAGAAACTTGCGAGTGTGGCGCAAGGGTCAGTCGCCGATATCGATGCGGCCGTCAAAGCTGGTCGCACCGCGCTTCCCAAGTGGCAGTCTCTTACTCCGCACCTGCGGGCGCGTTATTTGTACGCTCTGGCGAGACAGGTGCAGAAGCACTCTCGGCGACTGGCCGTGCTCGAAACCATGGACAACGGCAAGCCGATTCGCGAGAGCCGCGATCTCGATATTCCCCTGGTCGCGAGACATTTTTACCATCATGCTGGCTGGGCGCAACTTCTACAGCAAGAGTTTCCGGGCTACACGGCCTGCGGAGTTGTTGGCCAGATCATTCCCTGGAACTTTCCTCTGCTCATGCTCGCGTGGAAAATTGCACCCGCGCTTGCGACGGGAAATACCGTCGTACTGAAGCCCGCCGAATTCACCCCCCTGACCGCGCTTGCATTCGCCGAAATCTGCCAGGAGATTGGGCTGCCAGCGGGGGTGGTGAACATCGTGACGGGCGACGGGTCCACCGGCGAAGCGCTGGTCAAACATCCCGATGTGGACAAGATTGCATTCACCGGTTCGACGGAAGTGGGACGCGCCATTCGCAGCGCGACCGCCAAGAGCCACAAACGGCTCTCTCTCGAACTTGGCGGCAAATCTCCTTTCATCGTTTTTGAAGATGCCGATCTGGACAGCGCAGTCGAAGGCCTGGTTGATGGAATCTGGCTCAATCAGGGACAGGTTTGTTGCGCGGGCTCGCGCCTGCTGATGCAGGAGAGCATCGCCGAGACGCTGATGGCAAAGATACGGGACCGCATGAGCACACTGCGAGTCGGCCCACCACTCGACAAAGCTATCGACGTTGGTGCGATTGTCGCCCGCGTCCAACTCGATCGCATTCAGCGATTGGTGGATCAGGGCGTAGCCGACGGTGCCACCTGCTGGCAGCCCCAAATGGAATTGCCGGCGCGCGGACTCTTCTTTCCGCCGACTTTGCTCAGCAACGTTCATCCCACTTCGATCGTCGCCCAGCAGGAGATTTTCGGTCCCGTGCTCACGGCCATGACTTTCCGTACTCCCAGTGAAGCCGTCGAACTTGCAAATAACACGGTCTACGGATTGGCCGCGTGCGTGTGGAGCGAGAGTATCAATGTTGCGCTTCAGGTTTCGTCGCAACTCAAAGCCGGCGTGGTGTGGGTGAATTGCACGAACCTGTTTGACGCCTCCTGCGGCTTCGGCGGCTACCGCGAAAGTGGATACGGCCGCGAAGGCGGCAAAGAAGGTCTGCTGGAATACCTGGAGCCGGCATGGTTCAAGAGCGCCCCCGCGATACCTGCTGTGAAACCAGCGCCAGCGGAGATCCCGGACGACGACAAAGAGCCTGTCACCTCCGCGAATGACATTGACCGCACCGTGAAGTTGTACATCGGAGGCAAGCAGGCGAGGCCAGATTCCGGCTACAGCATGGAAGTCCGGGGTAAGAATGGGCAACTGCTCGGCGAAGTAGGGCTTGGCAACCGCAAGGATATCCGCAACGCGGTCGAGGCGGCACGAAAAGCCGCTGGCTGGGCGAAGAGTACCGCCCACAACCGGGCCCAGATTCTTTATTACATGGCCGAGAACCTGTCACAGCGGCGCGACGAGATTGCTCATCGACTGGCTACCGCCGTCGGAGAGAAGCAAGCTATCTCCGAAGTGAACCTGGGCATTGAACGCATCTTCTCCTATGCTGCCTGGGCCGACAAGTTCGACGGTGCGGTGCACAATCCGCCATTCCGCAGCATCGCGATTGCGATGAATGAGCCAATCGGGACCGTGGGAATCATCTGTCCTCGAGAGGCGCCGCTGCTGGGATTCCTGTCGTTAGTCATGCCTGTGCTCGCTGCGGGAAACACAGCAATCGTCGTTCCTTCGGAAACTTATCCGCTTATCACTGGAGACCTATACCAACTCTTCGACACCAGCGACCTGCCGGGTGGGACGGTTAACATCGTTACCGGATACGCGTCGCCACTGCTGAAGGTTCTGGCCGAGCACGACGATGTGGATGCCGTCTGGTGCTTTACGGACGAAGCCAGCGCCTCCGCGGCGAAATCATTTTCGATCGGGAACCTGAAACAAGTCTTCACCAATGAAGGCCGTGCCATTGACTGGTTCGACGTGAAACAAGGCGAAGGCCGCTGGTTTCTGCAGCACGCCACACAGGTGAAGAACATCTGGGTACCGTATGGCGAGTGATTAATCCCTCCATGCGGCCCAGAGTCACAGAGAAGGAAACAAGAAAAGGATTTTCTCTGTGCCTCGGTGGTGAAAGCCCTGACCGTGAAATTCGTTGACAACAATCGGCAGCGCTGACTAGACTCGGCAATCTTATGGCGAAACGTCCTCGTATCGCGGTGATTGGAAGCGCGAACATTGACTTGACCACCTTCAGCGATCGTTTCCCCAAGGCCGGAGAAACAATCTTTGGCCAGAAGTTCGATCTTGGCTTCGGCGGAAAGGGTGCGAATCAGGCGGTCGCCTCTCGGTTATGCGGCGCCGACGTCTTCATGGTCGCCAGGGTTGGCAACGACCTGTTCGGCCCCGCCACGATTGAAAATTTCAAGAAACTGGGCATCGACGCTACTCATGTAAAGCAAATCGAAGGAGTGTCCAGCGGCGTCGCCCCGATTTTCGTTGAGCCCAACGGCCAGAATCGCATCTTCGTAGTAAAAGGCGCAAACGATCTGCTGAAGCCCGCAGACGTCGATGCCGCGGCCGACCTGCTCAAGACCGTCGATTGCATGGTCCTGCAGTTCGAGATCCCGTTGGAGACTGTCTATCACAGCGTCGCTTTTGCACATGCGAATGGGATTCGCTGCATCGTCAACCCTGCTCCTGCCCAGCCCGTCGATTTGAATGCTTTGGCCGGACTCGACTACTTCGTTCCGAACGAAAGTGAAGCCGAGGCGATCACTGGAGTGCCGGTGCGAAACATTGAAGATGCGAAGAAGTGCGCTGAGAAACTGCTCGCGGGCGGCATGAAGCGGATCATTCTTACGCTGGGTGCAAACGGCTCGTTGCTTGCGGGCCGCGACGGCATGGATCATGTTCCAGCATTTAGCGTGAAGAGCATCGATAGCACCGGTGCGGGCGACGCTTTCATTGGAAGCTTCGCTGTTTTTCTCGGAGAAGGCTTGCCGGAGCGAGAAGCCGTTCGCCGCGCAAATCTCTATGCCGGACTCTCGACCACCGGCGTGGGAACTCAGAAATCCTTCTATGATCGCGCGCGCTACGATGCGGAGTGGACCGCACGAAGCTGAATTGCCGGATTACCCTCTATCGAGTCCTGAAAGCACAGGTCTTCGCCAGTGTCCCGCGACCCTGTACAAACCGCTCCGCTTGTATAAGAATTACGCCCAGTCGCACTTGGCGACTTCATTCGAGGTCATTTCTTGTACTTCAGGCCCGGCACACTCGACGAAGCGGTGAACGTACTGGCCAGCTCCCAAGGACAGGTACTGGCGGGTGGAACCGACTTCTTCCCTGCCCTCGGGGATCGGCCGGTTACCGGGACGGTGGTTGACATTTCAGGCCTCGGCGAACTGAAGGGCGTGGTCAAAGAACCGAAATACATACGGATCGGCGGGCTGACAACATGGACCGAGATTGTCAGGAGTTCGCTGCCGCGATGCTTTGACGGATTGAAGGCTGCGGCGCGGGAGATTGGCGGGATTCAGATCCAGAATCGTGCAACTGTGGCTGGCAATCTTTGCAACGCATCTCCTGCTGCGGATAGCGTACCGCCGCTCCTCGCCCTGGATGCTGAAGTGGAACTGGCTTCTCAAGCGGGGACGCGCCGTCTCCCGCTGTCAGAATTTATTATTGGCAATCGGAAAACGCTGCGTAAGCCAGGAGAAATCCTCTCTCAGATTCTCGTACCCCGCACGGTTGAGAATGCGCCATCAACATTTGTGAAGTTTGGAGCCCGGCGCTATCTGGTCATCTCGATTGCGATGGTTGCTGTGGTAATCCAAAAGGATGCTAGTGGTCTAGTGGCGGACGCGCGTGTCGCCGTTGGCTCCTGTTCCGCCGTGGCTCGTCGCCTCCGAGAATTGGAGCATGCTCTGGTTGGCGCATCCGCCGCACACGGTTTAGGCTCACTCGCTACTGCGGATTACCTCAAAGATTTATCACCCATCGACGACGCTCGTGCGACGGCCTCGTACAGGCGAGACGCGGCGTTGCGGTTGGTCCAGCGCGCGCTCGATGCCTGCGCCGGGAGTTCCTGATGGCAAGCGTCACTTCCGCATCGGAAACCAAATGTCGGCTTAAGCTGGTCGTGAATGACCGTGAGATCTCCGTGGTTACTGCTCCAACGCAAAGGCTCTCGCGAGCCTTGCGGGAGCAGCTTGGCCTGACCGGAACCAAGGTTGGGTGCGACGCAGGAGATTGTGGCGCGTGTACGGTTTTACTGGATGGAGAACCTGTGTGCGCTTGCCTGGTGGCGGTGGGTCAAGTCGAAAACCACAGTATAACAACAGTCGAGGGACTGAGGACCAGACCTCCGGTATTTGAACGGCTGCAAGAAGCGTTTCTTCATCACGGAGCCGCGCAATGTGGTGCGTGCACACCCGGCATGCTGGTTTCTGCGACCGCACTCCTTGAGCGAAATGCTTCGCCTTCCGAAGCGGATGTAATGGATGCGCTTGGCGGCGTTCTGTGCCGTTGCACGGGATATCGAAAGATTATTGACGCGGTTCTCAATGCGGGCTGCAAGCGTGCTGCACCTTCCCGGCCCGCCGCAGGGGCCTCAGTTGGGCAACGACTGGTGCGCTTGGATGGCAAACACAAAGTTGATGGCACGGAAGTCTACGGGGCGGACGAGATGCCAGCCGGTGCGCTCACGCTGAGGGTTATCCGATGCCCTTTTGATCGGGCGACTTTTCGCTTCGGTGATCTGGATGCGTTCGTGTCATCGCATCCCGGCGTGAGCCTGGTTCTCACCTCAAAGGACGTTCCTGGCGAAGACTGTTATGGGGTGATTCCACGCTTTGCCGACCAGCCGGTTTTTGCTCATGCTGAGGCCCGATACCGGGGTGAGGCCGTCGCGGCGATAGTCGGCGAGGCAGACGCTATCGAAAATCTTGATTCCGCGAACTTCCCCCTATGCTGGGAAGAATTGCCTGCATTGAGAACCCTCGATGAAGCTCTCGCGCCAAACGCCCCCCTCATCCATACGCATCGCCCGGAAAACCTGCTGACGCGTGGACGCGTGGTGCGAGGAAATGTAGAGAAAGCACTGGCAGAGGCGGATGCGGTCGTTGAAGGTGAATTCGAAACTGGATTTGTCGAGCATGCTTGCATCGAACCCGAAGCAGGATTTGCGAGACGAGTGGACGATCAGATCGAGATTCAGGCGTGCACGCAGTCTCCCTACATGGATCGCGCAGATATCGCGAAGCTTCTGGGGATTCCCGCTGAATCGGTGCGCATTATTCCGACCGCGGTCGGCGGCGGCTTCGGGACTAAGCTTGACCTATCCGTGCAGCCGTTTCTCGCCCTCGCGGCGTGGCGATTGCGGCGGCCGGTTCGAATGGTTTATTCGCGTATCGAATCGATGGTCTCCACGACCAAGCGGCATCCTGCGCGCATGCGCTGCCGAGCCGGGGCAACCAGGGATGGCAAACTTCTTGCGCTGGATTTTGCTGCTGACTTCAATACCGGCGCTTATTCGTCGTGGGGACCCACGGTTGCGGCCCGGGTTCCAGTGCATGCTTCCGGTCCGTATGCCGTCCCGCACTACCGGGCGCTGACGCGAGCGATCCACACCAACATTGTTCCTGCGGGCGCGTTTCGCGGCTTTGGTGTGCCCCAAATGGCGATCGCGCAAGAGCAACTTTACGACGATCTTGCAATCCGGTTGGGAATAGACCCGCTGGAATTTCGCATCCTGAACGCGCTCGACAATCAGACTCCCACAGTTACCGGGCAAGTCATGGGAGAAGGCGTCGGCATTCGCGCTTGTTTTGAAGCCTTGCGCTCCGCGTGGAATGCGGCGCGCGTCGAAGCCGTAAGATTTAATGCCATGACGCGCGGACCAATTCGCCATGGCGCTGGCGTCGCGGGAATGTGGTATGGGTGCGGAAACACATCACTGCCGAATCCCTCCACCGTACGCATCGGGTTGAAACGGAATGGCAGAATTGCGCTTCACCAGGGCGCGATCGACATCGGACAGGGATCGAATACCATCGTCACCCAAATTTGCGCCGACGCCCTGTGCGCGCCCATCGATAGCTTTGATCTGATTTCAGGAGATACTTCAATTACGCCTGATTGCGGCAAGACCTCCGCGTCGCGACAAACGTTCGTCACCGGCAGAGCGGCGCAGATGGCGGGGCAGGAACTCCGGCGAATGATTCTTCAACTCGCGGATTCGAGCGAGGATGCGGTCATCGATTTTGGCAAGAGCGATCTGACAATCCGCGAAAGCGGAAAGCACCGTAGTTTCCCTTTGCACGACCTGCCGCAGGATCAATACGGCTATGTGCTGACCAGCGAGCAAACTTTCGATCCGCCAACCAGCGCATTGGACGAGAACGGCCAAGGCATGCCGTACGCGGTCTACGGGTTTGGTGCCCATATGGCGGAGATCGCCATCGATGTTGAGTTGGGAACCGTGCAGGTTCTCAAGATCATTGCTGCGCATGACGTAGGTCGCGCCATCAATCCCACCTTGATCGAAGGACAGATTGAGGGCGGAGTCGCCCAGGGACTGGGGATGGCGCTCATGGAGGAATTTTTCCCCGGCAAAGGCGAGAACCTGCACGACTACCTGATTCCCACGATCGGTGACATCCCCCCGGTCGAATCAATTCTGATTGAAGATCCCTCGTGGATCGGGCCGTTCGGGGCAAAAGGAATCGGAGAGCAGGCCGTGATCCCGACTGCGCCCGCGATTCTGAACGCGATTCATCACGCTACGGGAGTACGCATGCGCCGGATTCCCGCTACGCCAGACCGCATACGCGCTGCTATCCTCGCCAGCAACACCGGAGCATCCCGTGCCTGACGATGACGCCATCCGTTGCGATGCTTGCCCGGTCCTCTGCTACATCAAGCCAGGGAGGACAGGTGCATGCGATCGTTACGCAAATGACAATGGGCAACTGGTGCGGATCGATCCCCATGTGGTTCTTGATCGTGCCTTGTCGCGCGGCGATTCGGTCGTACCTTTCCTCGGTCGCGACCGCGACTGGGATGGCGGCATCGTCAGCGGGCCGGAAACCTTTATCACCGCGATCGGTGCAGGCACGACTTATCCCGATTACAAACCCGCTCCGTTCATCATTTCTTCCGAGATCCAAGGCGTGGACATGGTCACGGTTGTAACTGAAGGAATATTCAGTTACTGCGGCGTGAAAGTGAAGATCGACACCGACCGCCACCTCGGGCCAGAAACCAATTTGGTGCGGGCGCAGGGAGAACCGGTCGGACACGTTACCACCGGTGAATACGGCTCCCAGATGCTGTCGCTCGGAGGTGTCCGACACCTCACTGGCGGCAGCCGAAGGGAGGGTACGGTGACTTGCGAGACCCTGCTGAACCTGTGTGAACGGAAGCCGGTCGAACTAAAGATTGACGGAGGCGCGACGGTCATCGTGCAAGCAGGCAAGCCTCCGGTGGTAGACGACATTCTGGAAGAACGTATGCGTGTGGGTTGCGGCTCGGCCACGATTGGCATGTTCGCGAAACAATGGTTCGGAAAGGTCGATGAAGTGGTCGTGGTCGACGATCACATAACTGGCGTCCTCTCGGAGCATCAGGCGGGAAAGTTGCTCGGCGTCCGCGAGACCGGGATAAAGATGAGGGGACACCGTTCCACTCCCGGCCGCTACTTCCGCGTCGCCGAACCCGGAACTGCATGGGGCGGCACGAACATCGAAGACCCGCTGTCGATTCTTGAAACTTTCAATCCCAAGATTGCCTGGCCCAAACTGCGATTGCTCATGGTCAGCACGACCGGCGAGCACTACGCCTATTACGAGCTAGATGAAGCTCTGCGTCCCGTTGAAAAAGAATTGCCTGCGTTTCTGAGCGAGTCCGTTGCCAGGATCAAAGAAAATTGTGAACCGGCGCTCTGCACGGTTCTCTTCATGGGTGGTGCTGGAGGCTCGCTCCGGGCAGGGGTCACGGAGAATCCTGTGAGGCTTACTCATTCCGTGAGGGACGCACTGACTCGCGTGACCTGCGGCGGCGCGCCGGTTTACGTCTGGCCTGGCGGCGGCATTACTTTTATGGTTGATGTAACCCGCATGCCGGAGCATGCATTCGGCTATGTTCCCACCCCGGCGCTGGTCGCTCCTATAGAATTCACCCTCAAGCTCTCAGACTACTCCGCGCTGGGCGGTTACATGGATCATGTTCGCCCCTTGGATTCGATTCTGCACGGGGAGCGGCAGCATCTCGCTGCGAATCCGGACAATCCGTGGCCGCTGTCCCCGGGGAAATCGCCGAGGTCTGATCAATGAACGAGCGAGCCCAGATAAGGCTGCTGCCTGACGGCCGCCGTCTGCACCTTCACGATGGACCTATCGATTTGATCGTCGAAGCGTTTGGCGCCCCTTCTGAGATCAAGGCCGCGTACCGGGCTGCGGCCCAGCGGTTCGTCACCGTGCTAGACGAACTGTGCAGCGAACTCGCTCTTCTGCGGCAACCTGCGGGACGAGCCAATCCGCAGCCGATCGGAGTTATCGCAAAACGCATGGCGGCGGCAGTTGCACCCTACGATGACTGGACCTTTATCACACCGATGGCGGCAGTGGCGGGTGCCGTAGCTGAGGAAATCCTAGGCGCCATGACATCTGCGGCGAACCTCTCACGGGCCCACGTCAACAATGGCGGGGACATCGCACTGCACTTGGAGCCGGGAGAGCACTTTGTTGTAGGCATGGTCGAGCGGCCGGATCGTCCATCACTTTTTGGCACAGCAACGCTGGATTCGACGCAACCGGTGCGAGGCATTGCGACCAGTGGCTGGCGCGGCCGCAGTTTCTCGCTCGGCATCGCCGATGCGGTAACGATTCTCGCTAACCGTGCGGCTATGGCCGATGCCGCCGCAACCATCATTGCCAACGCTGTGGACTTACCGGGTCACCCAAGCGTAACCCGCGTTCCAGCCCGCGATCTGGCGCCCGATAGCGATCTCGGAGACCGTTTGGTGACGCAGAGAGTCGGTGAACTCTCCACGGACGAGATCGCGACAGCACTTGATGCGGGTACGGCTCTCGCAGAACGGCTTCTCTCCGACGGGCTCATCTCCGCTGCGGCCTTGCATCTGCACGGCACAACCAGGATCGTTGGTTTGGACCAGGAATGCCCCGGTGAGAGTTTGCCGCAGGAAACATTGCAAGCAACGTTTCTACAGTCGCTGTAGAAACGCAGCTTGCTGCGTCTCCTGTCGCAGAGAGAATGCTGAACCCGTCCTAGGAGTTTGCCTATGCCAGAAGTAGAGGTCCGAAAAAGGTTCACGGCGGTCGAGGAAATCTTTCATGAGGGAGGACCGGTATCGTCCTTACCCCTGCGCCGTGCAGTCGCCGTGGCGGTCATCCATAATCCTTTCGCGGGTACATACGTGAAAGACATCGCCGGCTTCATGGATGATCTCAAGCCGCTGGGCCTTGAAATGGCGCGCTCCCTGGTAGCTGCGCTGGGCGGTGATGCCAAGGTCGTCGAAGGCTATGGCAAAGGAGCTATCGTGGGAGCGGCTGGCGAGATCGAACACGGTGCACTGTGGCACGTGCCCGGCGGCTACGCCATGCGTGAGATTCTCGGAGGCGCGAAAGCAATTGTAGCTTCCACGAAGAAAGTTGGCGGCCCCGGAACTCGACTTGACGTCCCGATTACGCACATCAATGCCTCGTATGTCAGAAGTCATTTTGATTCCCTAGAAGTCGGCTTGGCCGACGCTCCGCGGGCCGACGAGATTCTTCTCGCGCTGGTGATGACCACGGGTTCCCGCATTCATGCTCGTGTCGGTGGCCTGAAAGCATCGGAGATCAAGGGAGAGGACGGACTGCGATGAAAGCCAGCATTCGCAAGATTGCGACCTTCGTTGAGGAAACCAGGAGCGAGATGGGCCGGACCATCGATCCTCCGACCCGGCGCGCAGCCGCCGTCGCGGTGATCGAAAATCCTTATGCGGGAAAGTACGTGGAAGATTTATCTGAGTTGATGGCAATCGGCGAGGAACTGGGCGAACTCCTCACGCTGCGCGCGGTCGCGGCTCTGGGAATCCCTGGAACCAGCATCGAGAGTTATGGCAAGGCGGCGGCTGTCGGTGAAAACGGCGAGATCGAGCACGCCGCAGCAATCCTGCACCCCAAGCTTGGTACGCCAGTACGAAAGGTTCTCGGCAAAGGAGCCGCACTTATTCCCTCATCCAAGAAGCGGGGCGGGCTGGGGGTGGCGCTCGACATTCCGCTAGGACACAAAGACGCAGCTTTCGTCCGCAGCCACTTCGATGGTATGGAAGTTCGAATCAATGACGCTCCCCGAGCCACCGAGATCATGGTAGCCGTCGCAGTGACGGATAGCGGACGACCGCTTGCGCGAGTGGGCGGACTGACGAAAAATCAGATCAAGGGGGAAGACGGGCTGCGATAGCCGACTTGCAGGCTCGGCTTAGGAATATACGAATCGAGCCGGCATTCTACCCTATTTGACGTTCGTTTCCTGAACGTACAACAGCTTCCAGCCGCTACCCTGATTCACCCAAACCTCGCCATATGCCGTGTTTGCCTGTACCGGTTGTCCGCCGGCCTTACCTTCATAGTGCGCCAGATATGTGACCAATGCGCTATCCTTCGCCAGGGGCTTCACCGTGAAATCCTTAAGACTGTAACTCTTGAGTTCGTAATCGTCGATCATGGCGAGCATCGCCGTCTTATCCCCAAACCCGTTGCCGTCCTCTTCCACCTCGCGGAAACCGTCGGCAAGCATGGCTGTCACGGATTCTTTGTTCTTGTTCTTAAAGGCTTCCCAGACCTTCCGTATGTTCGCTTCGAGAGCACCGGCATCGGCGTGGATCTTTTCTTGCGCCGGCGCACTTGCCAGCAACAAAGAGCATGCAATCGCAATGAGTATCGTCTTCACACGGGGCTCCTAGATCAGAGGTCAAACGAAACTACACCTCCGCGCACAGCAAAGTCAAAAGAGTATGGCCGCAGTTCTATATGCCGCATCGAACGGACTTTTAATCTCAGCCTGTTTATGGGATAACCTTTAACCTTGCTGTTGGTTGCAATAAATAGCTTGCGGCTTCAAGCCGCCGGGGTAACAAATGACTCTTCGCCGATCTCTGCTTCTGGTACTCACGCTTCAGTTGACTCTGGCTGCGTCTCTTTCGTCTCAACCCACGAAAGAGAAAGTTGATCTCATGGTCACCGGCGGAATGGTTGTGACCATGAATGGCGCGCGGCTCACCTACGACGATGGATCAGTAGCCGTGAAGGGTGACACGATTGTTGCGGTTGGCCCGCGCAGTGAACTCGAAGCCAAGTATCTGGCCGCGCAGACAATTGATGCCAGAGGCAAATTGGTTCTGCCCGGATTCATCAATGGCCACACTCACGTGCCAATGACTCTGTTCCGGGGACTTCACGATGATGTGACGCTCAACGATTGGCTCTATAAATACATTTTTCCGGCCGAAAAGAAGAACGTCAACGAAGAATTCGTGCGCTGGGGAACACGATTGGCCGCGGCAGAACAAATTCGCGGGGGCGTCACGACATTTGCGGATATGTACTACTTCGAGGACGCCGTAGCCGAAGAAACCAAAGCCGCGGGTATGCGTGGCGTGGTCGGTGAAACGTTTATCGATTTTCCCGCGCCCGACAACAAGAGTGAAGCCGAAATGCTCGCCTACACCGAGAAGTTCTTGAAGAAGTGGCAAGGCGATCCCCTGATTCACGCAGCGGTGGCGCCGCATTCGATCTACACGTGCTCCGCGAAAACCCTTCAGGATTCTGCGGCGCTGGCGCGAAAATATCACACGCCCATTTTGATCCACACCGCGGAAATGAAGAAAGAATGGGACGACAGCCAGAAGCAGAACGGAATGTCGCCGGTGCAGTATCTAGAAAAGATCGGCGTGCTGGGTCCCGACGTGGTATCGGCGCACTGCATTTATGTGGACGAGGCCGACCGAAAGACTCTGGCGCAGCGGCAGGTGGGCTGCGTGCACAATCCGTCGAGCAATATGATGCTGGCCAGCGGCGTTTCCCCGGTTGCCGAGATGCGCGCTGCGGGAGTGGCCGTCGGCCTCGGGACCGATGGACCGGCAGGCAGCAACAACGACTTGGATCTGATGGAAGAAATGGATCTGTCAGCAAAGCTCGCGAAGATCACCAAAATGGATCCACTGGCGCTGAATGCAAAAGCCGTCGTGGAAATGGCCACCATCGAGGGAGCAAGGGCATTGCACATGGAGAAAGAAATCGGTTCGCTGGAGGCTGGGAAAAAGGCGGACTTGATCTTAATCAATCTGGACGAACCCAATGCCGTCCCGATGTACGACGTCTACGCCCAACTGGCGTACGCATTGAAGGGCAGCGATGTTGCGACGGTAGTGATTGGCGGCCGCGTGGTTATGCGTAACCGGGAGTTGCTGACGGTGAATGAGAAAGCGGTCATGGCGAAAGCGCGCGAATACAAGAAGTCAATCGCTGCCTCGCTCGGCCTGCCATAAGCATTACTGTTTTACGACCTCGGGTACCACCGTCGCGGGCGGCGTGTTGCGACTTCGTTGGGCGCTCACGACGCCGTCAATAATTACCATCCCAATGCCTGGCAAGTCTCCGCGTTCGATGCTTTCCAGCACGGTCTTTCCCGGCGAGTGCTGGGCCTTGTCGATCAGGACGAAAGTGGCGTCACGACCAGCCTCGATCAGCCCGCAGCCGAGGTTCCGGACTCTTGCCGTATTTCCAGTCGCAAAGCAGACAGCAATTTCAGCGGGCGTATCCCCGAGTGACGACAGCATCGAGATCATGCGCAGGATACCCAGCGGCTGCACGCCGGAACCCGCCGGCGAATCGGTGCCCAGAATCACTCGATGGAACTGCTTGAGTTCTTTCGCGGTTCGCAAAGTAAGCAGCGCTGCCTTTTCGTTGCCGTTGTGAACAATCTCGAGAGCCCGCGGCGATTCCGCGCACAGGGTAACGATTTGACCGTCGGGCAATGCGGTGTGGCCTCCATTGATGTGGCCGATGACGTCCGCGTCGGCGGCCAGCACGATGTCCTTGTCGATCAGGCTGGAGCCCGGAATCGACGGCCCTCCGGTATGAATCGTGCTTTGAATCCCGGCCTTCCGCGCCCAAGCCACCATCTGGCGGGCCGTGGCTCCATCCTTCACGCTCCCCAAACCAACTTCCCCAAGCATCGTGACACCGGCGGCTGCCAGGTCTTTGAAGTCCTCCTCCACCATTCCATGCTCGATCACGGGCGCACCCGCGTGAATCCTGACTCCACCCGGACGAAACGCGGAGAAAGTGCGCTGGGCGAAGATTGCCATGGCTTTCAGACCGACCACATCTTTCGGACGGCCGGGGGTGTGCACTTCGCCCGCGGAAATCATGGTCGTAACCCCGCCGTGAAGATAGCTGTCGATCCAGCCAATCTGGTTCTGCCGCGGTGTCCAGTCGCCCGCGACCGGATGCACATGGCTGTCGATCAACCCCGGCATCAGGGTTGTACCCTTGGCATCGATGACGAGGCTTGCGCCCTTAGTGTCAACATCTTTCTCTTTGCCAACGGAGGCGATTTTCCCGTCTACGGCGAGCACAGTATCCGCATCAAGAATCGGGTGGTTCAGATCGCCGCTCAGCAGGAGACCGATATTACGAATCACAAGGCGCGCTTGCGTCTGGGTCTTGACGGGCTCATCATGGGCCATTGAGCATACCTCTTGAAGTTCCGGCGTTTGAAGGAATCCCCGTTGCCGCAAACCATGTTATAAGCTAACTTGCTTGCGCAACGCTGACCAGGCGGACCCGGTATGTTATCTCGCAATGTAGTTTTCTGGGAAGTCGACACCCAGGCCGATTTCATGCTGCCCGGCGGCAAGCTCTACGTTCCCGGCGCCGAACGATTGCTCCCTAACATCCGAAAGCTTACGGATGCCGCCCGCCAGGACCAAGTCTTCCTCGTTTCTCACGGTTGCTATCACACCCCGGATGATCCGGAATTTAAAATGTTCCCGCCTCATTGTCTCAAAGGGACCAGTGGCGCTGACCTGGTGCCGGAAGCGCTGACCAAGCGGGTCATCACGGTCCCGAACGCTCCCGCGGCACAGCTTCCACGGGACTTTTCCCCGTACCAGCAGATTCTCCTCGAAAAACAGACGCTCAACATATTTGAAAGCCGGCACGCGGGAGACCTAGTCGAGCGCTTGGGCAAGGACACCGAATTCGTTGTGTTTGGCGTGGTCACGGAATACTGTGTTCGCTTCGCGGCCAAGGGTTTGCTTGAGAGGGGCCGGCGTGTTTCCGTGGTCCAGGATGCGATCGAAACTCTAAACGCCGAGGATGGACAACGAACGGTCGCCGAACTTGGAGCACTCGGAGCAGGATTCGTCACCACAGACCAAGCTCTGACTCTAGCCTCGCACAAAACATCTTGACTTTAAACCGCGCCTCCAGTTAGATGGTTCGCATTGTCGTCAGTAGCTCCAAGACTTTAGTGGGGAAAGTGCGAGCCCGTTCGCTACTCGAAGGGGCCGAGGGAGAGATCGATGCTGACCAAGAAGCTGCTATTGGTTCTGTTCTGTTCTTTGGTATTTCCTATCTGCCCACTGTTATACGGCCAGGCGTCTGGAAGTTTTTCGGGTACAGTTACCGATAAAACCGGGTCCGTCGTTTCCGGGGCGAGCGTCAAGGCTACGTCGCAAGGCACCGCCGTTATTCGCGAGGCCAAGACTGATGCATCGGGGCATTACCTGATTCCACTGCTCCCAGTCGCGGATTTCACCATTCGAGTGGAATCGCAGGGGTTTGGTACGGTCGAACAGAAGGACATCCGGTTGCAGGTGGACGAGCATCGCGAAGTCAATTTCACTCTCACGCCCGCTTCGGTAACATCGACGGTCGAAGTAACCGCGACCGAGGTGGCGGTGGAGACCGCCACTCCCGCATTAGGGCAGGTCATCACTTCGCAGGAAGTCGCAGATCTCCCCTTGAACGGACGGGACTTCGTTCAACTGGCGACCCTGACGCCGGGAACGACCCAGGAAACAAACCCAAACAGTTTCTTCAACGGCGGCGCCACCAGCGAGGTTTCGGCTCGCGGCTCCTTCTCTCTTTCCGTAGGTGGATCGCGGCCGCAGAGTACGGACTGGCTGTTTGATGGCAACGACAACAACGAACTAACGGCCGGTGGAATCGCAGTTTTACCTTCGATTGACGCCATCCAGGAATTCAAGGTTCTGACTTACAACTATTCCGCAGAATACGGCACGCGCGCAGGTCCGACCGTGCTGGTAACCTCGAAGTCCGGCTCGAACCAGTTTCACGGATCGCTATTTGAATTCTTCCGCAACACCAAACTGGACGCCCGCAGCTATTTCGCCGCGACCCGGGAACAATTCAACCTGAACCAGTTCGGAGGCGCGCTGGGCGGTCCCATCCAGAAGGGCAAAACCTACTTCTTTGTTGACTATCAGGCCAAGAGGCAGCGCCACGGAATCGAGTCCACGGGACTGGTTCCGACGAACGCGATGATGAATGGGGACTTCACTCTGGATCCGTTCGGCAATCCGCGCGGAGGCGCGTCTTCAACTTTCGCCAATCTTGTCAATCCTTACTCGGGCGGCCCTTTCGAGTGCAACGGCGGCGTCCCAATCGCTCCCGCCAACGACGGGACCCAGGCTGGCGGTGTCCCCTGCAACAAAATCCCGTCCCAGTTTTTCGACCCCGCAGGCGCGAAACTGATTCAGCTTTATCCCGGAAACAATGCGAGCAACGGCGCTGCCGGCTTCAACTTCACCAACGCTCCTGTGCGGAGCCTCAACGAAGGCGAGTTCGACATCCGCGTGGATCACAATTTTTCCAGCAAGGATTCCATCTTTGCCCGCTTCAGCTACGATCAGGCAAATTCACTCGTCCCCGGAGGCTCTAATCCGACCGGCCCCACGGGGTTCGCGGAAGCCACGCCCTTTGGAAGTACGCAGAACATCAGCAACCACGGCCGTAACATTGCCATATCGGAAACCCACATTTTTTCCAGCAACACCATCAACCAGATCAGCGGTGGCTTCAATCGGATCTTCAACTTCATTAAGTCCTACGGCTACGGCACGTGCGAAGGAAACATCATCGGCATCCCGAACGCCAACCTGGACAGCACCTGCAATCCCGGCGGGGCGATTCCGGGAATCGTGAACCAATCCTCGCAGTACTGCATAAGTTGCGGACTGACTTCCATCCAGCCGCCGTCTGGTGGCTACTGGTCGCTGGGTGATCGCGGATTCGCGCCCTTCCAGGGTGGCACCAATGTGTTCTCCATTGCCGATTCGTTCGACATGATTCGCGGTAAGCACGATATCCGCATTGGCGGCTCCATTCGCGCTATGCAGATGAACGTCCTGACGAACTCTTTTCAGGATGGGTTCTTCGCAATTGGCCAGCAAACCAACGACGCTATGGCCGACCTGCTCATGGGGATTTATACCTTCGGAGAACACGATCAAACGTTCAAAGGCGCGACTACCGGCCGCCGTTGGAAATTGTTCCGTCCCTACGTCCAGGATGATTGGCGGGTTACGCCGAATCTGACGGTAAATCTGGGCTTGGCGTGGGCTTTTCAAACGCCCATCACCGAGTCCGAAAATCGCCAGGCAAACTTTATCTTTAACAGCACCTGCGCAAATCAACCAACGTGCAATCTGCTCGTTCCGGGTCTGAACTCCGACTCGCGCGTTGGTGTACAGATGAACTGGACTGCTCTCGAGCCGCGGATCGGATTGAGTTGGAAGGTGCTTGGCAGCCAGAACACGGTGCTCCGGGGCGGGTATGCGATATTCCACGACTCCTCGTGGAATATAGGCGGGCAGGGCCTCCCGAATAATCTCCCGTTCCAGGCGTCATCGGGTATGGGGCCGTTTGGATTCCCAGGGTCTTGCCCGACCCCGGCCTTCCCCACAGTTCCCACGGTTCAAACCTGTGCCATCAGCGGAGGCTACCCCGTCGGTCTTGGTGTATATACGACTCCTCCGCCCATCACGGATTTCTTCGGTACGGTCCAATCTCAGAATCGTGACTTTAAGCAGGGCATGATCCAGCAGTTCAACTTGAACCTCGAGCATCAACTGCCCGGCAACATCGTGCTGACCGTCGGGTATGCCGGATCACGCACCTCCCACATCCTGGTAAACGGCCTGAACATGAACGTGGGTTCCCCGTCCGCCTGTTTCTCCTCAAGTCCGAACTTTGATCCCAATTACCATTTGGGTTGTGGACTGGCGGCCACAGCGCCCTACCAGTTCAACTATGTCGCAAACTTCACCGACACCGGTGCCGCTCGCTACGATTCACTGCAGGTCAAAGCTGAGACCAAGAGCACCAGGCATGGGCTTTATATGCTGTTGGGTTATACCTATTCCCGGACATTCGATTCCGGGTTCCCTGATGGTCTGGGCAGCAACAGCGGAGCCACCTACTGGCCTCTGCCGGGATCGACTAAAGCCGATTGGGGCCTTTCTGGACTCAACCTCAACAACCAGTTCACGGCCAGCGTGCTTTATGATCTGCCGTTCGGCAAGGGCAAGCAGTTCGGTAGCGGCTGGAGCGGCCCCGTCAACGCTGCTTTCGGAGGTTGGTCGGTTAACGTGATTGAAAGGATCCTCTCCGGGTTTCCGGTTTACATATACAACAGCGCCAATGGATCGGGCGTGAACTTCCTGGATAACTTTGCAACTTGGAACCGGCCAGACCAGGTCTGCGATCCCAAGAGCGGCCATCCCACCTTGGCGCAGTGGTTCAACACCCAATGCTTTGTCGCTCCGCCACCGGGACAACTGGGGACTGCGGCCCGTGCTCCCGTCTACGGACCGGATTTTGTAAATACGGATTTCTCGGCTATCAAGAACTTCCGGTTGCCCTACGAGGCCATGAACCTGCAGTTCCGGGCTGAGTTCTTCAATCTCTTCAATCACGCCCAGTTCAATGCACCCGGCCTAAGCTCGACGCCGGGAGCCGATCTAGCTTCCCCGGGCACTTTCGGGAAAGTCACTTCAACCGTCAACAACCCGCGCGTGATTCAGTTTGCACTTAAACTGACTTTCTAGGGCGTGTGAGTTGAACGGCCTCACTTCGGGCATTCTGAGCAGCCTGGGACAACCCAGGCTTGGCTCAGTCTACCCTCAAATTTGCAATCGAAAACTCCGCCGGGAAATAATGGAGCGGGCAGATCTGCCGCTTGTTGTCTTTTCTGCTTGCTTCTAAAGTCTGAGGGGAATGATGAAATCCTGGTTCTTGACAACCGCCATACTGCTGATGACATGCCTCGCAGCCTGGGGCCAAAGACGAAAAATTATCATCGATCAGGACGGCGCCGGCCCCGCTGGAACCGACCAACAGTCGATCCTCCTGCTGATCCAGTCTCCACAGACCGAGGTTCTGGGCATCACCGTGGTCACCGGTGATCAATGGCTCAAGGCGGAGGTAGCCCACACCCTGCGCATGCTCGAAGTCATCGGACGAACTGATATTCCGGTCGTACCCGGAGCCGAGTATCCACTAGTCCGGCGCAAAGAACAGACCGAACTCTGGGAGCAGCGTTATGGCTCTGTGGCCTGGCTGGGAGCCTGGACCCCGCGGTTTTATCACCCGCCGGATGAACTCGGAGACATACCCGAGGGCAAACCCAGCACCAAGCCGGCCAATGAAGACGCCGCCCACTTCTTGATTCGCATGGTCCACAAGTTCCCAAACGAAGTTACAGTCTACGGGGGTGGCCCAATGACCAACCTCGCCCTCGCCATCTCCATCGACCCCGAATTTGCGGGGTTGGCTAAGGAACTGGTTTTCATGGGCGGTAGTCTGAATCCGCAAACCACCGATCCCGAGTTCATCAATACTCCACGCCGCGAATTCAACCTGTGGTTCGATCCGGAAGCAGCCCACATTGTGCTGCGTGCTCCCTGGAAAAAGATCGTCTGCACGACGGTGGACATCTCCGTGAAGACGCGATTGACTACTGAACTGCTCAACCGGATCAAAGCCAGCGACTCCCCGGCCGCGCGCTATGTCAGCACCTATACCCGCCCGCCGGGTGAATACAGCTATTTGTGGGATGAACTGGCGGCGGCCGCCTGGCTCGACCCTAGCCTCATCACCGCGAAAGAGACGCGTTACATGGACATCAATCTGGATCGCGGCTACGGCTACGGCGATACTCTCACCTGGAGTGATCACGACAAACCCAAAGTCGGAGTCCAGTCGGTCGAAATACAGGATGACCTCGATACCGGGAAGTTCTACAAGGCGTTCGTGGACCTCCTGAGCGCTCCCACGCCACACAAGAACTAGCCATTACCATGCAGGCCGCCGTGCGCCTCGTTACTTGTGTGGCTCAAGGTCATTCACTAGCTGCCAGAAAAGCCGACTCGCTGCCCTATACTTCCCCTGAGGGCGCATCATGAGATTCACCGGTTTCTTGCTGGCCTTGCTATGCACGGCAGCCGCACTCGTCCTGGCGCAAGAAGGTTCTGATCCCGCAGTCCAATCGAAAATAATCGCCCTGGAGAAAGCTTGGAACCAAGCGTACAAACTCGGTGACATTCGCGCGCTGGACGCACTTCTCGACGACCACATCGTTCTGATCAACGACGATGGCAGCGTGCAAACCAAATCAGAGTTCCTGGCAGGAGTAAAACCCTCCAAATCCCAGGAGCAACAGGTCGCGCCCGAGTCGATGAGCGTCCATGTGTACGGCAATACCGCCGTCGCGACCGGCGTGTTTCGAGCCAAAGGCGTCGAAGCCGGCAAGTCCTACGTGCGCCGCGAGCGTTTTGTGGACACTTGGATCTACAAAGAAGGAAAGTGGGTTTGCGTCGCAACGAATGCCGTACCTGTCGTGCACTGAAGCGGGCGGTGCAGGTTTTTTCAGTACACGCCCCAACATAACTCCTCAAGATTGATTTTGTTGTTCATCCAGTAGCCTTGTCGTGAAGACCGCGTTGCTGTCGTGCTTTTCCGTTTATACTCTTGATCCCAGCGATTCGCTGAACCGCTCCTGGCCGCAATCGTCCTTGGGTATCGTCAATAACAAATTTTGAGGAGATTTATGCGCCGCCAGCTCTCACCAACCCTCGCCTTGATCGCCGTCACTGTTGCCTCTGCTTTAATCGCAACCAGCAACCTGCACGCAGCCACGAAAGAGCAAGTGCTGCACACCTTCAATGGCAAGAAGGGCGGATCAGATTCCTACTCTTCCCTCATCTCCGATTCCGCGGGAAATCTCTTCGGCACCACGCAAAGGGGCGGCGATCTCTCCGTGTGTGACGGCGCCGGCTGCGGCGTGGTGTTCAAGCTGACCCCCAGCGCAAACGGCAAGTGGAAAGAGACCGTACTGTATACCTTCTCGGGCGCCAGGGACGGAGGGTTTCCCTCGTCCGGATTGAGCTTCGACCCAGCCGGCAATCTTTATGGCACGACCGAACTCGGCGGCAATATGTCCACGCGTCTCTGCCAGGAGTCCGGTTGCGGGGTCGTATTCAAACTGACGCCAGGTTCGGACGGTCACTGGCATCACAGCGTGCTCCATAGTTTCAATGGGAAGGATGGGTCGAGTCCGCTTGCCGGCGTGATATTCGACGAGCCTGGTAATCTCTATGGCACTACTGCCGGTGGCGGGGACGCCCAAGGGCATGGACTAGTCTTCGAACTCAAATCCACAACCAATGGCAAGTGGAAGGAGACCGTGCTCTACCGTTTCACCGGAGGCACAGACGGAGCGCTTCCCTATGCCGGCGTGATCTTCGACAAGAACGGAAATCTCTACGGCACCACCGACAGCGGCGGCGACTTGCCCGACTGCAACGGGTTCGGCTGCGGCTTGGTCTTCCAGTTGACTCCCGCCGCAAACGGCAGATGGAAAGAGAACGTGCTGCACACTTTCACCGGAGGAGTGGATGGATCAACTCCCTTCGACCTGGTTTTTGACACAGCCGGCAATCTCTACAGCACTACCAACTCCGGCGGCAAACTGGGGAATGGCACGGCCTTCCAGCTATCGCCCTCCTCCGGAGGCGGCTGGAAAAAAACCATACTGCATAACTTCGGCGGCGCCAAAGATGGCGGCGGACCGGGAGCCGGGCTCATCCTCGACCCGGCTGGCAATCTCTACGGCACAACGATATTTGGCGGCCGAAGCTGCGGAAGCGGCTGCGGCATCGTCTTCAAGCTTACGCCCGCGTCCAATGGCCATTGGAGTGAACACATCCTCTACAACTTCCACGGAGGAAACGACGGGGGCGGCCCTTCTGCCGACCTCGCTATCGATTCCGCCGGGAATCTTTATGGGACAACGCCCCTGGGCGGCGCTCACAATGCCGGTGTCGTCTTCGAAGTATCGCCGTAATTCGAAGTATCGCCGTAAGTAGAAGCCCTCGCTCTGCTTCGCAGCGAACGCATCTATAATGATGCTGCTCTTGCGACGAAGCTGCTGGGCGTGCCATGGACACTCGACACATTCGGCGACGGATCCTGATTGTGCTGGCCAAGTTTGCGCTCGTCCTTCCATGCGTACTGGGAGCCACGGCTCAGCAGCCCCCGGCCTCGAAACTGTCGGCCGCTGGAGACACGCTAGAAGCGCACCTGGGCAAGGGCTACGACGCATTGAAGCAGGATCGCTACGATGTGGCCGCCAGCGAATTCAGAGCTGCCCTGGCACTTGACCCGACTCTGACCCTGCGCGCGCGATTCCCTCTGGCGGTCGCCCTCTTCGAGTCCCATCGATCCGATGACGCCCGCCGCGAGTTTGAAGCTGTCCGCCGTGAAGTAGGAGACCATCCAAATGTTCTGTATTACCTCGGCAGGCTGGACCTGGACGACCGCAATTTCGAAGGTGCAATCAAGAACTTAACGCTAGCCATCGCCAAACCTCCCTTCCCCGACACGCCCTATTATCTCGGATACGCCTACTTCAAACACGGCGACCTCGAAGCCGCCGAAAAGTGGTTGAAGGAAGCTGCTCAAACAATCCCGGGCGACTCCCGGGTTCAATATCAACTCGGATTCGTGTACCGCAAAGAAGGGCGAGAGGAAGATGCGAGGAAAGCTCTGGCCCTTTCGGAGGAACTGCGCCAACGCGGAGCCGACGAGAGCAAGCTAAGGCAGGAGTGCGGGCAGAAGCTCGATCAAGGCCAGCGAGAGGAGGCTCGCGCCTTTTGCGACCAAATGTATGATCCCGACGACCCAGCAAAACTGACTGCGTTGGGCACACTCTACGCCCAGCATGGTGACTTGGAAGCAGCGCTGAAACCTTTGCGCCGCGCCGCAGAACTGGCTCCCGAATCTCCGCAGATGCAGTACAACCTTGCGCTGCTCTACTATCAGCTGAATCAGTTCGAGCAGGCTCGCACGCCCCTTGCTAGTGCCGTCAAGCGATGGCCAGACCTGTTTCAACTGAACGCCCTCTACGGAACCGTCCTGCTGAAACTCGGCGAAGACCTCGATGCTTATCAAGTGCTCCACCACACCCAGCAACTCAATCCGCAGGATTCCGGAACCGGAGACCTGCTCTACATGGCCACCCTCGGACTGGCGCAGAAAAGCCGGCACTCAAAGTTGTATTCCGAGTCGCTTCGCTATTTCGAAGAGGCGGCGAAGCTCCGCCCTCTCGAAGCCACTCCCCATCAAGGCATGGCTGAAATCTACACCGTTACCGGGCACGCAGCACAGGCAGCCACGGAACAGCAGAAAGCCGACCGCCTGACCGAAAATCCCGGCAAGGTCCAGTAAGCATCCACATATCGCCGCGTAGTACAGATCCACTCCTGAAAGACCACGGAGGTCTGCTATATTTACCCTCTCGCGGAGGTGCATCCATGTCCCGGATCGTGCGTTGTGGCCTTATCCAGGCAAGTAGCGCGTCCAGCAGTGGCAATTCCCTTCCACAAATCAAGAAGGCCATGATCGATAAGCACCTCAAGCTGATCGAGCAGGCCGCAAAGAAAAAGGTAAAGATACTGTGCCTGCAGGAACTGTTTTACGGGCCCTACTTTTGCGCCGAGCAGAACATCCGCTGGTACGAACTGACCGAACGAGTCCCGGACGGCCCCACCACTAAGCTGATGCAGAAGATCGCGGCCAAACACCGCATGGTGATGGTGGTTCCGGTCTACGAAGAACAGATGCCGGGACTGTATTTCAACACTGCTGCCGTCATCGACGCGGACGGCACCTACCTCGGCAAGTACCGCAAGCATCACATCCCCCATGTGCATCCCGGATTCTGGGAGAAGTTCTACTTCACGCCGGGCGACCTCGGCTATCCCGTATTCAAAACCAAGTACGCCGCCGTCGGAGTCTATATCTGCTACGACCGCCACTTCCCCGAAGGCGCGCGCATCCTTGGACTGAACGGCGCTGAGATCGTTTTAAATCCTTCCGCCACGGTCGCCGGACTCTCCGAATATTTGTGGGAGTTGGAGCAACCGGCGCACGCCGTGGCCAATGGATACTTCGTCGGCGCAATCAACCGCGTAGGCAAGGAAAAGCCCTGGAACATCGGCGAGTTCTATGGCAAGAGCTACTTCTGCAACCCGCGCGGCAAGATCGTCGCCCAGGCCAGCCGCAATAAAGACGAAGTCCTCGTCGCCGATCTCGATCTCGAAATGATCGCGGAAGTCAGGAAGACCTGGCAATTCTTCCGCGACCGCCGCCCCGAAACCTATGAGCCACTCACAGCCCAGAGCGGTCAAGCCGTAGCCGCCGACCGAGAGGCCCCAGGAGAACGCGTGATTCTTGGTTCTTCTGCTGCTTCTTAATAACGATCTGGGAGAGATGCGGCTTTCGGAAAGGCGCCGAAATTGGCGAACCGAGTCTTGAAAGGGCGCGCCTTCAAGCCGCGCCGTACATCGTTACTGGAGACTTACGGCACGGCTGGGGGGCCGGTACCCTTTCAAGACATCACGCCAGGATTTTTTCTGCAAGCTGTTTTGTCGACCGATCGATGCGTGAAAATGAGGGCTTTGGCGATTACAAAGTCATCCGCAGCCCTAGACTCCAATGACTACACAGCAAAACTCTTTGCTCACCCGAATCGAATCCAGCCCTCTCTACAACCCCGACCTCGCGCCCGCCACCAGCGATCGCCGTCACTGGGGAACCTACAACTACGCCGCTCTCTGGGTTTCGATGTCGGTCAACATCCTCACCTATATGCTGGCCGCCAGCCTGATTCAGGGAGGTATGAACTGGAAACAAGCGGTCGCCACAGTCTTCCTGGGCAACACCATCGTTCTGATTCCCATGCTGCTGAACTCGCATCCGGGAGCACGTTACGGAATCCCCTTCCCCGTGCTCGCCCGCGCCTCCTTCGGAGTTCTAGGAGCCAATGTCGCCGCAGTTCTGCGCGCCTTGGTGGCCTGCGGTTGGTTCGGCATTCAAACCTGGATCGGTGGCGAAGCCGTCAGCACCCTGATCGCAACGCTCGCTCCAGGATGGGCGCATTTTCCCTATAGCACGGCGATTTGTTTTCTGGCGTTCTGGCTCATCAACCTCGCCGTAATTCTCAAAGGCGTCGAGTACATCCGCATGCTCCAGGGAATAAGTGCCCCAGTCCTGCTCGGAGTTGGGCTTCTTCTGCTGGCTTGGGCCTACCGCAGCGCAGGCGGATTCGGCCCCATGCTCGCAGCCCCATCGCAGTTCACCAACTTCCCTGACTTCCTGAAGTTTCTGGTTCCGGCATTGAATGCGACGGTTGGTTTCTGGGCGACAGTCTCGCTAAACATCCCGGACTTCACCCGCTTCGCCCGCAGCCAGCGCCAGCAAATGATTGGCCAGGCCTTAGCCCTCCCAACGACGATGACACTCTATTCGCTGATCGGAATCCTCGTGACTTCGGCGACGGTAGTGATTTACGGAACCGCAATCTGGGACCCCGTCCAACTGCTAAGCCGCTTCCATTCACCGGTAGCTGTCGTGATTTCACTATTAGCGATTCTCCTGGCCACGTTAAATGTGAACATCGGAGCCAACGTAGTCTCCCCCGCCAACGACTTCTCCAACCTGTGGCCGCGCAAGATCAGCTTCCGAACCGGCGGCGTGATCACCTGCTTCATGGGAATCGCCATGATGCCCTGGAAGTTGCTGGGCAGCTACAAAACCATGATCTTCGGATGGCTCGGCGGTTACGCCGCATTCCTCGGCCCGGTAGCCGGTATCATGATCTGTGACTACTTCGTGATCCGCCGCCGAGTCCTGCTGGTGGACGACCTCTACCTGCGTGATGGCGCTTACGAATATTCGCGCGGCTTCAACTGGCTGGCAATCGTCGCATTGGCGGCCGGAGCGGGAACCGCGCTGGTAGGGCTAGTGATTCCCTCTCTGAGAACCCTCTATGATTATTCCTGGTTTGTGGGCTTCGCCGTTTCCTTCATGACTTACTACGCGTTGATGAAGTTTCGAAAGGATTGACTCGGATATTAAATCCGTTAAATCCGCGGGCGGTTTTGCTTTGTCCCCGCCCATCTGCGAAACTTGCTACAAGCCCATGGGACGCATCCACGTTCTTTCCGAAACCGTCGCCAACAAGATCGCCGCCGGCGAAGTGGTGGAGCGCCCCGCCTCCGTAGTCAAGGAACTCCTGGAAAACTCCCTGGACGCCGGTTCCACCCGAATCAAGATTCAGGTCGAAGCCGGTGGCAAAAAGCTCATCCAGATCACCGACAACGGATGTGGCATGGTCCGTGACGATGCTCTACTGGCCTTCGAACGTCATGCCACTTCAAAAATCAAGAACGCCGACGATCTCCTGAGCGTGGCCACGTTGGGATTTCGCGGTGAGGCCCTGCCCTCGATTGCCTCGGTTTCCCGCCTGCACCTGGAGACACGCGCCCCCGACGAGGACTCCGGAACCGTAGTTGAAATCAACGGTGGCAAGATTTTCAAAGTGGAAGAAGCCGGACTGCCGGCTGGGACTTCAATAACGATCCGCGACTTGTTCTTCAATACCCCGGCACGGAAGAAGTTTCTTAAGGCAGAGTCCACCGAACTCTCACATATTGCGTCGCTCGTCACACATTACGCTCTGGCGCATCCCGACAAGCATTTCGAATTGCACTCGGCGACTAACGCAGTTCTGGTCGCGCCGCCGGTTGCCGGATACAGCGAGCGCGTGTATCAAGTATTCGGCAAAGATGTTCTCGATCAACTCATTCCCGTAGCCGCGATGCAACCTCTGGAGCGCATCGGCCTGCCCCAACCTCCGCCGTGGCGCCGCCAGGAGCAAGATGAAGAGCAAGGCCCAGTCGAGCCCGGCGAAATGCGGGTGCACGGCTTCGTCTCGAAACCCGAGATCCAGAAGCTCAACCGCAATTCGATCTACGTCTTCGTCAATGGACGCCTGATCCGCGACCGCCTCATCCAACATGGGCTCACCGAGGCTTACCGCAACATTTTGCCACCGACGGTCTATCCCGTGGTGCTACTTTTCCTCGAATTGCCCACCGGCGAAGTCGATGTGAATGTCCATCCCTCAAAGACGGAAGTGCGCTTTCGACAGCAAAGCGTGATGCATGACTTCGTGCGTGATTCAGTGCGGGCAGCCTTGATGAAGGCACGTCCCGTCCCGCAGTTCGCCACGGAAATTCACGCCCACGCCACGGCCAGTGCCTCGCTGACCCCGGGCGCTCGCGGCGCAACCGTGGACATCGCGACCTGGCGCGCGCTTAATAGCCCCGCGCCTCCTCCCGGTTTTACACTGCAGGCCCCGGCGCCTCCGCCGGAGACCGCGCGGCTCGGCTTCGGTAATGACAGCATTACGGTCGAAGCGAATGCGGCGGTTGCCCTAGCGACCGCGCCGCAGCCATTTGTTCCTGACGATGGCTGCACTCCACCCGTAGCCATCGAGCCGGAGGTTGCCTATGATCTTGCCAACGACGATCTGGCGCCGTCGCTGGCTTCGCTGAAACCACTGGGCCAGATTCGCGACTCCTTCATTCTCGCCGTGAATCACGAAGGCCTTTGGATCGTGGACCAGCATGTCGCCCACGAACGCGTGCTCTTTGAGAAGATCCTAAAGCAGCGCGCCGCCCAGAAAGCAGAAAGCCAGCGCCTGCTCATGCCGCTGGTGCTTGAACTCACTCCCGCACAGCAAGCCGTGTTCGCGGAAATATCCGAAGAACTCAACCAGAACGGCTTCGAAGCCGAACCATTCGGAGCCCGTAGCATCGCCATAAAAGTCGCACCGGCGGGCGTCGAGGCACACCAGATCGAGCACATGCTCCACGAACTGCTCGACCAGTTGTCCCGCGAAGAGCAAGCCATGAACATGGAGAAGGTCCGCGGACGAATCGCGGCCTCGATCGCCTGCCACGCCGCCATCAAGGTAAACATGCCTCTGCAGCAAAATAAAATGGAATGGCTGCTCGCAGAGCTCGCAAAAACCGAGTGCCCGATGTCCTGTCCACACGGGAGGCCGGTGGTTCTGCGATACTCAATGAAGGATATTCAGAAGGCGTTTAAAAGAATTTGAGGACCTAGTAGCCAACAACTCCTTTTATGACTGACCAGGAACTCAAACAGCTTCGTGATCAGAAGTGGCGTCTCGATGGCACGCGCGTACGCACCTTCGACGACGCTCGCTCGTTTCTCGAGTCGGTCGGATTTTGTTTGATGTATCCGATGCGGCAGCAGGCGCTGGTGCCCACCTTTATCGGAGCATGGGTTGGCTCGGAGCGACAATTACCGACATGGCAGCATGCTTTCTCCGATCCCCGCACCCAGGAAGCTACCGACGTGATGGTTCGCCTGTTGCGGGAACGCGCCGCTTACGAGGCTAACCGGTTCGATGAGAACAACGCATTTCTGGTTGCGGCTTCCATCTTTCCTTATTTCTACGCGCTGGTAGGCGAGCGCAACCCGAAGCAATCGCCAAAGCCGAAGCCACACTCGGAATATTCCCAACTAGCGTGCGATGCGTTTGAGTTAATCCGCCGCGATGGTCCCATCTCCAAGCAGAAGATGCGTGACGTGTTGGGTGGCAGCATATCGTTCGTCGCTCTCGACCACGCATTAGGTGAATTGTGGTCTCGGCTGCGCATCACGCGGGTCGACTACAACCCGGCCGAAGGTGCGTTCTGGGACGTCCTCTATCGCTGGTCTCCTGATGTGGTACGAGCAGGCGTGAACCTTTCGGTTGGGGAAGCGCTCTCCGCGCTGCTTTCGAAGTATCTGGATTGCGTGGTCGCCGCCGATCAGCAGGAACTGGAAGCATTTTTTGGCAACTTCGTACCCCGTTCGCGGGTGAAAGAAGCGATTAATGCGCTGCTGGCGGCGCGCGAGTTAAGCTTCATCCGCGTGGGCAACCGGTCGCTGATTCAAATCACGCCGGCGAAAACCGAGTCCACTCCGCACGTTTCCGGACCCAGGGAAAGGCCCGCACCGCGGCGGAAGACATCCATGCTTCCGCGAGCGTAATGGAGGTAGCTTTCCCCTGGAGAACAATCCCCAAACCCATTAACATAGACACTCGTTGACTCTTTCCGACAATTCAAGTCCAAGGTATATATGAAAAGAATTGCCTACTTCATCGGCTTACTCTTGCTCATCGTCGCATCGCTGGCCACGGCTCAAAGCGGCACGAGCTCACCAGCGGCTCAACCAGCATTGCCTTACATCCCCAGCCTCGATGTAACTGCCATGGACAAGTCCGTGGATCCCTGCGTGGATCTCTATCATTACTCGTGCGGAGGGTGGCAGAAGGCAAACCCCATTCCACCGGACCAGACTTCATGGAACGTTTACGCCAAGCTCTACCAGGACAACCTGGATCTGCTGCGCGGCCTTCTCGAGAAAGCCGGGTCTGGAGATCAACGCGACGCGGCGACGCAAAAGATCGGCGACTTCTATGCCGCCTGCATGGACGAGTCTACAGCGGACAAGCGCGGCGTTGCTGCGATTGAGCAACAACTGGATTCCATCGCTCATCTCAAGTCCGTGCGCGACATGCCCGCTCTAGTCGCAGGGTTGCCGCTTCCTTTTGGCCGTACCATCCTTTTTACTGCCAGCACAACCCAGGACCCCGACAACTCCGAACAGGAGATTGCCGATCTCGACCAAGGCGGCTTGGGACTGCCCGATCGCGACTACTACACCAAGGACGATGCCAAATCGAAAGAGATCCGGGAGCGTTACCTGCAACACGTAGAGAAGGTTTTCGCACTGCTCGGCGACAACGCGCAAACCGCAAAGCAGAATGCTGAAACCATCATGCGCATCGAAACCGCGCTGGCCAAGGCTTCCTGGACTCGGGTCGAGCGCCGAGATCCTTACAAGCTGAAGAACAAGATGAAGCCGGCGGAGTTGGCACAATTAACACCGAACTTCGATTGGCAGACTTACTACCGGGAATTGCACTATCCGCCAATTGAGATCCTCAACGTCGATTCCCCCGCTTTCTACAAACAGTTGAACGCCGAGCTAACCCGCGAATCGATCGGCAACTGGAAGGTCTATCTGCGATTCCACGTCGCCGATCAATACTCCCCGTTCCTTTCCGCAAGTTTCGTGGAGGAGAATTTTGAGTTTTACCGCAAGTATCTGCGCGGAGCCAAAGAGATGCAGCCGCGCTGGAAGCGCTGCGTACAGTACACCGACTACAACCTGGGCGAGGCCCTGGGGCAGGTGTACGTGCGCGAGGTATTCTCGCCAGAATTGAAAGCAAGCACGCTGGAGATGGTGAAACGCGTCGAATCGGCGATGGTGCAGCGCATCGGCCAACTCGACTGGATGAGTCCAGAGACCAAGCAGCAGTCGCTGGCCAAGCTGGCGGGAATTCGCAACAAGATCGGCTATCCCGACAAATGGCGTGACTACAGCTCGGTACAAATCACCCATGACGACTTCGCGGCAAACATCCGGCGGGCCGGAGAGTTCGAGCAGCGCCGCCAGATCAACAAAATTGGCCAGCCCGTTGATCACGGAGAATGGGATATCACGCCGACCACCGTCGATGCGTACTACAACCCGCAAATGAATGACATCAACTTTCCCGCGGGAGTCCTGCAGCCGCCGCTCTACGACGCCAAAATGGATGATGCTCCCAACTACGGCGACACCGGCGGAACCATCGGACACGAACTGACTCATGGCTTCGACGATCAGGGCAGCCAGTACGATGCCCAGGGGAACCTGAAGAACTGGTGGACCAAAGCCGACCGTGAGAAGTTCGATAAGCGAACCAAGTGCGTTGCCGATCAATACTCAGAATATGTGACAGTCGATGACGTCCACCTCAACGGCAACCTTACCCTTGGAGAAAACGTGGCAGACCTGGGCGGCGAGATCCTGGCTTTCATGGCATGGAAGGATGCCACCAGGGATAAGAACCTCCAACCAATCGACGGACTGACTCCCGAGCAGCGGTTCTTTATCGGCTTCGCGCAGTGGGATTGCGCCAACATGCGTCCCGAAGACCTGCGGGTGCGCGCCATGACCGATCCACATTCGACCGCGCAGTTCCGCATCAACGGCGTAGTGGTCAACATGCCGGAGTTCGCGCACGCATTCTCCTGCAAGGCAGGCCAACCCATGGTGAACCCGCCAGAGAAGCTGTGCAAAGTCTGGTGAGTTCGGCGTCGAAACGGTGTAGATCGGGCTCCTACCAGCCTTGAACCTGGACGCTGACTTGATAAGTAAGGTTGTCGGGATTCGAGACTGGGATGGTTAGTGTGAGATGGGTGTTGGCGAGGACGAAGACAGGAAAAGTAACCACCAGCGGGCCGGTATTGGTTTGGGTGCCGCCTACGCCTCCGTAGACCTGCAGTGGCTTAAGCCAAGGGCCGTACGTTTGACTCAGAGGAGCATTTCTTCGGAATACCATTTTCATTCCATGGACAGATTCCATTGCCCAACTGCTCCGTCCCTACACCGTCGGTCCATGTGAAATAGGGGCTGGCGGTGTCTTTGACGCCTGCGGAAGAAGTACCGGACATGGAATAGTAAATCGTGATCAGGTAGCTCCGGTCGCTGGTTGGTGGGGTCAGAAGATCTGTGGTAGTAAGGGCTCCGGTGAGGGTGTAGGTCTGATTGAAAACTTCGTGAATGGTTCCAGCCTGCAGTGGCAGGATGACAAGTTTGAGAATTGCGAGTAGTAGAGCGAATCTGCGAAACATGAAGTTCCTTCCCTGCTCCGGAGGCATCTGGATGGGATCGAAGGTATATCCGACTGCGCCTCCTCGCCAGCCCCCTAAAGTTGTGCCTACTTTCGCGGGTAGGGCGACCGGTGTGGTTGGCGGGGAGAGTATACTTCTGTGCGAAAGGCGTGGCCGGGGTAGCTTGGACGGAGTTCTTCGCTCCGTTCAGAATGACCGAACTGCGAGGTCTCTGGGAGAAAAGGAAGATGTCGAGGAAACCGGCAATATTCGTAGCGGTAGCGGCTGTCATTCTGCTGCTGTCTATCGAGCGCGCCCAGGCTTCGAAAGTCACCACCTACAAAGGTAAATTCTCCGATGGCGCAACTTACCTGATCGAAGTCCCGTCGAACTGGAACGGGACTCTGGTGCTGTACAGCCACGGATACGTCACACCGGGTTCGCAGAATCCGGCGGAGGATGTCGGCGACCCGATCACTGGGGCTTATCTTCTGTCGAATGGTTACGCGCTCGGAGGCTCCTCGTATGCCACCACGGGCTGGGCTATTCATGAGGCATTGCCGGACCAGATCCAAGTGCTCGACACCTTCAAGTCCCTGGTCGGCGTGCCCAAACGAACCATCGCATGGGGGCATTCGCTGGGTGGCATGGTCACGGCCGGGCTGGTGCAGAAATATCCGACACGGTTCGACGCGGCGCTGCCCATGTGCGGAGTGGTGGCGGGAGGGGTTGGCACCTGGAACCAAGCGCTGGATTCGGCGTTTGCTTTCGACGTGCTGCTCGGGTCAGGATCGGGATTGCAGTTGGTGAATATTACCGATCCATTTACGAATCTGTTGACGGCGGAAGCAATCCTGGCCGCCGCGCAGAAAACGGCGTCAGGTCAGGCGAGAATCGCTCTGGCGGCCGCGCTCGATGACACACCCGGCTGGTTCGATCCGCAATCTCCCGAACCCTCACCGACCGATTATGTTACCCAGGAAGCCAACCAGTACGAGTGGCTGTCGCAGATTGACTTTCCTTTCGGGTTCGACTTCCGGGCTGAACTGGAGGGGCGCGCGGGCGGGAATCCGTCGTGGAATAACGGAGTCGATTACGCAAAACAGCTCCAGCGTTCCGCAGACTACGGTGAGGTGCAGGCGCTTTACCAGGCGGCGGGGATCAGTCTGGACGATGACCTTCAGGCGCTGAACGGGGCAGCTCGGATCGCGGCCAATCAACCGTCGGTCTCCTATCTAAAGCAGAACATTATTTTCGACGGTCAGATTCATGTTCCGGTCTTGACCCTGCATAGCAAGGGCGACGGACTGGTGGTGGTTGAAGATGAGACCGCTTACCGGCAGGTAGTGGGCCGGGAGGGGAACGGCGATTTCCTGCGCCGGGTCTTCGTGCATCGCGCCGGACATTGCGCTTTCAGCCCGGCCGAAACGGTGGTCGCGTTCCAGGCGCTGGTCAACCGTTTGGATACTGGGAACTGGCCTCAACTTGGCTCGGGCATTTTGAACAAGGAGGCCAACGCCCTGGGATCAACATTCAATGTGTTGTTCGTAAATGGCCAGGCAGTTCCGGTTGATCCGGCATGTTTCAAGTTTGTTCCCGCGGCTTTCCTGCGACCCTTCTCTGGGAAAAACTGAGGGATGGGGGCCGACACCGCACGCTCGCGGCGCCAGCGCCCCGTTGCCTCTATTTGTCTCCGTTGATTGCAATGCTCATGGGGTCCGGCGTGCTGGTACCGCTACCCCACATTGCAGAACTGCCCCAGAGAGCGCTGAAAGCGTCGGTAGTGCTGCTGCCCCACATGGCGGAACTGCCCCACAACGCGGAACTGCCCCACAACGCCGACTGGCCTCCGACAAATGCGTTCGCGCCCCAAACGGTGGAACTGCCCCACATCGCTGAGCTGCCCCAGAGGGCGGAAGAATCCCGGGCGAAGTAAACACTGTTGGTGGCCGCGTCGTAGGCGGCAGTGGGCGACTTGGCACTCATGCCCCGATAGTCCCAATGCGGCTCGGAGAATGCAGCCTGCAGGTCGAGGTATCCGGCGCCCACGGTGAACACGTCGTATTGAATGGTATACGTAACGCCGGAATCGGTAACCGTGGTGGACTGCGGAAAAGTCTTGTACGCCGTCCTCATCAAATGCGCTTTGACCTGGTCGGGCGTAAGCCAAGGGTGGCTTTGCAGCAGCAATGCAGCGGCCGCGCTCACGACCGGGGTGGCCATACTGGTGCCGCTCAAGGTGAAATAGTTGGGCGACGGACGCTGGCCGTTGCCGTCAAAGTAGTATCCGACGGGAGGAACGTTGTCGGGATATTCCGTAACCAGAGTGCTGCCTTGAGCCTGCAGTGAGATCACCTTATTCCCCGGCGCGACAATGTCCGGCTTCACGATGTGATCAATCGCGGTTGGGCCCTTGGAGCTGTAACTGGTCATCACATCATCGCTGCGATCGGGGGTCCCCATGGTGTTCATGGCTCCGACGGTGATGACGTAAGGATCGTTTCCGGGTGCATTGATGGTTCCGTATCCGTTGTTTCCGAATGAGTTGTCGCGGCCGTCATTGCCCGCGGCCACCACGACAACAATGCCGGCATTCCAGGCAGCCTCAACCGCCTGGCACAGCGGGTCCTGGGTATAGCTTTCGTACACGGGCCGGCCTACCGAGAGGTTCATGACTCGAATGTTGTGCTCGTCTTTTACCGCGATAGCCTGATAAATGGCGTTGATCACTGAGGTATCTGTGCCTGCCCCGTTCTGATCCAACGCATGAAAATTCAGGATGCGCGCGTTCGGGGCTACACCCTGTAACTGGGTATCGCAGTTGGGGCACGAAGAAGCGGCGGCGTTTCCAGCGATGATGCCCGCGACGTGCGTACCGTGACCGTAGAGGTCGTCGGTTCCGCCGCCGATAGTATCGAAGTTGTAGCGCACGCGTGATCTTGTTTTGCTCAGGTTTCTCAGGTCTTCCACCATGTGCACGCCGCTGTCGATTACGGCGACGCCGATGCCGCGTCCGTCCAAGCCAAGCCCCCAGGGATAATTGGCCAGTACGGCAGCGGTTGCATTGTTGAGCGTAGCCTGGATCGGGCGATTGGGAGAAATGTAGGTCACTTCTGAATCTTGAGAAAGATCATCAAGCTGGGAGGCGGGAACCGTCGCGTGCAGCGCCTTGATAAACTTCAGTTCTTCCTTCACGGTTCCGCCGTGCGCCAGAATTTTCTCCCAATGCCTCAATTCAGGCGGGGTCAGGAACTGGACGATTACGTCGATCGAGGCGTTGTCCTTGCGTCCGTGCAACGTGGTCGCTATTTTGGGAACCTGCGCAAAGCCCGAGGTGGCAACCACCATCAGGGCGAATCCGGTTAGAAATCGTTTCACGCGAGAAGCCTCCGTACAGCCTGTGCTGCCCTTGTGTTGTGCAGGAGAGGCACCAAAGTGCCATCCATGCAACTTATTGAAATAAAGGGAGATGAAGTTCGTCCGGATATCGACTGTGGGACACTTCGTCCTGCTGCCATGGCGCCGGGCCAATTTGTCCCCGCGCTGGATTCAGAATTCCCGGCCTTTTTATTCTTCCTATACATGAAGCTTTCGCAAGGATGCTGTCCAGTCTGACGCTGTCATCGCATTCAACATCCAGACAACGCCGGTCGGCCCATGTTGCGGCGGCCCCGCGGACCCAAAGTAAGCAGTTGCTCCGGGGGCATGGCTGGGCTAACATTTGCTCGTTGGCGGAGGGTCTATGAAGTCCAAGATTGCGACTTCCATTCTCGTCCTCTCCTGGTTGACCGGTACTCTGATTGGACAGGCCGGACCGTCGCAGGATTCAGCTACAACTCCCAGCGTCGCGCCGGCAACCGCAGCAACCATATCCGCAACCAATCCCGCGCTTCCGGCTTCGCGTCCCCGCTTTGTTCCGGTGCTCATTTCGGTGACGGATTCTGGTGGCGGCCCGGTCGCGGGCCTGGCCAAGGAGCAACTCACACTGCTGGACAGCAATCAGGCGGTGCAACCTCTGCAGGTCCTTAAGGGACACGACATCCCGCTGCATCTTGGAGTCGTGCTGGTCTCCGCATCTGCGTCGTTCGCGCAGCAGCAGGCTGCGGCCGAAAATCTGGTACAGCGAGTCCTCCGCCCAAATGTCGATGCGGCATTTGTCGTGACCACCCGCGGAAAGAAACCGTGGCCGTCCGGCCGGTTGGAATGGAAGCAGGATCCGGCTGAACTCTGCAAGCTGATCCAGGGACTCGACCGCGACGCGGGTCTGCCGGACGCTTTCAATTTCGATTTGAACACGGATAAGGCGGGTTTTGGCGACAAATCGGGCAGAAGTACGCAGCAAAGCTTTGGTGGGACCCAGGTCACTGTTTTCGATGCAGTCTACTCCATGATGAATTCGGACCCTCGCCCGTCGCGGCGTGTTCTCGTGATTTTCCGTGATCCGTGGCCGTTCAGCCCTGGTTTCGGAAGCTGGGCGCACGGCACAGTGGAAGACCGACTGCTGCAGGTGATTGCTCAGGCGCAGGCGTTGCACATCGCCACCTTCGTGGTCGGACTGGAAGATCCTCAATTTAATGGTGTCACCGACAACACCATCGGGCAAAACTACACTTCATTGCATGCTGGAAGAGACGGCGGCGCGGGAACGGCGTCCCGCAATCTTGACCAGCAATTGCAACGTTCGCGGATGCGGGCGTATGACGCTGGGAAGGCCAACCTCGAGCGCCTGGCCGCGGAAACCGGGGGCACAACAATTTGGAGCACGAAGAAGAACTATCCCGACGCGGTAAACGCGATCGCCAATCAACTCGATGGTGAATACATGGTGACCTTTGTGCCCGGGCAGATCCCCGGCCCAGCACACTCGCTCAAGGTAACCAGCAGCAACGGCACTCACGTGCTGGCTCAAAAAACCTTCTTTTATACTGCTGCGCAGTAGTCGAACTCCCCTGGACGCTCCCCCTTTGCCATGTCATAGAGTGTCCCGGGGGGCGCAGCGTGTACAATTCATAGCTTCGCAATGAATGACAACCCTCAGCGCAAACTGATTATTGCCATCGACGGCCCCGCGGGCGCCGGCAAGAGCACCATTGCCTCCCGCCTCGCCCGCAAACTCGGGTATGCCAACCTGGAAAGTGGCGCCATGTACCGCGCCCTGGCTCTGAAAGCCATCGAATGGGACCTTTCGTTTGACGACGAAGCGGCACTGATCAAACTGGCGCATGAGTCGCGCATCCAGTTGGAGCCAACATCGGGCGGTACCCGTGTCCTGCTCGACGGGCGCGATGTGACCCAGCGCGTTCGCGAGCTCGATGTAACTGCCGGGGCATCGCGCGTTTCCGTTCATCCTCAAGTGCGTGAGTGGATGGTGGCCCGGCAGCAGGAACTGGGTGCGGGTGGCGGCGTAGTGATGGAAGGCCGCGACATTGGAACCAAAGTCTTCCCTAACGCCGATGTCAAGATTTTCCTCGATGCCGATCCCGTGGTGCGCGAGCAACGCCGCCTTCAGCAACAGAATCTGCGGGGAAACGCCGCCGAATCCACCGCTGCAGAGTTGCGTGAACGCGACCGTCGGGATCGCACCCGGGCGGCCTCGCCACTGGCGCCAGCCCCTGATGCCCTCATCCTTGACTCTACCGCGCTCTCCGAAGATGAGGCGTTGTGCCGCGTGGAGGAGTTGGTGCAAAAGAAAATCGCAGAGCAGGTCTGAGTCCGATCGCGGCATGGCCCGAGCAATTGGGGTGGGTTGAACTTACGCCCTAAACCAAATTCCCGTCTCGGGACACATCCCCCAAAAAACACTCGCGCCGCACAGACGCCACCTGCTCGGAAGTGTTATATAGAGATTGTCTCCCGTCGAGTCTGGACTCACCTGGTACTCATTCCCATGCAGGTGAAAGTCCTATGGCGCGCCACGTTGATCGTCTGTCTTACCTCTATTCTTTATTGCTATTGCTACATGTCTCTGCTATTGAGACGCTGTCGGCGCCCGCCAGATTTGTCACCCGGCTAGGATATTGGTTTGAAAGAATCGCGGTGTGCCTGGTTGTGCCCTGGCTGCTGCTGACCGCATTCATTCCAGCTATGGCGCAGGACGCCTCGACGGGGGCGATTCGGGGAACGGTGGTCGATGCCTCGGGCAGCCGGATCGGCGGTGCGTCGATTGCTCTGGTGAATGCGGCGACGGGCTTCCGCTATTCGGCCACCAGTGATTTTGCGGGACAATTTGCCATTGACCTTTTGCCGCCTGGGGACTACTCCGGTCGCGCCCTGGCTGCGGGGATGTCGCCGGAACTAACCCCCGCTCTGCATGTGGACCTGGGCGCAGTAACTACGGTGTACTTCAAGTTGCGGGTGGCGGGACCTGCCGAGTGGATCACAGTTTCAGGGCAACCATCAATAGTTGAAACCCAACCCAACGCTGTCTCCTCCCTGATTGATGCACGCGCGATCAACGAATTGCCTCTCGATGGCCGGCGCTTCACCGATCTCGCACTTCTCACCCCCGGAGTCACGCAAGACCCTCGCGGCCTGACGTCAGGCTCGAATGGAGACTTGGCCTTTGGGGGCATCCGCGGATATCAGTCCAGCTATCTGGTGGACGGCGCGGACAACAATAACGCGTTTTTCGCACAGGCTCGCGGCCGTTATCGCGCGCCGTACCAATTTTCCAATGAAGTTGTGCAGGAATTTCGGGTCTCGTCGAATACCTATGGCGCGGAACTGGGACGCGCTGGGGGCGCGGTGATCAACGTGGTCACGAAATCCGGTTCCAACCAGCTCCACGGAACCGACTTTTATTTTCTTCGCGACAGCGCATTCGGAGCGACTCAGCCTTTCCTGGACTTCAAACCGCACGCGCAGCAGCAGCAATTCGGCTTCACACTGGGAGGCCCGATCCACCGCAACAAAGCGTTTTTCTTCGGCGGACTCGACCAGCACATCTTCAACGTTCCCACGGTTGTGCGCTTCCTGGATGGAAGCTCGAAAGTGGTTCCCCAGCAGGGCCAGGAGCCATTACACGATGGCGACTACGAAGCCAGCGACCAGGCTCTGGTCTTTGCTGCCGCAGATCGTCTGTCCACGCTTGCCGGGGAATATCCGTCCAAAATGTCGGGTAATGCTGCCTTTTTCAAACTGGATCTCACGCTTACACCGCACGAAATGCTCTCCGCGCGCATCACCACGTCTCGCTACTACGGACAAAACAATGTCTTCCTTGACCCAGCCAGCCCGCTCACCACCAATGCGATCAGCGAGAACGGCCAGGAACAAGTTTTAACTGAAACCGGAGCGCTCTCCTTGACCAGTACATTTTCGTGGCGGTTGATGAGTCATCTGCGCGCGCAGTTTTCCCGCGACCTGCAGCAATCGAGCACCAACACAACCGATACGCTCACTAAGGTCAGCAGCATCATCGACGGCTTCGGACGGTCCAACATTCTGCCCCGCCAGACCCGCGAGCACCGGTTGCACGTGGCTGAGACCATCAGCCTGGAAGGCGGACGGAACTCCTGGAAGTTTGGCGGCGACATCCTGCGCACATGGATTTACAACTATTTCCCCGCGCAGTCGGGAGGAGAATACATTTTCGACCCCGTGAAAGTGGACCCATTTACCTTCGAACCCACCGAGGCAGGCCTGCTGCTTACTCCCCTGCGCGCTTATGCCCACGACGTGCCGAAATACTACATTCAGAATTTCGGGACCCAGTCGAGCCATCCCGACACCAACGAATACTCCGGTTTTCTGCAGGACACAATCCGCGTCAACGACCACCTCGCCCTCAGCCTGGGCGCACGCTATGACTTGCAGACCTTTACCACGAAAGGTCTGTTGACCAACCCGCTCTGGCCTGACTCCGGCAAGGTCCCACTCAATCCCTCCAACCTGGCGCCGCGGATTGGCTTGGCTTATTCAATTGGAAATGAGCGGCCGTTGGTGCTGCGGGCAGGATACGGATGGTTCTACACCCGCATTCCGCAGATCTACACTTCGACGATTGCCACCGACAACGGATACTCGTCGGCCAATCTCTTCCTCAATACTTCGAATTACTACGATCATCAGGTGTTTCCCCACTACCCGGACCCGCTGGTGAATTGTCCGCTCAACTCGACATCTTGCGCGTTACCGGCGAGCCTCGCGCAATTTGCGCAAGCAGGCATTTCTTCGTTCTCCACAAATTTCAAAACGCCCAAGGTGGAGCAGGCCAGCCTCACCATCGAGAAGGAAGTAACTCACCGTTTCGCGGTAGGCGTTTCCTATATGTACGTGCACGGAGAAGACCTCATCCGCGCCCGCGATGTGAACCTGCCGCCGCCGGTGAACATCCAGTATCCGGTGTATGACAGCACCGGCACCAATTTTCTCGGAACCTACTACAACGTGGATTCGTTTTCGACCTGGCAGATGACACGCTCCTTCACCTGCCCATTCCCTCCGTGCATCAATCCGCTGGCGCGGCCGATCCCACAACTCGGTTCAATCGACGTTTTCGAGAGTGCGGCATCCAGCGTTTACAACGGGATGACCGTCTCGGTGCGCCGCCAGATGACCAGCGGAATTTACTTCAGGCTGGCCTACACCTTCGCCAAAGCGATCGACGACGGACAGGACGCATTGGTCGCGGGACGACCCGCCGTGGTCCAGAACTCCTACGCCACTAACGCTGAGCGCGGGGCGAGTGTCACCGACCAGCGCAACCGCCTGATGTTCTCCTGGATCATCGATCCCAAGCCTTTCGACCGTGGACAACCCCTTCTCGCCAAGATTTTCAATGACTGGAAGCTGGCCGGAGTCTTCACCTACGGAAGCGGGCGTCCCGAAAACGTGATGGTATCGGGCGACCCTAATCAGGACGGCAACGGCACTAACGACCGGCTCCCAGGAGCCGCGCGCAATTCGTTTCTCGGGCCCGATTACGCAACCACTGACACGCGCTTGACCCGAAGGCTGTACGTCCATGATCGTGTGAAGCTTGATCTGATGGTCGAATCCTTTAATCTCCTGAATCGCGATAACAAACGCGTGCAAGTCACCGAAGATGGGCTACAGAGCAACACCGCATCATTCGTAAAAACCGGCAACAAACTTGGAATCAACTACTTCCCCGGCCACTACCAGATTCCGAGGAATCCCCTGCAGGCTACCAACGCGTATGCTCCAAGGCAGGTGCAATTGGCGTTGAAGCTTATTTTCTAAGTCAAAGACAGCAAGCAGACGCGTGGGGCAACGGCGAGTAGCGGGTCCGACCCACACGGGTGTAGCGGCCCACTCCCAACAAAGCCCTTGACTTGTGTGCAAAAGCTTGCAATAACTATCGAGTCCCGTTGGACGAGTTTGGGGGTGTTGTTCCGTTGGCAGAAGTGAGATTGCAAGAGGGCGAGTCCCTTGAGAATGCACTGCGCCGTTTCAAGCGCAAAGTGCAGCAGGAAGACATTATCAAGGAAGTCAAACGCCACTCCTTTTATCTGAAGCCCGGCGAGAAGAAGCGCGTGAAGGAAGCATTGGCGCGTAAACGCAGCCGGAAAAAAGCTCGGAAAGAGCAAGACTAACAATCGCTATTGGGCCGCTCCTCCCCCGGGGTGGGCGGCCCCTTCCCTTTTCTACAAGCGCGGTCCTGGTCTGGGATACGCGTAACCACGGGGACTGCAACAGTTTTTTGTGCATTAGCAGTAATCCATGTCCTGTCAGGACATGGCGGGCCGAATCCAGGGGTTACACCGAGGGGGATGAAGGAAAATCCTGCGCACTTGTGCGCCGGGGGAGATGCTCGATTTCTCGCCGGGCGAACGGGTGGGGCAGGAAAGGGCCGAAGGAGCATCCTCAATGGAATTCCAGGACAAGATATTGAAGTGCATTGACTGTGGCACGGACTTCGTCTTCACTTCCGGGGAACAGTTGTTTTTCCACGACAAGCAGTTCAGAAACGAACCCAAGCGGTGCAAAGCGTGCAAAACCAAGCGCGTGTCAGTTCTAGGAGCTGCGACCATCAGGCATCAGGCCTTACCTAGAACCGAGACTCGAGCGGTGTGCGCGCAGTGTGGCAAGGACACGACCTTGCCGTTCAGGCCAACCCAGGGGCGTCCCGTGCTCTGCCGGGAATGTTTTCAGCAAAAGCGCCCAGCGGCGTCCGCATGATTTGCCTGCCGGTGCCTCCATAGGGCAACAGCCGGTGAACCACGTGGGCGAATATCACCGGGCTAGCTCATCTTTCCCCGTCGCCCCAACTGAAAGCAGTGACGCGCCGCTTGTCGCATTCGCGGGCGCGACAGGCACTTCCTCGCCCAGCGCCCGTTGGCTAGCCAAAGATTGGTTGTGCCCATCCACCTTGCCGTGATAAGTTTTCTCTCCCGCCGGATTTTGGCAGCTCTCTGCAAAATTGTCCGCCCGAGGAAAACGCAATGATTGTGTCTCGCAAATCGCTTTCTGCAACCGTGATCCTCGCCGCATTGACCTGGCTGCACGCCCCCATCGCATACGCTGCGACCCAGGCTTATGTTGTAACCAACGACGATAATCCCGCCGCCAACACAGCCACTTTTTACTCGATGGAAGCTGGTGGAAAGCTGGCCCGGACAGCGGTAGTTAAGACTGGCGGCACTGGCATTGGCACCGGGTATTTCGCTTCTGCGCGGGTCAGCCTGCTTCACAACAAGACACAGAGTTGTGTCTATGTTTCCGATGCTGGCTCCCGCGATGTTGCAGCCATCGACGAAACAACCCTGAAGCGCGTCGGGACCTTCAAGGCTTCCGCCAAGGATGACGGCCATCTCTTCGGTATTGGCATGGCTGCGAATCAGCACTATCTCTACGCCGCATTCACTACTTCGAACACCATCGCAACCTACCGAATCTTGGCAGGCTGCAATTTGAAATTCCTGAAGGATGTCGCGGCAGTCGGCCTGGGCGGTGGCGCCCCCACCGGCATGGCAATCCATGCCGACCTGCTGGTAGTGGCATACGGAGATGGTTCCATTCAATCTTTTAATATTGCCAAAGGTGCGCCCGCCTCGAACCATGATGAGCAGAACTCGATCGGATACAACACGAACCTCCGCCCAACCGCCGTGGATATCAGTAAGGATGGGCACTACGCCATCTTCGGCGACGTTCCGGTTAAGGCAAAATATACGACCATCGAAGTCTCCGACATCTCCAAGGGGAAACTGAAGCCAACGGTCGTCTACGGCGGATACGACGGCAGCCTGGGCTTCGGCATAAATTCCAGCAATATTGAATTGAGTCCGGATGAGTCCATAATCTTCGTTTCCAATAACCAGGGCGGAACGATTACAGCGGTGTTCTTCGACAAAGCCACCGGCGTAGTTTCTCCCGGCTGTGTCTCGAACGTGCTGAAGGGCTTCAACGCAACATGGTCCTTCAGCGGAGCGGTTGCCCTCAAGAACAATGCGGCGGGCACCGGTGGAGTAGTGTATCTCGCCGAGAGTGGGGATGGCGGCGCATCCAGCATTGGAATCGCGAATGTAAAGTCAGATGGCACGACCTGCACCTTGACTGAGTCGAAAAGTTCGCCCGCCGCGGATCAAGCCAGTTCGGGATTGCTGTCGATCGAGTCCTACCCGCCGCGGCCGTTCTAGCGTTAACTGCAATCCGCACGCTACTATTAAAGCGATGGCCAGTTTCTACATAGAGAACTTTGGCTGCCGGGCTACGCAAGCCGACGGCGCAGCCATCCAGCGTCAATTCCGGGAGCGCGGCTTGACGCCAGCCGACGCCCCAGCCCAGGCGGAAGTCGTGGTCATCAATTCCTGCACCGTCACGGCTTCGGCCGATCAGGATGCGCGCGCCGCGATTCGACGAATCCACCGTGAAAACCCGAATTGCCAGATTGTGGTTACCGGATGCTATGCCCAGCGCGCCCCTGAGGAAGTTGCCGCGTTGCCAGGAGTCAGCCGTGTAATCGGCAACTCTCATAAACATCAATTGGCGGAAATCGTTGACTCTACCCACACCGGTTTTATACCTTTGTCGAGCCTTGCTCCCGTTTTCGTCTCCGACATTTTCGCCCACACCGAATTGCTGGCTGCTCCGGTCTTCGATCATGCCGGACCGGGCGCAAGCAACAACCGCACCCGCCCCAACCTCAAGGTGCAGGATGGCTGCGATAATCGCTGTTCCTTCTGCGTGATTCCTTACGTGCGCGGACAAAGCCGCTCTTTGCCGCTGAGCCGCATCCTCGAAGAAGTCCATGCCCTCGTCGACTCGGGCTACCGGGAGATCGTAATCTCAGGCATCAACCTGGGGCGATGGGGGCGAGATCTCCCAACTGGGAACCGGGAACCGGCAATTGACAACTGCTGTTCCTCTGAAGGCCTGCGCTTCGAGGACCTTGTCCGCGCCATTGTTTCCCAAACTTCGCTGGAGAAACTTCGCATTTCCTCCGTCGAGCCCATGGACTGGTCTGATGAACTGATTGATCTCGTGGCGAATTCTCCTCGCATCGCCAAGCATGCCCATGTGCCGCTGCAATCCGGCAGCGACCGCGTGCTGCGGGCGATGCATCGCAAGTATCGTCCCTGGCATTACCGTGAAAAAATCGAAAAGCTTCGCGCTGCTATACCCAATGCGGCGATCGGCGCCGATGTGATGGTGGGATTTCCCGGGGAAACGGACGCCGATTTTGAAGGAACCCGGCTTCTGATTCAGCAACTGCCATTCACTTATCTCCACGTGTTCACATATTCCTCGCGTCCCGGAACGCCGGCGGCGGTCCTGCCAAATCAGGTCCCGCTGCGGATCGCTCGCGAGCGCAACCGGATTCTGCGCGGTCTGGCCGGAGAAAAGAAGCAGGCGTTCATGCAATCGTTTGTCGGAAAGACGGTCGAGGCTATCACGCTGGATGTGTTTGACGGAGGGTCCACCGAAGCATTGACGGACAACTACCTGAAGTTGCGTCTGACCGGTTATCACGAGCCCAATCGATGGCTGCGTGCACGGGTCGATCAGGTAGTGGACGGCTCGCTGATGGCCACTTTGTAGAAGTTCCTACCCGTCTCCAGAGAGTTGCGTTTCCAGACGCGCCAGAAAACTGCAGAGTTCGTTGGGATCGCGCAAGCTGTAGCGAGCAGCAGTATGGCGAGCGGCGCCGACGCGTACCGTGATGCCGGCGGGCAGCGCGGCAAAGGCCGACTCGTCGGAGGCGTCGTCTCCGGCGTAGATCGGCAACGACGCGCCATGCGAGCCACTGACAATATTTCGGACGGCTGCGCCTTTGCCCCGAATTTCAGGGGGCAGCAATTCCAGGACTTTACTTCCTTCGATGACATGCAGCCCTTTAGGCTCGAGCAACGTGACAATATTTCGAACCTCGGAACGCACATCACGGACCACGGAAGTGGGTGCGTTGCGAAAGTGAATAGCCAAACTCAATCCCTTATCCTCAAGTCGAACCCCCGGAAACCGCAGTCTCTGCGCCAACCAGAGCCTTGCGGAAAGCAGCAGCCACTGGGAAGAACCAGAGATGGACATACCTTCGTGGTTTTCCCATCCGTGAAGACCGAAATACTGCACGCCACCTATGCCGACTCGCTTCCGCAGATCGGCCCGCCGCCTGCCACTGACCATGGCAACCGTAATTCGGTCATAAGATTCGAGACGCCGCAGAATTTGCCTTGTAGCATTGCCCAGTCGAGCATCCTCAGGCCGATCGCACAGAGGTGCAAGTGTGCCGTCGAAATCCAGCAGCAAAAGAATGTGCCGGGCACATCGTAAGCGTGACGACACTTGCGGCCAAGCTTCAAGCAAGGGATCGGCTGCCTGGGATCCTGCCTCTGGCCGCGCGGGACTCGGGGCCACTGACGTGGCGGGCGATGGCAGAAGTTCTTCAGGATCTCGTTCAGTCATGATCGTCATACGGACGCTCGAAAATGGGCCGTGCCCGCGCTTGCCGCAAGCGCACTCTCGCTACTGCCCCGGGCGAGCGCAGCATCAACGCTGTTGCTCTCCAGGCGAATTTCTCCCAGATCCGAAAGCAGTGTTGCTGCCCAACGATAGATGTTCTGTTCTCTTACAACCCGGCGCAGGTGCTGCATGCGCGTGGCCCTCTCTTCCGGCGCCATCTCCAGCGCAATGCGAATAGCTTCGGCCACCTGTTCGATGTCGTAAGGGTTTACCAGCAACGCGTCTGGCAGTTCGCGCGAGGCGCCCGCAAAGCGGCTCAGGATCAGGACTCCCTGCTCATCGTTGCGCGCCGCGACGAATTCCTTGGCGACCAGGTTCATCCCGTCATGCAGTGAAGTCACCAGACAGATATCGGCAGCCCGGTAGAACTTTTGGATCTCGTCGTGACTATGCTGGCGATTCAGAAACACGATAGGCTTCCATCCGTCGGATTGGAAACGCCAGTTGATCCGATCAGCTTCCGCCTCCACTTCCGTGAGCAGATCGCGGTAACGCTTGATATGGGTGCGGCTGGGTGCGCCAATCTGCACAAAGGTGAACCGGCCGCGATACGCAGAGTGCCTCTCGATCAACCTCTCCACAGCCAGGAACCTCTCCAGAATGCCTTTTGTGTAATCGACACGGTCGACGCCAATTCCCATAAACACGGATTGCACGCCAAACTGTTTCAGCAGAGCGACACGTTCTTCGTAATGCGAAGATGCGGGCGCCGGCACATCCCCTTCCTTGAACTCCACGCTGATGGGAAACGGACGCACCGCGGTGATATGCTCCTTGCGGTTCACCGCGAAGCGTTCCCAGTCGATGCGTGACTCCAATGTGCGGTCCACAGTCTGGAGAAAGTTGTTGCAGTGCGCCTGGACGTGAAATCCGATGAGATCGCTGCCCAGCAAGCCATCCAGCAATTCCTCCTGCCATGGGCAAATGCCGAAGGCTTCCGGGTTCGGCCACGGAATGTGCCAGAAAATCGCCACCCGTGCGTCCGGCCTCTTCTTCTTGATGAGGGCCGGCAGCAAGGCAAAGTGATAGTCCTGTACCAGCACGACTGGATTTTCCGTTCCCGCCATTTCCTCCAGTACTGCCTTGGCAAATTTCTGGTTCACCTGCCGGTACGTTTCCCAATCCGTAGCTCGGAAGATCGGCCGGGTGTGGGCAATATGACAAAGCGGCCAAATTCCCTCGTTGGCCAGGCCGTAGTAGTATCCTTCCTCCTCGTCCTTGCTGAGCCAGACCCGGCGCAGCGTGTACCGTGGCTCGTCCGGAGGAACGCGTAGGCGGTCGTGCCGGTCGACGGTTTCGCGATCCGCATCGCCGTTCCCGTGCGCAATCCAGGTTCCCTCGCACGCGCGCAAAATAGGTTCCAACGCCGTTACCAATCCGCTTGCCGGAACGATCACCTGGAGCGACCCGTTTTGCCGGGAATGGGTATACGGTTCACGATTGGATACCACGAACAGGCTGCTGCCCTGAAGCCGCGCGCGCACATGGACTGCCAACCGTTCCGCGGTCCACAAAGACTCGCTGGCTTCGCGCAGGCTGGCTTCTTTTTCAGCGGACTTACGCGCCGCAGTCAGGCTTTTCGCTAGGCTGGCGACTTCCTGCGCCAAAGGCCGGAATAGATCACCGCCCGGGAAAGCACTATCTGCGGAAACTCTTCCCGCTCGCAACGCCTTCATCCACTGTGCGGCGTGCGCAACCGGACCCTCCACGCTCCAGCGCACCACCACGAGGGTAACCAGAGAGACCAGGAACACCTGTATCAGCAGATGCAGAAAAGATTCATGCCATGCGCGCGCACTTTCGGTTTCGATGTAGCGAGCATCCGAAACTACAACCAGGCCTCCCACCGTCTCATTCCCATTGCGCAGCGGCACAGCCGACACGTGGATGTAGTTCCCCGCGACCCGTTGGAACTCGCCAACCTCCTGATTGTGGGCAATGGCTTGATCCACAGCGACCGGTCGCGCCGTCAGCAACGTTTGCAGAGCAGGCGTAACGGCCAATGATTTTCCATCTTTGTCATAGATCGCCAGGCCAACCAGGTGCTCACGGTCGGCAAAGCGCTCCACCAGTCGCTGCATGCTGCGGTTGGAACCGTTTTCCAGCAAGGTCTCAACGTTGTCCTGCAGGCTTTCCGCCAGCACTTGCGCTCGCCGCTCCAGCTCCCTGCGCTGACTGCGGCGCTCCATGCGAACCTGGTAACCAGAGAAGAGCAGGGTAACCACGGTCACACTTAGCATGAGGCAGACGATGAGGCGCAAGCTCAATCGCAAATTGGCCTCCTCCCCTTCGCAGTATTGTTCCAGTGTTCGTGAAGCTAGTTCGGAGCGGACCAGATCGACTCATCCCCAGTCGTGTGTTATCGACCGCGAGTGGCCATGAAATCGACCGAAAAAACGCTCCTCAGGCCAGAACCAGATGTGGTAGGACGCGTAGTGGCGGAACTGTGTTTCTGGTGAACCACCCTGATCAGGCGGCAGGTTTGATGTTCGACCACTGAATCAAGTTGCCAGCGGCTTCTCGCCTCCCAGTCGCCTCTCCCCTTGGAGCGTAAGGACAGAGCTGAACGTCTTCATCTTGCTGGACCTCTTTGGGAAAATTTGGCTTATACCTGCATGAAGGGTGCCAAACAGCAGAAATCCCCACGTGACTAGCACTTGACCGTACTCCGTACCCACCGGCGGGGAACAATCCCTCGCACGATCGTGTAAATTTCTCCCTATTGGCAGACCCCTTCACCAATACCTCACGATGTGGATTGCTACATGTTTCGCCGGCTGGGTCTGCTGATCAAGAGCGGACGTATTTCTGGCGAAAAAAAGGGAGGGCAAGATAGCCCTCCCTGGCAGAACTCTAGAATTTCTAGAATTCGAATTTCACACTAAGCCGGGCATAGAAGGGACGTTGATAGCCAGGATTGGTGTTTCCATTCACAGCCGACGGACCAATTCCATTCGGCTTGCCGAAGTCAGCATTTCCAATGCCGACCGAGCGCTGTGCGTTCTGATCCACGCGCAGCAGGGTTTTGTTGTCGGTCAGGTTGAACAGGTCAGCTCCCAGGCGAAGCCTCATCCCTTCCGAGATCCGGATGGGATAGTCCACGTGGTAGTCGACACTGCCCCAGTCATTGGTGCGACCCAGGGAACCGCGGGCAGAAGCGCAGTTGGTAGTGTTGTCGGCGCAGAACGGAATTTCTCCGGCATTGTTATAGACCGGATGCGCAAACAGGTTGTTGATCGGCACACCAGTTTGGAAGTGCACCGAACTACCCATAGTGAGACCCTTCATCATACGGTTGGCGAAGGTGTAGCTCACGAAGCCATTCGCCAGGTGGCGAACGTCCGTGTTCAACACGCCAGATACAAATTGCTGGCCCAACAGATTGAAGTCTCCCTGGGTGAAGTCAAACAGGGAGCTGATGTTCGGGTCGTTCTGACCGTTGTCGTTGCGGAACGAACCTTCGTAGTTGCCCTGCAGCTTGGCAATACGGTAGTTGGCGCGCATCTGCCAGCCTTTGGAGAACGACTTGTTGACTTCGAACTCCATTGCCTGATATTTGCGGACCGGATCGACGAACCCGTCTGGAATACCATCCGAGAATGGGTCCCCCGGTCCATGCCCGTTCGCATAGGGACCTGGCTGAATGCAAACGCTGTCGTTGCCGGCGCTGTTGGTAACGACATTACCGTTGCTGTCAGTAACCGGTGAGTTGACATATGGAGTTGCAACCGGACACGTTCCGCCCGACGCGGCGTTGTAGTCAAGTTGGATTGGGTTGGTAAAGAGGTCTTGATGCTTGTTGGGGTTAGAGATGAAGTACTGTTGCGCCAGTCCGGCATTGGCCGCTTCCGGCGAAAGCGCAGCGTTGTCTTCGATAATCCGCTTGATCCGGCGATCGGTATAGTGCGCCGTGAAGATGACGCCCGAGTTGCCGAATTCGTGCTCGAAGCCAAGCTGATACTCATCCAGGTATTCACTGCGGGTTCCCTTACCAAAGGGTACAGCCGTATTTGCGGAAACGCCGTTGAGGAATCCAGCAACCGAGTTCAGGTAGGGGGTGAAGTTATTGGCTACGCTGAAATGCGACATATCCAGCGTTCCGTCGGCATTGACCAACGCATGGCCGGCTCCATCGTTCGGAGCTGCCCAACCGGTTTCTGGATAGTCGTATTCCGAACTGAGTGATCGGATGGCGATATCCAGCGGCAAAGCCTCGGTGTAACGGCCAAAGTTCGCCGTGACCTTGGTTTTGCGGTTGCCCCAGGGATCGACACTGATGCCGACCCGCGGCGACCAATTGTCATTGAACGTGTATCCAGCGTCGTTACCCGCAACATGCTGCTGTTCCCATCGCAGGCCGGCGTTCAGGGTTACGTACTTGCTCGGGCTCCACGCATCCTGCACGAAGAGCGTGTTGTAGAGCGAAGTGGTCTTGAAGTTGAGGTTGCCAAACTCTCCACGAGTCTGGAGCAGGTATACTCCCACAGCTCCGTCTCCGCATTGGTCAAGTCCGGGAATAACCATTTCGGAGATGCCGCAGGCAGCGCCATTGGTGCGCAGCTGGAATGCAGCGTTCGTCCCATTCTTGACCAAAGCGGCCTGCAGAGCAGGAGCGGCCAGAGTGAGAGCAGCCGTGGCGGGATCAACGGCGATTTGCGCGCCGGTTCGTGCCTTGTTCCCGTCATAATGCGAGCGGTCGTATCGATAGCCGAAGCTGACACTGTGCTGTCCAAGGAAATTGAACGTCTTCTGGGTATCGAAATTCAACCCATAGGTGTCGCCCTTGGTGTTCTCGTAATAGCCCAGCCCTTGACGGAAATACGCGCCGCGCAGGGGGTTGGAGGCACTGGTGCACAGCGCGTTGAAAAGTGGCGCGCCGCAGGGATTGCGCTGTGTATAGTCCAGAACGTTATAAACGTCTGGCGCAAGAGGTGTGTCGCTCAGGTTGTTGTGGCCCCAGGTCCAGGATGCGTTGAACAGCCAAGTGGGGCTCAGGGTTGCGTTATAGCGAACCACCATGTTGCGCGTGCCATATTGCAGCTTGTCAAACGTCGTATTGGACGCCGTCTGCAGGCCCAGGTTTCCATTGGGTACGCTATTGCCATAAGTCGGATCGCCGAAGATCGAATATTCGATCTGGTTGCGGTCATTCAGCCGATACGTGGCCTTGCCGGCGTACGAATACACCTTGACCGGCACATCAATATTCCCCAGCGATGTTTGCGTGGGTGTGCCGTTCAGCAGGTCGGAAGCGTTGGGGTACTGGGCGAACCGATCCTGGTCGGTGTTCCACTGCGGATTGAACGATCCGTAGAAGAACAGATGATCCTTGAAGCCCGGAACGTGGCCGCCAACCTGGGCATCCAGATCGTAATTGCTCTGGCTGAGAATCTTGCCCTGCAGGTTGAAGCGCGCGTTGCTGCTGCCGGCGCCGAAGTCGTCCGTAAACAAACGGGTCGCTTCGAATTGGTTCGGAGCGAAGTAACCGCCCAGTGAGCCGTGCAGCTGGTTCGTGCCCGACTTGGTTACGATCTGCACGATGCCGCCCGTGGACTTGCCATACTGCGCCTCAAATCCGCCCGTCTTCACCTGAACTTCTTTTACGAAGGACAGGTTGATGCCGGTAGACAGTGAGCCGTAGTTACGCGAGTAAACACCGATGCCGCCGAAGCCGCCGTCGGTGATGCTCACGCCATCTGCCACGTAATTGTTTTCCAGACCGGTTCCGCCCGCAATCGACGGATTCGCCGTTCCCGTGCCGCCGCCGGAAGCCACACCCGGTGCTGCATAGAAAAGGCCAGTAACACCGCGCGCTACCGGAACTGACTGGTAGAACGTGTCGGTCAGGTTGGAGTCGGTCGCTGTCGACGAAGTATCGACCGTAACCGCCGCACCACTTACTTCCACAACCGTCGTGCTGGCCCCGAGCTCCAGCTTTACTGAGATGCTCGAGTTCCTGCCGGTCTGTACTTCGGCCTGCTTAACATCGGTGGCCTTGAATCCTTCTTTCTCGATTTTCACGGAATAGAAGCCGGGAGTCAGAATCTGGAATAGGAATCTGCCCTCCGGATCAGTTTGCATCGACTTGTCTCCCGTGGGCCCGGTGATGGTCACCTTGGCGCCGGAAACAACGGCTTCAGACGGATCTAGAACCACGCCGCTAAGGCTGCCCTTAACGGATGCTTCCGACCCTGCCTGCGCAAATCCCAATGCTGCCAGCGAGAGCAGCAGTGCGAATATTGCGAAGCCAGAACTCAGCTTTTTCGGCATAGCGTTTACTCCTCCTTGGAATTCAGGAGAGGCCAAAGCCCCTCTGTCATTTCTCAAGGGTGCAGGCCGATGCCCACCTGCTGAGTGAGCATATGAGTTCATCGAATTCAGGTACGAGCTTTCCCGTATACAGGGACGAGTCGACAGTTCTCCCGAAAGAACGACGCTGAGCAAGACAGTGATTCGTATGGGTATCGGTAGGACATCTCTGGCAAGCTATGAGATTCCGTAAATGACGGGATTCCAGGCAGATAAACGCCACAACAACAAACATCCCGCACAAACTGTGCCGCAATGTTCAGGCACTTCGGTCGGTCAATGGGTCTTCACGACGGTTTGGGTTTCCGCGGGAAAACCGATCTGCCTTTCGAGTTCCGCGAACCGGGGATCATCACGCAAAGTGTCGAACCCTGCGTCATGACGCAAGTACATGAGATCCGAGGAACGCTCTGCTGCGGCTTTCTGCAGTAACTCAAATGCCTGGGATTTCTCCCCGAGCGCGGCATATATTTTGGCGAGACTGCATGGCGAGACGTACTTTCGATTGGCTTCGCCCTCAAGCTTTGACAACAATCGGCGCGCGTCTTGACGGCGGCCAGACATCGCGTAGATCCACGCAACCGCTGCCTCTATCTTCGAAGATCCATCCGAGAACTTCAGCGCCGTCTCCAGTTGTGTGACCGCATCCTCGTATCGCTTTTGCTCCGCATATATCCCACCCAGGAAGTAATACGCAGGCACATTCTGCGGATCAAGTTGAATAATCCTGTTGCACTCCTCAGCGGCGGGTCCATATTGGCCGGCAAAGAAATAAATCAAAGCTCTTAACATTCGAATCCCAAGAGAGAACGGATCCAGGTCAACCGCGCGCTGGATTTCCTGGATCGCTTCCTCATTGCGCCCGGAGTGCATGAGGAACTCTGCATAACCTTTGTGCGCCAGCGAAGAGTTAGGATTGAGTTCAATTGCCCGACGGAATTCCGCTTCCGCCTCCGCCCATTTCCAATAGTACTCGTGCTCGACCGTGGCCAGCGTCATATGGGCTTCCGCGAGATTCTTGTCGAGTTCGAGGGCCCGCTCGGCAGCGGCTTTGGCCTTGGGATACGCATCCTCTGGAGTCAACATCTCCCATCCCGCAGCCAGCAGGTAGGAATACGCTAGCGCGGCATACGGCGGCGCGTACTTTGGATCCTGTCGTATCGCCTGCTGAAAGTATCGCAATCCGCCTAACAGATTCTGCCCGTCCCGTTTGTTCTGCTGGTAATAGAGCCCCATCAAGTAAGCATCGTGGGCTTCGGAATTTACCTCGCGCGGCAAATTCGCTCCCGGCGTGGGCGTCAGTCTTTCCGAAATCGAACTGGAAACCCGCTGCGCCACGTCCTCCTGTACGGCAAGGAGGTTTGACACCTCCCTTTGATACGTGTCCGCCCAGAGAACCGCTTGATCGGAAACGCGAAATAGCTGGACGTTCACCGCTACGTGATCGCCCGCGCGCCGCACACTTCCCTCCAAAACGTAATCGGCGCCACCCAACTCGCGCGCAATCTGCAACAGAGGTTTATGTGTGTTCCGATATTGCATGGCGGAAGTCCGCGCAATCACAGAAAGCCTCTGCGAGGCTTGCTCTCCCAGCAGGGTTATCATTTCATCCGTTATCCCATCGCTGAAGAAGTCCTGCGTCGGGTCGCCGCTCAGATTGTCGAAAGGCAATACCAGCAACACTACCGGCTTCGAAGTCGAAGAGCCAGACTTAGCGGGCCGCCACACCAGCATCAGTAAAGCCGCGAGTGCTACTGACATCAGCGATGCGAAAATGCCAGCCAGCTTCAACGACGCAGTCAGCGGGCGCCGGGAAACATCCGTCACGGATAACGAGGGCGCCCCGGCTTTGGGTTCGATCCCCGCTGCCGTAAAAACTGCGTGCTCCCCGGTTGTGACCGGGGCGATAAACCGGTATCCGGTCTTCGGAATGGTTTCGATGAATACAGGATTCTCCGCCGAGTCGCCCAGAGCCTGACGAAGCCGGTTGAGCGCGGTCTTGGTATTGGCGTCGAAATCCACGAATGTGTCGGCAGGCCACAACCCAGCGCGTAACTCCTCCCGCAGAACGACTTCGCCGGCTCGATCGAGGAGTAGAAGCAAAAGTTGGAACGACTTCTTCTGAAGTTTGATCTTCCGCCCTTGGCGGCGCAGTTCGCCAGACCGCGCCTCCACCTCGAAAATTCCAAACCGGAAGAACCGAACAGCCGAAGCGCTCTGCACTAATCCTTTCCGAGGATTCGTCAGAGACTCCATTGCTCCGAGTATAACCCGCGCCCCTCACTGCGTTTGTTCATCTCGAGGCTTGCGAGAAACAAGATTTCCACATGCATGAACGTCATCCCCGATGCGTGGATAACATAACGATGCTCCCCGGGAAGTAAGGCTTCACCGCAAAGCAACCTTCCAGATTGCGTAGAGCGATTCGCTGAATCATAGAAGTGTTCCTGTCGTCCTTCACACCGACTTCCCCATTTCCATTACGTGCCTGAGGAACTACCTGTGAATTGAGCCGCTTACCGCCTTACCCGGAATTTACCAGGATTTTTTGCTCAGGGCTGACAAGAGTCAGCTAAATTGCTCTAGGCATTGTGGGGTGTGCAACATGTCATCGAATTTGACGGGCGAGTGTTATGTGTCGGCATGGCTTCGATCTCAGGGTCGCCTTCCATGAAAGACCTCGCACAGGCACACTTCCTCGATTCGCCTCTGGCTACTGGCCCGTTGGTTTCGAGTCAGGTCCAACTCGCCGGCAAAGATTTAGCGATCACTGAAATTCGGACTGTCATTGCCGGACCGGAAACCCAGGAAAGAAAAGAGCTGCGTTACTTGCTCGAATCCGAACCGGGATTTTTCCTCCTTGCCGATTGCTCGGATACTGAACTGGAAGGTGTCATCAGGACCAACAACCCCGACTTGGTAGTGCTCGATATTCGAACCCCGGACGCCACTAAGTCTCCATGGTCGAACGAAGACCCTGAGGGCGACAAACCGGTTGTCGTCTGCGTTGCCGCAACCGCTGAATATGCGCCCCGCGCATTCGCGGTTCGCGCCATCGACCTCCTCGTGAAGCCCCTCGACGCGGAGCGATTTCACCAGGCCATGGAGCGGGTTCGCCGGGAACTGTCCCGCCTGCAGCACAACCGCATGGCCCAGCAGATGATCAACCCCTGGCGCCAGCCACGGGCCCAGGAACGCCCGGATCAGTTGGTATTCAGGGTCGATGGTCGCCTGATCTTCGTCGACCTCAATGACATTGACTGGATTGGAGCCTCGGCAAATTATGTTCGTCTGAATGCCGGTCCAGAATCTTATCTGGTGCGCGAAAGCATCGGCAGGCTCTCCGCCCGCTTGGATCGCGAACGCTTTGTCCGCATTCACCGATCCGTGATTGTCAACGTGCGCAGGATCAAAGAGCTACAGTCGTGTAATGCTGGAGAGTACATCGCAGTGCTCAAGAATGGGAAGAAATTACCCTGCAGCCGTGGGTTCCGTGCGGAACTGGAACGCTATATCTCCAGTTGCATAGGGACCGCAAGCGCTGGCCGATGAACCATCACAAGGATCCGATTGCCTCAGTGGTGAGGATGCGACGCATCATACGTGCCGAGATGGCAAAAAAGTGAGCACGGTTCTGCCAACTCACTTCTTGGATGTCTATGAGCCGGACGTAGACTTCGTTCACTAAGGCAGTGGTTTGCAGGGTCTGGCCAGGACGTTCCCGGCTCATGTAACGGTGTGCCAATCGGTGCAGTTCCTTCTCGACGAGCGGAGCTAATTGCTCCAACGCTTCATCATCGCCCTGCCCCCAGGCTCTGAGCAGTTGGGTGACTCCCAGCCTCGTGATGTCCTCCTGAGAATGCCCCATGACCTTCTGCTCCCCCTAAGTCCGGAAAGTATCACAGTGGCCGGACGCATTCCACCCTTCGGAAATCTTGAAAAGCACTCCGTTTACAACGCCAAAATCTATTTAAACAGCTTGCTGATAAGCACTTGCCGCGCCCCCTCCTCAAGTATCCACTCCAAAGTACGCTCGGAAAAATGTCGCGTCGGTCGAACATAACCCACCAGGAATGTGAGCCTGGCGATTGCTAACCATACACCTTTACTAACTCCTTCCCGGGCGGCGATGTCAGTTTCAGGGTCCAGTTCCCGCTATTTACAAGTAAGGGGTTCTGAACCTGGGATTGGAAAGTCCCCCAAGAAGCACCAAACCCTCAATTTTAGACCGTCGTATCTCTGATGAAGAAGGGCTATGAGCAGAGTCAAGCACATTTCCACTCAAATCTCGGACCGCCCAAAGCCAGTTTTCTTTGACCAGTCTGGGAACAGGTGGAGGGTGTGTCTGGCAATACTCTCCGCGGTTGCAATTATCGCCCTTGCTGGTGCCGGTCTTTTCGTAGCTGGCCTATTTCACGATCCGCGTTTTCCAGAGATCAAAATCGACGGCGACGCATTGTTGCGGCAGGATGAGCACAACGAACAGATAGGGTTGCAAGGCACGCTCGTGAAAACAGCCTACGTGGAGGACAAAGGGGCCATCCCCACGACCGACCTTCCGCGACGCGGCGCGATGCTCGCAAGAAGTTCCAGCAGGCCTCCCGTGATCTTTGGTTTTCACGTTCCGTGGGACGAAAACAGCCTGATTTCGCTAAAAGCAAATTCGACCCATCTGACTCACGTGCTGGCGGAGTGGCTGGTTCTACAAAATGGCACCGGCGATTTACAAGACCGTACAGAAATCCCAGTCGTGGAGTGGTCGCGCCAGGTGAAGTTACCGGTGCTCGCCGTCGTGACCAATTACCGGGATGACGGATGGCGATCGACGGAACTGCATCAGATTTTTTCGCGTCCGGCTGCGAGGCGGCGGCTGGTGCATAACATCCACGCCTGCGTTCGCAAATACAAGCTCGCCGGAGTCAATGTTGACTTTGAACAGGTGCCTGTCGCGGACCGGAACGGCTTGACTGCTTTTATCCAGGAACTCCACGACGCTCTGAAACCTGAAGGTCTGATTTTGACGGAGGATCTCCCTACCGACGACCCCCACATAGCAGCGTATGACATGAGGGCATTGGCTGAGTTGAACGACTACGTGATTCCCATGATCTACGACGAGCACTTCTCCGCTGGTTCTCCCGGACCAATCGCGTCGCAGCCGTGGCTCCGGAGTCAGGTGCAGGACATTTTGAAAGTGTTCCCTGCGGAAAAAACGGTGATCGGGTTAGGTAACTTTGGATACGACTGGACGCTAGGATCCACCCGCGCTGCGGTGGAGATCGGATTTTCCGAGGTCATTTCCCGAGCTCACGAATTCCACGGGACCATTGAATGGCATCCTGGTTTGAGAAATCCATCCCTGCGGTACTGCAAAGCGGGCGTTAACCATGAGGTCTGGTTTTTGGATGCAGTGACCGGCCTGAATTCCGTTGTAGAGGCGCATCGCCAGGGTTTCGCTGGCGTCTCCTTCTGGCGGCTGGGAGCGGAAGACCCGGGACTGTGGAAAGTCTTCGGGAACAGGGCCTGGCCCGCCGACGACTTCGCGAGCGATTCGCTCGCTTTTCTGAGCCCGGTCGAAGGCGTACGGCAATACGGGCGTAGCGAAGCGATTCACGTAGCGCAGACCAAAAGCGGCGGATCGCGGCACGTGTGGCGGGACGAGGCGGGTTTCGGCGAAACCTTCGAGCGTATCCCCACCGGAGATGTCGTAGAAGGCATCACCTCGTCGGATGACAAAGTCTTCACGCTGACGTTTGACGACGGTCCCGATCCGCGCTACACGCCCCGCATCCTCGACATCCTGAAAGCCAAACATGTCCCATCCACCTTCTTTGTCGTGGGTGGGCAGGCGGAAAAGTCACCCGATCTGCTGCGCCGCATTTATGCCGAAGGCCACGACATCGGAAGCCACACCTACTCGCACGTAAACGAACATCTGACCTCGGAAGCGAGCCTGAGCCTCGAACTCAACCTGACCCAAAGAATCATCGAGCATTCAGTAGGACGTTCTACGACGCTGTTTCGATCTCCGTACAATGCGGACAGCGATCCCAGAACCCCGGAAGCGGTTCAATCTATCCTGCGTCCCCAGCGGCTTGGATACATGACGATCGGCGAGCGAGTTGATCCCAGGGACTGGGAGGCGAAGTCCGCTAATGAAATCGTCAGTGTCGTCATGCGGGACAAGAATCTGGGAAAAATCATCCTGCTTCACGACGGCGGCGGAGATCGGGAAGCCACCATTCAGGCCCTGCCGATCCTGATCGACCAACTGCGCTCCCAGGGTTACGAATTTGTGAGTTTGCAAAAGCTGCTCGGCCGCAATCGCGACGAGTTCATGCCACCTCTGAGCCTGGCCGAACGGATGTGGGCAACCGTTGTCGGGGGGATCCTCATATTGCGAGGAAGGGTCTTGAACGCAGTCGAATACCTTTTTCTGGCTGCGATTGCGCTTACCTTGCTTCGGACCCTAGCGTACGGCGCCCTCAGCGTGGTTCAGAAGGGCCGCGCCAATAGGAGAACCTTCGACCCCGGCTTCAGGCCGCCAGTTTCGGTCATCATTGCCGCGCACAACGAGGAGAAGGTGATTGCCAGAACCGTTGCGGCGATTCTTGAAAGCGACTACCAGGATTTTGAAGTAATTGTGGTAGACGATGGATCTACCGATGGCACCCTCGACACTCTGCGCGACGCTTTCTCCTCTAACGTCGCCGTGCGCATCCTCAGCCAGCCGAATAGAGGCAAAGCAGCCGCTCTTAATCTCGCGATCGCCGAGGCGAACCACGAATTTTTGGTAGCGCTGGACGCCGACACACTCTTCTGCCCGAGTACCATCGGGAACCTGATCCGCCATTTCTCCAACCCCATGGTGGCGGCGGTTTCCGGCAACATCAAGGTGGGGAACCCGAGCAAGTGGATTGCCCGGTTTCAGTCCGTCGAGTATGTGTGCGGCTTCAGCTTGGATCGCAGAGCTCTCGATTTGCTGAATGCAGTCGCGGTGGTGCCCGGGGCGGCAGGCGCCTGGCGCAAGAGTTCGGTGCTTGAAGCAGGGTGCCACTCCCTGGACACCGTTGCCGAGGACACGGATTTGACCCTTGCGATCCGCCGTCGGGGCTACCTGATTCGCTACGACGAGGATGCGATTGCCTATACAGAGGTTCCGGAAACGCTCGTAGCCCTGGCTCGCCAGCGTTTACGCTGGACGTTCGGCACATTGCAGTCCGCGTGGAAGCATCGGGATACAACGTTCCGGCTCCGCTACGGAACCATGGGATTCGTCACCATGCCTACCATCTGGCTTCAACAGGTCATGGTCGCTGGTATTTCTCCGATCGCGGAGATCGCATTATTGCTCGCCCTCATGGGTGGGAGCCCCCAGGTGGCATTGGCGTACTATTCGGCTCTCTTCGCCCTGGAACTGCTGGCCGGCATTTTTGCCTATTCACTGGAAGGTGAGAACCCGCTAAATCTCAGCCTGCTGCTTTTCCAACGCGTCCTCTACCCCCGTCTCATGTTCTACGTTGTATGCAAGTCCATGTTATTCGCTATCGGTGGACGCGCCATCGGGTGGGGCAGCCACGTCCGTAGCGCGACCGTGAAGATCAGGCCGCAGCGCTACCGGAAACCAGTGCTGGAGAAGGCTGGCTGACGCTATGTCGCCGCGCAAACGAACGAAGTATTTGTTGCCTTGCGTTTCAGAATCGTTCCCGCGCTTAGTGTGGCGCATACTCCTCTGGTTTTTTCTGGGAGCGTCACTATTACTCCACGCCCAGCAAACGGGCTTGACACCGCCCCCAGCGGCTTCGGATGGCGCCGTTACTGAGATTCAACCGGCCGCCGCGAATTCATCTACGCCCGCCGAGGAAACCGAGGATGAATCCAATCCCGCCGCAGTCGTGGAACCAGCGTGGGTGACCACGCGCGATTCGGATGGCAATGTCCGCCAGCGAATCAACATGGAAACCGACTTTGCCATTGGCGATAGCGGCCGGGTTGGCGTTCTGTTCGGGCAAGGATCCATTTACAGCATTTTGCCGAAATCGAGTGGCGGCAGGCACGTCATTCGGGATGCCGGGGTCACCGGCCGATGGCATCCGAATGGAGTTATTAAGTTTGAAGGTATGTTCGGAGTCTCGCAGGTGGACGCTACCGTTGACGCCAGCGATCAACCGGTTCCGCGGACCTATACTCCCATCACCAGGGTTCAAGCCCACCTCACGCCGCCCGGAAAAATCGTAAAAGTGGATCTTGGGTTCGAGCGATCTCTCTATGATTTGAGCCCGAAACTGGTGGCCAACCGGGTCATCCTTAACAAATTTGTGGTGCATCCGGAGATGACTTTGCCCGCAGGATGGCGCTTGCACGCACTTGCAGAAATGGGCCCCATGACAAGCGCGGGAGAGAGCAACGCCCGCTACAATGCGGAATTCACCGCTGGACGGAGACTCGGGAAGAAGTCAGAACTGTACTCCACCTACGGCGTTCTGCACTACGCGAAAGCGACAAACGCCGGTTACTTCTCGCCCGACTTGGTCCAAAACGTGGAAGGCGGTTGGAGTACCGACATTGATCGTAACGCGATCTCCCTGTCGCTGGATTTCGGGTTGGGCGCAGGCCATGCGAGGGAGCACGGGGATACTTTCGGGCCTTGGGGTTTATCGGCGCATGCGCAGTCGTATCTTACCTGGACGGTTCGTCCCGGTCACGAAGTGCGCGCCTCGTATGAATTTTATTACGACAAGTCCAATCCTGGAGTGGAATTGTCTCCGTCCGCGGGGTGGCATATGAGCGCCTTGACGATTTCGTTACACTGGGCCAAATAAGAGTCCGGATTTGGTATTCAAGGACTGGGGTTCACCTCGCGATCTCATCCGTAAAGTGGCTGGAGCCCTTTGTGTATAAGTCCCCAGTCCTTGTTCCATCGATGGATGCACTCGCTAGCCGCCCGTATCCCGTGATTATTGAGACGGCAGGTCTCAACGTCACTGTATTAGAACTGTATCCATGCGCAGTTAGACAGCGGACCAAGGGCAGCACGCTTTTGTTTTCGTCTTCCACGGGCACACCACTCGACATGGATGTGTTTCGGCATCGGAAGTTGAGGAAGCACCTGGAAACTCTCGGCATTCAACAAGCGGTTTCCATGCGTTCCGCCACTTCAACACAGCGCTTCTAGATTCGATACGTACACCGTTGAAGATCATTCAAGAGCGGATGGGGCATGCACTAACCGGCTCATTCACTCTGGATGTTTACGGGCATGTGTTGGACAGGCAGGGCAACGTGGACGCGGCCAACAAAGCAGGAGCAGTGATTGAGCAGGCGGTACACGCAGAAAAGCTGAAGAATTTTGTCAACGTAACTGCAATTGGAAGTCTGGCGGTTTCTGCAACTAACTGAAAGGTGGTTGCGGGGGGTGGATTTGAACCACCGACCTTTGGGTTATGAGCCCAACGAGCTACCAGACTGCTCCACCCCGCGTATTCATCATAGCAACCTCGCTTAGCAGCGGTCAATTTTTGAGTTTGGGGCGGGCGCAGGCGTCGACGATTTTTGTGGGGTCGATGGCGTCCTTGTCTATTTGTTCCTCGAGAATTTTTCCGTCTTTTCCGATCAGGAAATTTACCCGGCGGGCGGCTTTGTATTTATCCAGATAGATGCCGTATTGGCGGGTGGTTTCTCCTCCCCAGTCGCTGAGCAGGGGGAAGGTCACACCAATTTGGTCGGCGAAGGCTTTATTCGAGAAGGGGCTATCCATGCTCACACCCAGGACCTGGGTGTCGGAAGCTTCCAGCTTTTTCAAATTCTGCTGGAAGTTTTTCATTTGCTGGGTTCAACCGCCGGTGAAGGCGAAGATGTAGAAGGCCAGCACGACATTTTTCTTGCCGCGATAGTCGCTCAGGGTAACGTCTTTCAGATCGCTTCCATCGAAGTATTGCAGCTTGAAGTCGGGAGCGACATCGCCGACCTTCAGAGCGGGCGGTGGTGTCGTTGGTTTGGTGTCGGCGGCCCGCAGTTGGATGGTTCCAACCAGGAGCCATGCCGCAATAGCAAAGCTGGCAAATTTTCGCATCGAGATCACTCCACTTGAAAGTATTGTCTCAACAAAAGGGGGTTGACGCTAGTGGGGCAGGGGCGTTGCTTAGCAGGGGTGAAACCAGTACATTTCTCTGAGAGATTGTATCTTGCGGCGAGCCCTATATTCGAGTTGTGACTCTTCTTTCACCCCTTCGGGGCTTGGTGTCGCCCGATGTCGCTATGGCTTACGCCGCCGGCAGCATTCTTACGCCGATTCGCGGCTGAAAATCTGCGGCTTTATCTGCCCATGAGCCTGCGAACTCTTAACGAAATCTTTTTTGCGGTGGTGGATCGGAACGATCGCGTGGTGGTGATGCACCGGCGGGCGATTCAGTGGGTTTCCACGTCTTCGCTCGAACTCTACCAGAGCGTGGTGGGCGTGGCTCGCGCGCTTCGTGAATGGGGCATCGGCAAGGGAGACCGAGTTGCCATTCTGAGTGAGAACCGTCCGGAATGGACAATCGCCGACTTCGCATGTCTGCTCATCGGGGCGGTGGTGGTTCCCGTCTACACGACTTCGACGGGGGAGCAAACGGCATATATTCTGCGTGATTCGGGCGCACGCATGATTTTTGTTTCCACGGAAAAGCATCTTCTTAAGATTCGCAGCATTCAGGACCAAACTGCGATCGAACGAATCGTGGTGATGGACGCAGTAGAGACTGCGCACGCCGTACACATGGAGCGGCTCATGCATGAGGGGCCGAAAGAGCGCGATCCGCAATTCGATTCGGCCGCGGGCGCTATTGGTCCCGAGGACATGGCAACGATCATTTACACGTCGGGAACAACGGGCACTCCCAAGGGGGCGATGTTGACGCATGGCAACCTGGCCTCGAACATCGCCTTTTCACTTTCAGGCTTTCCGCTTCGGGGTGGCGAGATCAGCATTTCGTTTCTTCCTTTGTCGCACGTGACCGCCCGTCATGTCGATTTCGCCATGCTTACCCGGGGAGTCACCCTGGCCTACGTCTCGGCGATCGATCAGCTTCCACAGGCTCTGCTGGAAGTGTGCCCTACCGTCTTCGTGGGGGTTCCGCGGGTTTATGAAAAGATTCACGGGCAAGTGGATCTCAAGGCGAAAGGGTTTCCCAAGAAATGGATTTATCGCTGGGCCTTGTCGGTGGGGCGCGCTTACCGGGCGGAGATTCTGGCGGATCGAACACCGACGTCGCTGGCGTGGAAGCTCGCCAACCGGCTGGTCTATGCGAAAGTGCGAGCGGGGATGGGGGGACGGGCGGAAATCTTTATCTCAGGAGGCGCCCCGCTGGGGCGTGAACTGGCGGAGTGGTACGCGGATGTTGGGATTCGGATCCATGAGGGGTACGGACTCACGGAGACTTCGCCGGTCATCGCGGTCAACAGTCCGCTGGCGCACAAACTAGGAACGGTGGGCAAGCCGCTCGCAAATGTTGAGGTTCGCATCGCCGAGGATGGCGAGGTTCTGGTGCGCGGCCCTTCGGTCTTCAAGGGCTACTGGAACCGGCTGGAGGAAACGCAGGGTGCGCTGGTCGATGGGTGGTTCAAGACTGGTGATATCGGAAATCTCGATGCCGACGGATTTCTTTCGATCACGGACCGCAAGAAGGATCTGATCAAGACTTCCGGGGGGAAGTTTATCGCTCCGCAGCCACTCGAAAATTCTCTCAAGCACAATGCACTGATCGCGGAGGCGGTAGTTCTGGGTGACAAGCACAAATTTCCCGCGGTGCTGATTGCGCCTTATTTTCCGGTATTGGAGGATTGGGCGCGCGCCAACCAGATTGCCTTTTCTTCCCGAAAATATCTGATCACGCATGCCAAGGTACGGGCGCTTTATGACGGAATCGTCGAGGACTTGAACCGGAATCTGGCGCGCTTTGAACAGTTGAAGAAAGTGATACTGGTCGCGGAAGAATTCACGCCGGAAAGTGGCGTGCTTACGGCGAGCATGAAGTTGCGGCGACGAGTGGTGGAAGAGCGCTATCGAGAGCAGATCGACGCGATGTATGCGGAGGCGGAGGCCTCGGGGATGGTTTCCAGGCCTGAATAGTGTTGCCACTTGCGCTGCTTGCTTTGTTGCCTCCCACCGTCTTCTTATTATTCGAGCGGTTTAGATGGCGCTTCGGGTCAATCGAGTTCCAGGGCCATTTTCAGGGCATGGTCCAGTTCGGCGACACGGGTCCTTGTGAGTGAGCCCAGGAACTGAGTGAGATCGGTTTTGCGCAGGCTTACCAGGTTGTCGCACATAATCCAACTGGGATGCTTCAACCCTTCGTCAGGTCCGACCGGCACCTGAGTGGACAGGCCTTCTCCGTGAGTAAAGACCGGCGCGCAAACGACGGTTGAGAATTGGGAATCGATGAGAACTTGTCGGCTCACGATCACAAATGCGCGGTACTGCTTGGGATCGCGTCCGGGTTTGAACACACGATAAAGTTCTCCGCGCTTCATGCTGGCTCCAGAAGAACAATCACTCGGCTTCGCCGGTCGCCTGGTATTCCATGGCGTCAGCGGCCTCGGCGTTGAGGCGCTGAGCCGCAATATTGAGGCGTTCGAAATCCCGAGCCTGCACTGCGGCCCGGGCGCGTTGCTGGAAGAACTCCCGCAGCACGTGTTCGATGAAGGCGGAGCGGGACTGCTTGGATCCGGCCACACGGTCGATCGCGGCCAGGACGTCCCCAGAAAGTGTGATAGAGGTCTTCTCTTTCATACTACTACTATACTACTCTCAACCTGCAAGGCAAGAGTCTTCCGGAATAAGGACCGCGCAGTGCTGGACGGTCGCATTTTCCCGTCCACCTTCCACCCCGCGGAAGAGTTTAGGCAGCGACTTTCCCGAGTAATTCAGAATCACAATCGGCACTGTGGAATGAAGCGGATAGGGAGGATCGGCGGTAACCCCCGGATGTAATCATGGTGCGGTTACCATCGGGTCTGCGTATAGCCTGAAAGTGCCATTCCCGCCGATGGCGGAGACTGGTACATTCTCTTTGAGCAGACTTCGGGGGAGGGCTGCTTCGACGAACGTCCCAGTAACTCTAACGAGTCTGGGGCGTTTTGTTTTGTGGGCTGCTTTCCTGTCAACTTCCTGGCAAGGCTCCTCGACTCTCACGCCGGTGGTGGTGCACCGCTTTAAAGCCATCAACCATAAAGGGCACGAAGTCTCACAAAGGTCTGGAATCCCGTCGGTTGGATGTTTTGTTTACAATGGGAGCATGACGGACGCATTGATCATTGCTGGGCGGCGAGTTCCGTTCCCGGCTGATCGTGGGGACGGGAAAATACAAGTCATTTCAGGAAACGGCGCGGGCACTGGAAGCCAGTGGCGCGGAAATGGTCACGGTGGCGGTGCGCCGGGTGAATCTTGATCGCAGCAAGGAATCGCTGCTCGACTACATTGACCCAAGAAATACTTTCTGCTGCCCAATACGGCCGGCTGCTACACCGCGGACGAGGCCATTCGCGCGGCGCGGCTGGGGCGCGAGGTTGGGCTGTCGGACTGGGTGAAGCTCGAGGTCATCGGCGATCAGGCAACGCTGTATCCGGATGTGCAGGCCACGCTCGAGGCGACCCGGGTCCTGGTGAAGGAAGGTTTCACCGTCCTGCCCTACACCTCCGACGATATCGTGTTCGCCAAGCGGTTGCTGGATGCGGGGGCGAGCGCAATAATGCCGCTGGGAGCGCCCATTGGCAGCGGGCTGGGGATACAGAACGCGGCGAACATTCGTATCCTGCGGGAGATGATTACGGGCGTGCCGTTGATTCTAGATGCGGGCGTGGGTACGGCGTCCGATGCGATCATTGCGATGGAGTTGGGCGTGGACGCGGTTTTGATGAACACTGGGATCGCCAGTGCGCAGGATCCAGTGCTGATGGCGGAAGCGATGAAACATGCAGTGGTGGCGGGACGGCAGGCTTATCTTGCGGGGCGCATGGCGAAGAAGCTATATGCGACGGCGAGTTCACCGTTAGAAGGCGTGGTGCGGTAGAGAGTCTTAAGCGGTATCTCCACAAAGGCCTGCGGAGCCTTGCTCCGCCGACGCCCAAAACGATCCAACAAACGAAAAGGGCGGCCATTAGCGCCGCCCTTATTCATGCCTGTCTGCAAAAATCAGAGCATCTTTACGCTGTCGATGTGGATGGAGCTTCCCGTCACTTCTCCGGTGGCGGCTACGTGATGGCCTTCATGTCCCTTGAGGGCATCGGGATTGTCGACCGTCAGAACCTTTTGGTCACCGTCGGTGACGATGACCGCCTTGGCGCCTTTGGCCAGGCACTTGGTCATACAGGCGGCGTGGTCGGCGTTGGCGCCTTTGGCGCCGCACATGGAATCGCTGATGGTGCCATTTACGGTTGCAGTCTTGTCGCCGGCCGAAGGCCATCGCAACCATGAAGAACAACACAGAGATGGCAACACAAATCATCAATACTTTTTTCATAGCACCCTCTATTTAGCGGCTAAGCCGCAGATTTTACTCAATCGTCTTGCCCGGCATTTCCGCTGCGCGCGAGCAAGTCGTAAACAAGGGATACGGTTCACCGGCCCTTGCGATTGCCAAAGGAAGTTACAAGAACTATATCACAAACGAATTGGACCAGACTCCTGGAAGGGCCGAGCTACTTGCGGGCGGCGTTGGTTGCCGGGGCCTGCGGATGTGCGGGTGGCGGCGCGAAGAACACGACTTCGCCCGGACGCGCATAGTGCAACTGCTCGCGGGCCTCTTTCTCGATGGTCTTGGGATCAGGGTCTGAAGAGACTTGATCTGCTGGGTGTAGCGGTCGTTTTCTTTTTGCAGGCCGTCGAATCTCGGTCTGCAGGCTCTGGTATTCGGTCTTCTTCTGGCGATACACCACCATGCCGTTGGCGCCGAACATCACATGCACGAACAGCCATACGGTGAGCACGGCTACGGCGGCCGTGGCCAGGCGGCGGCGCAGGCTGTAGAGCAGGGTCAGGGTGGGACGAAGCTTTGCCATCGTCCGGTCGGCCCAGGCTTCGGCTTGCGGGGCACGCTCGACCAGCGTGCGCAGGCCCTCTTCAGGGCTGGGGCATGATTCGAACTTTGGGGAGACGTCCTACTCGAAGATCCATTGTTTGGCTGCTGCGCTCAGCTTCGTCCAGTTCCTGCTTGCTACCAGCCTCGGTATACACCCGCACCACCGGTTCGGTGCCGGAAAGCCGGTAGCACACCCACGAACCATCGTCGAAGACCAGCTTCAGCCCGTCGGTGCGTACCACTTCCTTCACCTTGCGGCCGAAGAAGTCGCGAGGATTCAGCTCCAGCTTCTCAGTGAACTTCGCTTTCACTTCCGGCGTCAAGCGGAAGTTCTCTCGCTGCGGGTAAAAGGAACCAACTTTGACAAATAGCTCGTGCAATTGCCGGCTCAGAGGCTTGCCGCGTCGCGCCACCATCTCGCAGCACAGCAGGCCGGCGAGGATGCCGTCTTTCTCCGGAACGTGATGGCGAATGGAGAGGCCGGCGCTCTCTTCGCCGCCGATGGCAATCTTGTCCTGCTTGATCAGTTCGCCGATGTATTTGAAGCCGACCGGCGTCTCGTGCAGCTCGATCTGGTGATGCTCGGCCAGGGCATTGATCAGGTTGGTGGTGGCTACCGACTTGCCTACGCCGTTTTTCCAGCCCCGGCGTCTCCACCAGATAATCGAACAGCAGAGCGATGATGTAGTTGGGCTGGAAGAAGGTACCGTCCTCGTCGACGATGCCGAAGCGGTCGGCGTCGCCGTCGGTGGCGATGCCGATGTGGGCGTTGGTCTCGCGCATCTTTCTCGCGGAGGTCGTTCGAGCAGATGATCGTCGGGCTCGGGAGCATGGCCGCCGAAGAGCACATCGCGATAGTCGTGGACGGTGGCGACTTCGACGCCGGCTTCGCGCAGCAGGGCGTCGGGATAGCCGCGAGCCGCGCCCCAGAAAGGATCGAAGACCACGCGCAGGCCGGCTTTCTTGATGACGTTGAGATCGATGATTTCCCGCAGGCGGGCCAGGTACGATGCCGCGCGGATCGAGGGATTGTGCGGCCGGGCTTCGATGTGGCTTTGGCTTCTGCGGCCTGCGTCGAAGGCGGCGATTTCTGCTTCAATCTGCTTGGTGACTTCGGGCAACGCGGGGGCGCCGTCGGGCGTGGAGAACTTGATGCCGTTGTACTCTGGCGGATTGTGAGAGGCGGTGAAGTTGATGGCGCCGTCGGCGTGTTCGCGAATCACCGCATACGAGATGGCCGGAGTGGGGGCGGCGTCGGCGATGACCAGCGGAGTGATGCCGTGGTTGCGAGAGAATTTCAGCGGCCATCGCGCAGAACGTTTCGCCGAGGAAGCGCGGGTCGCGGCCGACGATCACGCGGGCCCCATGACGGCTTCTGCGACACTACGTAGCGCGCGATGCCGCTGACGGCGCGGCGCACGTTGGCGAAGGTGAATTCTTCCGCCATGACGGCGCGCCATCCGGAGGTGCCGAACTTGATTTGAGTCGCGCATATGAAGTGGTAATCTGTGATGCGCAGCTCATAACGTGACTGAAGGCTGATTCTATATGACTGACAAGAGACTCGTCCTGACTACGGCTGGATCGGTGGACGAAGCGCGGCGGATCGCAGAGGGCTTGCTGGATCGGAAACTCGCCGCCTGCGTCAACATTGTCCCTAAGATTGTTTCGATTTACCGCTGGAAGGGGAAGGTGGAAGAGGCCGAGGAATGGCTGCTGCTGGATCAAGACCACGGCTGCGGCTTTGAACGGGTGCGCGATGCCATTAAGGAAATGCACTCTTACGAATTGCCGGAATGTATGTCGATCGCGATTGAGGATGGTAGCGCGGAGTATTTGAAATGGATGGAGGATTCGGTGGCGTGATTTCCCACGAATGTCATTCCAGATTTCGCAGTGTGATTCCGAGCGCGGAGGAATCCTCGCGGCAGTAAACCCAGGGTAGGGATGCTTCGACTTCGAACCAGATTCGCTGACGCGAATCCGGTTCTACGCTCAGCATGACAAGATTGGCAAGTTCCAACCGGCCGCACTACCATGTGGAACATGGATATCGTTCTGCACCCAGTTGGCTGGGTTCATTCTTCGGAGCGTTCGTCACGGGAAGACTTCTGGGGCGACATCGTTTCTGAGATTCGCCTGGATGAAAGCAAATTCACCTCTGACGCGCTGCACGGACTGGCCGAGTTTTCTCACGTGGAGGTGCTTTTTTATCTGCACGGGGTGAGTGACGCTGCGGTGGTCAGCGGGCTTCGGCATCCGCGCAGCAATCCGAGGTGGCCTCAGGTGGGAATTTTTGCGCAACGCGGAAAGGCTCGGCCGAATCGGATTGCTGCGACCGTCTGCCGGGTACTGTCTGTTCAAGGATTGACTCTGAAAGTGCAGGGATTGGATGCTTTTGACGGTTCGCCGGTGTTGGATATCAAGCCAGTGTTCGTGGAGTTCACTCCGGATCGGGCGGCGATCCGGCAGCCGGAGTGGGCGCGGGAAATGATGGCGGAGTATTTCGCGCCGGGCGAGGGTTAGCTGGTCCCGGACGGCGAGGGCGCCCGCGCCTAGATTGCCGCAAGCGCCTGGTCGAGGTCGGCGATGATGTCTTCTACGTCCTCGATGCCGACCGAAATTCGCACCATGCCGTCGGTCAGGCCGATTTCTTTTCTTCCTTTTTCGCCGAAAGCCGCGTGAGTCATGGTGGCTGGGTGCGAGATCAGGGTCTCCACTCCACCCAGCGACTCGGCCAGCGAGCAGACGCGGACATTCTTCAACATCTTCTTGGCGTTGGAGAGGGAACCGGTTTCGAAGGTGATCATCGATCCGAAGCCGGTCATCTGTTTGCGCGCCAGATCGTACTGCGGATGGTCGGGCAGCCCGGGATAGAAGACCTGCTTTACCTTGCGGTGTCCGGCGAGAGAAAATCAGCGACGATGCGGCCGCTGCGGTCGTGTAGCTCCATGCGGACGGCCAATGTCTTGACCCCGCGCAGCACCAGCCAGCACTCGAACGGCGAAAGAATCGCTCCCGCGGTCTTTCTGCACGAAGCTCTAGCTGTTCGACCTGATCGGGCCGGGTACAGACTACCACCCCGCCCAGGCCGTCGCTGTGGCCGTTGAGAAACTTGGTGGTCGAGTGAACCACCATGTCCGCGCCCAGCGCAATGGGTTGCTGGAAATAGGGCGACATGAAAGTGTTGTCGACGACCAGTTCAACTTTCTTCTTGCGGCAAATGTCGCTGATGGCCCGAATGTCGCTCAGGGCCATGAGTGGGTTGGTGGGCGTCTCGACGTAAACCATGCGCGTGTTTCTGCGAATGGCGCGCTCGACGTTCCTTACGTCGGAGGTGTCCACGTAGGTGAACTCCATCCCGTAGCCGGACAGAACCTGGTTGAACAGGCGGGGCACGCCGCCATAAAGATTGTGCCCGGCGACCACGTGGTCTCCCGATCGGAACATGGTGCAGAGGCGTTGATCGCAGCCATGCCGCTGGCGAAGACGCGCGACGCGACTCCGCCTTCGAGCGACGCCAGGTTTTCCTCCAGGCGGGTGCGCGTCGGATTCGACACGCGGGCGTATTCGTAGCCCTTGTTCTTGCCCAATCTCCTGCTGAAGGTAGGTCGAAGTGGGATGGATCGGGACGAGATCGAGCCGGTCTCGAGCGTCGGCTTCCTGACCGGTGTGAATGGCGCGAGTGGCGAAGCCGGGGAGTTTGGTTTTGTTCATGATTGGATGAGGCATTTCAGCATTCTAGCGCGTAGCCATCGAGCATTCAGGATTGGTATCTGCACGGGCCGAGGTCGCCCGCTGCCACCGATGCATGGTGCCGACTGTCTCTCAGATTCCGCCTTCGAAGATCTTCTTCGACAGATAACGCTCGGCGGAGTCCGGAATCATCGTGACCACTCGTTTTCCCGGCGCCCAGCCGCTTGGCGATCTGCAACGACGCGAACACGTTGGCGCCGCCGCTGGAACCGGACAGCACTCCCTCGCGTGCCGCCAATTGCTTCACCATGCCGAAGGCGTCGACGTCGTTGACCATCAGAACTTCGTCGCACACCGAAGCGGTCGAAATTCTTAGGAATAAAGCTCGCGCCGATGCCTTCCACTTTGTGCGGGCCAGGCTTTGCCGCCTCCCAGCACCGAGCCCTGCGTCTCAACTGCCAACGCCAACACTTTGGGCAAGTGCTCCTTCAGATAACGCGCGATGCCGGTAAAGGTTCCGGCCGTTCCGGCGCCGATTACCACCGCGTCAATCTGTCCATCCATTTGTTCAAAGATTTCCTGGGCGGTGGTTTGGTAGTGGTAATCGGGATTGGCGGGATTTTCGAACTGCGCCGGCCATGAAAGCGTTGGGATTGCCGGCGGCCAGTTCGTTGGCTCGATTGATAGCTCCCTGCATGCCCTCAGCGTCCGGGGTGCGTGTCACCTCGGCGCCGAGGGCACGCATGATCATAACTTTTTCCTCCGAAAATCGTTCCGGGACAAACAGAGCGACCTTGTAGCCGCGATTCACGCCGATCAGCGCCAGATCCGATGCCGGTATTTCCGGCGGTGGCTTCGACGATGGTTCCGCCCGGCCTGAGCTGGCCCTCGGCCTCGGCCCGCTGGATGATGCCGATGGCGGCGCGATCTTTTACGCTGCCGCCGGGATTCAAATACTCCAACTTGGCGTAGACCGCTGGCCGAAGCGGCGGGCACAATCCGTTTCAGTTTAAGAATAGGAGTTTCGCCAACGAGTTGGGTAATGTCGTCGGCGACCTGCAGGCGGCTGCGCTCGATGAGCGTCTTGTGCACTCTACAGGGTACGGAAGGCTAGGGCAGAAGCGTCAATTGCACCAAGGTAGGGGCGACGTTCTGCTGCCGAGCATTAATCTGAGGCGGAGCAAGCCGCCTCTACAGAAATTAAAGCTGCTCCTATGAGTGTTACGGCTGTGGGTGTTCCTGGCCGGGGTAGTAGCCGCTTCGGGTGCGGACGAACAGCTTCTTGTACCCCTTGGCGCGGGCTTCAACCTTGATGGTGCGGTACCCGCCGACACTCTTCGGGGTGGTGGGTTTGTATCCGATGGTGTACTGATTGCGAATGTCGTGGGCAACGGTCGCGGCTGATCTCGTCAACCTCTTCGAGCGTCTTGGGAAGGAAGGCAATTCCGCCGGTTGCGCTGAGCAATGGTTTCGAGGGCACGACGCGCGCGGCGCGCTTTCTCTTCGCCCAGCAATCCGATGGCGTATACCGTTGGACCATTCTCTTCCTGCAGCGCGGCGAACCGTTTCTTCGAGCGACTCCCGGCTGGCGTTGTCATCGCCGTCGGTGACGACGAACAGGACTTTCTTCTGCAGTCTGGCGTTGCGCTTCATTTCAGTCTGCCGATGGCCACCATTGCGTCGTAGAGCGCGGTGCCGCCGCGCGCTTCTACCTTCTCGAGGGCCTCTTTCAGTTTGTTGATGTTGCTCGGTGAATGGCTGGTCGAGATAGTACTCGTCATTAAAGTTAACCACACAGACCTGATCCTGAGGGATTGCTGGATCGAACCAGATTCAGAGCAGCCTTGTTCACCTTGTCGCGCTTCTCCCGCATGGAGCCAGAGTTGTCAATCACGATGCCCATTGAGACCGGAACGTCTTCGTGGCGAAACGAAGTGATCGTCTGCGGCTGATTGTTCTCGAATACGGTGAAGGCGCTCTTGTCCAAGTTCATCACCAGATGGTTCTTGTCATCCAGGACCGTAGCGTGGACCACTACCTCTTCGACTTCCTTCTTGAAGACGAACACTCCGCTGTCGGTGGACGCCTGCCCCTCGTCTTGAGCTGGTTGAGCCTGGGCTGGTTGAGCCTGAGGCGCCTGGCTCTGGACTTTCTGACCCTGGGATTGCGTATCTTGCGATGGCTGGCTGGAGGTTGGAGCCGCTGGGCTTTGCGCTGTCTGGCTTTGGGTCTGGGGCGTTTGCGCTTGCTGCCTGGTGGTGTTTGCTACAGGAAGAGCGGCTGCCAGGTGCCGGCCTGCTATTGCAGAAAAAGGAAAAAAACCAGCAGGACCGGAACCCGACCATTCCGAAGGAGCATAGTATCCCGTCTTGGCGAACACCCTGAGCGGCGGCAATCCTTTGGGCGGAACCAATTTCACTTTTATTTTACGCCATTTGCCGTCGTGTCTGGGGTTCTGGGGACGGTATCCAAGAACGTACTGGTTGCGCAATTCAATTCCAATTTTCGTGGCCACATCGGCCAGATCGTTTGGATTATCGATAGTGAAGGCACGGCCTCCGGTGATTTCGGTGACATCGCCTAACAGCGAGGGGCCCAGGGACTCCTCGGGAGTGGCCATGTAGTGGTCATAAATTCCGATGGCGTAGATCATCACATCCGCCTCTTGACCGTGGACTTGATTTCGCCTTCGGTGTAACGGCTATGGTTGTCGCCGCCGTCGGAAATGATGAGCAGCGCTTTCTTCTGATACTTGGCCTGGCGCATCTTGCTCACGCCCAGATAAATCGCCGTCCAGTAGCGCCGTCCTGCCCTTGGGAACCGTGTACACCAGCTTGCCCTGAATATCATCGACCGAAGAAGTAAAGTCCGATACCTCCTCCGGCTTGTCGGCAAACGTGATCATGAAGAACTCATCCTGCGGATTGGCGGTCTTGAAGAACTCGACCACGGCCTCGCGGGCGCGCTCGATCTTGCTGCGCCATGCTTCCGCTCATATCGAAGATCACGCCGATCGATACCGGAGAGTCTTCGCTGGAGAAATGGCGGATGTCCTGCTGATCCTTGTTTTCAAAGACCATGAAATTCTCTTTGTCGAGCCCCGTGACCAGCCGATTCATGGGATCCGTAATGGTGACGGAGACCAGCACCAGATTGACATCGACCTTGAGGGGCTTGGTGTGAGTCTTGAGAGAAGGATCGATGAAGTCGGTCGGGTCAGCCTTGCGCGGCTCCACCCGGGGCACGACGTGGACGTCATCGACTGCAGTCTGCGCCGCGGCGGCGGGTACGATGCCGCATATCAACACAAGCATCGTGGCAAGTACTAGAAAGAAGAAGAGAGCACGATTTGCGGCATACAACACAATTCCTCCCACCGTCCGGGAAGTGACCTTCTCAACGTCGCGGCATCGAGTCTGGCGGCGCGACGCCCCGTGCGTGTGATGAAAGGCCACGCACACCCCATTAACCGTGATCCTACCACACGTCAAACCCGGTGGTGCCAGCCTTTTTTCTGCCATGCGGCCCCGTGTTACGCGCATTGCCCGGGCCTCCCTAAGACCAGCCGCGGGACCAGCGTAGTTACGATTTAACCATCTTTGTTAAGACCCACTTGTCAAATGCTTGTCAAATTCCGCCCCGTCTGCCATCCCTTACCTTTGACCTCTACATCCCCTGTTGGGCCTGTGCAGTGAGCGGTAAATTCAGATCAGCTCCCCAGCGACCCGCCGCTCTTGTACAATTCCCATTTCCGGCTATGGCTTACGTCGCACCCTTCCGCGCCCTGCGTTATGACCCGGCCAAGGTGGATCTGCCCCTGGTAGTCACCCAGCCCTACGACAAAATCACGCCCGAGATGCAGAACCGCTACTATGATGCCAGCCCCTACAATCTGGTTCGCATCATCCTTGGTAAGCCGCAACCAACCGACCACTTAGGGGAAAATATTTACACTCGTGCGGCGGCTTCCTTTCAGGATTGGCGCCGCCAAGGCGTCTTCCTGCAAGATCCCCAGCAATCGCTGTACCAATACATCCAGCGCTTTCAACCTCCTGGAGGGGGAGCCGAATTGGAACGCCGGGGATTCATTGCGCTGGGCAAGATTGAAGACTATTCGGCGGGCATCGTCCACCGCCATGAACAGACGCTGGCCAAGCCTAAAGCGGACCGTCTGGATCTGTTACGAGCCACCCGGGGACACTTTGGACAGCTGTTCATGTTGTACAGTGATCCGACTGGGGAGGTTGACGCCGTCCTGTCCGCGAATTGCACAGCGGATATGGGAAATGGTATTGAGCTGCGCGATGAATATGGAGTTTTGCATCATTTAAGGAGCGTCTCGGATCCCGGCCTCATCGAACTCGTCCGCGGCAAGATGCGCGACAAGAAGCTGATCATCGCGGACGGTCATCACCGTTACGAGACCGCCATGAATTATCGCAACGAGCGCCGGGCGGCGCCGGCCCCTGCGACCGGTGTACCGCGCGAGCACGCTCAGCCGAACCCCCTGCTGCGAGAAGCGCCGGAACTCGCGCCCCACGAACTGGTGATGATGACCTTCGTCAACATGGACAGTCCCGGCCTGGTCATTTTGCCCACCCATCGAGTGGTGCATGGGCTGGAGTCGTTTTCTCCCGACGACTTGCGTGACCGCGCCCGATCTTACTTCAGCGTGGAGGAAGTCGATCCGTCCATCGATGCCGCACGAGCCACCGGAATTCTGCGTGAAGCCGGACATGCCGGGACCGCGCTGTTGGGCGTGACCGCGAACCGGGCCTTTCTCTTCGACACTACCAGAGCCTTAGCTTCCAACCTGCTGGCTGGCCTCTCACTCCGTCAGCAGTCCCTGGATGTGGTTCAGTTGCACCGCTGTCTGCTCGAAGGTGTCCTGGGAATTTCCGAGGAAGCCATTCGCGATCAGAAAAACATCAGTTATGTTCGCGATGCGGGGGAGGCCATGAGCCGGGTGCGGCAGGGCGGAGCCAACGTGGCCTTTCTGATGAATCCCGTCCGCATGCGGCAGGTCCGCGATATTGCCTTCGCAGGCGAAGTATTGCCACAGAAATCCACCGACTTCTATCCCAAGTTGCTCAGTGGCCTGGCGATTTATGCGCTGCAGTAAATCCAGCCTGCGCGAATTGGAAGTGCCCGCGTCCCGCAGGCTATGGCCCACTGCCGGGGCGTGGCTGGCCTTCATGGCTGCAATCTTCCTGGCCTCTACCCTGCTTCTTTACAGTACCCCGGAAGAGAAACGCATTTCCATCTACTCCAATGCCGCCACTTATTCACTCCCGGTTCTCGATCGCGATGGCGATGAGTATGTTGGTCTGCTGGAAGTCTTCGAGCCCCTGGGCGCCGTCAGCGCCAAGGCCAACGGGAACCATTGGAAATTCCGCTACAACCAGGTGGAAAGCGAGTTCACGGCGGGAAAAAGCAGCGCTCGCATACACGGCAGCGACTTTACCCTTCCCTCGAATTTCCTGCTGGAAAATCGTCGCGGCCTGGTGCCGCTGTCATCCCTGAGCATGCTCCTGGCGCGCATTCTCGGTGGACCTGTCAGTTTCAACCAGAATTCCCGGCGTTTGTTTATCGGAAATGTAGCCGTGCACTTCACGGCTCAAGTGAGCAAGACCACGCCTCCCAAACTGGTGATGAACTTTTCCGCTCCGGTGAATCCGATGATTGCCACGGAACCCGGAAAATTGCGCATGGCATTCAATCACGAAGCCGTGGTGGCGCCCGGATCTCAGGTGCTCACGTTCGACAGCAAAATCATTCCTTCCGCCAGTTTTCAGGAGAGCAACGGAGCGGCTGAGGTAGTGGTGGCAGCGGGTGTCCCGCTGATGGCAAGCTTCGCAAACAACGGACGCACGGTTATTGTTGAACCTGTCCCGCAAGCTGCCGCGCCGGCTCAACCCACTGTGCCCGTACCGCCTACGCAGGCGTCGGGCGCGCCGGCTGCGGCCCCAACTTCGGGCGTGACCGCGCCTCCGCCGGTTCGACGTTACTTCGCAGTCGTAGATCCGAGCCATGGGGGCGACGAACGCGGCGCCTCCCTCAACGACCAGTTAGCGGAAAAAGATGTCAATCTAGCCCTCGCTCGCCGCCTGAAGCAGGGACTGGAGACTCGCGGCATTCCGACCTTGCTGCTGCGCGACGGCGACATCACACTCAGCCTCGATCAGCGCGCCAGTTTGACCAACTCCGCTCATGCGGCAATCTATATCTGCGTGCATGCCGCATCCCAGGGCACTGGCGTCCGCATCTACTCCGCTCTGGTCCCTGCGGATGCCGAAAACCACGGCCCGTTTCTAGGCTGGGATACGGCTCAATCCTCTTTCCAGACCATGAGTCGAACAGCGGGAATGACTCTGGTGAAGGAACTACAGAACCGTCAGGTATCCGCGCGCTCTCTGATGGCGCCCCTGCGCCCGCTGAATAACATCACAACAACCGCGCTGGCCATGGAAGTCGCGCCGCCATCCGACGACGTTGCCCAATTGGACTCGCCCGCTTATCAATTTCTGGTCACTGAGGGCATCGCTGCCGGAGTCGCGGACGTTCGCGACCGGCTGGAGTCTGGACGATGATTCCCCGCCACCTGATGTTCGGCATCGCCATCCTGCTGAGCGTCACCTTGGGAATGGGTTTCTATGCCTGGCGGATGCGCGCCCGAGTCGATCGCAGCCCACTCTCCGCGACAAACTCTCAACCGGTCGCACCCCCCGTTTCTGGCACGACTGAGCGAGTCATTCTGTATGTCGCCTATGACGACACCGGCGTGTTGCGTCCCACGCCGGTTCAGATCCCTCTTCCCGCTGGGCGCCAGGAGCGCGCGGCCGAGGTGCTGCACGCTTTGCTCAATCGGTATCTCGACCAGTTTTCACCGCATCCTCTCCCGGTCGGGTCGGAGATTCGTGACCTCTACCTCGTCGACCCCGGACTGGCTGTCATCGATCTCAACGCCGCTTTTGCCAACGGTCATCGTTCCGGAGTTCTGGTCGAAGAACTCACCGTGGTTTCGCTGGTTCAAACGCTCTCGGCAAACATTCCCGGGATCACTCGGGTAAAGATTCTAGTGGATGGCAAGGATCGCGACACCCTTGCCGGCCACTTCGATCTCTCGAATTTCTACGACGTCCCCGCCGTAACCCAAGTCGTCGCCCAACTGAGCGCACCGTGAGCGGAAGTGTCGGCGCGGACGTCCTCGCCCGTGCGGCGTCCAGGTGAATCTCTGCCCTTGATCAGAACTCACGGGAGCAACTCGGATTTGGGGTGGCGCGGCACTCCGGTGAGGCGCAAGCCGCTGCGTCCGAGCACTAGTCTTTGTCGAGCGACTCGCCTTCTTTGCCTCGCGGATACGGCGTCTGGTATCCCTTGGTCGCATGCCACAGGATCAGGTTCAGCATGCCGTCGTCGGCGGCATCGGCGACGGAAAAATCCATTCGCGCCGAAAGCTCGGCATCGCGCAGAGCGGCACCG
>CAWBHD010000010.1:0-488391 GCA_963788605.1 uncultured Acidobacteriota bacterium | reverse complement strand
AGAGCCGCCCTCGCAGCCGATGGCACCTCTTGAAAACCGGCATACCTTACCACGAGTATCGGAGGTTCGAATCCCCCCCTCTCCGCCAGTTCTTGCAATCCTAATCACTTAGCCTCTTTCGACCTGGTGCGCCCCCAAGGTTCTCGCTCCTTCTAGTGCCCATTAGGTCCCGAAGATTTTTCTGCTCCGCCTTCCGGTCTCCAAGGGGCACAGGCGCGTGGAACCCGAGAAGGGTTAATGCATTATGAAAGAGCGCCCCGATTGAGAGGGAGGGATGGCGCCGCCTGCGCTCCGCTACGCTGTGCAGGGCTGCGCTCCGCTCCGGCGGCGAGAGAGTAAGTGGGTTGCGGTGGGAAAAAAGAAGTGCAGGAGGGCATAGGCAAATCGGCAGGAGAATGACACTTTACCTTAGGGGAAAGATAAGCGTTGGCACGAATGATCTCTCCCCCAAGGAGGCAACTGAAATGAGTCGCGACATCAAGTATATCGGCATGGACGTGCACCAGGAAGCGATTGTGATCTCGGTCCTGAATGGCAGTGGGAAGCTGGTCATGGAAACCATCCTGGAAACCAAAGCCAGCAGCCTTCTGCAGTTCCTCCACGGTCTCCGGGGGGAACTGCATGTGACCTGGGAAGAAGGAACCTGGGCGGCATGGCTGTACGATCTGCTGCAGCCGCAGGTGCAGCAGGTCGTGGTCTGCAACCCGCGCCGTAATGCCCTACTAAAGAGGGGAACAAGAGCGACAAGGTGGATGCGCGCAAGCTGGCGGAACTGCTGCGCACGGGGATGCTGCGACCGGTCTACCACGGAGAAAACGGACTACGAACGTTGCGCGAGTTGGGGCGCAGTTATCAGACCATCAGCAAAGATCTGACCCGGGTGATGAATCGGCTGAAGGCGCTGTATCGAGGCTGGGCCATCCCCTGTGCCGGCACCCAGTCTATGCCCCGCGCAATCGCGAGGAATGGTTGAGCAAGATTGCGCAAGCCGGGGTGCGTCGCCGCGCGGAGCTGCTCTATCAACAACTGGACGGATTGCAGGCCTTGCGGCGCAACCTGCGGCCCGAGTTTTTGGCCGAGAGCCGGAAACATCAAGCTGCGAAACTGCTGCGCCAGATTCCCTGCATCGGTCCGATTCGAGCTGCTCTGCTTGATCGCGCTGATACAAACCCCGCACCGCTTCCGCAGCAAGCGGCAACTATGGACCTATAGTGGCCTGGGAATCGAGACCCACGACAGTGCGCAATACCGCTACGTGGGCGGGACAACTGCAACGCTCCAAGAAACCCCAGCAGCTGCGTGGTCTGAATCAAAATCACAATCACGAGATGAAAAAGATCTTCAAGAGTACGGCCACGCCGAGCCAGCTGTAGCAAGGGACCGTTCCACGATTTTTACGCGGCTCTGCTGGCCAAGGGCATGAAGCCCGAGATGGCTCGTCTAACGCTGGCGCGCAAGATCGCAGCCATCACCTTGACCCTTTGGAAGAGAGGAGAACGTTTCGACGCAGAACAACTGAAAACGCAAGCCGCTTGAGCGTCGAACAGAACCCAGGTGATCTCCCCAGGTTTTCATGCCCGGTGGTGGCCAATCGGTTCTTGCGACGCTCGGGTTCGAGGGAGAGTATCGATACACTCATTAGGCGTCTGTGTGCTGTCGTTCAGCACCGAGTCTCCGGGTCAATCCTATGCCCCCTCGGATAACCCAAAAAAGCTGTAGGCCTCGAGTCTCACATAGGATCATGGTTGGCACTTTTAGCCAACCCTTCGCTTGCGTAGCTTCGAAACCGAATGGCGTCGAGCACCGTGGTTCATGAAACGATCGAGTGGGGACAAGCAACTGGGGATGGCATCGCCGCTACAATCTGCGGCGAGCCAAAGCGGCCAAACCAATCACCCTTGCGAGAATGACAGGGCTGGATGCAAGTCACCACACCCGCATCTCTCCCACGGGCGGGGAGAAGTCTTTTTTCTTGACATCCTCTTTCATAGGATGAGTGTAATCGCGATTTTACGTCAACAATCGACATACAGAGCGCAAGTACCCAATCAATTAGAACCCCGTGTGAGCCTGCCTCCCTCACTGAACCGTGATTGTCGTGGGTAGTGGAATGGTGTGCGGGGAGGCCAAGAATCGAATGATTGGGGCAGGTTTCTCAACGTGGCGCAACGGTATCCGTTTTACCCACTGGGGATGCGCTCTCGATCCGCCCCGCCAGTGCAACCTCCATCGCTGTGTCCTTGGGGAAGATCACTTCCTGCCCGCGCGCCACGAAATTCGAATACAAGGACATACCCGCGCCGTACGCTCCCATCGTGTATCCAAATGCGCGCGAATGAACCAGCACGCCGAGCGTCAAGCCCACGAGCTTGAATCCATTCACGCCGCCCGCCGCTCGCGCCCCCGGGGACGTGCCTCCCGGAGCATCCGGATCAGTCCTCGTAGATGCCGCCGCCAGCGCCAACGAAATAGCGGTGTTCAAATAGCGCTTGTTAGAATTGGTAGCTTCCGCGCCTCCTTCTGAATCCAGTTTTACATTACCCTCTTTGCCGGCTTGCACCCCCGCCAACGTGGCTTCCACTTTTTGCTCAACGCCCTCGGGCGGCACCAACTGATGAAATGCAATGCGCAACTGCCCGTTCTTTTTCATCAGCCGCGCGGGTTGCACTTGCAGCACGATACCCTTCAGTCGGCTGCCCTGCGGCAGAATCAGATGGAGACCATCAAACACCGGCCGCGATACCACGGCCTCGACGGCAGCTCCACGCTGCGTCGTCGCCGAGTTCAGCGGGGTTACCAGCCGCGCCCGCACTAACGCTCCGACCGGAATCTCCGAGCCGATGGTTTCTGCCATCTCCGCTGTCATCGGCTTGCTGCCGAACTCTAGCGACTCGGTTAGCTCCGCGAAATATACGGTCCCCGGCGGAATGTATTGTGGATGCACCGGCATCTGCGTCTGCACAAACCGCTCCGCGCGCCGCACCTTGCCTGGGGCTTTTACTTGCTGCATCGCGTCCTCCCACTGCTGTGCAGCCTGCTTTTTGGCCTGCCTTGCCTTTTCGGATGCCAGGTCCTTCATGCCTTCTTTTTTCTTATCGTCGGGCGAAACGACGAACTGCAGGACCTGTCCCGACCCTGCTGTGACGCTAGTCTTTATCGGAAGGTGTTTGCCGCCTGCCAATAGCACTTCGTCGAACTCGACACGTACTTCGCGCGCCGGCGTGAAGTCCGCATCAAGCGCCGCCAGGGTCCTCTTCTTGTTGGAAAGATGTTCGAGGTCCACGATTTTTCCCGTCACTTCCGACCCAGCCGGCACCACCACCTGGTCAAAGGCATACACCGGTTCCACAATCCGCCCGTGAATCGGCTGCCCTACTTTTTGAACGCGCACTTCGTCTGGCAACATCACCTGCATCGGCGTGCCCCTGGGCAGATGCAGCGCAATCATCTGCGGAGTCTCCGAATCGCGCTTGGCCGCCAGCGGATGCCGCGCTTCCCCGGGCGTGAGTTGTGGAACGGGAACATCCTGCGCGTGCACCGCAAGGCCACACGCCAAGACCACCGGCATCAGCGCAATCGATCGTCGTGAAAGCATCCTCAAAATTCTCCAGTTGGTTGTTTCTCTTCCTCACTCTCGAACGGAGAGGTCGGGGTTGGCTGGTTCAAGGGCTGTGAACTCGGAGTCCGTGGGTCCGCTAAGTCTGTCGATGCATAATACCCTGAGGCTGTTGCATCGTCGCCACAGACACTATGACTTTTTCCGGCCCATTTACGCGCCACATCCGGTCAATAAGTCAATTAATCGGAACTACTTCCAGATGCCGGTGATGACCGACGCGGCGCCGTCTCCTGATTCTTTGTGAATTGGGTCGAGTCCGAAATTATCCTCGATCGTTCGCAAAACGCTGTAATGGTTGTAAGCAGCCGTGATCTCCTGTGGCTTGACCATGGCGCCCAGAAATACCGTGTAGATTCGTTCCGGTTTGTTATTTCCCTCCGACTCGTCAAAGGTAACGATCACGAGCGTGCGCTTCATTTGTTCGTCTTTCGGAAGCCATGTCTTGTCGTCGAAGTGAAGCCAGGTGGTGAGAAACACGCGTAACCAGTCCGCCGACTTCTTGAGCCCTTCTTGCGGATTGGATGTCGGGTCATGGCCGTCGTCGTCGAGATTTGGACTGTAAAAGATATATTCAGGTAATGGATTCTTCTGAGGATCGGCGATAAAATTACCGATATCAGTCACAAAAGCATTGTCCTGGGCGTGAGTATCGACTCCGACGACATTGTGAAAGCTCTTCTTCTGGACGCTACGAAAACTCAGGAAAGGTACGTGCTTGCGGGCATACCTCCCCTTGCGGTCCCCGAGGAATGGTTCCCCAGCGGTCGGGGTCGCTGGGTAGTCCTCAGCGTAATTCTTCCAGTTGAGCAAATCAGCGATCGTTCTATGCTCGCTATCGGCGTTAAACGTCCTCTGGTTGTCACTAAAGAGCTGTGGTTTGTGTGTGCCAAAATCACTGCCCGCTATCATCGCTAAGTAGTTTGGATACGAGTAATGGTAGAGGTTGCCGAAATTGCTGAAGATCGCACCATTCTTGGCGAGGCTTTTCAAAAGATCGTTTTGGATGGCGGACTCATAGCTTTGATTTTCAAGTACGACGATAAGCACGTGGTCGAAATGTTTTGGCGGAAGCGCGGGACTCGCCCCGGTGGAGGCGTTCTCCGCAAAGCTGAGCATTATGAACATCCAAAAGGAGAGTGCTATCTGCATAAAACTGCGGCCGTACCAGGTGCAGAGCGGCATGTATCCTCCAAGTCGCTTGCAATCTTAATGTAGACGACGATCAGCTGAAACGCCGCACACATTATTTCTACAAGCCATCTACGGGTGTCAAGATGGGCCGGTCCGGGTGAACAATTAGTCCGATTTGCCTTCGGAGGGACCATGGCTCGGGCGCTCCTGCTTCTGCTGGCTTGTGGGTTGATCTTCCCGCTCCCGGCCCGCTCCTGAATTGCGGGCCCCCTCGTCCCTGGAGCCGTCTCCGCCCTCAGGTCCCTCGCCGGGGTTCATCTCGCGTGGTTGCTCTGGAGCCCGTTCGCGTTCCACGCCCGTTGAAAAACCGGGCTTGATCAGTACGTGTGGAGAGCCCTCGATTAATCCAGCCACATCGACAACGCCTTCGAAAACCTCAACAAACGTCCTGTGCTTATTCACTTCCACCGAAAAGCGAGTGCCACGGACGGTGATGGTGGCCGTGGGGGTTCCCATTCGAAAAGAGGGATTACTTCCCAAGCGCTTGCGCACTTTAACCAGAACGTTTCCGAGAAAGAGCTCGATAGAGTAGCCTTTGTCCTCGTTGGGAGTCTTCAGCACAATATTACTTTGGGCCTTCACTAACACCTGCGAACCATCCTGGAGGTTCAGCAGAAGGCTTCCCTTGGCGGTCTCAATAGTGCTTCCGGCCTCTAGAGTTAGCCCCCGTAGGGCAGTCAGAGGCAAGCCTTGTGGGGAATGGATTACGACTGTGCCCTTGACCTCGCTGATTTCGGCCGATCCGATAGGAAGAATTGTCTGCTGAGGCGGTGCGGTTTGCGCCGCTGCGAACCCCAGTACGACCAGGGTCACCAGGGCAATGCGAATGCAGTGGGAACTTGTCATGCTCTCACCTCGGATGGAACCTCTACATCCGTTCTGGCGGGCAAGAGAATCTCGAATGTCATGCCAGTCGGTCCACTTTCTGCTCGTACGGAACCACCATGTTTTTCGGCGACGCGCTTCACGAATGCAAGGCCCAGCCCCCACCCCGGGGTGCGACTTCCCGCGCTCTTTCCCCGGTAATAGGCATCGAAAAGATGAGGAACCTCTTCCTTCACGATGGGCTCACTCTGATTCTGCACCGATATAATCACGTTCTCGTCGCGGCTGGAACAACGCACCCGTATCTCTGTGTTCGGCTTTCCGTACTTGATGGCATTGCTCACCAGGTTGAGGACGGCGCCACTGATCAAGGGAGCGTCTCCGACGGTAACGACCGCGGCATTGGTTTCCAAAGCGAGGTGCATGTTCGCCGCGGCGGCCAAGGGCCGCAGGATGTCGAATACCTGGCGGAGGATGTCATGGATGTCCAATGCGTCCGCTCTGACCGGCTTCGCGCCAGCATCCATACGGAGCACGTCGAGATAACTATTAATGAGCGCCAGCAGACGCTTCGACTCCCATAGGATGGTTTCGGCTGCACCTTCGCAGTCGGGCGAGCCGGGATAGCGAATCATCAGATCCGCGAAGCCTTGAATCGCAGCCACTGGGGTTCGGAGTTCGTGAGTGACGAAGGCTAATGCTTCGGCCCGGGCTCGATCGCGCTCGACACGGGTCTGCAAATTCGTGAGCGTTACGACTGTTCCTCCACCCGGGGAGAGCCGAGTCGGCGGTAACCCAGCGACCCGAACGAAGTATAGGGCCTCGTTAAGATAGACCTCACCCTCCTGACCTGGGCCGATATCGATGATCGGAGCGTCGTCTTTTGAAATCCATTGTCCGCTAAGTTGGCCGAGAGTCAGCCGAGGGGTTGATGATGGCACGACGGCCTCGAAGGCACGATTGTTCAACAAGAGATTACCTTCCTCGTCGAAGATCGCGACCAAGTCTTGGGTTGATTCCAGAAGGGTCTTGTGTAGTTCGTAGAGCGAACCGAGTTCGGTCTCCAGTTTGTGCAATAGGTTGAGCTTCCACGGAAGCTCATCGTTCGCCGGAATAGCAGTCTCTTGGTTCTGTCTCGTTAGCCAAAACTGCAACCCCCGCAGTTGCTGCGTCAAGCTACGCTCTACCAAAACGAAATCCGCTGTGAACACCACAGTCGGGCCCATGATCACGGCTAACAGCATTGCTCCGGCGGGTAGAATCCGAGAAGCCCACAGGAACGTCAGAAATGTGATCACATACACTGCCGTGCCGAGCCCGACAAGCAGCCCAACGGAAGCCCAACTACGCCACTTATGAAATGCGATTACGACGATCAGGCAGGTCAAAGCCACCGCAACCGCACCGAACACAGGCGGGACTTCGCGCAGTGATCTCCCGGTCACGATGGCATCGAGGATCTGGGCATGCACCTCGACGCCCGGAGCCGGCATTTCCGTGGCCAAAGGGGTATTCAAACGGTCACCTATCTCCGCCGCGCCGAAGCCAACCAACATCGGCCGGCCGCGGAGCTTTCCCCCCAAGTCACCGCCCTTGAGCACGGTGGAAGCTGAGATGGTTTCGAAGCCGTCGCGCCGGAAAGGGATACGGACAAGGATGGGAGTGGCGAAACTGACAGTGACAGTATTGTCGGAAGCGGGGGCACCGTACGACTGCAAGAATGCAGAAGTTCGAAGTGGGTCGACTTGGCGCGCCACCTCGACCGCAAACGCCCATCGTGCTCCATCGATGGTCAGTTCGCGTGGTGGGAAGCGTCGACAAACGCTGTCCACATCAAGAACGGCCTGAGCATGTCCTACTGCGACTGCCGCTTGTGAAAACACCCGTAGGGGTTCCACCCAATGTGGCCCATCAGGAAACACCCCGATCTTGCCCACAATGACCGTGCGGCCGCTTGCTTGTAGGGATTTCTGCAGACTTGCATCCGTGTCGATTGACTGCGGCTCCGACAACAGGATGTCGAGACCAATGACACCCGCCCCTGCGCTTGTTAGTTTGCTTATCAATTGACCGAGAATCTCACGCGACCAAGGCCAGCGGCCGTATTGGCGCAGACTGTCCTCGTCGATCAAGACCAGCACGACAGCCGAACGTTTCGCCGGGGACGGCGCAATACGAAAGAACGAATCGGTAAGACGCATTTCTGAATCACGCACCACGGGAATGAGCGAGAGAACAGCAACGAGAACCAGCAGAAGCAAGGATAAGGCAATCCTTTTTGCCCAAGTGCCAGGGCGCGGAGTGTGCCGTATCATCACTTTTTCGCAGAGCACAAATTCCCCTTTTCACCCATCCACCAGAGATGCCGGCGGTACTGTCGAACTGTTCTCGTAGCCAAAGTTTAGCTCGCGAATATCCTTGTAGGCTGTGATCGAAGTCACTTTAGGCTGGGAACGCTGTTGCCAAAGGGGACGATAGATTTCTGCGCGAGCGTCAGCGGCGGCGAACATCTGGGCCTCGACTCTCAGTTGAGGAAGCGAACAAGCCGTTTGATGTCCTCGGCAGCCGCCGAGAAGGAGTGCTCATGAACTTCACGTCATAGCCCTATTGATCGTAGAGCTCAGTGATCAATGCTACTCTCCAGCCATTCTTATCCCATATTTGTTGAGTTTATAGGCCAATGCGCTGCGGGAGAGTCCCATCCGACGGGCGGCTTCAGCTTGCGCTCCGCCAGTGGCCGAGAGTGTCTGCAGGATAAGCTCCTTTTCCGTTCCCTCGAGCAGTGCGGTGAGATCGAAAGAATCCGCAGCGATGGCTTGGCATGAGCATTTGCCTTCTTTACCGTTCCTGAGCATCATTTCTGCTCCTCCAACAACAGGAAAATCTTCAATTCCAAGCTCAAGATTGCTGGTCAGAATGTAGGCCCGCTCGATCAGGTTTTTCAGTTCCCTGAGATTCCCGGGAAACTGATATTGCTGCAGTTGCTCCATGGCTTGCGGGCTGATGTGACGAAGCGGCATCTTGAGTTCGGTAGCGATCTGCCGGCAGAATATCCCGCTGAGGCCTGCGATATCATCACGTCGATCGCGCACGGGTGGAAGGTGTATTGGGACCACTGCCAAGCGGTAGAAGAGATCTTCCCGGAAGAGGCCCTCACGCACGCGTTGCTCGAGATTGCGGTGAGTGGCGACCAGAACCCGGACATCGACTTTGCGTGGACGAGCGGAGCCAACCCGCAACAGTTGGCCGTCGGTTAGGATGCGCAGCAGTTTGGCTTGCGCGGCCAGAGACATTTCTCCCGCTTCATCAAGGAACAACGTACCCTCATGAGCGGCCTCGAACAGCCCCTGGCGGCTGCGATCTGCACCCGTGAACGCACCTTTTTCGTGGCCGAAGAGTTCGCTTTCGAGCAGAGTTTCGGTGAATGACGCGCAGTTCACAGCGACAAAAGGCTTCGAGGCCCGAGCGCTGTTGCGATGGATAGCTCTGGCCACCAGTTCCTTGCCAGTGCCAGTTTCCCCGGTAATCAGAACGGTGACAGGAGTTGGCGCCACACGAGCGATGCGGTCACGAACGTCGCGGATGGCTGCACTTTCCCCATAGATCTCGGATGCTCCTTCCAGACGCACCACTCTGTCCTTCAGCAGGACGTTCTCTCGCAGGAGGCGGGTGCGTTCACACGCCCGGTGCACGCTGGCGCGCACAACTTCGGGCTGGAATGGCTTGGTGAGAAAGTCGAAGGCGCCATGGCGCATGCTTTCGACGGCCAGTTCGATACTGGCCACTGCAGTCAGCACAATGACGGAGATCGTAGGATCGATTTCCTGAGCGGAAGCGAGCACGGCGAGACCTTCACCATCAGGCATCTTCTGATCGGTGACAATCACATCGAAGTCGTTTGCCGCCAGACTATTTTGAGCGTCTTGTACGCCCGCAGCCTCCCAGATTTCATGCTGGTCCTGGCGGAGGTTCGATGCCAGGATACGTCGCATGCTTGGTTCATCGTCAACCAGAAGTACTCTTCCCATCTCGATTCGTTCCTATTCTTTTTTCCCGGCGCCGTTAGGCAGCGGCAGAGTCATTGAAAAACAAATTCGCTGTGGACCATTGGTTGCGATTACCAGGTCACCGCCATGGGCGCGGGCGATATTGCGCGCAATGGCCAATCCAAGCCCGGTCCCTTGCGCCTTGGTTGTAAAAAATGGTTCGAAGATGCGTTCCAGCGTCGGCTCGGGAATCGGATCTCCGGCGTTTTCGACATGAATGCACACACGGTGGTCCAGACGGTACGCCGTAAGGGTGATCAAGCTGTTGGCCGGCGCAGCTTCCACCGCATTCAGAACCAAGTCCATCAGCGCCTGTTGCAATTGCCCCGAGTCTGCTTCCACCTCGGCCAGATCCGATACCCTTACTTCGATTTGCAGGCCCTTCTGGCTGGCGTGTGCCCGTGATGCGTCCGCGACATAGGCCAGCGTGTCTGCGACGGAAGTGGGTGCCGGGCTGGGTGTTCGCGGGCGCGCATAGTCCAGAAATTCGCTGGTCAGTGTGACCAGCCTGGCAGCCTCTGCCGACGCGATCTCGAACATCTCCTCGCGTTCCGCTCCGGACAACTGCTTCGCAGTCGCGATGGAACTGGTAATCATAGCGACCGGATTTCGGATTTCGTGCGCAATTGCGCTGGACAAACGACCCACTGCCGCCAACCTCTCTTCCTGGAGTAATCGCTCTCGAGTCTGTTCGAGTTCTTGCACGTTGTTTGCCAGACGGGTTTCCTTATGGCGCAAGTCACGCACCAGTCGCCATACGACGAACCCGACAATGGCAAACATCAACGAGGCAGTGCCTGCTTCGAAATACTCTCCAACCTCGAGCGGAGGATGCTTCTCGAAATAACGCCAAACCCAAAAAAAAAGAGAGAGATCTGCAACCGCAACCACCCCGACAACCGCGCCCATATCCAGGCGGAAGGCAGCCTCCAGTACCGGCACCGCCATCAGAACAAAATACGGGCTGTCTTCATGGTCGGTCAGCCCCACCAGAAGAATGGCCAGTACGAGGTTCACAACAATTGAAATCCAGGTGAGCGCCATCACTGTTATTGGTTGCAGAGGGCTTCTTAGCCGCAGGACCCAGACCAATTCCATGCTCTTCAGAAGGAAAACAGAAGCTATTGCGATCACCAGTGACTGCGATGGGTTCCCCCAGAATGAGGCAAAACACCAATGCAGAAACAAGAGAACGGCCAGCAAAACGAGATTCAAGCTGACAAAAATGGATTCCTGGCGCTGAAACGCAGCAACATCAGAGGCCGCCAAGGATGCGTCAGGAAATAGTCGCCTCAGCATGAGCATTCGTCTTCCGCCCAGCAAGCGCAGGTTCTTCGTTAACAGTTTAAGGAGAGTTTGGCTTGACGTCGCCGGGCAAGATCACAGCCGTGTGTGACGAAACTCACATCGTCCAGAATTCTGGCGCTCGCAGTTCAGAATCTTGTACGGAAATCACAGGCAGAGCTTCCTACCAACGGCTCAAATCTACGGTCATGGCACACCATTGCGGGCTAACGTCCGTTTCCGCAGCTCTGCAGTCACAGTCTTGTCCCTTCCCATAGTTTTGGCGCAGCAATTGCCTTATCGAGAGGCGTAAGCAGGTTCGGTCGTGGGCGCGGGTAACTTCCCCCCCTGCGGAACGCCGACCCGTATAAACCCAGAACAGAAGTCTTTGAGGAGGCACAATATGAAGCTGCGTATCACAAATCCCCCCCTGCCCATGATCGTTATAACGATGGCTTTGGTAGTCGCCCTGAATACACTCACCTTTGCCGCCAGCGGAACTTGGGCTTCCACCGCAAGTTTGCGCAACCCTCGTGAAGGACAGGTCGCAACTCTCCTACCGAACGGCAATGTGGTCGTAGCCGGCGGAGAACACAACAATAGAGTCATCCCTTCCACCGAAGTCTACAGCCCGGTCACTAACTCCTGGAGCAAATCCGGAAACCTAAACACGGCACGCTCCAGTGCCGCGGCCCTCGTGTTGCCGAGTGGATCGGTCCTGATTGCTGGGGGGTGCATCTCGAATTGTCTAGGTGCAACCACCGCTACTGCGGAACTCTACAATTCCACCAACCGTAGCTGGTCATCCACGGGTTCGATGGCAACCGCCCGGACCTACTTCGGCATGGTACTGCTTCCCAACGGCAAAGTGCTGGCGGCTGGAGGATGTACGAACCTCAATTCCAATGGGTGCGGGGGCGTCACCTCAGCGGCCGAGGTCTTCGACCCTTCCACGGGAAAGTGGAGTTCTACCGGTCCCATGCGTGCCGCTCGGGGAAATCTCACCGCTACGCTTCTGCCGAACGGCAAGGTACTGGTGGCCGGCGGAATCAATGCGGCCAACAATCCCCTGGCAACTGCGGAACTCTACAACCCGTCCACTGGGACATGGACACTGACAGGCCGCCTGAATGTCGCCCGCGACGAGCATACCGCCGTACTCCTGTCTACGGGCAAGGTGCTGGCAGTAGGCGGAGAGAACGCCGCCGGCGTAACCACCAACAGGACCGAGTTGTATGACCCTTCCACCGGGAAATGGACCTTGACTGGAAGCCTCAACGTCAGCCGCCTGGAGCACACGGCCACGATGTTGATGAACGGCAACGTGTTGATTACCGGTGGTAATAATGTCACTGCAAATACAACCAAAGTCCTAGCGAGTACGGAGCTCTACAATCCCAGTACCGGCGCCTGGTCCAAGACTGGCAGCATGAGCAAAGCCCGGGTCGGCCATTCGGCAACGCTCATGAGTTCGGGACTAGTACTGGCTGCGGCTGGCAGCGGATCCAACACTGAACTCGCCAGTGCAGAGATCTACACACCGTAGGATGAATCACTTCCTGATTTCGACCCACCATGACCGGTCTGGCTGGCTGCACTTGTTGGCAGCCGGCCAGAACCTATTTGTGAAATTGTTTCTAGGCCCCTCTGCCGGCCATCAATGGCGCACTGTGACCCAAATCTACTGTGGCCAATCGACGCTCGACGTAAACTTGCTGAGGGTGAGTGTTGTCAACTGACGTGTGTTCGAAATGCCTGCCCCCAGATTGTTCGCTTACGAATGGCCGGGGGGGCGGCTGGAACTTCACGTGCTGCGAGAAAGGTTAGCGGGCCATTTGAACGCTTTGAATATGTTTTCCATGACGATTCCAGATGACAAGTTCTACCGCGTGCAGATCAGCAAACGTGTCGATTTTGCTCCCAACCTGTGGATGTTCCGCATTCGTTCCGCAGGCAAGTTCAATTTTGTTCCGGGACAGTATGCGACGTTGGGGATCGAAGAAATGGGGAAGCGTGTGGAGCGTCCGTATTCGATCGCTTCCGCACCTTCCGAAGACGAGGTTGAATTTTTCTTTGAACTCGTGCCCGAGGGTGCGCTCACGCCCCTGCTCCACAAGATGCAACCCGGTGACCAGTTGCTCATGCGGAAGTCTCCCAAGGGACGCTTCTCGCTGGACACGCAGCGCGGTCGGAGCAATCATCTGCTGATTTCGACCGTAACTGGCGTGGCTCCGTTCGTCAGCTACGTGCGCTCACTGTGCAAGGACTGGAAAGAGGGCAAGTACGACGGTGCGCACAGGCTGTACTTACTGAACGGAGCCAGTCGGCCTTGGGAGTTCGGATATCTAGACGAACTAAGAGAATTTGCCCATAAAGTTCCATGGTTCACCTATGTCCCCACCGTGAGCCGGCCTTGGGACCACGAAGAATGGACGGGTGAAATTGGCCGGGCTGACGATATCTTGCGCAAATACGCCGATCATTGGGGAATCGATGCCAGCAATTCTCTCATATACCTTTGCGGCCATCCCGAGATGATCGAGCACAGCAAGGCGATCTTGAAACGACGCGGGTTCACTGAAAAAGGAGCGATCAAGGAAGAGGTTTACTGGATTCCGGCCAAGTAGTATCGGGTATCTGGTACCCGGCAACCTAGCCTCCAGCGGGTTCGATAATGAAAAGTAGCTTGCGGTGCCACGTGTTGAATGCACGTATGGGCCCGTTGTGAAGCCCATGGCTTTACAAAATCATAGCAGCAGTAGGAATGGCCCTTGATTGCATGTTTGGGATGTTGCAAGAAGGAATGTTAACACTGCCTGTGGAGTCACTCATCTAGGTGATAAACAGCGCGGCGTGGAACAGCAGCTAAGATGCAAAGTTACAAGTAACGCCTGGACACAAGTAAAGGACCGACTTGCAGTTTCGGTCAGATTTGCGCCTGATTTCACATGGTGAGCGTACGAAGCAAACTTGGCCTGATGATGAAGATCGCTGCGGGCACGGTTCTGTTTTTCGCGTTTTCGGCAGAAGCGCAGATTTCTCCGGGCCCTCTTTCGCGTGCGCATCAATTTCTGAATGGCACCACCAACTGTACAACCTGCCATAAGCTGGGTGCAGGCGAAGCCAGCTTTAAATGTCTGGATTGCCATACCGAAATCCTCAGTCGCCTGGTCAATCGAAAGGGCCTGCACGCGTCGTATCAACTTTCGCCCGGATCAAGCAAGGAGTGCGTGCGCTGCCACTCGGAGCACAATGGCGAAAACTTCCCCATCATCAAGTGGGATCCCAAGGCCTTCGACCACAAGCAGACGGGCTACATACTCGAAGGCAAGCACGCGGGGCTAGCCTGCAGTAAATGCCACTCCGCCGACAAGATTTCTGCGACGGAACGTACAGTCATCAAAGTCAAAGACCTGAACCGGACGTTCCTGGGTATTTCAACGGCCTGCGTTACCTGCCATCAGGATGAACACAAGGGGCGGCTAGGGACCAATTGCCTGCAGTGCCACAATTTTGAGGACTGGAAGACGCTCAAGGTCTCGCAATTCGATCATACGAAGACACGGTACCCGCTCACCGGCTTACATGCGCGGATAGCCTGTCAAAAATGTCATACGCCGGGACCAGACAACAAACCGCGTTACGCTGGCATTCCCTTTGCGCTGTGTTCGGATTGCCATGCTGATCCCCATCATGGAAGTTTTGCGCAGGGCTGTCAGGCATGTCACAACACGAGTGGCTGGAAGAAAGTGTCAGCTGCCGCAGTGGTCGAGCAGTTCGATCACTCGAAAACGAAATATCCTCTGCTCGGAAAACATGCGGCGGTGGACTGTATTCAGTGTCACGGCAGTGGAGATTTTAAAAAGCTACTGGCTTTTCAGCAATGCATGGACTGCCACAAACCCGACCCGCACAATGGACAGTTCAACAAGCGTCCGGGTGGAACAGAGTGCGCCTCGTGCCATACCGTGGATGGATGGAAACCATCGAAGTTCACAGTGAAAGACCACGCATCCACAGCCTATCCGCTGCAAGGAGGCCATGCCCGCCTGCAGTGTGCGCAGTGCCACATTCCCAAAGGGAAAGAAACGCTTTTCAAAATCAAGTTTCAGCAGTGCACCGACTGCCACAGCGATCAGCACGATGGGCAGTTTGCAGCCGCCCCCTACTTCAACAGTTGCGACCGGTGTCACAATCTCGAAGGCTACAAGCCGTCGACGTTTACCCTGGCTCGTCATAAAGAAACCCACTTCGTGCTCACCGACGGACACGTCGCGGTTCCGTGTGCTGACTGTCACAAAGCATCAGACGTATCCAAGCCAAAGCCGGTGGTCATCTATCACTGGCAGAACCTCTCCTGCACGAGTTGTCACGCTGATCCACACAAAGGCCAGTTCAAGGAGCGCATGCTGCAAGTGCGAAGCGACCGGGGGCCGGTTGGCTGTGAAGCCTGTCACTCCACCAAGTCGTGGAAGGAAGTGTCTCGCTTCGATCACTCCAAGACTTCCTTCCAGCTACTGGGAACTCATCGCGCTACCGCTTGTATCGACTGCCACAGGCCGTCAAACTTGAGCACAAAGCTGGTTGACTCGGACTTCAAAACAGCGCCGACAACCTGTGAAGGATGCCACCAGGACGCTCACGGCCGGCAATTTGCGAAAGGGCAGAACACGCCTTGCGTGGACTGTCACAACACCGTGAAATGGAAACCTTCCTTGTTTGATCATGACATGCGAACCGCTTTCTCACTGCAGGGCGCGCATCGTAATGTGCGCTGTGACGCCTGCCACAAACTGACCCGCGTCATGGATGGCAAAACCGTGCTGTTTTATAAGCCCACTCCCAAAGACTGTGCCGCGTGCCACGGCTCGAATGTTCCCGCCTCAAAACCCGCGAACTAGAGTTTCTCCTGTCGCAGCGCGTGCCAACGTGGATTGAGTTACCTCAGTAACTGGCTTGCTCACGACGAAGAAGTGATGAACAAAGTTTTGTACAAGTCAAAATTTTTGAACACATTCAACGCTTGCGTAAGAATTTCGACGTTTACGCAGAACTTACATTTCTCTCAATTCGCTTCGGCACCACGCCAGGAATTTGAACAATGTACCAACAGGAGCGTGAACAGGGGCTTGCGTAACTTTTGCGCGAGCACGCACCAAAATAATATGAGTGGACATCCGATTGCAGAGCTCGCAGCATCGACTTCTACTAACTGTTGTCGTTGTTCTGGGAATCCATGGTTGGACGGGTCATAGTGGGGACGCTGGTTCTGCTCAGCTTTGTGCTGGTGTTCCTGTTGCTGCCCGCGATTGCTCCCGCGGCGGCCCAATCGCAAGTCAACAGCAACACCCGCAGCCCGCATGGACCTTTGAATATTCCCTGCCAGAATTGCCACACTCTCAGTGGATGGAAACCGATCCGTAACATCCCGGAGTTTAATCACAGTCAGACGCGCTACCCGCTCCACGGCATGCATCAGGACGTGGCCTGCACCCAGTGCCACATCAAGCCGGTCTTCACCAACGTGGGACAAAGGTGCGCCGACTGCCATGCCGACATTCACAAGGGTCAATTCGGAGCCAGTTGCGAGCAATGCCACACGGTGAAGGGATGGAGAGTAGCGGTGCAGCAGATCCAGCAACACCAGAACCGCTTCCCCCTGCTGGGCGCTCATGCTGCGTTGGACTGCAGTTCGTGCCACAAGGGCGCGGCGACGGGGCAATTTCAGGGACTGTCAACGCAATGTTATTCCTGCCACGCAGTCGACTACCAGCGGACCACCGGCCCCAGCCACATGTCCGCCAGTTTCTCCACCACCTGCGAACAATGCCATCGCATGGACAACTGGTTTGGCGTGAACTTCGACCACCTGAAAAACACCGGCTTCGCATTGACTGGGATGCACGCCAAGCTGGACTGCTCGGCGTGCCACATCAACGGGAAATTCAAGGGCACGCCTGCAAATTGTGTCGGATGTCACCTGCCCGATTTCCGCAGAACGACCAACCCAAACCATGTGACCTCGAACCTCCCACAGACCTGCGGGACTTGCCACACCACCGCCGCGTGGCAGCCCGCGACTTTTGACCACAGCCTCGTGGGATTTCCTTTGACTGGAGCGCACGCTACCCTACAGTGCGCGCAATGCCATGCCAACAACAATTTCAACCTCACTAGCAAGGATTGCGCGTCCTGCCACATGAAGGAATACAACGGCACGACCAATCCAAACCACAAGCAGGCCGGCATTCCGACGACCTGTGCAACTTGTCACAACACGAGTTCTTGGGCTAACGCCAGCTTCGATCACTCCACCACTGGTTTTCCGCTAACCGGGAAGCACGTGACAACACCCTGTACGCAATGCCATGTCAATGGGAACTACAACCTGAAAGATACGACCTGCGTCTCGTGCCACTTGAAGGACTACCAGGGCACTACGGATCCGAACCACGCGAAATCCGGAATACCTCAGACCTGCCAGGTTTGTCACAACACCGCTTCATGGGGAAATGCGAGTTTTGATCATTCCGTGACCGGGTTCCCGCTCACCGGATCGCACACAAAGCTACCTTGCGCCCAATGTCACGTAAATGGGAACTACAACCTGACCAGCGGCGCGTGCTCCACCTGCCACATGAAGGATTACAACGGCACCACCGATCCGAATCACCAGCAGGCCGGGTTCCCGACAACATGTGATACCTGCCACAACACCACGACGTGGTCGAACGCATTGTTTGACCACTCCAAAACAGGTTTTCCGCTGACCGGGACGCATGCGAAAACTGCGTGCTCACAGTGCCACGTCAACAACAATTACCACCTCACCGATACCTCCTGTGTGTCCTGCCATTTGAAGGACTACCAGGGCACGACCGATCCCAATCATCAGCAGGCCGGAATTCCGACGACTTGCCAGAATTGTCACGACACGAACTCTTGGGGAGGCGGGAAGTTCGATCACACCACGACCGGCTTCCCGCTTACCGGAGCACACACCAGTCTGCCTTGCTCGCAATGCCATGTGAACAGCAACTACCACCTGACCAGCGGTGCTTGCAGCACGTGTCACATGAAGGATTACAACAACACCAACGATCCCAACCACCAGGCGGCAGGGTTCCCTACAACCTGCGACACCTGCCATAGCACGTCATCGTGGTCCGGGGCGCAGTTTGACCACAGCAAAACCGGATGGCCTTTGACCGGCACGCACAAGGCTCTGTTGTGCTCGCAATGTCACGTTAACAACAACTACAAACTCACTAACACGGCTTGCGTGGCTTGTCATTTAACCGACTACAACAACACCAACAATCCGCCCCATCAGGCCGCGGGATTCCCGCAGACCTGCGAGATGTGTCACGACACCGTGCTCTGGGCCAATGGCAAGTTTGATCACGGAACTACAGGTTGGCCACTGACCGGCGCGCACATTAAGGTGCTCTGCAATCAGTGCCACGTGAACAACAACTACCAGAACACTCCCACGGATTGCTATGCCTGTCACAAGAAGGACTACGACAACACTACGGACCCGAACCACAAGGCGGCTGGATTCCCGACCACTTGCCTGACTTGCCACACCACGAATTCATGGCAGGGTGCCGTGTTCAACCACACTTGGTTCCCGATGAACCACGGGAATGCAAAAACGTGCAGTAATTGCCACACCAACCCATCAGACTATTCGGTGTTTTCCTGCACGATTTGTCACGCCAAAACTCAGACCGACCAGGAGCATCAGGGCGTTCGGAATTATGTGTACAACAGCCCGAACTGCTATCAATGCCATCCCACCGGACACGGTGGCTGATCAAGAATTCGGAGCATTTTGTTGGGCGGCAAGTGGAGCGCCAGCGAGTGATAACAGCGAATGACGGCAATACGGAAACAATTCGGAACTCTCATGCTACTCATGTCTTGTGCGGTCGCGCAGAATGCCTCGACTGGGGTCGCGACGGTACAAGACGTACTGGTAAGGAGGGATGGCGCCGACTTGCAAGTGGAGATCATTCTCAGTTTGCCGGTACAAGCGTCGCTGATAACGGCAAATCATCCAGACCGGCTCGTGTTGCAATTACCGAACACTAGCTGCGCAGCGAAACTGCATACCATTAATGTCAATTGGAAGGGCGTGCAACGAGTACGGACGGCTCTGCACAGCGCCAACCCTCCGACCACCCACCTGGTAGTGGATCTGGATCAAGCTCATCCGTACGCTCTCTCAACGAACGGGCAACGCCTTATCCTGACCGTCAGCCCGGCCACAAGCTCACTCGCCAGCAAGTCTCAAGGCGCGCCCGCTGCTGGCGCATCCGCGGGACTGGCCGGCATCTTCCGTCGCAGGAAGAACTCGCAACTGCCGGAAGACGGTGTGCGAGCCGATTCCACCGACCCGGTGTTATCGAGTACAGCCGTTCCGGTGACAACCAACTCAGCGACCTACCCAAATGTTTCCACTTCGGCGACGACGGTCACTCCTCCTGAACCGCATGTCGCCCCTGTCCCGCAGAGTCGCTTAACCACCTTCTCCCCAAGCGGCTCGGCGGGACAGCCCCCCTCTCCACAAGTCGAGGTTGCCCAGGCGGCTCAAAGTACGCCAGCAGTGCAGAATGCCGCGAGTAGCGTTGTGCCACTAACCAATGCCGCTGCCGTACCCGCACGCGCGCAAACCCAGATTTCTCAAGCTCCGCCCTCTGCCCAGAATCCCGCGAGTGATGTTGCGCCAGGGACCAATGCCGCCGCAACTGCATCGGCCGCCACGTCCACAGTAGACGAACCCGTTCTTACGGTTCGCTCCTCTGATCCCAGCCTTCGGACCGTTTTCAGGGTGAAATACGTTGCCGAGGGCGTGGCGTACCTCGACGGCGGACGCAGCGCAGGATTGACCGAAGGTATGAAGTTGGAAGTTGAGGAAACCGACCTGCCCGCCCAGCAGGGTGTATCCGCAGATCCCGCGGGCACTCACGTCGTTGCCGAATTACAGGTCACTGCGGTAGCAGAGACTTCCGCGGTCAGCGATATTCATACACCCAAGCGTGCGGTCAAGCCCGGAGACCTCGCCTATCTTTCTTCTGCGGATTCTGAGGCCCTGGTTCAACAGCGAGCTCTGAGCGCTACCCGAAAGTATCCGGCGGTCATTACCTTCACCGAAGGTGATCCTCTGGATGAAGAAGTTCGCGACCTACTCCCACGGCCGCCGTTGCCTTCCGTGAACCGCGCCCGCGGCCGCATCGGCCTGGATTACATGGGGACCGCGAGTCACGGGACTTATGGGATGACGAGCTCAGATGTTGGGATCGTGATGCGTACCGACATTACACGTATCGGCGGCACGTACTGGAATCTCAGCGGCTTCTGGCGCGGCCGGCTGACCAAGCAATCGCCCGCAGGGCAGCAGACTTTGCAGGACTTGATCAACCGCACCTATCACCTCAGCATGACCTATGACAATCCTAATTCGAGCTGGGTGGCGGGATTCGGCCGCCTCTATCTCCCATGGGCAAACAGCTTGGACACGATCGATGGCGGCTATTTCGGACGTCGGCTCTCCAAAGGAACGACACTGGGAGTCTTCGGCGGGTCCACTCCCGACCCCACGTCCTGGGACTATAGCCCGGACCGGGTCATCGGTGGCAGCTTCATCAACTTTGAAGGTGGCAGTTTCGATGCCATTCATTACTCCAGCACGTTGGGAGCGGGAATCAGCATGCTAAAGTGGCAGCTCGACAAGCCGTTTGGCTTCGTTGAGAACATCGTTTCTTACAAGCGATTTTTATCTATCTATAACTCTTTGCAGGTAGACAGTCCAGAGGGCAATCCTGCGGTGCCATCCCCCGGAGCCGGCCTGAGCCGTAACTTTTTTACTTTACGAGTGCAGCCTCACCCCAGGGTCGAGTTGGATTTCAACTACAACTACCTTCGCGATGTTCCCACCTTCGATCCCCAATTGATCGGCACCGGCTTGCTGGATAAGTATCTTTTCCAGGGGTTCAGTGTGGGCGGACGAGTCGAGGTCCACAAACAGATCTTCGTGTATACCGACCTTGGCCGAAGCAGCCGGACTGGTGACGCCAAAAGCTCTTTGAACCAGATGTATGGAATTACCTTCGGACATTTGCCGTGGTTCGGTCTGCGAGCCGACGCACACTACTCGAAATTCGACAGCTCCTTTGGCAGTGGATCGTACAAAGCATTTTCGATTTCGCGGAACTTCAGTGACAATCTTCGGCTTGAGTTTCTCGCCGGAACCCAGACTTTCGCTTCCTCTTTCACCAGCAACGACCACTCGAAGTTCATCACGGCCAATGTGGAAACCAACCTGGGCTCGCACTATTTTTTTCAGGGAGGGTATACCGCTGATCGCGGCCAGTTGAGTTATGACCAGTGGATGCTCACCATCGGCTACCGCTTCGACTCAAAGGAAAGGCATCACGAATGATTCGTCGACAGAAGCTCGCCTGGTGGCTGCTCTGGGCCTTTCTCGCGTCGCCCGCAATCTGCTCCACGGCACCTTCTGCCGACGGCGCCGCCACACTGGATGACCTGCTTGCTCGCACTGGCACGCAGGTTACTGGCTTCCTCGATCAGTTCTCCGACGTCAAGTGCACCGAACGCGTGGAACAGCAGAAACTGGGAAAAGATGGCAAGGTCGAATTGAAGGATGAATCCACCTACGACTACCTCGTCATTCTTACGAACCCGGGCGGCGAATTGAGCCTCGCCGAGTCACGCCTATCAGTAAAAGCAGTCAAGCCGGATAAGAAAAACATGCCGCTGCTGATCAGCAATGGATTTGCCACGCTGTTTCTGATTTTCCATTCCTACTATGCGGAAAGTTTTCAGTTCACCCTATTGGAAGATGAAACGATCGAGGGCCATAGGCTCAGTAGAATCAGCTTTCAGCACATTCCCGGCGCACGTTCGCCGGCCGCGCTTGCGTTGAGGGGAAGAGAGTACCCCTTGGAGCTATCCGGCACCGCATGGGTGGATCCCCAGACGGGCGTGATTACAAAAATTGTCGCTGGGATCGGGAAAAGCCTGGAAGACGTTGGGTTGAAATCCCTGCGCTCGGAGGTCGAGTTCGCGCCTGCTCCCTTCCACGATATGAAACAGCCCTATTGGTTCCCCGTCCAAGCAAGCGTGGAGGTGGAAACCCCACGCCAGCACTGGCGAAATACCCATTACTTTACAGATTATAAACGGTTCTCAGTGAACACCGAGGAGCAAGTTACAAGCAAATGAGCGCCAATGCTGCAGTCGCAACCGCCGCTGTATCGGTTCCAAACAAAAACCGTCGGCACGATAGTCTTCTCGTGTCAGGCTATGTTGTCGCTATTGCACTGATCATCGCACTGGCGATCTACGGCTTCAGTTATTACACCCTCACTTCTGCTGACCGCCCATTCTCTCCCAAGCATGCGCTGTTGAAACCCAGCGGCGCCATCGGATTGAAACTCGGCTTCCTGGGCTTCGGCATGTTCTTGGTCATCTTCCTGTATCCGCTGCGCAAGCGCTGGAAATGGCTCTCCCAGATAGGACTCTCCCGGCACTGGCTCGACTTCCATGTCCTACTCGGGTTGGCCGCGCCCTTTGTCATCGCATTCCACGCTTCCTTCAAGTTCGGCGGATTCGCCGGCATCGCCTTCTGGATCATGTTGGCCGTTTCCCTCAGCGGGATCATCGGACGATATCTCTATTCGCAGATCCCTCGCAGCCTGAATGCAGCTGAATTGTCGCTGAAGGAGCTGCAGGAAGTGAGGACTCGCCTCGCGCAACAGCTTCACGACCAGAAACTGCTGCCCCAAACCAACCTGCAGTCACTGCTACGGTTGCCCAGTCCCGAGCGGGTGCAGCGATTGCCCATCGTTGTGGCCTTGGTCTACATGGTTGTGCTTGACGTCACCCGCTCGTTCCGCATCGCCAAGCTCCGTCGGAGCACCTTGCCATTCGGAGAAAAGCTGCGAACCCTGGCTGGTTTTCTGCCCGCTCGGCACGCTGATCTGGAAAGGGCAATTTCCCATGCCAGAGACGAAGCTGCCCTTGCCAAGCGCGTTCTGTTCCTCTCTCGTTCGCAACAAGTGTTTCACTTGTGGCACGTGGTCCACAAACCGTTTAGTTACTCGTTTGCATTGCTTGCTCTGCTCCACATTGTGACGGTGATCATGATGGGCTATTTCTAACGGGACACAATGGAAAACATCATCACATTAGTCATTGCTGCCGTGGTCAGCCTGCTCTTCGTCCGGGGCTATCTGATCAAGTTGAACAATCGAGAGGAGCTCGCGCGTCAGGCAGCGGAGAAAGGAAAATTGTTCTCCGAGGGCCCCAAGGCGCAGCATCCCCACATCGATCCCACGTTTTGCATCGGCTGCCAGACCTGTACCACGGTCTGTCCCGAGGGCGACGTACTGGCCATGCTTGGAGGCAAAGCAGTTATCGTCAACGGATACAAATGTATCGGCCATGGCCTCTGTGCCGAGGCCTGTCCGGTTGGCGCCATCACAATGGTGATGGCTAGTCCTAGCATGAGCGCCGACATGCCACGTCTCTCACCGGAGCATGAGACTTCCATTCAGAATCTCTTCATCGTCGGAGAACTCGGTGGTCTGGCTTTGATCAAGAATGCCGTCAACCAGGGTCGCGACTGCATCGATACGATCGCCAACAGAATCAGATCCACTACCGCCGAAAAAAGGCCTACGGGCCTTTACGATGTCCTGATCGTCGGCGCCGGCCCAGCCGGGATCAGCGCTTCGTTGCGCGCCATTGAGCACAAGTTGAACTACATCACGATCGAGCGCGATGAGATCGGCGGCACCGTGGCAAAGTACCCACGCCAGAAGCTGGTGATGACCAGTCCTGTGCAATTCCCCATGTACGGCAAGTTCAAGAAGACGGAACTCTCGAAAGAGAACCTGCTCGCCTTCTGGGACATGATTCTGAATCGTGCCGACTTCAATGTCTGCACCGGCGCAAAAGTAGAGGACATCAAGAAGGAAGAGGACGGTATCTTCACGGTAGCAACCGCCACCAATTCATACCGTGCCCGAGCCGTAGTCCTGGCGCTCGGCCGTGCAGGCGAACCCCGAAAGCTGGGCGTCAAAGGAGAGGAATTGCCTAAGGTCATGTACCGTCTGATCGAGGCCGATCACTATGTGAACAAGAACATTCTCGTTGTAGGTGGCGGCGATAGCGCGATCGAGGCGGCCATGGGCCTGGCCAACCAGAGCGGCAACAAAGTTACGCTCTCTTATCGCCAGGAGCGTTTTAGCCGTATCAAGGAAAGGAATTCCAAGCGCATTGAAGACTGCATTCGCTCGGGAAAAGTCAACGTTCTGTTCAAATCGAGCCCCGTGGAGTTCAGAACCGATACGGTAATTCTCGAGGTCAACGGCAACCCGCGGGAACTCCCTAACGATTTTGTTTGGATCTTTGCCGGCGGTACACCGCCCAATGACTTCCTAAAGAAGATTGGCGTCGAGTTTGGAATTCGTGACATAACCTCGGAGGCGAGCAGCGAAGCGAAGCAAGCTGCTCTTTCCACGAAACAGACAGCTCGAGCAGCGCTCGCCACTCAGTAAAACCGGCGTCCGCCTCCTCGGATCGCGAATCGACGCGTGGTTCCATTACGTGGCGATCAGGTAGCATTTCCACCCGCACCAGCAGCAGGAATGTCAGGTGTTTTGGTCCGATGGTTCTTGATCGCCATTTCAGATCGGGAAACACGTCGCTCCAGAGCACCCACTTCTAGTGCCTTCAACAAAATTCCCGATAAGTAGCCAACTGAATTAGCCACTCGCGGATCGACTTGTCCTCGACGAACTTGGCTGACGGTCGTCCCGAGTAAAGCGATGACATCTCCGGTGTTCTCCAGATTGAAGTCAGGCGTATCCGCGGGCAGCGATACGGCCCTGTTCCTGAGGCCGCCGGCTCGCATAAACATTGGTTGTTAGGACATCATTGCCTAGCGTTAGAAAACTACACATTTCTAACGTAGGAATCTCAATCCAAGGAAACCTGCGTTTACGAGGATTCAAGAGGGCAGGTTGTGGAAGGGTTTTCTAACATGCCGAAAAAAACTGACTCGCCACGCGCCACTTCAGATGGGTCGGGCGATGAAGCAGTTTGATTTACCGGTGCTGCACCCTCATGCGGTAGATAAGTCCGCCTAGAAATCAAGACCTGTTCCCACGTAACAGGGACAGGTATTCCTGATACCTCCAGAAAAATCCCTGTTCCTGTCAAGGCCGTTTCGTCAATAAACACTGCGGGATGAGTACGATATGGCTCTCGCTCCGTAATTTCGGGTACCAAGAACAAAGAAATTCCCTATATTTTTCCCTGTTGGCATGGAATTCTAGGGGAGAAGGGTTAGCACAAGACTGCGCGCTCCGCCAGTTCACTCATAGGATCAACACCCGAGCGATTCAGATTCGACGCCAAACCCTACGGAACCCAAGCCAGGAGATCCCACGCTTGAGCACGTCTTTCATTCCCCGCTGATAGCAAGCGTTCAAGTCGAGCGGATGGCCGGCTGAATTCGCAGTCGTTGGATCACCGATTTGTGTTACGCCACACGGATCTAGTGACGTTCAGCCAACCGAGTGAGTCTTCAGTTTTGCGCCGGAGCAAGTATCTCAATACTGTGCAATTCTGAACAGACGCTCGATTGACGGTTGACGTAGCCTCTAAACTGGGCCAGTATAATTCTCCTTGCAAGAAGAGGGGTGTGGGTTCCGCACTCCATCTTTGGAGTATTATGACGGTCACTTTGCTACGAGACCGAATTGCGCACGAAGGATGACACTATGAAGATTTCAAAAAGAATCAACCTCATCTCCCTCGGCACCCTGTGCTTCGTTGTGGTGATCCTGACGGGCGTCTACAGCTTTGCCCAGGACAAACCCCAGACCTTTGAAGCCATTGCCAGGGGCACAGGTGAACAGTTAGGGCGGTCCTATGGAGTCGCAGTCGAAGTCACCATCGACAGCTACTCATCGCCAGCGGATCACAAGATTCTGATGGACGCCTTCGCCAAGGATGGCAATAAAGGCTTGGTCAACGCGCTTAAGAAGATGCCAGTGCGGGGAAAGCTCTCGTTCACCGGTGTGGCTCCTTACGACGTCACTTACATCCGGCAGGGCCCGACCCCGACCGGCCGCAGGATCCGCCTGGTCACTAATCGCTTCGTAACTCTTGCGGATGTAACCGGACACGCACAGCAGGCGCAGGATTACAACTTGTCGGCTATGGAGCTCAATTTGAGCACGGAAAAGGGAAAGAGCACCGGGACCTTCATTCCGGCTTGCCAATTCTCTATGGATAAGGAGAAAGGGATCCAGATTGACCCATACGGAGATCCCTGGCGGCTAGATGAAATCACGGAAAACAACGGCAAGTGAGATAGGCTGACCCCGCGTCACGTAGGCGGCCAATGCGAACCGCAAACCTGCGGTGATTCGGGATGCAGCTGCTCCCCACGTTAGATACCGGTCGTCTGGTAACGCACGACTGCCAAGGCGAGGCGGTAGTCGTAACTAGCTTGAGCGTTACTTATCTGAGCCTGCGTCTGCTGGAGCTGCGCCTGACTCAATTCGACAATGGAGCTCAGCCCCAGGCTGTAACGCGTCTGGGAGAGATCGAGCGCGAGGTTTGCTTGATCGAGCAGTTGTTGCGTAACGCTAACCCGCTGGTAGGCAGTACTTGCGTTGAGCCAACTAGTTCGCACATCACGTGAAATCCGGTTTCGGAGATCAAGCAGGCGATCCTGGGTGGCCTGCGCTCTCAGGCGAGCCTCGCGGGACCTCGCGCTGTAGAGAAAACCATTGAATAGGGGGATGCCAACGTTTACACCCACCGCACCGTACCAATTGGAGAGGACTGGGTTACGCACCGGTGTGTCTCCTACAGCGCCAACCGCTTCAATAGTCGGGAAAAACAAGTCGTGTTCGGCGCTTTGGAATTTCTCAGCAGATTGGTACTGGAATCCAAGGGCCAATATTTCTGGGCGCATGGCGAAGGCCTCGGAGATAAGATCGTCCACATTGCTCGGAGGCGAAGTAATCGGCGTCGTGTCCTCGACCAACTGAAAGTTGTGCAGGCCAGGATATCCAAGCACAGCGGAAAGAGCAGCCAGAGCAGCGTTCTCGTTATTCTCTGCGTCCAAGAGGAGAAGCTTGGCCTGTGCGAGGTTGACGTTGGCAAAACTGAAGTCCAGTTGAGACCTCAACTTGCTTTTGAACAAAGCCTCTACCTGATCAGAAACCGTCTGCCGCGCACTCACGGTCTGCTGAGCCACGGTCAGCACGGCATGCGCCTGCAACGCGCCATAAAAAGCCTGATCCACGGCCAGAAGGATCTGCTCTTTCGTAGCTGCGGCGTTCTGGTTCTCAGCCTTGGCTGCAAGATTGGCACTCGCGGCCAGATTGATCGTGCGCCCGAAGTCGGTGATCAGCTGACTGACTGTTAGACCGGCGGCGGCACGCTGATAAATAATAGGATTGTTGAGTCCACCGGCAGTGATGCGGCTGTTGTCCTGGGAATCTACTCCCGTAAGGTTGGCCACGGCGGTAGGCCACAGATTCGAACGAACCTCACGCGTCACCTGTTGCGACGCCAGCGCCGTCAGCCGAGCTACGGAGATTTGGGGGTTGTTCTGCAAGGCGAGTGCCTCTGCTTGCTTCAACGAGAGAAGCGCTTGCGTCCCGGGAGCGGCTTGGGGAACAGACTGTCCTTTCCCATTCGCAGGCATGCTGAGTGCAATTTGATTGGGAATTGCTTGCGGCAGCGGAGCCGCAGGCAAACTCTGTGCGGTTAGCTGTTGATCCACCTGTGAGTCTTGCGGATACCCCGCGCAGGGCACAAACGCAATCCACACAATAAGCAATGATTTCATCTTCATGTTTGCCTGTGACCTCAGCTTTGTACGGCGGGTGTCTGCTCTTCTTCCCGCCGATGAATCAAGAGATATGCGGCAGGGACAATGAAAACGGTGACAACGACCGACATCGTAAGTCCCCCGATAATGGCGCGCGCCAACGGAGCGTACTGTTCGCTGCCAGCTTCCAACGCAAGGGCCATCGGAATCATGCCGAGAATCGTCGCCAAAGAGGTCATCAAGACGGGACGCAAACGGACACGACAGGCAGTGGCTACCGCTTCCTCGATCGGCATGCCCTGCTTTCTCAGCGATCGCGTGAACTCGACGATGAGGATGCTGTTCGAGACCACAATCCCCGTCATCATAATGACTCCCATCAACGACATGACATTGACGGTGGTGTTGGTTGCCAGCAGAAATAAAATGACACCCGTGATGCCCGGTGGAATTGCCAGCAGAATGATTACCGGATCAATGAACGAGGAAAACTGCGCCATCAGAATCAGATAAACCAGAATGACCGAGAGTATGAGACCAATGCCAAAGCTCTTGAACGACTGCCGCATACCCTCCACGGACCCGCGCATTGAGACGCGCACATTCTCGGGCAGCTTGGTCTTGCCGATCACTTTGTCCACTTTGCTGGCAAGGCTTCCGAGATCTTCGCTGGCCGGCGAAACATATACGTCGATGACGCGGCGCAGCTGATAGTGGTCCACCTCGGTCGGAGTGTTGATCATTCTCACATCCGACACCGCATCGAGATCAGTTGGGTTTGTGTTGCCGGCAGCATGCAACGGTATCTGCTTGAGGTCGGTAATGGAGTTAATTTGAGTTTCCGGGTACTGCACCGTAAGCAGGTAGTTATTCCCGTTCTTTGGATCGACCCAGTAGCTGGGAGCGATCATGCTGTCTGAGGTCAGCGCGGTAATAACGTTGTCCACGGCTTCCTTCGAAGACACTCCCATCCGCCCAGCCATTTCGCGGTTGATATCGAGCTGAATGCCGGGGTAATCGAGGTCTTGTGGAATGAGCACGTCGCTCACGCCATGGAGCCGCCGCACCGTCGCGGCAATCTCGGCCGCAGTCTGGTAAGCCTGTTTCTGATCGTTCCCGCTGACCTGGATGTCAATGGGAGCAGGCAATCCGAGATTGACGACCGCATCCACCAGGCCTCCGGATTGAAAGTACGTCGAAAGTTCCGGCAGATCATCCTCCAGTTTTGCGCGCACTCGGCGCATGTATTCGTAGCTACCGACCGAGTGCTCGTTCTTGAGGCTGACCTGCACGAAGGCAGTGTGCTGTCCGGAGTTGCTGGTATAGATGGCTGAGAAATCGGGCGTGATACCGATGTTCGAAACGATCATGTCCAGGTCGCGTGTCGAAACCACCTGACGGATGTCGGCTTCAACGTGTTTGATGTACTGGTTGGTCAATTCGAGGCGTGTGCCGGTTGGCGCTTTGAGGTTGATCACGAATTGGCCAGGGTCGGTCCGCGGAAAAAAGCCCAGACCCATCAGGGGAAATAACGCAAAACTGAACAGGCAAACACCAAGGATGGAGACGACGGTCGCGACTGGGCGAAGCAGGCTGCGCCTCACAGCAATGTCATAGTGCATGAGCATCCGGTCATAGCGACGATTGAACCAGCGCACGAAGCGCTCAAACCGAGTGTTCCCGGCGTGGTGCGCTGCCTTGCCGTGCGGCGACTTGATGAAGTGAGCGCAAAACAGAGGCACTACTGTCATTGCCACCGCGAAGGATGCAAACAAGGAAAAGACAACCGCGGCGGCCAGCGCGGTGAACAAGAATCGGCTCACTCCGTAAAGAAAGACAACCGGGAAAAAGACGATGGCGGTAGTGAAAGTCGCCGCCAGCACGGGCATCGCCACCTCCTGGCCTCCCTTTTCCGCAGCGGCCTCGGGCGCCTCTCCCATCTCCAGATGGCGGAATATGTTTTCCAGCACAACCACCGAGTTGTCGATCAACCTGGAAAACGCAAGCGCGAGTCCCCCCAGGACCATAGTGTTGATCGACCCTCCGCTGGCGTTGATCGCGAGGAACGCTGCGACGGCGGAGAGTGGAATTGAAAGCATCACAGCCAGAGTCGCGCGAACATTGCCCAGGAAGATCAGGATCATCAAGGCCGTCAGCACCAGCCCGATGCCGCCTTCGTTGCCCAGGTTGGAGATCGCCGTCTTCACGAAAACAGACTGATCGAACACAACCTTCGTGACCAGCGATTTTGGCACATCGACCAGATCTCCGATGGAAGCCTTGATCCCTTTCACGATGGCGATCGTATTGCTATTCCCGCCCTGCTTTAGGATCGGGAGATAAACCGATCTTTGCCCGTCCACCCGGACGATATTGGTCTGGATAGCAGCGGCATCCTGGGCGTAACCGACATCGGCCACCATCAGTTCGGCGTTGCCCTCGGATTTCAGGGGCAGCCGGTTTATTTCTTCAGTCGTCGGAAGCTGGCTGTTGGTGTAAATGTTGTAGTCCTTTGGGCCGATTCGCACATCGCCTGCGGGCAGGATGGTGTTGGCATCATTGACCGTGCGAACCACATCCATCAGGCTGAGTTGGTGCGCCTGCAGCTTTACCGGATCCACATAGACTTGAATCTGCCTGTACTGGCCACCAAAGGGTTGTGGTACGGATGCACCCGGCACGTTTGCAATCTGGTTGCGAACCGTAAATTGCCCGAGGTCATGCAACTCCGTTTCATTCAGCCCTTCGCCCTTCAACGTGATCAGGCAGACCGGCAAACTGGAAGCGTCGAATTTAAGTACCACCGGCGGCAGCGTGCCGGGAGGCAATCGCCGCAATTGCGCCATCGCCAGATTGGAGATGCCGCTGACGGCGGCGTCCGGGTTGGTCCCCGGCTGGAAATAAATCTTGATGAGGCTGACCCCGGTCAACGACCGCGATTCAATATGGTCGATGCCGCTCCCTAGCGTAAAGAACCTCTCGAAAGGATTGGTGATGTTTGCCTCAATTTGCTCCGGAGGCATGCCAGAATAAAATGTCGCCACTACCACCACAGGAATGTTTATCTCAGGAAAGAGATCCACCGGCATACGGGCCATAGTGGTTACGCCGACCACCATGATGATCAGGCACAGCATGATCACGAAAAATGGGTAGCGGATAGCGAAGCCGGACATATCTACTGTGCTCCCCGTTCCGCGGTGTATTTTTCGTCCGCCATCGCGCTCATCTTTGGATCCACATGCTGGCCGGGCCGGTATGCCCCGAGGTTGCCCACGATCACCCGATCCCCCTCATTCAATCCCGACAAGTATCTGGATTCGATCGGAGCCTTCGATTCCCGTATGGATCTCGCGCCCTTCCACATGATTCTTGCGAATTGACCAGAAGCACCGTGCTTTTGTCCGCACCTCGATTGATCGCCTGCAAGGGAATGGTGAGGGCGTTTGGGTCGTTCTGAATCTGTAAGGACACATCGGCATACATTCCGGGCGTCAACTTGTAGTCCCGATTAGGCACGTCCACTTCGACCTGCATAGTGCGGGTTGAACGATCGAGCGAATCGGTCGAGCGTACGATTTTGCCGGAGAAATGCTCATCCGTAGCCTTCACGCGGATATCGGCGGGCTCACCGTCATGCACGCTGGCGGCCAGCGACTCGGGCACTGGGATGCGTAGCCGCAACACGTTCACTTGCGAAAGCTTCACGACTGGCATGGAGCTTACGTTGGAAGTACCTGCCTGGATCAGCGATCCCGTGTCCGCGTATCGCCAGGTCACCACACCATCGAAGGGAGCCGTAATTCGTGAAAATTCAGAGAGCGCCGCGTAGTGCTGTTGGTCAGCTTGCGAAACCTCCAACTGCTGACGTGAAGCTGCCAACGCGGACTTAGCGGCTTCCACTTGCGCCTCAGCGGATCGATCCTTAGCCGTGGCATCGTCAAGCTCTTGCTCTGCAATCAGTCCCGGACGCGCCTCTGAAGCCTGTTTCAATCGGGTGGCGGCGGCATGCAGCGCGGCGTGATCGGCTTCCGCACGGCTTACTTCATTCTGAGCATGAGCAATTTCCTCTTGACTATGGCGCACACCGGCACTGGCAGCTTGTAATTGCGCGACTAATTCCGGAATCTCAAGAACGGCGAGTACCTGCCCGGTGTGGACGCGGTCACCAATATCAACATTGATGTTCCGGATATAGCCGGCGACCTTGGCATGGAGTTCTACTTCCTGGTACGGCAGGAACTCGCCCGCGATTGAGAGAGTGTTGGAAAGTGGCGCGCGCCGAACTTGTACGACTGCGGCGCGCGGGGCTGCATCGGCTGACACGGATGGAGAGGAACCGTCGGAATGTCCGCATCCGGTGACGGCACTAAGAGTGATCGCTATCAGAGCCAGCGCTCCTCTTCCGCCCAGAACTACTTGTGATTTCTTGCACATATCTACAGTCACCTCAGCCTCACAGAATTCCTTGAGTACCTTCATCATTTGCAGACCTCGTCATTCCTGGTCAGCAGCTTTGCAATGCTTTGAGACCATGCGAATGTCGTTCTGCACGTCTGCGACCTGCAATGTGACGCCATCCACACCGTGTACCGTATCGCTCGGATTGCTGCCAGCTTTCTCCGGCCGCACGCCGGTCTTGATCGTTCCTGGCAGCACTCTCCCCTTGACTTCGACATCATGATGGAGATAACTGTCGAGCTTGTTACTGACGCCTTTCAGCACATAGACCATGCCGCTGTTGTCTTCAACGAGGATGTAGTTCCCACGTTCACCGTCCAGGCAACCGCGGACCGTGAAAACGTGGCGGGCTGCAACTGCGCTATCGTCGCCCGATGCTGCTGGAAGATGATTGTTGCGCGACCGCTGCGACTGCGATGAGCAGAAATACTGAGAACGCAATCAGGTTCTTCGTGTGATTCATACAAGTCCTCCTTTGAACTTGCTTCGGGTTAACTGATGGTTTGATCACAGTCCCAGCCGCACTGGCCGAAACCTCTTTGAGGTAACTTCCACGCACATTTCGTTTTCAGTCGCTTGTGACCCACGATCCCCATCATCACTTCTTCATCACTGAAGGGCAGGCTGACATATATGATGTGTTTGTGTAGGCGCACATAAACCTCGTGATTGGGAGCAAATACGGACGACAGATACCTTGTCGCGGATTCATAACGGCCGACGTATATGTCGCAGTTCAGACGGATCCCGATGTCGTAGGAGTATTCGCGGGCCTGCAAGGGCGCATCACTCGGGTTGTCGCCGGCGTAGTTCGAAGCGGACGAGAGCTTCTTCACGCTGACAACGGCGGCGGTTTGGTATCCCTCCTCTGTTACCAGTTCTGCGCGTGCGTGCAGACAGATCAAGAGAACGACGCACGCCACACCCGACAGCAATGATCCTTTTCTCACGGCACCCTCCCGGAGAGCCAGGCCGGAGATCCTCGGAATAAGCAACCATTCGATGGATTGCTGGTTTTCCGGAAACGCGGCCGGTTCGAACTCAGTTGCGAGTGGGGCAGTCCCCGCATAACCGCATCACCTCAGTCAGTGACCCAGGTGGAGTTCTCAAACGACAAGCTTGACTAGAGATTCAGAGGAAGGTCAGCAGGAGGGAGGAGGCCGGTTATAAAGCCAGGTCTCGGAGCAAAGGTTGGTAGATGAAACTACGGCCGAAACCACGGGAACACTAGCCCGCGGCGGGTCAAAGAGTGCGAAATTGGAAGCTGGAGCAGTCCACTGAAGTCCATTGCTGAGAAGGTGTTGCCTTTTGGCATCTGCAGAATGGGCTCTTACGGTTCCTACGTTGGGGGCTTCCGGACCCACTACGGTGTAGCGGGTCGCAAGGCTTAGTGTGAGCGAACAGACGGCTAGAAAAACAAGCGCGGTCCGACACAGAGAACTCAGACACACGCGAGAGCGAAAATGTCGTTGCAGGACCATCTCCTGATCAAAACTCCCCAAATTATACATGATGACCACAGCTGGGTAGAACACCCAAGTAACAGCCCCCCTCGGGTTCGACGGCCGAATATGATCTTTGATTGTATTCGCACGTTCCACGTTGGAGGTAAGAACCTCGTCCGTAAAGACGAATCGCTCCAGTGCGCAGATTCTCACACTGGAGCGACAAAAATTAGGTGCTACGGCAAGTAGTAGCGGAAGGAGGTCAGAAACATGTTTTCCTTAGCCTCAGGGTTCAGACCATTCTTGTCCGACCACCCGTAGCGCCCTACCCAGGAATACTGGGGACCGAACTGGAGAGTGCCTTTCGGCCCTTTGTAGAAGCGATACCAGAATCCAACAGTGGCTTCCAGCACGTTCCTGGTGTCTCCCGAGCACTTGGACAGCGCGCCTGGGTTGAAACCGCCGGTGAGGGGAGTTCCAACCGAACCGGGGACAGGGATGTTCGCGGTGCCGGTCGGGGTAGTAACAGTGACAAAGGTCGCGCCAGGAGCCGTCTCCTTCGAGCAACCGGAATCGTCGTAGAGAGTCGATCCGTATCCGACGCCGCCGCCAGCAGCGTTGAGATAAGAAGCGCGAGAGGAGTATTCGCCGCCCATATTGAAGTAAACATCCATGCGTTTGCCATGGGCTTCAAGGGTTGCCAGGGCTTGATAGTTCTTCATTGGCACTAAGACGCCGTCGGGGCGGACGGTCAAGTCGGGAAGGCCTACGGTGCCGTAGCGCCCGATGCCCTTGCCACCCAAGAAGTGAAGACCCAAATCAAGATGCTTGTCGAGAGTGGAAACGCGGGCGTTGGCTCCTATGCCGCCTCCGACGCCCGAGTTGTTGTAAGCTCCGACAGCGGGATTTGATGAACCGTTGACACAAGGTGTTGAGGATGTCGCCGCGAAGCATGGGAAAATGCGATCACGGAAGTCGCTGACAATTCCGAATACCTCATAGTGACCAAATCCCGGCTGAAACGCAGCCTTGAAAATAAAATCAGGCGTGGCGTTGTAAGAATAGTTCGCGGTTGCATTGTAAAGGCCGCCACCGGTACCTTGGGCTCCCACCAGGAAATTGTTGTTGGCGCCATGTCCGCCAATCGTGCTCTGGGAGTCCTCCACCGAAAAGCCCAACCAGATCTTGTTGCCGAAGTCCTTGGTTACACGAAATCCGTACTGACGGGCCCAGCTGAAACCCACGTTATACTGAGCATCAATTACAAGAGGAGGGGCTTCTGTGCGGTTATCCAGGCCTTGCTTCGTCTCTGTGACCAGGCTCCACATCTGACCACCGGTAAAGGTCCAGCCACTTGTCAGAGCCGCCTGCGCCCACACCTGCCTTTGGCGAAGGGTATAGCTGTTGCTTTGGTTGTTGTTCGAGGTAACTCCGGCGCTCAGGAAATCAGACTCGAAATAGCCTGTCAGTTTGGCTGTGTTCAACTTGCCCTCAGCCAATAGGGACACGCGCGACTGACGGCCTGAACCAAAGAATTCGGAGAGGTTATTTTGCGACGCGCCCCGCGTAGGGGACCGAGTTAAAGGGCGTGTTGATGTCGGACGCCAGAGCATGCTGACGCCACACCGTTTCAGCCGCCAGGTAACCGCCAGGAGTAATGGTGATTCCTTTGTAATGGAGTGCCAGCGGGCTCTCCAGACTCGACCGGATATTGGTCTGCGTCTCTTGCAGGCTTAGAGCTACGTTGGTGGAATTGGACTTGAGGTCGGAAACGTCGTTCTTCAGCGCTGCCACGTTCTGCTGTTGTTCCCCAGCTTGAGCCGCAGCCGCATCCGCCTTGGTCTGCGCCTGCATGGCAGTTGCTTGGCTCTGATCCAGTCGCTGCTCGAGTTGCTGAATCCTTTGGTCACGGCTTTGAACTTGCTGGCTCAATTGCTGGATCTGCTGCTGCTGCGATTCAATTGCCTGCTTCATCTCGCTGAGCTGACTCGAAACCGTGGGCTGGGACGTTTTTGCAGCCGCCTTTTTCCTTGTACTTGCCGTCGTTGCGGCTGCCGTGCCCTGCTGCGCTTGCGCGACACACACACTTCCTGCCAGCGCCAAGGACAGCGCGAAAATCGTAGCTCGTTCCATTTCGCCTCCTGAGAAATTGGTCAAACACACCGCCACACCATCATCGATTGGACCAACAAAGCGCAACTCCACTCTGTCGCTGTCGCTCTTAGTGGACTTTTGACAATACGGGAATCCTAGAGAGTGAGTATTAATATCCGATGAATTTTTGATAAATAAGCGGTTACAAACCTTTGAAACCTTCTGAGATTCGAGGCAATATCCGATCGGGCTAAACCGTGTTAGGCACTTAGCAGCTCACTGCACTTTCATCCCAACCTTGCTTTCCTTCGCAGCAGAACAAGTTGGATGGTTTCAGCAGATCCCATTCACTCGCCGGGAACTTCCGCATCGTTGCCATTAGATTCGGATGGGCTGGCTTACGATGCCCGCTCAGGCCAGAGGAGGAGTCGTGCGCAAGAGTCGCTTTAACGAAGTTCAGATCAGCGCCGTCCTGCAGGAGGCGGAGGCTGGGATAACCTCCCGCGGCAAGCAGTGCAGAGCGCAATCAAGTTCTGTTCAGAATCGTCGCCGGAGTGGCTGCGGAATTCCTGGTGGTGGACCTCAAGATTTGACCTTGCTCCGCAGGATTGGCATCTCCAGCCATCGCGGCGCAACACCTGGTTGCGGAGATTGTCGTACTGATCGGGATCGAGCCGCAGACGAGCACGTTTCGGTCGGACTCGGTTCACGAAGCCTTCTCAGTTACGTGATGCAGGAACGCCTGTCTTTCTTCGCCGGGGAGAAACTTGAAAAACCGCAAGGCCGACTGCAAGAGAATCTCGAGGAGTTTCACTCTCCAGATTCGCTCCCGCCAAGAAGTCCGCGCAGATCATCTCCAGACAGTACCCTCGAGATTTGTCGGATCCCAGCATCAGAGCCGCCGTTTCGATCGCCTGCTCGACCACCGGCAGCTGGCTCTTGTACAGCTTGAAGTAGATAATCTCCCAGGGTTCCGTGTCCCGCCCGGTTAACTCCTTCTCGACTTCCTGCTTAAACTGCTTCCTTTGGCATCTCGCGGGCCTTGTGCAACCAGGTTGCACAATCGAACTCCTGCCCGTCCCTTCTCGCAATCTTCGCCAACTCCAATCCTTTCGTCCAGCCAACTTCCTTCAGTTCCCGTCTGCCTGCGGGGGCAGGTGCTCGTGGATGGACATCAGGTAGTACGCCTTTCCGTCTGCGATTCCGGAAATCGTCTCTCCAGGAACTCATCGAAGGATTTCAGGTTCTCCATCCGCCAGTACTGTCCTGCCCGTACTTCGCACAAGTACCTGCCCAGCTCGACAAAACGGGTGTCCCGCTCCGCTTCGTTCTTCTTTTCCCAGGCCAGGATCTCGTCGATCTTGGTCAGCACGAACATGGCTCGCCGGCGATTGAGCTTGGGCAGCATGGGCGGATTCCTAGTAAGTAAGCTCGTCAAGCCAACCAAGGTTTTCGGCTCCGGGGCGTCGAACGAGACGGGTTTCGGCCGTCTCCGGTTTCCCGAGGCAAAGCCCGACATAAGGGCAGTTGCTACAGGGGTTTTGCGGGAAGCGAACCCCGCTGTGAGGCAAGAAGTGGGCGGACTCGATTCGCCCGATTGTGTCTTCTGCCAACTGGCCGAACTCGCGACGCTGTTCATCGGTGATTGTGGTGCGTAGGTATTGAATCTCAACTAATCGCTTGCGGACGAACACGATCTGGGCGACTTGAGAGATCCCCGTCATCCAGGAATAGCAAACGAGTTGCGGGTCAAGTGCGAGCAGTCCATCAGGTTCTTCCGAGTAGCGGCTGGATGTGGTTTTCCACTCGATCAGACAGCCCTCTCCGTCCAGCTTTCCGATGGCGTCGACGTAGGCCACGAAGTCGTTTTTCCCAGAAACCGGCCTCGTGAACTTGATCTGCAGTTCGTGACGCGGTTTACGGATACGAATGCGGTCATCCTGGCAGAATCGGTCTAAGAGCTGAACTCCTTGTTGCAGCATGCGATCCCAGGTGTCACCATTGGAATACTGCAGGCCCTGGTTCTGGCACGCAGACCATTCGCGGAACAGGACACCTGCAGCGTCTTCGCGGAGGAAGTAGGCGGCCAGGGCCCGCTCAAACGCTCGCCCGAAGAGCATGGCAGCGCGGGTGTCCTTCTCCTGCCAGCCATCGAGGTAGCGGTGGCGATAGCGGCGAGGGCAGGTCAAGTATTGGCTGATTTGAGTGTAGCTGTATGTCATCACGCCACCTGCGAACCATCGAGATTGGCGGGGGAAAGTTCCTCCCAGCGACTAGCGGGGGCGAAGCCATCCAGCCGGAGCAGGGAAGTGCCGTTGATGATGACGTGACTGATCTTTACCACACCGGTCAGTCCGATCAGCTGCGATTCATCGACTTCATCGCGACCCAGCAGTTCGACATCGTAGCCAAAGTCGCGCAGAAACCAGTTGAACTTCCAGAGGGCTTTGGGATTGCAGTAGAGGCGGCTGGAAATGACGTGGTCGGAGAATCGGCCAGGCTCCAGGATGGCTAGAGCAAGAGTGTAATAAGGTTTCTGTGCTTGCCGGCGAAACTGGACCTTCTGCACTCGAACGAGGAAGAGTCCATCGGGGAGTTGGTCTGCCGCGCAGCGATCGGCGGCGTGGAGACCTGCAATCTGGCGTCTCATGCTGCACCTTCCTTCTGACCGAGATAACTGTTGAGCTGGCAGAGCAGGGAATCGCGATCTTTCTCGGCCTGCTCGGCCAGGTGAGCGACGAAATTCTCGACTTGCTCGCGAGTTGCGTCGCGGAGTTCCTTGGTCCCGCAGAAGTCGGTGGCGTACGCCTTGACCAAGCGCGGCATCGAGTTGGTGTTGCCGGATCAGTTGGCAGAGACGATCCCGGACTTTGGGACCGCCGGAGTTGCCATTTGCCGGTTGCGGTGGAGCTTTCGTCGATTCTCGATCCGGCTGGCGCGGTTCGGCACGAGACCCGAGTTCCTCGACGGAGCAGATGCCAATGCCGTAAGCCTTGCGTAGAGCGCGGTTGACAGCACGCGTTTCAGCCACACGCATCTCGGCACCGTGGACGAGCGTGCGATGTATTGGATGGATCAGCATCTCCATATCCGACAAAACCGCGACACTTGCTCGACCTGTAAACAGTGGCTTTGAACGTCCAGCGAGTTGCAGACGGGTTACAAAAAGCCGGGACAGGCCGTACGTGAATGCCGGCACAGCCCCGTCGCCGGGAGAGGCGCAGCAACCCGGAGTGTGTTACATACCATCGACCCTCTAGGTAGAGGAGGTCCCCCAAGCAAATAGAGAGGGAATGCCTCTGGACCAATTGCGCGAGCGCGTTAACACTTGGTTCTGACATCGGACCCCAAATGGTCTGCGCCATTCTGACCTAAGGTGTGCAGATATGCCAGCAGGTCGGTAATCTGTTGCTGATTCAGCACCTGGCTGTAGCCCGGCATTTTGTTGCGACCCAGACGAACGATGTCGCTGACCCGATCGTCATTGGCAGGCATTCCGCTCAGCGGCAGATACTGGCGCTGAAACACACCTTTCATGCCCGGTCCCTGCCGCCCCCGCGAAGAGTAAGGAGCGTGGCAGCGGTCGCAATAGTTGTCATAAATCCGGCGCCCCGCAATCTGCTGGGGAGTGAGTCCAAGCTCGGCGTCACTCTTGCGGCGTTGCGCCTCGCATCCAGACCACAGCACCAGCGCGCAGATACAGAGACACACCAGCCATATTCTTGGATTCTCAATTTTCAATCGCGGAGTGCTGGGAATTTGAGCCTGCGCCATTTGTCCTCAAAACGAGAATACAAACCGCTACAATAATAGAGTAAAGCCATGCCCAGTGCGATCCGGCCAGCCTCGGAAAAACCGGTAGCGGTGAAGCGAGTTTACGAAAAACCCGTGCGCTCGGACGGAACGCGCGTGCTGGTGGACCGTCTCTGGCCGCGCGGTCTGAGCAAAGATCGCGCCCAGGTGGACAAATGGCTACGCGACCTGTCGCCATCCGACGCTCTGAATAAGTGGTTCCACGAGCGTCCCGAATCGTGGCAGGTTTTCCGCAGGCGTTATCTCAAGGAGTTGGCGCAGCCAGAATCCGCGTCAGCCCTCACTGAACTCTATCAACTGGCCAACCGCCGAAGAAAGCTGACGCTGCTTTTCGCCTCTAAGAATGAGCACCACAATAACGCCATCGTGCTGAAAGATCTGCTAGCAGGAATGCGCAAGCCACCCACCGGCACCGGACCGGCCGGAGCGCGAGCTGCGCGAAGCCGCCACGCCGGAAGAATGCCAAGATAAGAAAAGGCTTTCGACCGCGCGTACTCGGCGGAGTGCTGAACGCTAACTGCAATCTACTATTTTCCATTCACGATCGCTTCTACAATACTGTCGATCGTATCGAGAACACGTTTGCTGGGCAGGTTTAAGTTGTTGGAGAGGATGGAAAACGCCACTCGTTGACCTCGAACGGTTGTGGCATATCCCGAGAGCGCCTTGACTCCGCCCAGTGATCCTGTCTTGGCATAGACATGCGCCCGGGGATCAAGGTTCGGAAAGCGATCCGCCAGCGATCCATCGACGCCGGCCACCGGCAAAGTTTCCCGGAAACTCGCGCCCCACGGCTGGCTTGCCGCGTAGCGTAGCAACTGCGTGACCGCATGCGGTGTGGCCAAATCCTGACGGGAGAGGCCGGAGCCGTCATAGAAAAGATATTGCTCACCGGGGACGCCTGCCTGATTCAGAAAGCCCCGCAATACCTCAAGCCCGCCTTCGACCGTGCCCGCGGTGCCTTTTTCCCTTCCCAGCAGGCGCAGCAGAATTTCCGCGTGCAGGTTCTGGCTGACCTTGTTGATCACACGCACATCTTCGATCAGAGGCTTGGACTGGTAGCTGGCCAGCACCAGCGGCTGGTTGGGAACAGCGCGCGAAGGTTCATCGCCCCCGCGGGCAGGCGCCGTGGCAGTGACAGTCAAGGTGGACAGACTCGCCAATTCGGTATGCCGGGTGTGTTGTTTCCCGTAAACCACGATGCCGCGGTTCTGCAGCAGTTGATGAAAGAGTGCGGCCGCGAACTCGGCGGGATCTTCAATCGCGAGGGCCTCGTTCGCGCCCCCATCCTCGAGCGGCATATTGCCCCATAACGTCAGCAACGTGGATCCGGGTTCGCGGTTGATGAAAATCTTTCGGCCCGTCCCGGCGGGCGTGGTGATGATCCGATTGTCGATGCGATAGTAATCGGAAGAAGGTGTGATACTGACGAAGGCCCGATCCCCGGCGCGATCCGCGGGAAGAATGTTCACAAACACTACATTGTCATTGATGGTGAGCGCGGAGACCGGCGCGCCGTCGGCCAACACCAGATCGTCCTGGCTCCAACCTTCTCCATAACGTTCGAAGGCGAAGTAGGAGTCGTCCGCGATGATATTGCCATCCACGTACTTCACACCCTTCTGGACCAGCGTGTCCGCGAGTTGTTCGAGCACCTGGATGGGGTGAGCGTCACGCACCGTACGCCGGTTGTAGGGTAACTCGCGGCCGGAAAGGTTGGGGTCGCCGCGGCCCACCAAAACCAGATCGCCGGTGAGGCGTCCATACTTGTCGAGAATTCCGCTGGTTTCGACGGTAGTGCGGGAAGTGTAGTCTGGCCCGATCAGTGCCAACGCGGCGGCGGTGGTAAACAGTTTGGTGTTCGAAGCGGGAGTGAAAAGCTTTTCAGCATTCTGCGAGTAGACAACCTTGCCGCTATCGAGTGAGACAACCTCGATACCCCAGAAACCGCGGGCCAGATCGGCGGCAGAGAGAACCGTGTCAACCCGTTTGGCGATTGGATCATGCGAAGCAGCATGCAGGTGCGTCGCCAGCAGCAGGCAAGAAACAATTGCGAAAGGCGCGCGTTTCCAATGCATCCGGGTCGATTGTAGCACTGGTCAATCCCTGCAATTTCGAGCGTCACGGAGCCTCCTACCGGAGGACAGTTGGCTGCAGGCTGTGTGCTGAGGATGCGCGATAGACCGCTGGAAGCTAACGACCACCCGGGCTGTTGCCGCTCCCCATGGCGTCCAAAGATTGCCTGGCTTCCGCGAGGCTGGGGTCTAGCTTCAGGGCCTGCTCGAATGCATCGCGGGCCTGGCTAGCCTCACCAGTCAGTTCCAGCAGCACCCCTAACTGCATGTAGATGGCGGCCTCAGGCTGAACAGCGGCACTCTGGGAAAGATGACTGACCATTTCCTGGCTCCGCTGCGGATCGACGCGCAACGCATCCTGATAACTCTCACGCACCTTGGAGTAGTCTCCGACTGCGCTGTACAAGCTCGCAAGACTCTCGTACACGCGAGCCTGAACGATGGGATCGGAACTCAATTGAGCAGCAACCGCATATTGTTCGATGGCGTCCTGCAAGCGCCCGCTTTCGGCTAGAGCAGAGGCCAGATTGACACGGGAGGCCGGGTCATGCGGCTGGAGTTGGGTGGCGTACTGAAAATGGGGCAAAGCGTCGTCGAGACGTCCCGCGCTTCGAAGTGCATCCGCCAGATTGTTTTCAGCCACAGGGTTGTGGTCAGTTACTTCCAACGTACGCGCCCATAACTCCTCCTTACTGTGCCAGTAGCCGATCTGGCGCCAGGTAAGAAATGAGAGGACGGCTAGAACCGCAACCGCAGCCGCTCCCGAAACCGAAGGGCTGACCTTACGGGCCTCGGCCCAATCCGCGGCGCTCCAGATCACCATGATGAATATGCCGATCAGGGGCACGTAGGCATAGCGGTCGGCCATGGCTTGGTCACCGACCTGCACAATCCCGATCACAGGAATCATGGTTCCCAGATACCAGAGCCAACCGGTCGCCAAATACGGGCGTGTCTGACGCTGCCGCCAAGCCAGCGCGCTCACTGCCATCAGGAACAGAAGCGCCAGACCGATTTGCCAACCCTGCAGCCGATGTACCGGATGCGGATAGAACAAAGCTAACCGAGTTGGCCAGAATGCCTTCCAGATGTACATCGCGTAAGCGCAGACCGCGTTTTGAAGTCGCGGCAAGAAGGGTATACGGGTGAACGAACGGACGGCACTGCCTTGCGCAATCAGAGTGATCAGCGCGCTCCCAACACAGAACACGAGAAGCGGCAGCTTCTCCAAAACAAGGGTGATGAAGGGCAACTGGTGCACCGGAAATGAACTGTCGGCGGACAACGCCGGCTCAGGGGTTTTGCGGTTCTTGCGGCGTTTCGGATCAGGCGTTGCCAGTTCTGGACCCCATCCTTGAATCCTTTTCAAAGGCCAGAAATCCAGCAGCAGCAGCACAAAGGGAAGCGTGATCACCATGGGCTTGGAGGCTAGTCCCAGAGCGAACAATGCGGAAACAACCAGGTAGCGCTGCACGCTGGGTCGTCTTGCATACCAGCCGTAGGCACCGAGCGCGAGCAAAAAAAAGACGGTGCTGAGAACGTTCTTACGTTCCGCAACCCAGGCTACCGATTCCACATTGAAAGGATGGAGGGCAAACAGGGCAGTAACCATCAAACTCCGCCCCGCCCTTTCCGTGATCCAAGCCAGCAGCAGAAACAGCAGAGCTACGTCGATGCAGTGGAACAACAAGTTGGTGAGATGGTGGCCGGCCGGATTCAGTCCATAAAGCTGACAATCCAAGGCATGCGAGAGCCAAGTGAGGGGGTGCCAGTTCGACGAGTCAGTCGCCGTCCAGGACCAGACAAATGTGCTCCAGGTCAGCCCTGATCGCACGTGAGAATTCTTGACGACATAGGAATCATCGTCGAAATTGACGAACGGATTGCCCTTCACCGGACTGTAGAGAACCGCCGTAAGGACGACCAGCAACAAACACAGAATCGTGAATTTCAGAGATCTACCGTTCATCTGGCATTCGATTCATGCGGCTGGATAATCACCGGGTTCAGGCGCTGAGCACCAGACTCAGTCTGCAGGACAGCCAACAAAGCAGAGATCCGTCGTGCTCCGGGGGACATCTTCCTTCGGCTTCAGTTCGGCGAGGAGTCCAGCTATTTGCCCTCGGCTTTGCCGTCTTCCTTTACCGTCGCACTGGCCGGGATTGAAAAATACTGGCTGTTCAGCTCGGTCTTGACGCTCTCCCGGATCACCTGTGCGGAATCCAGGTCCATGAGCGTCGCCGCACGGGATTTGGCTTCACTCCAGGGAATCTTTTGCTTGGAAACAAGCTTGTAGATCATGAATGCTTGCGAAGTGTCGATTAACGGCGAAACTTGCCCCGGTTTCAGATCGAAGATCGTTCTGGCAAATTCCTTGGGCAACGTGTCGATTGTCCACTTGTCCCCGAGGTCCGTATCCGGAGGATCGTCGGTCTCGCCGGCAAGCTTATATGCCTTCGCCTCCAACTTCTCGAAGCTGCCTCCTGCAATGGCTTCCCTGCGAATTGCCCGCGCAACCTTCTCCATTTCTCTCTCCTCCGCGGCAGGATCCACTTTTGCAGCGCTGGCTGAACCGGAGGCGTCGGGGTGCTGTTTCTGTTTGGGCACATCGATCCTCAGCAACTCGAGAAATACAAATCGGTCTTGATGCTCCCGGTAAAATTTTTCCAGGACAGGCTCGGGAACATCGAACGCCTCGTCTTTCATGCGCGCCATCAGGGCGAGATCCAGGTTTTCCAGATACTGGTACTTTATCTTCGCCTGAACCCGCGGGTCCTTGTCCAACCCCAAATCACGGGCCTTCTTAGCGAACAAGATCATATCCGGATAACGTCCGATGAGCATCGTCTTCGCGCGATCGGACCCCAAAGGATCCATGGAGTACAGAAGGGTTTCAAACTCAGCCCGGGTAATCACGGTTTTGCACGCCGTCTTGTCTGGCGTACCCGTGGGAGTCGAGGCTGGGGAGGCGGTTGAAACAGTCGGCATGTCCCTGCCGACTACAAGCTCATCCGCGCAGAGGCCATCGATTGTGATGACCGGGGCCTCGGGAGGTATCTGGGAAGCGGTCCCTGTCTGCTGAACCGCCTGCGATCCCTGGGTCTGGGCAAGTGCGCCTGGCAATGATATGAACAAGAGAAATACGAGGAGAACCCCACAACAACGCCGCATCTGATACTAGGCCTCACGGTTAGAGATTAGTTAAGGATCGTAACACAGGCAGGTTTACGCGACAACGATGAGCGCGCCCCAGAACAAAGCCTCCGTACGACGAAATGCCGACTATGCCAGGGGAGTCAGGAAAGTGAAAAAAACGGGGAGAGCATAAGGCGAAAATCCTTAGCTCCCCCGATGTTCCGAAGAATCCCGGTCCCAACCGGCGCCGGGATTCTCAAAACTGGACGATTTCTTACTGACCGGTAACGCCGCCAGAGAAGTCGTCGAAGCCCGCGCCTTCGTTGCTGGCGTTGGTGTAGTTGGCTCCGAAGTAGGTGGAATTGAAGAAGGCCTTACCAGGGATCGACTTCGCGCCGAAATGGTTCAGGTTTTCTTCTGAATCCGACTCGTACCAGTAATCGTTGGCCGTCGGGTAGACGTTCAACCAATACTCGGTTCCCTTTGCCAGAGCGCAAGCCTTCTTGAGCTTCTTGATCTGGATGGTGAACTCGTACGGTACGAAGAAGTTGGTGTTGGTCCGTCCAGTAGCCTTTGCGGTGGCTTTGGCGGAACCTTTGCAAACCGACTTGCCACCGTTGCCTTCGGAGACCTTCTTGCTGATCCCATAAGCAGTCGGGTTGATGAGGCTGGCAGTCGTGGTGCTGGTGAAGGAGTTGATGAACAGGCCGGTAGCCGAGGCGGCTGCCTTGACCTTGAACGTGCTCCAAACCTGGCCATCTACGCCGAGGCTGGTGAAGTTGTCATCCCACAGAGCGTTTGCGCCGCCCGAGTAATTGCTGTCGGTGTCGCCCGAGTAATACAGGCAAGGAGAGCAGTACTTCGGCTTTGTGGGGTTGTGAACTACGGTCTGCGGTCCGTTTGCGTGGCGAACGGCCGATGAGCCGGCGGCGGAGATCAACTGAGCGGAAGCCACGGGAATCAGCGCTGCGATCAGCAGAGCTGCGAGAAGTATCTTTTTCACTATAGTCCTCCTGAGAGTTTCACTGTTGGGGTGATGTGTGGGCCACATTGCTGTTCAGACGAAACGAAAGCCTCGCAGTCCACGGAGCCGTATCCTAACGTGGTCACAGAGAATGTCAAGCGAAATGAATTGTGGACGGCGGAATTTCTAATTTTAGTGGCAACAAGTGCAAGATATTGCGACTATTGCGCAAGGACAGTTCGATCAACTGAAAGAATTGGACGCAACCGTAAGAAAAAATGGGGAGTCTTAGGGGGTCGCACCCCGCCCTTTGGGAGCGCGGGGCGCGAGTTTCACATCGAGAACCGACACAAGGTTTAGAATCGGTCGAATGCGACCAGTTTTCGAATGGAATCTTGGCTCTCGGTCGTTGCAATTGGGAAAACATACGCTGGTGATGGCTGTTCTCAACGTGACGCCAGACTCGTTTTCCGACGCCGGATTGCACTTCGATCGTGATCACGCCATCGAGTACGGCGTGCAATTGCTGCGGAACGGTGCGGATATTATCGATGTCGGCGGCGAATCGACGCGGCCCGGAACCAAGGTGGTTACATCGGCGGGAACCATTGGCGACGATCCCGTTTCAACCGGGCAATCTCCGTCCCCCGGCAAACAACCAGTTAGCGAAAAGGAAGAACTGGAGCGGGTCATTCCCGTCATTGCGGGGCTGAAACAAAAGCGTCCCGAGGCGGTGATCTCGATCGATACCTACAAGGGAAATGTAGCTCGCGCGGCGGTAGAAGCGGGAGCCGAGATTGTAAACGACGTGAGCGGATTTCTCTGGGACGCGAAAATGGCGAAGACCCTGGCGACTCTGAAATGCGGAGCCGTGCTGATGCATATGCGCGGACGCCCCGAGGAATGGCACCATCTGCCGCCGGTCTCCGATATGGTCACGCTGGTAAAACGCGAACTCCGGGAGCGGGCCGACGTCGCTCTGCTGGTGGGAGTGAAGCGAGAACGGCTCATACTCGATCCCGGTTTCGGATTCGGTAAAAGCTTTCAGGAGAACTATCCGCTGCTCAAACGCTTCGAAGAGCTGCACGAACTGCGATATCCGTTGCTGGCCGGAGTGTCACGCAAATCCTTTATCGGACGCGCGCTTGCGCGAAACGGTGACGACGTTTCGGTGGGCGAGCGGCTCTATGGCACACTCGCGGCGGAGACAGCGCTTATCCTGAAAGGAGCGCACATTGTTCGCACTCACGACGTGCGGGCTTGCGTCGACGCGGCGCGGATAGCGGATGTGGTGGTGAGCTAACGGTAGCAAGCGAGGTGAACCGTTCTCCGCTGCTATAATCAAGAATTGCGCTCATGAACAGGAAGCGTTTAGTACGTTCGACTACGGTGCTCTGCGTCCGGCGTGATGGCCATGTGGTCATGGCCGGCGACGGACAAGTCACACTGGGTGAAGGCGTGATCAAACATACCGCCAAGAAAATCCGGCGTTTATATCAAGACAAAATTCTTGCCGGGTTCGCGGGCTCGACCGCCGACGCGTTTTCCCTTTTCAGCCGGTTCGAAGCCAAGCTGGAGCAGTATCACGGGAATATTGGTCGGGGCGCGGTTGAACTGGCCAAAGACTGGCGGACAGATAAGTTCTTGCGTCACCTGGAAGCGCTGCTGCTGGTCTCCGATAAGGAACAGACTTTCCTGCTTAGTGGACAGGGCGACGTGATCGAGCCCGATGGCGGCATTGCGGCAATCGGCAGCGGCGGGCCCTACGCACAAGCAGCGGCGCAGGCGCTGGCGGCACACACTCAGCTTTCCGCCCACCAGATCGCCGAAGAGGCGATGAAGATCGCCGGCAACATGTGTATTTATACGAATGACAAAGTGACGATTGAAGAGCTCTAGTCGTCAACCGTTGGTCGAGCCTGTTCCGACCAACGACCAACGACGAGCGACCAACGACTGATTTATGGCCATTTACCTCCCTGGAACCGTGGACGAAGAGCAGATTGCTCTCGACGAACTCACGCCGCGCGAGATCGTGGCCGAACTCGACAAGCACGTGGTTGGGCAGAAAGACGCCAAACGCGCGGTAGCGATCGCTCTGCGCAACCGCATGCGGCGGCAGAAGCTGGCGCCTGATCTGGCCGAGGAAGTCATCCCCAAGAACATCATCATGATTGGACCTACGGGCGTGGGGAAAACTGAAATCGCCCGCCGGTTGGCCAAGCTCGCCAATTCGCCTTTCCTGAAAGTGGAAGCGTCGAAGTTCACTGAAGTTGGATATGTTGGGCGCGACGTCGAGTCCATGATTCGCGACCTGGTTGAAATCGCGATTGAGATGGTGCGCGAAGAAAAACTCGAGGATGTGGCAGACAAAGCTGAACTCAATGCCGAGGAGCGCCTGCTGGATATTCTTTTGCCGCCGCCCGCTCCGCCCCGCACCACCGAGACTGCACAAGCTGGCTTCATCCTCGAAGGAACAACCGCGTCGTCATCCGGGGAATCACAGAGCCGCACCCGCGAAAAGCTGCGTCAGCAATTGCGCGAAGGCAAGCTGGATGAACGCACCGTGGAAATCGATGTGCGTGAACGCGCGTTTCCGTCGTTCGAGATCATCTCCAATCAGGGTGTCGAGGAGATGGACGTCAACATCAAGGACATGTTGCCCAACCTCTTCGGCCAGCGCACGAAAAAGCGGAAGATGAAGGTTAACGAGGCGTTTGAGTACCTGATCCAGGAAGAAGAGCAGCGCTTGATTGATATGGACCAGGTAACGCGCACAGCCATTGACCGCGTGGAGGATTCGGGCATCATCTTCCTCGACGAGATCGACAAGATTGCAGGCCGGGAAAGCGGCCACGGGCCGGACGTCTCCCGCGAAGGCGTGCAGCGCGACATTCTGCCGATCGTCGAAGGCACTACCGTGAACACTCGTTATGGCATGGTTCGCACCGACCACATTCTGTTTGTGGCGGCGGGAGCGTTCCATGTTTCGAAACCCAGCGATTTGATTCCGGAGTTGCAGGGCCGGTTCCCCATCCGCGTCGAATTGCAGTCGCTGACCATGGAAGACTTCATCCGGATTCTGACCGAACCCAAGTCTTCGCTGGTAAAGCAGTACACAGCCCTACTCGAAACCGAAAACGTGAAGCTGGAGTTTACCAAGGATGCGCTGGAAGAGATCGCGCGTTTCGCTTTCCGCGTAAACGAAGGCACGGAGAACATCGGAGCACGCCGCCTGCACACCATCATGGAACGCGTGCTGGATGAGATCAGCTTCGACGCGCCGGACAAAAAGGGCGAACACTTCAAAGTGGATGCTGACTACGTACGCCACATGCTGGCGGACATTGTGAAGGATCAGGATCTGTCGCGCTACATTTTGTAAGTTCGGTACTGTCTTAATCATTTAAGCCATTACCGTAAGTTCACTCCTAAATTCTTGGACCACTAATCTTCTGCTAAGCTGGCGGCCTTCCCATGAAAGCCATAGACCGCAACCGACTCGCTTCCCTGATGCAGCGGGAGCAGGAACGCTTCATCCACGACAACCCCAAGTCCAAGGCTCTTTTCGAACGCGCCGGGAAATCACTGCTGGGTGGCGTGCCCATGAACTGGATGGTGAAATGGGCGGGTGCTTTCCCGCCATTTGTTCGCGAGGCTCAAGGAGCGCATTTCTACGATGTGGACGGTCATCGTTACGTGGACCTGTGTCTCGGCGACACCGGAGCCATGACCGGGCACTCGCCTTCGGCAACCGTGCAGGCAATCGAGGAACAGGCGAGGCGCGGTATTACGCTCATGCTGCCTGGTGAAAATGCAATCTTTGTCGGAGAAGAACTCCAGAAGCGTTTCGGGTTGCCGTACTGGCAGTTCGCGCTGACGGCGACTGACGCCAACCGGTTTTCCATACGCCTGGCCCGACAGATTACCAAACGCCCCAAGATTCTGGTTTTCAATTGGTGTTATCACGGAACGGTGGATGAAACCTTCATCACTCTGAAAGACGGCATTGCCGGGGCGAGGCGAGGGAACATCGGTCCGCCCGTGGATCCGGCGGTGACCACAAAGGTTGTCGAGTTCAATGATCTGCCTGCGCTTGAACAGGCGCTCGCTCCACGCGATGTGGCCTGCGTACTGGCCGAGCCCGCGCTGACGAATGTTGGCATCGTTCATCCTGCAAACGGTTACCACAAGGCGCTGCGCGAACTCACCCGCAAGTACGGTTCTCTGCTCATCATCGACGAGACCCACACCATCTGCGCCGGTCCCGGAGGTTACACACGGGCGGAGAATCTGGAGCCGGATTTCCTGGTTTTCGGAAAACCCATCGCCGGGGGAGTTCCGGGCGCAGCTTATGGTTTCACGGCAGAGATTGCGAAGCACATCGTCGATCACCACAGCCTTGAAGACTGCGACGTAGGCGGCATCGGTGGAACGCTCGCCGGCAACGCCCTTTCACTGGCTGCAATGCGCGCGACACTCACTCAGGTTTTGACCACGAAAGCCTTCGAGCACATGATTTCCATGGCAGAGCGCTGGACTGCGGGCGTGCAACAGGTTATTGCCGAGTTTGCCGTGCCCTGGAACGTTACCCGGCTAGGCTGCCGGGCCGAGTATTTGTTTTCTCCTCAGCCTCCAAAAAATGGAACCGAGGCTCACGATGCCATGGATTTCGAACTCGAACGGTTCATGCATCTATACGCCATGAACCGGGGGATCTTGCTTACCCCGTTCCACAATATGGCCCTCATGTCGCCGCAAACCGATGCGTCTGACATCGATCAGCACAGCCACGTTTTTCGAGAAGCGGTACAGGAACTGGCGGCTCAGGCATAGCCAGATCGCACCCCGTCGGGACTCGACTCTGCCCTTCTGATAACCTTGTTGTTTCCCCCGATGAAGCAATTCATCTCGAAACTTGGGTTCGTGCTGCTGGGCACCGCTGCTCTTGCAGGCTGCGGTGTTCCTGGCGTTCCCCAACCTCCGTCGCTGGAACTTCCCCAACCGGTTAATGATCTCCGGGCGGTGCGCAAGGGCGACAGCGTGTATCTCGTTTGGACGGTGCCCGCGGAGACCACCGACGGCCTTGCGGTGCGGTACGTGGGTCCGACGCGGATTTGCCGGAGCGTTGGTGTCCCGATGAACGAGTGCGCAAATTCGATCGGTGAAGTTGCTGCGCCCCAGCCTGCCGGAGGGGTTTCTCAACCGACGAAGTCTGCCGCGGCGGTGGAAAACTACACGGATAATCTTCCGCCAGAACTTCTGGGCGATCGGCCCGACGCGCAGATTTTTTATGCGATTTCAGTGCTGAATGGAAACGGCCGAAGCGCTGGGCCTTCCAACACCGCGCAGGTCACAGCGGTCGCCGCCCTGCCGCCACCCTCCGATTTTCGAGCGCAAGCCAACGCGGAAGGAATCGTCCTTAGCTGGACCGGAGTCCCGCAGACCCTGCAAATACCGGAGATGCGATACACGTATCGCGTGTATCGTCGTCCCGAAGGCGGGAATATCGATACTGTGGCGGGAGAGTTGCCACTGGACTCATCATCCCCTACCCGGCTTGTAGACCACAGCTTCGAATGGGAGGAAACATATTCCTATCGAGCAACCGTCGTGATGCTGATTCACCAGGAAGGAAAACCCGAGGTCCATTTCGAAGCGGCGGACACTCCGTCGGTGAGAGTTTTCGCTCATGATGTATTTCCTCCCGGGGTTCCTTCCGGCCTGCAAGCCGTTTTTTCTGGAACCGGCCAGCCGCGGTTCATCGATCTGATCTGGGCACCAGACACCGACGCCGATCTTGCCGGGTACAACGTCTTCCGCCATCAAGGGGAGGCTGAACCTGTCAAAATCAATTCAACATTGGACAAGACGCCGGCGTTTCGTGATATGAACGTGATTTCGGGAAACAACTATTTCTATTCTGTTTCCGCGGTAGACGTACGCGGAAACGAAAGTGCGCGGTCACTGGAAACCAGTGAAGCGGTACCATAAGGCGGCATTCAGCACTCAGCATTCAGCGCCAGCGAGTGCGTGGGGAGAAATGTTAAAGGGCTAAATGCTAAGTGCTGAATGTTGAATGCTAAAGTGCTGAGGTCTTCATGAAATATTGCGCGTTCGAACTGAACGGACAGGCCCACTACGGCCTGGTTGAAGCGGTCGCGGGAATCGAGCAGATTACACGATTGCTGCTCCAGGCGCCAGACCAGGTTGGCGGTGATATGGAGGATTTGCCCTCGAAGCGGATGGACCACATTGCTTTCGCCGAGGCAAGATTGCTGGCGCCGCTGCGGCCATCGAAGATTGTTTGCGTCGGCCGCAACTATCGCGAGCACGCCGAGGAACTGGGCAACGAAGTGCCAAGTGAGCCGCTGCTGTTCTTCAAACCTCCGTCTTCGCTGCTTGCGCCCGGCGGCGCAGTCCGTCGGCCGAAGCTTTCCGAGCGCGTGGATTATGAGGGGGAACTCGGGGTTGTCATTGGTAAGCAATGCTATAAGCTGGCCGCGAATGAAGATGTGCGCCCCTACATTCTTGGTTACACCTGTGTCAATGACGTCACCGCTCGTGACTTGCAAAACAAAGACGGCCAGTGGACTCGAGCCAAGGGCTTCGATACTTTCTGTCCGGTCGGTCCTCTGGTGACGGATGAGATCAATCCCTGGACCGGAGTCGGACTGGAAACTCGGGTGAATGGGGACGTGCGCCAGCAGGGGAATACCAGCGATTTCATTTTCTCGCTCGGGGTCGTCATCCGCTATATCTCGCAAGCCATGACGCTGCTTCCTGGAGACTTGATCGCTACCGGCACTCCGAAAGGCGTGGGGCCAGTGGTTGCGGGAGATGTGATTGAGGTCAGCGTGGAAGGCGTGGGGACGCTAAGGAATCCGGTGATGGACGAATAGATCTCTATTTTTTCACGCGCACCTGGACTTGGGTTCCGTCCGGCAGCGTGCCATTCAATAGTTCGACCTTCCCCTCGCGAACAACTCCGTTGAACTCCTGCCGAGCTTCGGGAACGCTACTCGGCAGAGGCGCGGGTGCCCGCGCCACTCGTCCCATACCCTTGTCCATGGCGGCGTTGGCCAGACGGTCGGCCTCCTCATTGTTTCCGCGCAGAACGTGGCCAATGGAAAACCACGAGAGTTGGGCGATCAATTCCTTGGCGCGTCCGTGGAGATCCTGTAGCGCGGCGTTCTTCACCTTGTAGATTCCCTTGATTTGGCGAACCAGCAATTCGGAGTCGCTAATCACCTTAAGGGCTTTGTGGCCGTTGGCAACCGCATATTCAAGAGCGGCGATCAATCCCTGATATTCTGCAAAATTGTTGGTCTGGTGCCCCAGGTACTCGCTGAGTGCGGCCACCTTTCGCCCCGCTTCATCTTGAATGACGACGCCGTATCCGGAAGGTCCAGGATTGCCGCGCGCGCCTCCGTCGCTGTAGGCAACGAGGTAACGTTCGGGAGGGTTTTCGCGCGCACCGAACAAGTCCCTGGTGGTGCGAGATGAGGGGTAGGAAGGCATTGCAAAAGTTTACACTGCGAGCAATTATCTCCGCGAAACACGCATTGCTATTTCATATAGTGATCGAACCACCCGGTCAGGCGATCGAGGACGTCGCGCCGGTGTTCGGGTTGAAGAAATTCGTGCCCCTCGCCGGGATAGATTACCAGCTGAGTTTCCACGCCTAAGGTTTTCAACGCGTGCCAGAATTCGCGGGATTGCGGCATCGGACATTCACCGTCGTACTGGCCCACCAGCACCAGGGTCGGTGTCTTTACATTCTTGATGAAAGTGATCGGAGAACTCCTGGCATAGACCGCAGGGTCGTCGTACACGCTCGCGCCGAAATATGGCGGCATCCATTCGTCGATGTCGTTTTGCCCGTAGTAGCTCTGATAGTTTGCCAATCCCGCCCCCGCCACTGCGGCACGAAAGCGGTTAGTCTGCGTCACCGCCCACATGGTGATGTATCCGCCGTAACTCCAGCCTGTAATGCCAATCCGATTGTTGTCCACGGGTAGCGTTCTTACAACTTCGTCCACGCCCTTCAAAATATCCTGGAAATCTCCGTAGCCGAAGTCTTTGACATTGGCTTGCGTGAACTTCTCCCCTTGCCCAAAGCTTCCGCGAGGGTTCGGATAGAGAACGAAATATCCGTGCGCGGAGAGTTCGTAGGTATTGAAGAATGCCTCCGGCCATCCCACGTGCGCCACTCCGGCGGGGCCGCCATGAACCTCCACCACCATGGGGTAACGCTTGCTGGGATCGTAGTTCGTGGGATACATAAGCCAGCCTTGAATCTTCGCGTCGCCATTCGACCAATGGAGGCTTTTCAGTTGCCCCCACTGGGGAAGGAAACTTTCATTGACGCGGGTCAACTGCTTCCACTCGCCGATGGGGCCCGCCCATATTTCCGGGGGATGAGCGGAAGAGTGCCGAATGACTGCGGAAGTCTGGTGGTCCGCCGCCAGCGAGATGGCCGGGACACCTTCGGCTTCGGTAGACATGACGTCCGGGCCAGTCCACAACGACGAGATTTTGCCGCTGGCGAGATCAACCCTGGAAGCACCCGCTTGCCCGTCAATGTTCTCCGTAAAAAGAATCTTGCCCGGCGACTCCCAGTACAGCCAGGACGGAGATGCGGCAATTCCGGGGGTCACGTTGCGAGCATCCCCTCCGCCGGCAGGCACCGTGAAAATGTCGCCACCGATCGATCCTTCATCGCTCATCAGGCCGCCGATGAATGCAATGGTCTTGCCGTCCGGAGACCAACGCGGCACTGCGATCTGCAACGAAGGTTTGTACACCGGCGTGACTTCACCGTTCTCCGAACTCACCGTGTAGAGCTGGGCTACATACCAATTGGAATCTCCGGCACCATGCGCCGCAATCGCAGCAAAGCTCCTGCCATCGGGCGACCAGTCGTATTGATAAACGTACATATCCGGCGGCGAAAGCTGGCGGACTTTGCCAGACGCAAGATCCACCGTGGTCAGGCGCTGTTCGTAAACCTTCTGATCGATGACGCCGGTTTCGGGCACCATCGGCATCAAAGGCCCCGCGGCCCGCGGCGCGTTTTCCGTGAACAAGAACGCCAGTGTCTTTTCATCCGGCGACCACGCGGGATCGGCCAGATAGCCCTTGAGGTTAGTCAGCTTGCGGACGCCTCCGCTATCCACGGCAACCACGTAAAAATTCGATTGCCCCTCGCCCTCAACGTCGGAAAGAAAAACCAGGTGTCTACTATCTGCAGACCATGACAATGTGTCTTCACTTGCCGCGTGGGTGTCGTTGCCCGCTGAAATCCGCTTCGGTTTGGAGCCGGGAGTTCTTAGATCCTGCACGTAAATAGCGGAGCCGCCGGTCAGTTCCCCGGATGCATTCACTGCCGACTGCACCCAGGCCACGCGATTCCCATCCGGCGAAATCGCAACCTGATCAAAGCTTCGTACAGACTGACTGGTTTGCGCATGTAGGCCAACACCTGCGGCCAGAAAACTTGCCAGTAATGCTGCCCGGAATAGAAGTCTTGCCAAACTCCAAACACTCGTTTTCATTAGCTTTCCTCAGACAACAATGTGGCAGTATAGCCGCTGGAGACTAGCCTGCAATCAGAGTGTCAAAATTGGGCGAGGACTTGAAGGACGCGCGGTCTCCACGGCTCTCGGGAACGATCATCTTCCCGCAGCCAGCCGGGTCGCCAAACGCTGGGGCAAGTCAGCCGCCAGGATGCGGTCCTGTGCGCTCTTCAGATTGTAGGGCACGCGGTAGAAGGTTATGATCCGGGCATCGGAGTCGAAGACGGCAAATCCCGCCCGCCAATCGCCATCGCGTGGCTGACCCACCGAACCAGGATTCACCAGGTAGCGCAGCCCATTCTTCAGCGGAAATTCGGAGCTTTCAATCTGCCCCACCGTCCGGTAAGTGGGATGGAATCCATCGACGTGATCGTCGTTCATCACGAAACTGCCCTGCAAATGGGTGTGCCCAAAAAACGTGATCACGGCGGGAGACACCAGCAGAGGCGCGACCGCATCGCCAACGTTCACAACGTATTCATCTTCGTCGACCGGCGATCCGTGTACGAACTGGGCATCCGGTAGTCCCTCGATCTGTGTGGGCCCCTGTGGCAGGGTGCGGAGCCACTCCAGATTTTGCGGGGTGAGTTGGTCCCGGGTCCATGACGAAGCCAGAGCGGCCACGGGATTGAAGTCCCTGATGTCGATCAGCCCGCACACCGCCTTGTCGTGATTGCCGCGGACAAAGAACTTCCCCAGTTTGCGCGAGCGTTCAATTACCTCATTGGGACTCGCCCCATAGCCAACCATGTCGCCAAGATTGACGACAACATCGTAAGCTGGAGCCGCCGCCAGGCAAGCCTCCAGAGCTTCCAGGTTGCTGTGAATATCGCTTAATAGAAGTACGCGCACCGTTCACCAGGCAAAATGCCGATTATAGACCAAAGGGGCGAAAGGGGTTGAGCAAAGGCCGTGCAGGACAGACGCTCCTGCCCGCCAGCTCTAATTTAGGCACTGGATCTTCATCTCAACAAGCGAATCAAGCGTCCGCTCGACATGCGGGTTCCATCATGAGTTGACCACCGGACACCGCGCCCAATGCCCGGGTGCCACTTGCAGCAGGGGTGGTAATCCGTTCGCACATTCCCCCACTCGAAAACCACAACGAGGTTCAAACGGGCAGCCGGCAGGTACTGCATGCGCGGGCGGCACCACCCCTTCGATGGTTTCGAGCGGACGGGTACGGTCGGTCTTCAGCGTCGGCACTGCCTTCAGAAGTCCACGAGTGTAGGGATGCGCCGGGGCCTGGAAGATCTGTTGCTTCGATCCCAACTCCACGAGGCTGCCCGCGTACATGACCCCAATCCGGTCGGCGACTTGCGAGATGACCGCCAGGTCGTGCGAGATAAACAGCATGGCCAATCCAAACTTGGCGCGCAGTTCGGCGAGAAGATCGAGAATCTGGGCCTGAACCGTGACATCGAGAGCAGTCGTCGGTTCATCGGCAATCAGCAGGGCAGGACGATTCACCACGGCCATGGCGATCATGATGCGCTGCCGCATCCCCCCTGAGAGCTGGTACGGATAATCGCGGGCACGAAGCGCCGGATTCGGAATCGCAACATCCTCCATCACTTCGAGAGTCCGGTCCCAGGCTGCTTTTTTTGTAATCCGGGCGTGCACCACGACGGCCTCCGCGATCTGCTCGCCAACTCGCATCACCGGATTCAACGCAGTCATGGGCTCCTGAAAAATCATGGCTACCTGCGATCCGCGCAGACTTCGCATAGCTTCGTCTGGAAGCTGGAGCAGATCCCGCGACGAGCCGTTCCCGTTGGCGAACAGTATTTCCCCCGCCACCCTCGCCTGGGGCGGAAGCAGGCGCATCAGGGCAAGTGAGGTGACGGATTTCCCCGAGCCGGATTCGCCGACCAGTCCAAGCACTTCGCGGGGAGCAACCGTGAAGCTGAGATCACGAACCGCCTGCAGCAAGATCGACGACTCAGGCTGCCCAGTGCTGCCGCCCCGGCTGGGAAACTCGACCGTAAGATGGCGGACATCAAGCAGACCGGGCACGATCCTATCCTAGCAGGACAGGAACGTCGCTCAGTTGTCTCGAAAGCGCAGACGGCGTCAGCGCCGCTGGCTTCGCCTAATCATCATCAGGGTCGGTGGGCGCCCTTTTGTCGTTCAGGAAGTACTTGGCATCGTGTGGAGCGTTAATCTTCTTAAACGTGTTGTGGCGGTGAAAGTCGAAACAATCCGAGAGATCGTTCTCCGCGAATCGATCCGCATATCCGAGCGACGGCAGGTGGTAAATCTCTTCGATGAATTTCAGAATACTGCCGAAATCATAAGTGTCATGCGAAACATACGCCTGCTTCGCGAACGGCGACACCACAATCAGCGGCACGCGAAACCCGTATTCGTAGGAATTAATGACTCTTGGGGCAACGTGGTCGTACCAACCTCCCCAATCATCCCACGTGATGATGATGACCGTGTTGTCCCAGTACCGGCTGTTGCCAATGGCGTTGACGACTGACGCTACCCAGGATGGGCCCGATCCGTCATTGGTCGCTGGGTGATCGGACGACCGGCCACTGGGCATCACCCAAGTCACGTTCGCCAGTTGGCCATTGTCAATGTCGGTCAGGATCTGCGGCGGATTCAGAATGACATTCTCCCAATCGCGCCCGAAACGCAAATGCTGAATGGCATTCGGCCCAGTCCAGATGGAACCTGCCGAGGGAGCGTAGTACCGCCAGCTGATTCTGCGATCGTCGAGGAAATCGATCAAAGTCTCATGATCGAAGCAGGGGTAGAGCTTTTGGGATTCGCTGCCGCTGGGATCAATCATTCTGACAAATTCATCGGACGGCGCCGTACACCCCGTGTTCTTGGTCGCGTTTGAAACTCCGCCGGGATTCTCAGCCGCGAAAAGATTGCTGTCGCGCGACGGCGCCGACGTCCCCGAAATAATGAACTGATGCGCCGGGAAGCTGGGTCCCTGGTTGGTCTGGAACATTCGATCCGCAAACGTATACTGCTCTGCCATCTGGAAATAGGGATCGACATCGGAAGGATTCACATACGCGAACTGCGGATCGGAAGGCGGACAACCCTTGGCGCCCTTGTTGCACATCACCTTCACTTTGTCAGCGCCGTCCATTGCTCCATTGTCGTACATTTCCAGGAACGCCGAATGAGCGTGACTGAGGTCGTAGTTGTTGGCCAGCGGCACCGGCTGCAACGTAATTTCCTGACCCTTTGAATTCACTCCAGTGTTGGCGATGTCCGCCCCGGGAAGACCATGAAACAGGTTGTCGGGTGTGCGGTTTTCCTGGAAGATCACAACGATGTTGTCGATCCGGTTGTGGTCCCTGGGCTCAGTTTGAGCGTGCGCGGCGACGGCTCCGAGTGAACAAAACGTTGCGACAACTGCAGCAATGACCTTCATGTTAACCCCCGGGAAATTGGTGGAGATCTCGATCACGGCCGCACCAAGACTTTGCAAACCGGCTCGGCGGGCCAAGTTAGATGCAAATGTGCTACAAGCCGGCCTGCCTGTCAAGGTGGAAGATTTTCTCCGAGGCCGCGCCCGGAGCGGCTTTGGGTGTGGCAAATGACGCTCCCATCAAGGTTTTCGGGTCTAACGGACTCACTGCCCCAGGATCAGCGGCAAGCCATTCTTGCTGTTTCCGATCACTACAACCTTGCTGTTGGGACTCTTGGCCAGATTCTCGGTGGCTTCGATGCCCTTCCACTCCAACAGCTGCGGGCTAATGCCCTGGGCCACAATCTGCTGGAAATCCCGGATACCCTGAGCCTCAATACGCTTGCGCTGGGCCTCCTGGGTCTCCTTTTGCAGGCGAAAGCTCATGGCGAGCGCCTCCTGTTCCGCCTGCTGCTTGGATTCGATTGAGGACTTGAGGGTCGCCGGCAGTTGAATGTCTCGCAACAAGATGCTTTCCACTATGAATCCGCGCTGCCCGAGCAGTCCCGCAAGCTGGTCAAAAATCTGTTTGGCAACCATTTCGCGCTCGCCGGTATACAACGCATTGGCACTGTGGGAAGCGGTCGCCTCACGAATCGCGGCCCGCAGATTTGGCTCAATCAAAACAGTCGGATAGTTGGGCCCAATCTTCTGGTACACATCGGAAGCCTTGGCCGGATCCACATGGAAGATCAGCGACGTATCCAGATTCATCACTAGGCCCTCGCTGGACGGGACGCTGGCCGACTCTTTGATTTCCTGGGTGCGAATCGACATCTCGTTGTTGGTCTTGAACGGGTTGACCAAATGCATTCCTTCGGGCAGCACTTCACCCGTCACTCGTCCGAAGAGCGTGAGCACCCCCACGTTGCCGGATTCCACCCTGGCCACGGAAGCGAAGAGCAGAATCACGAGCACAAACGCAACCATGGCTAAGCCGAAGAGGCGAAAAACCGGGTTTGAACCCGCGTCGATGATCTTGCCCCGGCCTTCATTGAAGATGGTCATGAGGATCCCTCCCGTGTGCGATTGTAGCGGCAGAAATCGCGCGTGCTAAGTGACTAAGCAAGACCCGGCGGCGGATCCGCTCGAAATGTGAAAAATAGTTCACATTGACAGCGGCGTCTATCCGATGTATCTTCGCGCACGCTGATCTACTACTGCATGCGTAGTGTCCGGAAATGTACTCCCATTCTTGGGCTGGCGCCTGTCTCGTGCGTAGTTCACTCTTCCATCATTGAGGACAATCGGATGAATCAAACTTCCTACAGTTTTCGAGGTTGCAGCAATCGACTTGCGGTTCTGGCCATCATGCTGGCATTTGTTACTCTCGCCATGGCTCCTCCAGCATCAGCACAACTGGTCAAAATCAGTAATGATTCCTTCACCAACCCTGAAAGCCAGCATAAGAGTGAAGTGGAACCCGACACCTATTCATGGGGGTCCACGATGGTGGCAGCGTTCCAGGTTGCACGTATTAGTGGCGGTGGTGGCGCGGATCTTGGATTCGCCACCTCCACCGACGGCGGCAAGACCTGGACTCAGGGATATCTCCCGGGCCTGACCGTCCATTACAAGAAAGGGAACTATTCGGCGGCCAGCGATGCGTCCGTGGTGTATGACGCCAAACACGGCATGTGGCTGATTTCGAGCCTCCCGCTTGGCAACTCGGGAGACAACATCGCCGTTAGCCGCTCCGCCGATGGTCTGCACTGGGGAAACCCGATTCCGGTCGATAGCAGCGGCGGAGACGACAAGAATTGGATCACCTGCGACAACACCGCCAGCAGTCCTTTCTATGGCAACTGTTACACCGAGTGGTCCGGCGTCTTCATGAGCACATCCACCGACGGAGGCTTAACGTGGGGCCCCGCGAAGAGCGTGAACGGCGGCTTCGGCACCGGCGCCGAACAACTCGTGCTACCCAACGGCACCGTTGTCGTTCCTTTTTTGGGCAATGAAATGCAATCCTTTACTTCAACTAACGGGGGCGTCAGTTGGGGCAACACTGTAACCATTTCTCCGGTCAATACTTTTCAAGGAAACAGCAGCCTGCGCAGCGTGGGCTTGCCCTTCCCCTCAACTGGCATCGATAAAGCAGGAAAGATATACGTGGTTTGGTCGGATTGCAGTTTTCGCAAGAACTGCAGCACCAACGACCTGGTGATGAGCACTTCCACCAACGGAAAGAAGTGGACCAAGGTGGTTCGCATCCCGATTGATCCGCTCAGCAGCACTGTGAACCACTTCATCCCTGGGCTTGCTGTGGATCGGGCCACTTCCGGAAACACCGCCCACCTCACCGCGACCTACTATTACTATCCCCAAGCCAGCTGCAACGATTCTAATTGCCAGATCAACGTGGGCTTCACCACCTCTCAGGATGGCGGCAAAACTTGGACCGCTGGAAAAAAACTCGCCGGGCCCATGAAGATAAGTTGGCTCCCCAATACGTTTTCTGGACCAATGCTCGCCGACTACCTGTCGTCCTCCTATGTGAACGGCAAGGCCTTTGGGGTTTTCATGGTGGCCAAGGCGCCTTCCGGAGGACTCTTGAGTCAAGCTGCCTACACCACGAAGAACCCGCTCGAGGCGTCAGCTGACGAGCCGCACTTCAGCTCAAAGGGCGAGAAGCGCATACCTCACGTCCACGCCGACCGGCCATACCCCAGGTCTCAGGGTGAGGAGCGAGAGACTCCACCTTCAAAGTAGTTCCTGAATTACCGACACCGCCGGATAACATACCGGCGGTGTTTTGTTTTTCGTAGGCACTCACTTCGCCGTCAGTGTGAAATAAGCTTCACATTGACAGCTTGCGGGTGGCGGTGTATCTTCTCGCAGCGCCACTACTACCGTCCCTCGTTGCGCCCGCGAATGCCCTCCCCATTCAAATCGCAGCGGCATTGGGGTCGGACTCCCAGGATATAAAGGACCCATTCTGATGAATCGAACTCTTCTCCGGTCTCTCAACCGCGGGGATAACTCTGCCGTTTTCACCCTTTTTCTGGCGTTTGCAATTGGGTTGGCGATGATCATTCCCGCACAGGCTCAACTGCCGCTGGTAAAACTGAGTACCGATAAGTTCCACAATACTGACAGTGAGCACAAGACCGAAGTGGAGCCGGATACGTTCGCGTGGGGTTCGACGATTGTCAGCGCCTTCCAGGTGGCGCGCGTCGCCGACGGCGGTGGCGCCGACGTCGGTTTTGCTACTTCGACGGACGGCGGCACGACCTGGGTCAGCGGCTATCTTCCCGGCCTCACCGACAACTACAAGGGTGGAAGCTTCACTGCCGCAAGCGATGCTGCGGTTGCTTACGATGCAAAGCACGGCCAGTGGCTGATTTCGACTCTGCCAATCGTCAACAATAATGGCGAGGCCGTTGCCACCAGCCGATCGGCGGACGGAATTCACTGGAGTAAGCCCGTGATCGTGGACCACAGCGGCTCCGACGACAAGAATTGGATCACCTGTGACAACACTTCAACCAGTCCTCACTATGGCAGTTGCTATACGGAATGGGACGAGCCGGGATTGGGCGACGTTATCTTCATGAGCACTTCGACCGACGGAGGGGCGACTTGGGGACCCGCTAAGACTACAGCAGACCAGGCAAGCGGTCTGGGCGGACAACCACTCGTGCAGCCCAACGGCACCGTCGTAGTCCCGATCGACGGCTTTGGCGGCATGATCGCCTTCAACTCAAGCGATGGCGGTAAAAGTTGGAGTCGATCCTTCTCCATTGCCAATCAAAATTTTCGTGGAGAGGATGGCGGCCTGCGCAGCCCCGGCTTGCCGTCGGCCGCGATGGACGGCGCCGGAAAAATCTTTGTAGTCTGGCCTGATTGCAGCTTCCGCAGCGGCTGCCGCACCGACGACATCGTCATGAGCACTTCCACTGACGGGAAAACGTGGACCAGTCCCTCTCGCATTCCAATCGATCCGACCAAGAGCACGGTGGATCACTTCATCCCCGGCTTAGGTGTCGATCTGGCGACTTCCGGAAATACAGCCCACCTCGCCCTGACTTATTATTACTACCCGAACGTGAATTGCAATAACTCCTGCCAACTCGATGTAGGTTTTACGGTTTCACAGGATGGAGGCAAGACCTGGACAGCCGGGAAAAAACTTGCGGGACCGATGAAGTTGAGCTGGCTACCCCAATCCCAGAACGGTCTGATGGTCGCTGATTATCTCGCGGTCGCTTACTCAAACGGGAACCCATTCGGAGTGTTCGCGGTGGCTAAGGCTCCCAGCGGCTCCGCCTTTAACGAAGCGATGTACACAACCAAGAATCCTCTGTTGGCCGTGGCGGGCGAAGCTCGATTCAGTTCTAGAGGCGAAAAGCCCGTACCCAATGCGAAGGGGCGTTACGTCTGGAAGTACTACGACGATGATGGAGAGTACCCCATCCCGCCTTCGAAGCAGAAGTAGCCGTCGAAGCCGACGTGAGGCTTTGATATGGCAAATGCGGTCGCCAGCATCCGGGTGTTGGCGACCATCCCATCATGTAGTTCTGTGGACGTTGAATCTCAGACACAAGGAAAATCTCATGAATCGAATGTTCTCCGGCAGCAGAAACAATACTTTTGCTCTCTTGATGACCGCGCTGACGCTGGTGATTTCACTTGCCCTGGTCAGACCCGCGCAGGCGCAATTCACTCTGGTGAAAATCAGTGCCGACCAGTTCCACAACTCTGACAGCGTGCATAGAACCGAAGTTGAGCCCGACACATTCGCCTGGGGAAAAACCATCGTGAGTTCCTTCCACGTGGGCCGCGTACCCGGATCAATCGGATGGGGCAGCGCGGACGTAGGCTGGGCTACTTCCACCGACGGTGGCAAGACATGGACCCACGGCATTCTCCCCGGGCTGACGGACAAGTACAAGAACGGACCGTACGGGTGGGCGGCGGATCCTTCGGTTGCTTATGACGCCAAGCACGGGCAATGGATGATTTCGACTCTTCCGCTCGCAGGCCAGGAAAATTCTGGAGTGATCGGAGACGTCGCCGTGAGCCGTTCCACGGACGGTCTTCACTGGGGAAAACCGATCCTCGTGGACAGCACACATTTGGACGATAAGAATTGGACCGCGTGCGACAACACTCCCAGCAGTCCGTTCTATGGCAACTGCTATACGGAATGGGATCAGGCCTACGGCACCGGGGACATTCTGATGAGCACATCGAGCGACGGTGGCCTCACGTGGGGCCCTGGCAAGCCTTCGGCCGACCACGCCGGCGGTCTCGGCGGCCAGCCGGTGGTGCAGCCGAACGGAACCGTCATCGTACCCTTTCTCGGCGGTGGCATCGACGCCATTCGTTCCACGGATGGTGGCAAAACCTGGAGTTCAACCGTAGTCATTGGCATCGCCAACAACCATGCGGAAGATGGTGGATTTCGCAGCTTCGCGGATATGCCCTCGGCAGAAATTGACGCGGCGGGAACAGTTTATGTGGTGTGGTGGGATTGCCGCTTTCGGACAAGCTGCGCCGAGAACGACATTGTGATGAGCACCTCCACGGATGGCAAGAAATGGAGTGCAGTCAGTCGCATTCCGATCGACCCCCTTAAGAGCACCGTGGACCACTTTATTGCCGGCATTGGAGTGGACCCTGCCACCTCCGGAAACAGCGCTCACCTGACCGTGGTTTATTACTACTACCCCGTTTCTAAATGCGGCAATGCCTGTCAACTGGATGTGGGCTTTACCACTTCGAAAGACGGTGGCAAGACCTGGACGAAGGGAAAGCATCTCGCGGGACCCATGAAGCTGACCTGGCTGCCGGTTTCCGATGGCGGCTACATGGTCGCGGACTACATCAGCGTTTCCTATACTTCGGACGGAAATCCATTCGGCGTATTCGCAAACGCCAAAGCGCCTACCGGCAGCGTCTTGAACGAAGCCATGTATACGACCAAAGAACCGCTCCTGGCAGCGCCCCGCGAGCGGCGATTCAGTTCCAGAGGCGAGCTGCCCGTGCCCGGCGCGAAGTCGGATCACGAGATGAAGTTCTTCTATGACGACGGAGGCCATATCCCGATTCCTCCGTCGCGGCTGATTCCGCCTATGAACGAGAAGTAAACTTATGTTTGGATTACGGCCGTCAGCATCTTCGAGTGAGGGCGGCCGTCAAATCCTCAGGAGATCTCGATGAATCTCAAGACAACTGCCCCTTGCTCGCGCACCTTGTCTATTTTCTTGACCGCCATGCTGCTGCTCGCCGTTCCGCTTCTGCTGACCGGTTCCGCTCAAGCACCCACCCAATTGGTGAAAATCAGCAATGACATTTTCAAGAACACCGATATGCAGCACGCCAGTGAAGTCGAGCCCGACACTTATTCGTTCGGTACGACTATCGTGTCCGCATTCCAGGTCGGCCGTCGCTATTCGAACGGGGGCGCCTCGGATATCGGATTCGCTATCTCCACCGACAGCGGCACAACCTGGAAGCACGGCTTCCTGCCCGGCTTGACTACGCTTTATAAAGGCGGAAAGTTTCCCGCGGTGAGCGATCCCTCGGTGAGCTACGACTCCCGGCACGGCGTTTGGCTGATCAGTTCACTCGGCATTTCAGACACCAATGGCAATACGGTTCTCCTCTCGAGCAGTTCGGCCGACGGCATCAATTGGAATAATCCCGTTACCGCGGACAATACCAGCGCATACGGGGATAAGGACTGGCTGGTGTGCGACAACGGTTCCAGCAGCCCGTTTCTCGGCCATTGCTATATCGAGTGGGATGACGCTGGCAGTGGCGGCAACGTCAGAATGACCACGTCCAGCGATGGCGGCAAGACCTGGAGCCATCCATTCAATGTGCCCAACGCGTTCGGATTGGGCGGCCAGCCGGTTGTGCGACCCGACGGCACCGTCGTGGTGCCGTTTTCCGGAAGTGGCATTCAGTCATTTACATCCACCAATGGCGGCAAGAGCTGGACGTCCGCTATCACCGTCGCCAACGTTAACGATCACGGCGTAGCTGGTGGATTGCGTACGTCGGTGCTGCCGTCCGCCGAAGTCGATGCGGCGGGCACGGTTTACGTGGTCTGGCAGGATTGCAGCTTCCGCAGCGGCTGCTCGTCCAACGACGCCGTCATGAGCACTTCCACAAATGGCAAGACTTGGTCCAAGGTAAGCCGGATTCCGATTGATCCCGTCACCAGCACCGTGGACCATTTCATCCCGTCCATTGCGGTGGATTCCTCGACTTCAGGCAGTACCGCTCATCTGGGAGTCACTTACTATTATTATCCCGTCTCCAATTGCACCGAGCAGAACTGCAACTTGAGCGTCGGCTTTGTTTCCTCTAAAAACGGTGGCAAGACCTGGACTCGAGGGAAAAAACTCGCTGGCGGAATGAAAACCACATGGCTGCCGAATACCACGTTGGGGTTCATGGTCGGCGATTACATTTCCACTTCATACGTGAATGGCAAAGGGTTCGGCGTGTTCGCCAAAGCGCTGCAGCCCACAGGCTCGACGTTCCACGAGGCGATGTATACGCCAGCGGTGGGACTGATCGAGGAGGAAGACGGCCCGTTCTTTAGTTCTGCCGGCGAGCGGCCAGTTCCCAACGCTACGTCGGATCATGGTCCGAGAAAGTACTACGATCAAGAAGGGCTGATTCCGATACCGCCGACAAAACAAGTTCCACCAGAACAGTAGAGTTCTGAAAGACAAACATCGCCGCCAACATTCCCAGTGTTGGCGGCTTTCTTTCTTTGTCACAATTTCGACGACGTCCGCAAAGCTTTGCTGGTAAAGGATTCCGATAGATTTTCCACAGTGCGAAGAATCGAACATGAATTTCAACAACGCTCGATCAGTCATGGACACATCACTTCAGACGGCATCTCCGATCCGATTGCACAAAATCTGGTCAGTTGCTTGTGCAGCCGCTGCACTCGACTGCATTCAAAGCAGATACAGCTGCGTGTTTTTCATTGACTCCCAGAATGGGAAGAGTAAAAAGATAATCGTTCTTTGACACGTTCCAGGTTTACCCGGTTGGTGCGGCGTCCGGGACTCAAGCGAAGTCACTCTGCGGCATCGCAAGATGAAAAGTGGAGAGGGCAAGCAAGGGTCTATAGCAAAGTGCTGGTCGAGGCGAACCGGAACATCATGTCAAAGGCAGGATAGAGTCCCGAGGCGTTGAACTGGTTTATCCGGTTGGCGGTAAGCCCGGAGCCCAAGCAAGGATCGCTCGCGCACCCGCAAGGGAAGCAGCGAGGTCAGGTCAGCAAGGGTCTAACGCGAGCTACTGGCCGAGACGAATGAGTTCAACACCACCTCGGGACTCTTATTGTTTGCAGGACGCGCGCGGTGACAACCGCTCCCGGCTGCCAGGCCTAGCAAAGCTCGGCAGTAGGGGTTCTGCAACGCATCACGACAAATGCCGCGGGCGGGGGCGCCCGCGCCACACGTGCGTCACAGCGGAATATTCCCGTGCTTCTTCGGTGGGTTCTTGTCGCGTTTGGTTTCCAGCATCTCCAGCGCCTGGATCAGCTTCTTGCGGGTTTCGCGGGGCTGGATTACCGCGTCGACGAAGCCGCGGTCGGCGGCTACGTAGGGGTTGGCGAAGCGCTCGCGGAACTCTTCGATCTTTTGCTGGCGCACTTCTACACGGTTCGCGGCGTGCTCCAATTCTCGTTTGTAAACGATGTCCACCGCGCCTTCCGGGCCCATGACGGCGATCTCTGCTGTTGGCCAGGCGTAGTTCACATCCGTGCGAATGTGTTTCGAGGCCATGACGCAATACGCGCCGCCGTAAGCTTTGCGCGTGATCACCGTGACTTTCGGCACCGTGGCTTCGGCAAAGGCAAACAGCAGCTTGGCGCCGTGTTTGATGATGCCTCCGTATTCCTGATTGGTTCCGGGGAGGAAGCCGGGAACATCTTCGAAAGTCACCAGCGGGATGTTGAAGCAATCGCAGAAGCGCACGAAGCGGGCGCCTTTGATCGATGCGTTGATGTCCAGTGTGCCCGCTAAGAATGCGGGCTGGTTGGCTACGATTCCCACGGGCTTTCCGTTCAGACGGGTGAATCCAACGACGATGTTTTTGGCGTAGTGTTCCTGGACTTCGAAAAAGTAGCCGTCGTCCACGACGGCGTGGATCACGTCTTTGATGTCGTAAGGCATGTTCGACTGATCGGGGACTATTTTGTCCAGCGCGGAATCGGCTCGATCAATGGGGTCGGTGCAGGGCTTGCGCGGCGGGTCGTCGAGATTGTTCGAAGGCATGAAGCTAAGCAACTCTCGCACCATCGATAGACACTCGGCATCGTCGTGAGCCTTGAAATGCGCGACCCCTGAGGTTTCGTTGTGGGTTTCTGCGCCGCCTAGTTGATCTTTGGTGACTTCCTCATGGGTGACCGTCTTGATTACGTCGGGCCCGGTGATGAACATGTAGGAAGTCTTGTCGACCATCAGGATGAAGTCGGTAATGGCGGGCGAGTAGACCGCGCCTCCGGCACATGGGCCCATGATTGCGGAAATCTGGGGAACCACTCCGCTATACAGCGTGTTTCTTAAAAAAATGTCGGCGTAGCCGGCGAGGGACATGACGCCTTCCTGAATGCGGGCGCCTCCGGAATCGTTGAGGCCGATCACGGGCGCCCCCATCTTGGCGGCGAGGTCCATTATTTTTACGATCTTGGCGGCGTTGGCTTCGGAGAGCGAGCCGCCGAACACCGTAAAATCCTGGGCGAAGACAAACACCAACCGGCCCTCGATGCGGCCGTATCCGGTGATGAAGCCGTCCCCGTAGAACTTATTTTCCGACATACCGAAGTCGGTGCAGCGATGCGTGACCAGTTTGTCGGTTTCTTCGAACGTGGCTTCGTCGAGCAGGAACTCGATACGCTCGCGGGCCGACATCTTGCCTTCTTTGTGCTGTTTTTCGCGCCGCTTCTCGCCACCGCCATCTTCGGCGAGGTGGTCGCGCTTCTTCATTTCAGCCAGTTTCTGTTCAATGTTCATGGCGTGAGAATTATAGCGGGTTGGGGAGCGGTGGCGTTCGTATCAGAACAGACTTGACGATCTGCTTTATCTTCCCTTGCGTCCTTTGTGGCGCCAGCATTTTCAACTTCATCAACCACAAAGGGCATGAAGGTACACAAAGGAGAGACGTTTGAGGAAGGCAGCTCTAGCACCGGAGGCTAAACAGGTTGGCTGGGACGGATGTGGATCGGAGGTTCGAATCGCGTGGAATAAGTGCTTGCCGCCCGGCTTCCACTTCGCTTACTACTCCATGCTGGAGCCGAGTGGCTGGTACTTGTAGTGTTTGCCATCCCAGAAAATCACCGAGGTTGCCTGATCGCCGCCGGTCTCTTCGCTGAAGATTCCCATGATTGGCTTCTTTTTCTTGATCGCCATTTTCTTCACCATGATCTGCTTAAACGGCAAATTCACGATCAGGAACTTGGCTTTGGGAGTCTCTGAACGCCAGGCTTCCGTGCCGGCTCCGTGAATCACCAACAACGTGTAACCACGCCGTCCCGGATCTTCCGAAGCAAACTGGGTTGTGACCTTGGGATTGCCGTATCCAAAGAAGCTGTTGTAGGGATCGACGACCACGAAGTTTTCTTCGGCCTGATCCATCATCGGATTGGTGCAACGGGCCGGGATAACGATATCTTCAATGCCATCGCCGTCCAGATCAGCCGTCAACGGCTGAAGTCCGATCAGGGAGCAAGTCGACCCGAATTGTTTTTGGACGAAGTCATTGTCGACCGCGTGCCCCGTTGCGGGTTGTGCGACCAGCGTGCAACTCAGGCACAGGTAAGACGCAGTCAGAAGAAAAACAGATCGAGAGAACGACATAGAGGTACTTTAGTCCCGTTGCCAGGGAATGCGATAGATAAAGAGGCGGTTTAGTAGCACGAAAGTCACATGGCGCCTTCCGGTGGCCAGACGCTGGAAATGCCTGCTCTAGCCAGAAGCTAGCAGCTTGTTTACTTGGAAGTGCTCCCAGCCTTGTGCGCGCAGTTCCGAGCCGACCCCATTCTGGTCCAGGAGGAACACGTGCCTCCCTCGGATGATATGCCCGATTTGGGTGATGGGAACTCCTGCAATACGGGTGGGAACCCGCTTGCCGCGAGGTATGGTGAAGAGCAATTCGTAATCCTCGCCACCATGCAACGCGACGCGGAGATCCACTTCGCGGGGTGGTTTTCCGATGATTGCGCACGGGATAGCGGTGGCCTGCACTTCCGCTCCGACGCGGCTCTCTTCGCAAATGTGGGCGAGATCGGTGGAGAGACCGTCGCTGAGATCGATCATCGCCGAGGCCAGACCTTCTTCCCTCAGGAACTGGCCCACTTCGACCCGGGGACAGGGGTGGAAGTGACGAGGAAAGTCAGCGGGGCGAAGTTTGCGGCCGGAGAACAGCAACTTCAGAGTGGCCGCGGCGCCTCCCAGCGTACCGGTTACGTAGATGCGGTCGCCAGGGCGGGCGCCGGAGCGCCGGACCGACTTCCCTTTCGGAGCTGATCCGACGACCACAATGTCGGCTAGAACTCCGTCTGGCGATTGCGCCGTGTCCCCACCGGCGAGGCTCACGCCGAAGGCATCTGCCAACTTGAGCAAGCCCTTCAGGAACTGATCAACCCAGGCCTGAGGCAAGTTTTGCGGCACGGCGAGCGACAAGAACGCAGCCAGGGGGATGCCGCCCATGGCAGCGATATCGCTCAGACCGCGGGCCAGGCAGCGATGGCCTACAACCTCGGCTGGATGCCATTCCCGCCGGAAATGCACGCCTTCCAGGCTGAAATCGGTCGTGACCAGCGTTTCATGGCCCAGGGGAATCTTGAGGATAGCGCTGTCGTCGCCAATGCCGACAGCTACGCCTCGCCTTCGGACAGCTCGACTCCGAATGCGGGAAATCAACGACTTTTCGGCGAGGGCCAAGATGACTCAACTATAAAGGAATGCATGTCTGGACCAGCTAAATCTCTTTGGAGGAACATTGGTTTCGTTGGAGCAGCTAAAGCCATAACCCGCATAGCTTCAACTTGAGCGACTGACGCGATCCTGCTTACCAGCAGTCGCTGGCAGGGCTGTCCCCGTGAATGTACGAGCCCTCCCTTAGTCGCTATATTCCAATAGTTTACCGGCGGTAACCCTCCGAGGTACTGCGGACAACCCAGTCTTCCGTAACCGTGGGATGTGCCGCAGGTCGTTGACAGAAGGAACCTACTTTGTTACCGTTGCGAAGCTACTTCAAAATACTCTGTCCGAGCTAAGTGCTGCATGCGGTTAGGATTGCAGGCATAAAGGATTTCGGGCCTGACCCTGGTTCTGGTAGTGCAGAGCGATTTACCAACCTTATCCCCGAGATAGGGACGGTCCGCTCGGAGCAGGGGATCAGGTTGTAGGATCAAAGTCGGCGAACCTGCCGCGATCCGATTACTTGAAGCAAGGGGAAATATTGCGGAAGCGTTTTTACATACTTTTCGTGGCGCGGGGAGAAGACGGTCAACTCCGCAAGATACCCATTCCCGTTCACTATTTGTACGTTCTGGTTGTAGGTGCGGCAATCGGGGCCCTGAGCCTTACGGGAATCGCCAGCTCCTACATGCGAATGCTGTTAAAGGTATCGCGATACAACGAGCTGCGAACTCAGAAGGACGAGCTGAAAACCCGGTATTCCCGTCTGGAGCAGGTTGCTCAGGAGCGCGATATACAGGTGGCATCGCTGGGCTCGCTGGCCAGTGAAGTTTCTTCACTCTACGGTTTGAAATCAGATCCAACGCTGGACTCGGGGTCGTCGGATCGCGTTCAGGACGCGGAAGTAAGTTCCTCCCTGGACCGTCTCTACGCCCTCAAGGACACTGCCCTCAGTGGCGCCGCCGCAACCGGGATCTCTCTCGGACTAACCCGGAATGCGACCACCGCAGACTGGCTGCGCGCCAATTCCGCTCCCAACCTTTGGCCAGTGGAAGGCCCCGTAACTGGATCTTTCGGCGAGAGAATCGATCCGTTTAACGGTGAAGGAGCATTCCACCGCGGAATCGACATATCGGCCTCATACGGGCAGCCGGTGATCGCTCCCGCCGATGGCGTTGTCGTATTCGCCGACATGATGGGCGGGTATGGACGAGCTGTCGCCCTTGACCACGGTCACGGAATCACGACGCGCTATGGACATCTTGCCAGCTATGCGGTAGTCCCCGGACAGTACGTTCGCAGAGGCGACACTATCGGATACGTCGGACTGAGCGGCCGCAGCACGGGCCCGCATCTGCATTACGAAGTTCGCATCAACGACACTCCCGTCAATCCTCACAAGTTCCTGCGGCTTACGCTCGCCCATGTCGGCGGATTCGCGGCGGGAAGCTAGAAACAGCCGTTAGTCGTTCGTCCCCGGTCGTTGGCCAAAAACAAGAACCCAAGATCCGTTCCTTCTTTCGAAGCCGAGTCTGAATTGTGGAAGTGCGGGTCAACGACCAAGGACCGACGACTAACGACTGCCTTACTGCCTCAACCCCATCCAGCGTTCCGACACCACAATGGAGTTTCCTGGATTCTGGGGATCGTAGCGTACCGACGTAGGCAGGCCGAGGCGGCAGGATTGAAGGTTGATGAGTTGACGCAGGTAGGTCACGTCCTGCGAGGCCTCGTAGGAGACGCCGGCTACGTCATACTGAAAAATCAGAAACGTTGCGGGCTTCTGTCCGTCGCTTTGCATCTCCTGAACATCGATGACGGTTCCGTCCGTGATGCGGCCAACGCGGTCGAGCCATGCCCGCCGCTCCCGCTCCTGGGCATCGGGCCCCTTGGGCTTGCGGCGCAGCAGCAGATAAGCGGCCAGTAATGCACCCGAGCCGCCCAAGATCATGGTATAGAGGCGAAATGGAATCATGACTTCTGGAAAGAAAACCGCCCGGTCAGCAACCACACTATCCTAAACAGCATAAAGCTTGCGGGCGAATCGCGGAAGAGGGGTAGAGGTTACGAACGTGGAGCTCAGGAATTGTCTTTTGGACCACGAGAAGCATTTGGGGCAATTCCCTTGACGCGGGAAGTATGACGAAGGCAGAAACCGAAGCTACGCACTGCCTTTTTTCGCGGCGGCGGCCAGGACTCCGGCTTTTTCCCACGGACGTTTCGGTCGATCAGCCGCCGGCTTGTCGCGATTTTCGATGCGGTCGTAGTGGTACGATTCGCTGACCGTACCGAGCGATTCGTTATAGAGACTGGGCAGGCCCAACCCTTCCTTCAATTCTTCGGTGAACTGTTGCAAAGCTTTCAGGTGGTCGGCGGTGGCCGGAACTTCGGTCTTGGAGGTCCTGAGAAACTGCTGGTATCCCTTGTTCACCAGCTTTGAAATTTCGCTGCCAATCAAATAGCCGGGATAGGCGAATATTTTGACGCCGTCATCGCCATTTTTTTGGATGGCTGCGGAGCAGCTGTACTTCTTAAGGAAGACGCGGCCCTGGGTGCCGGGAGCCTCGATCAGATCAAAGCCGTGATCGCGCAACCAGCTAACCGCCTCATCGTAAGTCCGTTCCTCAACCGTGGATGCCATTTCGTCCTTCGTTCTCGTCTAAGTTAGATGCGGATTTGGGAAAAAGGGACTTAGCCCGCATCTTCGGTGGAACCAATCAGTCTCTCTTATAATCTAACTAAGCGTTCCGCAAGCCTAGTTTCGCCCCTAAGGGACATTACGTAGGTCACGGCCTTCAAGTTTGAAGTTTATGCAGCGTTCTTCTCCAAACATCGCGCAAGTCTCTGGTTTAGCGGCGCATGCGGCCGGAAACGATCCGTTGGCCAGACCCGCTTTAGGGCAGCGCACGGTGGATCGCATCGGCAATACTCCTCTACTTCGCCTCGCACGCATCGCCAGCGATCTGCCTGGAGTCGAGATCCTCGGCAAAGCCGAGTGGCTCAATCCCGGAGGCTCGATCAAGGACCGCGCCGCTTCCAACATCGTGGCCCAAGCGCGTGCCAGTGGCAAGTTAACATCCGGTAAAATTCTGCTGGATTCGACCAGCGGCAACACCGGAATTGCCTATGCCATGATCGGCGCTGCGCAGGGTTTTCCGGTGACGCTGTGCATGCCGGAAAATGTTTCCGTCGAACGCAAGCGCATCCTCCACGCCTACGGCGCCAACATCCTTTACACCGACCCGGCCGACGGTTCCGATGGCGCCATCCGCATGGCGCGTGAACTCGCCGCCAAGCATCCCGATCTCTACTACTACGCCGACCAGTATTCCAACGACGCCAACTGGCAGGCTCACTACCATGGCACAGCCAACGAAATCTGGCAACAGACGGAAGGACGTATCACGCACTTCGTGGCCATGCTGGGTACTAGTGGAACCTTCATGGGGACAACGCGGCGCTTGAAGGAATTGAATCCGCGCATCCGATGCATCTCGCTCCAGCCGGACTCGGCGTTCCATGGAATCGAAGGCACAAAGCACATGGCCAGCGCCATCGTTCCGAAGATTTACGATCCATCGCTGGCCGATGCCGACCTGGGCATCTCTACCGAAGACGCCTACGCCATGGCGAAGCGCATGGCCCGCGAGGAAGGCTTGCTGGTAGGGATATCGGCGGCCGCGGCGGTGGTCGGCTGCCTGCAACTGGCGCGGCAGGTGAAGATCAACGAGCACGCCGTGTTCGTAACAATCTTTCCCGACTCCGGCGACAAGTATTTGAGCGAGCGATTCTGGCAGGAGTGATCACCACAGAGTCACAGAGAATACATAAAAAAGAATCGATTTCTGAACTTCTCTGTGACTCTGTGTCTCTGTGGTAAATGGTATTGATCGTGTTGAAAATCGAGCGCAGAAATTACGATGCGTTGCGGCAGCATGGCGAGGAAACCTATCCTCACGAATGCTGCGGAGTATTACTTGGCCGGATGGAAGGCGACGAACGTGTCGTGACTTCTATTTCCCGCGCCGGCAACACGCGGACGGACTCCGCGCACAATCGTTACAACATCGATCCCAAAGAGTTGATCCGCATCCAACGGGAAGGGCGGCAGCGGGGAGAGGACATTGTCGGTTTTTACCACTCGCATCCGGACCATCCCGCGCGCTGGTCGCCGACTGATCTTGCGGAAGCACACTGGTTCGGCTGCTCCTATGTAATTACCAGCGTGGAAAAAGGGAAGGCCGCGATGACCAACTCATTCGAACTGACCGGCAGCGAGGAGCACGACAAGAAACTGGCAGGGGAAGCGATCGACGTCGTTCAGGCATCGACTTGCCGGTAGACAACGTCGCGGACGAACTGAATCCCGCGGGCCTGTTTCGTCATCATCTATCAACATGACGAAAATCAACATACCCACACCCCTGCGGCAATATGCTGGCAAGCTGCCGATGGTTGAGGTGAAAGCCGGTACCATCGCCGAGGCCCTGTCCGGCTTGGTTTCCACGCACCCTGACCTGCGCCGCCACCTCTACACCGACGAAGGTAAACTCCGTTCGTTTGTAAATGTTTACCTGAACGACGAAGACGTCCGCTATCTGCAAAAAGAAGCCACTGCGATTAAAGACGGTGATACCATTTCGATTGTGCCTTCGATTGCCGGAGGCCGGTAAACCTGATGTCCCGATCAATGACTTGCGAATGGACCCTGCTCCGAATGCCCCGCCACAGCGCCTGCTGTTGTTGTCTCTAGTCGTCCGCTTCGCAACTCTTGACATCTGACAATACTGAGGTTTTATGGCCACAATTACCGAAACAAAATCCGAAGCCGCTGCTCTTACCAATGACGAGATTCTGCGCTACTCGCGTCACCTGATCATGCCCGAGGTAGGCATGGAGGGGCAGCAAAAGCTCAAGGCCGCACGCGTGCTGTGTATTGGAGCTGGCGGGCTGGGTTCGCCCCTGGCGCTTTATCTCGGCGCGGCGGGCGTGGGCACGCTTGGGATCGTGGACTTCGACGTCGTCGATTACACCAACTTGCAGCGGCAGATTATCCACACCACCGCCGACGTAGGGCGCAAGAAGCTTGATTCCGCCGCCGAGAAGTTGAAAGCGATCAATCCGTTTCTGAACATCCGAAAATTTGAGACCCGTTTGAGCAGCGAGAATGCACTCGAACTGTTTCGCGACTTCGACATTGTCGCTGACGGCACCGACAATTTCCCCACGCGCTATCTGGTGAACGACGCCTGCGTGCTGACTGGGAAGCCCAATGTTTACGGATCGATTTTTCGTTTTGAAGGACAAGCCAGTGTCTTCGCGGCCAAAGACGGCCCCTGCTACCGATGTTTATATTCCGAACCGCCCCCGCCGGGACTGGTCCCGTCCTGCGCCGAAGGTGGAGTGCTCGGCATCCTGCCCGGACTCGTAGGCGTGATTCAAGCGACTGAAGTCATCAAGCTGATTCTGGGCAAGGGCGACCCACTGATCGGACGGCTCCTGCTGATCGATGCCCTGGGCATGAAGTTTCGCGAGCTCAAGCTGCGCAAGAATCCCGATTGCCCGGCCTGCGGGACGCATCGCACCATCACAAAACTGATAGACTACAACGAGTTTTGTGGAATACGCGGTGAGGAGAAACCGGTGGAAGCAGGCGTTCCTGAAATACAAGTCGAAGAGCTCAAGCGGCGTCTGGATGCGGGCGAGGACCTTTTCGTGCTCGATGTGCGCGAGCCCCACGAATATCAGATATGCAACATTAAGGGGCACCTGATCCCGCTGGGCGATCTTCCCAATCGGGTGCACGAATTGGACTCCAGCCGCGAGATCGTTGCCCATTGCCGCTCCGGCGTGCGCAGCGGAAAAGCAGTAGCGTTCCTGCAGCAAGCTGGGTTCAAGAAGGTCCACAACCTGGCCGGGGGGATTCTCGCTTGGGCGGATCGCATAGATCCCAAAATGCCGAAGTATTGAAGAACGCCGGGGGCGGACACCTCTCGTCCGCCCGGCGGTGCAGAGCGCCGCACTCTTTTCGGACACCGACAACCGTAACTATCCCGCCCCTCCGAGCGATGCAAGAATAGTCGCTTCTCCCCTAGAACAATACTTTCGGAGGACGAATGCGAGCCGTTATCAATTTTGTAGTTCTGGCGCTGTTGGTAATTCCCGCAGCCGCACAAACATCCACTTCTGACGCGCAGAAGGCGCGAGTCTTCATCACCGACAGCCAGTCCTGGCAAATGACCGGTAACAGCGGTGGCACGAACGGAACCTATGCCGGGCATTCGAGCGGAGGCGCTCGTCCGCAAACTGCCGAGATCATCAAGACTTTTGGCGATCGCTGTTCTCAAGTGGTCGTCAATAATAAACAGGACAAGGCCGACTACGTTGTCGTGCTCGACCACGAAGGCGGGAAAAGCATTCTTGCCCATGACAACAAAGTCGCGGTTTTCAATAGTGACGGGGACGCCATCGTCAGCCATTCCACCCGCTCCCTGGGCACTTCGGTGAAGGACGCGTGCGAAGCCATTGAGAAGGATTGGCCGTCGCGCGCCGGAAAGGTTACCGCCCAGAAGCAGGCGGCTCAACTCGTAACCGTCAGCAATACTGCGGCCGCGCCCTCGGTGGCCAGCCAGATTGCAGTCTCCTCAACACCTGCCAACGCCGACATTGCGCTGGATGGAAATTTTGTCGGCAACACACCGTCGTCAATCGACGTGACGCCCGGGGATCATACGCTCACCATCAGCAAGTCCGGTTTCAAATCGTGGGAACGGAAGTTCAAAGCTACGGGTGGAAGCGTGAACATCAAGGCCGAGCTCGAAGCTCAAGGAAAATAAGCGATCGGTTCGATTCAAGATGCTGGAGCAATAAAAGGGAGCGCATACACGCTCCCTTTTTATCGTGCGCAATCCAACGACTCTACTTACTGCTGCCGCTACCGTCCATACTTGCCGCCTCGTTGCCAATCTCCAGCGCGTACTTCTTTCCGCTGAAGTGAATTTCAGACAGCGACCTGCTGCCATCAGAGTCCTGTTTCACTATGGCGGCGTCGCTCTCTGGCTTCTGACTGAGATCAATCAAACGCGCTGGAGTCGTGAGTACAACCTTGTTGCCCTTCATGATGTTCAACTCGACGTTGGGGCCGGTGCCGTCCCATTTCACCGAGTAGTCGCCCGCGGGGATTTGCTTCCCGGCTACGGTTACGGGAGTCAGAAACGCCACGGAGCCTTTGTTGGCTGCCGCGAATGCGCTTGTTGCCAGCAGCAAAGCCAGTCCCAGCAGCAGGCCCTTGGAAGTATTTGCGAATTTCATGACACTCCTTTTTCTTTCCCGAATAGCGTCGGGAACCGGTTCTGGGCGGCCTGGACTCGGCTTTCACGAAAAACTTGCGTTTTGCCGCGAAAGCCTTACAATGCTGCCGCGGGGTTAAGGAGAAAGCGCGTGGCCGCAAGACCGCGGGCTCTCTGCTGCAGGGATTGCGCTCACCTGGGCCGCCAAACCGAGATTGAGCCAGTCCCTTAACCCCTGAAATTGTTTTCAAAATCCGGGTTCGCTACTCCTCACCCGGCCGTCACCCCTGTAGTTTTACGGTACGTACTTGGATGCCTCGAAGTTCCCTCACGCTGCAATCCCGACCTGTGAATTTGGACGATTCAACAGCAGCATCGTTAGCAAGTGTGCGTGGGCGCTAAAAGACACATCCTGCGTGCGTTGTCTATCCGGCACAGCTTGTTACAATTTTTGACACACCTTCACAAATATCTGCTATTCGGAAGAGGGTGTTGCATGCGCGTTTCCAGAAATGAGCCGGCACGCATGTTGATTCCAGGCGTGAAATGCGAGACGCGGGTTGCTGACATGTCCGCTAGCGGACTGGCGCGTCCGGAACTGAACAGCTTTGTCTTTGCAGGTTGCGGGAAGACTCGGCTTACGCGATTTTCAGAATCATCTTCCCAAAATTCTTCCCGTCAGCCAACAACTGGTATGCCTCGGGGGCGCGTTCCATTGGCAACACGTGCCCGATGACCGGGTGCAGATGGCCTTCCGAGGTCCACGTGGAAAGCTGTTTCCACGCCTGGTCCATGAGTTCGCCGCTTCGCCGACAAATAGGTCAGCCACAATCCGTGGACGCTGGCGCCTTTCGCGTAGAGTATCCGGGGATCCAGTTCCGATTTCTTTCCGGTCGCGTTTCCGTACACGATCACGCGGCCGAGATCACGCAGGCATCGTACGCTCTTCGCCGTGTGCTCGCCGCCCAACATTTCAAATACCGCATCCACGCCATCGCCCTGAGTAAGATCCTTGATCGCCTCTTCGATAATCGCGCTGCTTGTAGTTGATGCCGTGCTGCAGACCGAATTCCTTCACGCGCGCCAGTTTGTCGTCTGAGGAAGATGTGCCGTACATTTCAACGCCCAGCAGTTTTCCGATTTGCACCGCAGCCGTTCCCACGCCTCCTGCCACCGCATGAATCAGCACTCGGGGAACCACGCCAGTTGCCGACTTTGCCGCGCCGATGAACCCAGCCTTCCAATATGCGAAGTATGCGGTGAAATAATTCACCGGGAATGCGGCGCCTTCCTCCGCAGTCCAGCCTTCCGGTACTGACCAAAGCAACTCGGAGCGAGCGGCTACACGCTCGGCAAAGGCAGCCCACTGCGCGTATCCCATCACTCGCTGCCCATCGGTTCCTCTTATCCCGCAAAACTCCCGGCCTGCGACCAGCGGGGGTGGCGGGGTGCCCGGATAGCCGCCTCGCATAGTCATGACATCGGCAAAGTTCAGCCCGCCGGCCTGCACGTGAACCGATACCTGCCCGCTGCCCGGCACGGGATCTGGCACCTGTCGTACCTCAAGCACTTCCGGGCCGCCTAACCGGCTGATGACAATGGCTTTCATAACCGGAAGTCTATCAGCAAGTCCATTTTCGCGGGGACGCGTGAAAGGCCTCCTGTCACCCTGCCTTGTGACTTGCGTAATCGTAAGCCCGTCCCAACCGGTATATACTTCCACTGGAATATTTGTACGATGCCTCAGTCCAGTTTTTGGACGGGGCGCGGGGCGCTGTTTTATAGATGTCTCATTCATAGGCTCCGCATATAGATCACCGGTCACAATATCTTTGGCGGTCGGGCGGCCGGTGCGGAACTCCACTTGAACTTTAGGCACGTGGGTTCCGAGGAGGTCCAGCAGTGGACTTAATAGTCGTTCGTCTTTTATTTGTTCTTTTTGTTGCTCTTACTTGTTACCTGATTCAACCCTTCGGCCTGATGCCCAGGCTCGATGCCGGCGTCGGAGCGCTGCTCGGCTTAGTCATTGTCATCTTCGAGTGGCGACTACGGGTGATCAGCCTCAAGCGGTTGATCGGAGCCGCCATCGGCAGCGTGCTCGGCATCTTCGGCGCCTATCTGTTCGCGCTGGTCATCCGCAACAGTATTCCGCAAGGCCATACCCAGAGCTTCCTGCAGATCATGGTGATGCTGTTGATGGCGTACGTCGGCCTGATCGTCGGCGCCAACAAAGGTGATCTGCTCAATCTGGCGGCCTTGGGCGGGGTCTTCGGCGGCGAGAAGCAATCCAGGAAGAGCTACAAGATTCTCGACACCAGCGTCATCATTGACGGACGCATTGCCGATATCGCCGAGACCGGCTTCCTCGATGGTGTCATCGTGACTCCACAGTTTGTGCTGCGCGAGTTGCAACTGGTGGCCGATTCCGCCGATTCCCTCAAGCGCAATCGTGGACGCCGCGGGCTCGACATCCTGCAGCGTCTGCAGAAGATGGCTTCGGTGCAAATCCAAATTGTTGAGGATGACTTTCCCGCGGTCCGCGAGGTCGATCTGAAGCTGATTGAACTCGCCAAGCTCTACGAGGGCAAAATCATCACCAACGACTTTCAATCTTAATAAAGTGGCGCAACTGCAAGGCGTCGCCGTGCTGAATATCAACGAACTGGCAAACTCGCTGAAGCCAATCGTGCTGCCAGGCGAGACCATGAAAGTCTTCATCCTGAAAGAAGGCAAGGAATACAACCAGGGCGTCGCCTACCTCGACGATGGCACCATGGTAGTCGTGGATAACGCGCGCAAGATGATCGGCAAGACCATCGACATTTCGGTCACGTCGGTGCTCCAAACCACGGCGGGAAAGATGATCTTCGGCAAGTGGGACGAGCGCATGATTCGCCCGGAGCCCCGGCCGGCGGCCGTGTTGACCACTCCGGCCGCGATCCCGAACGGAGATCCGAAGAAAGCTCCTCCAGTCGTGGCAGAACGGCCAAGGGAGTAACGACTCTCACCACCGGCTTGGAACGATCATGCCCGTCATTTGAACTGATGCCGCGCCCCTCGTATACTTACAGCCCGCTATGAAGGTGATTGCGATCATTCCGGCTGCGGGCCTGGGCACGCGCATGGCCTCGGCTCCCAGCGCCCGGGACAAAAAGCCCGTGGCATCCAAACAATTTACTGAATTGGGCGGCATACCGATTCTCATTCACACGCTGCGCAAGTTTTCGGCGAGTCAAGAAGTTTCCGAGATTTGCATTGCGCTGCGCGCGAATGAGATCGCAGGATTCCGCTCTCGCCTGGAAAAAGAAGCCAAAGATGTTCTATCGAAAAAGGTCCATCTGGTGGAAGGTGGAGCGCATCGCCAGCAATCGGTCGCCAATGCGATGACTGCCATTGCGGCGGCTGCCGACGACATTGTTCTGGTCCACGATGCCGTGCGTCCGTTCGTCACCGCGGAAATCATTCATGATGTGATCGTGGCTGCACAGAAATACGGCGCTGCGATCGCCGGAATGCCCGCAGTGGATACAGTGAAGCAAGTTGAGCGCACGGCCGACGGCGCCTTGATCACCGCTACTGTGCCGCGCGAGCGCGTCGTCATGGCACAAACTCCGCAGGGCTTCCGCTATGACGTTCTCAAGAAGGCGTTCGACGAGGCGACGGCGGACGGATTCTTGGGCACGGATGAAGCTTCACTTGTCGAGCGTTCTGGACACTCGGTGGCAGTAGTCATGGGATCGCCAAGGAATATTAAGATCACAACTCCGGCTGACATGGAGTTGGCAGAGTTTCTTCTGAAACGGTAAAGAGGCACAATTGCTCCACTATTTGAAATCCACGGCTGAGGTTTCGGCATGAGAATTGGCTTCGGTTGGGATTCTCACGAATTCAAAGAAGGCATTCCCCTGAAAATCGGTGGAGTCACTTTGCCTCATCCGAAAGGCTTGGGCGGCCATTCCGATGGAGACTTGCTGCTGCATGCGCTCACTGACGCTCTGCTCGGGGCGGTGGCTGCGCCTGATATCGGTGCGCTGTTTCCGCCGTCTGATCCGAAGTGGAAGGGTGCCGATTCCGCCGTTTTCTTGCGCGAAGCTTTGAAGCGCGTGCGGGAAGCCGGCTTCGCCGTGATCAATGTGGACTCCACTCTCATTTTGGCTGCCCCCAAGATTGGTCCTCACGCTGCTGCCATCCGGGAAAATGTCGCGAAATTGCTCGGCGTGCCTGCGGATTGCGTTGGCCTCAAAGCCAAAACACCGGAGGGATTGAACACCGACAATGCAGCGATCGCGAACGCCGTGGTGCTGCTGGAGAAGAAGAGCTAGGTTTTATCCGCGTGAATCCGTGCAGATCCGTGGCTGTTTTTTCTTCAGACTGATTCGAATTCTCCCGTCAATTTCTCGTGTCTCGCCCGTGCGGCTTCGACCAATGCCTGGAAGATCGCTAGCGACGGCTCATCGTCATCTACCGATCGCTCGGGATGCCACTGGACTGCCAGCACGAAGTGATCTGGTGACGTCCCTTCGAGCGCTTCGATGACTCCGTCTTGCGGGGAGCGCGCGGACACGCGTAATCCGTCGCCCACGACGTCTGCAGCCTGGTGATGGCTTGAATTTACCGGGACGACAAGCCGTCCCGCAGCGGCTGAAGCTTTTTCTTTTGCGGCACGGCTGAAGCCGTGCCCTTCCCCTCCGCCGCGCACGATCTTCTCCAGTTTTGATCCGGGGTCTATTTCGACGGTGTGGGCCACCGCGACCTTCCGACCGGCTTCGTGGTTCACTGGAGACTCGATGTGCTGGATGAGCGTGCCGCTGCGGTATACGTTCAGAATCTGCAATCCATAGCAAATGCCGAGGACCGGCTTGCGCATGTTGTAGGCATCCTGCAAAAGCAACTCGTCAACCGTGTCGCGTCCAGCATCGGCAGCGGCGGTCTGCGGATCGCGGGGCGCGTCATACTTGGCCGGATCGACGTCGGCCTTGCTTCCCGGCAGCAACACAGCGTCGCAACGCTCGATCAGCTTCATTACCTCCGCGGGCGGCTGATCCAAGGGGATGCGGACTGGCTCACCTCCAGCCATTTCGACCGCCTTCTCATATTGCGGCAGAGATCGCTCGGCATACTCTCGGTCACCAGCATGAGGTACTGGAATGGCGATGCGCGGCGGCATGCTTTGATTGTAGCGCGTGGACGGCGCACTCCTGTAGGAGCTGTCTTACTGCCAGCAAGTTGATCTGCGTGGGCAGCGCTCGCGGATGTTTACTTTGGAGTTATCAAAAGGGCACCCCCCCTCCCCCCTGATCTTTTGGAATGATGGGGTTAGGGCCAGACTACTGCCAAAATCTTTGAAGAATAAGGACTTACACGCAAAATATTCCGGAAGAAGGACTTAGGAATCGCAGATTGTGTTCCCGTTTGTGGAGGCTCAAGGTCCAACCGGAAGTTTGGTTGTCAAGGAGCGAGCTTTTCTAAGCTATTCTCAAATAGCTAATTACACTCCTCATATCATATCTGTATTGGCGAGTGAGATCAAGAAAAAAGCAGTTGCAGCAGGAAGGCCCAAGCGAAAGCCTGGGCCGCCAAGCCTATCGGTCGTTGTCCTTGGCAATTCCTTGCTCGGGTGGCTCGTCAGACCTCCATGTTGACCGTTTCCTGAAGATAGTGCATAGTTCGGAACTGCTTGCCTGCGGCTGTTGCCCCCTTCCTCCCGGTGGGACGGCCGGAATGGCAAAACTTCTCGCGCGGAGCCCTGAGGGATCGGGCCAGGGCGGCAAGTCTCACCGAAGGGCAACGATCCCCGAAGTCACTCATTTGTAGTCCATTGCGGGAGGACGCATGAAGATGATACGTGCAGCCAGCTTCTTCTGCTTGCTGGCGGGATTGAGCGTGCCCGGCTTTGCCGGAAACAGGTCGCCCCGGCCATTTGTAATTCAACCAGACAAATTCATGGCCTCGCAGCCGCTCAGCGAGACGCTCAAAACCACTCCGCCGCCGGTGTTCCACGGCTGGATTGAACGCGAAGAGAACGCTCCGAGGCATTTGACCAAGATCTATAACCTTCCCGATCCGGTGATTCAGGAAAGTTCAGGCAACCTGCCGGAGTTGGGGGTGACCATCGGGCTCAATTTTGACGGCCTGTACGCGAAGGAATCGGGCGGCGTCGCTCCACCGGACACGAACGGAGCGGCGGGAGACAAGCAGTTTTTCTTGATCACCAACTTTGCCTTCCAAATCTTCGACAAGACGACCGGCAAGGCGGAAACCCAACCGGCGCTGATTCATACCATCTGGGGCAGCCAATTTGGCGGGCAGTGCGGGACGCAAGACAACGGCGATCCGATCGTGCTGTATGACCACATGGCGAACCGCTGGCTGGTCGAACAATTGAACTTCTTCACCGACTTTCAAATATGTATTGCGGTATCGCAGACGGACGACGCAACCGGAAAATACAATCTGTACGCCTATACTTTCCAGGGCTTGACCGACTACCCGAAGCTCAGCGTTTGGCCCGACGCCTACTACCTTGCTTTTAACTTCTTAAACTCTCTTGGCGAAGCTGGCGAACCTTGTGCCCTTGATCGCAAGGCCATGATCAGCGGCAAGCAGAAGCCGGCTATGATTTGCTTCCCTCCGAACTCTGCTGATTTTGGATTTCTGCCCTCCGATGTGGACGGCAGCGCGATGCCTCCCAAAGGCGCTCCCAACCATTACGTCGAACTGGGCAACTCCAACGTCGCCGTCAACGAGTTTGACTTTCACGTGGACTTTAAGAATCCCAAGCGCTCGACGTTCAAGGGGCCGCACACGATTACGGTGCCGGCTTACACGCAGATCTGCGGGGGCGGCGGAGGGGCATGCATCCCTCAACCCGGCGTCAAAGCGCTGCTGGATGCGAACGGCGATCGGTTGATATTTCGCAATGCTTATCGGAACCTGGGCGATCACGAGGCGATGGTGTTTTCTCATGCTGTAGCACCAGGCCAGGGCTCCTCTGCGGTTTCGGCGGAGCGCTGGTATGAACTGCGCTCCACGCCCCCGGGAGGCAGTTTCAAGCTCTACCAGGCAGGAACTTACCAGAATAAGAAGGACAACTACTGGGAGGGCAGCGCTGCCATGGACAAGAACGGTGACATTGCGCTCGGATTCAGCGTCGACAACGGCACGAACCTCTATCCCAGCATCTGGCTGACCGGACGCGTACCGAGCGATCCTCTGAACAAGATGGAGAGCCACGCAGTCGCGCATAAGGGGTCTACGGCACAGAGTCCGAGTAACCGTTGGGGCGACTATAGCTCCATGAGTGTGGATCCCTCGGACGATTGCACTATGTGGTACACGCAGGAGTACGTCCGCAGCGATGGCGGAGAGGATTGGCAGGCTCACGTGGTTTCGTTCAAGTTCGATAGCTGCCAGTAGAGCGGGAGTTCCAAGGTGGCCAAGGTGGTTGGAGCTTAACGAGAGTTTGTATCGCGCTTCATCACGTCAGGAAGACCTCGGCTCTCTGCGCTGGTGGCTGTGACGAAGGCCGCGGGACTGAAGCTCACGATTGAAGAAGCGACGATACGGTTGCGTGATGTCGCTCCTGCCCCTTGCGCAAACCGCAAGGGGCGGGGCACGCGGCAGCAACACGGCGTCGCAACGCTCGATCAGCTTCATCACCTCGGCGGGCGCGGCGGCATGGCGATACTCAGGCTGACTTCTTCTTCGGCTTTCTCTTTTCGCGTTTTGGCGCGTTCTTATTTCCCATGCACACAGTCTCACACAGACGAGCCCGCTTGACTACCCCTTTGGATTCAAGAATGTTGCGCCGTTACGTTCGGCTCTGGTTTGACGCTTTTCCACCGAGCACGTTAGAATAGTTGAGTTTGCCTGTACTTGCGGTTCCGTTCTGGGGCCGTCCGCCATCGTTGCCAGTGAGCGCCGACGCGGAAAGCAGCAAGCATAGAAATCATCAGGTTCTGTAGCTCGCGCCAGTGTGCGACGGGATGGATTTGACGTTCGACCAATCCCGCTGAAACCGGACGCGCCGGGACTTAGGAGACATAGCATGTACGCGGTCATCCGCACAGGTGGGAAGCAGTACCGGGTAGCGCCCGGCGACGTGATCCGTGTGGAGAGCCAAAGCACCGGCACCGACGGGCGAATTGAGTTCAGCGATGTGCTCGCGGTTTCGGCCGGCGATGGGCAGATTGGCAAGCCGCAGTCCTCGGCACTGGTGACCGGCGAACTGGTCGAGCAAGGCCGCGAGAAGAAGATTCTGGTTTTCCATTACAAACGCAAGAAGCAGTATAAGAAGCTGCGTGGACATCGGCAGGGGTATACGGCTGTCCGGATTACGGACATTGCGTTCGATGGAAAGAAGTTCGCCGCGCCTGAGCTTCCCAAGAAGGTGGCTAAGCCGAAGAAAGCTGCTCCGGTAGAAACTGGAGAGGTCAAGGCCGAGGCGAAGGCTCACAAGGCTCCAGCGAAGAAAAAGGCTGTGGCTAAGAAGTCAGCAGCGAAGAAGGCTGCGCCGAAGAAGAAGAAATAGAACACCGAGTCCCTCGACTTGGGGATCGGGATGACAGTGGGAATGGAAATCTGACATATGGCACATAAAAAAGGACAAGGCACTTCTCGAAACGGGCGCGACTCGAATGCGCAACGGCTGGGATTCAAGGCTTTTGGCGGACAACTGGTTCCCGGCGGCACGATCATCGTGCGGCAGCGGGGCACGCGGGTGAAGCCGGGGCTGAATGTGGGTCGGGGCAAGGACGATACGCTGTTTGCCAAGATCACGGGCCGGATCGTGTTCAAGGATCGCGGTCAGATGGGCAAGTTCGTGATGATCGAGCCCGTCGAAGCGTAGTTAGAGTTTTGCCATGGCCACGCGGGCGATGGCGCCCGCGCCACACAGGCTCGCGCTACACAGCCTCGCCTTCGGGCCGGGGCTTTTTTGTTGCGGGCTGTTTTGACTTCCTTTAAGAACTCATGTTCATCGATGAAGCCACAATCCGGGTTAAGGCTGGGGACGGCGGCAACGGTTGTCTTGCCTTCCGGCGGGAGAAGTACGTGCCGCGCGGCGGGCCGTCCGGGGGCGACGGCGGGGATGGTGGCGACATCATCATGGAGTCGAGCGAGCGTCACAACACTCTTGTGCACTTCCGTTTCAATCCTGAATACAAAGCCCAGCGCGGACGCCATGGCGAGGGTTCCAATTGCAAGGGACGCGAAGGCGAAGATATTTTATTGAAAGTCCCAGTAGGTACGATTGTTTACGACGCCGAAACGGGCGACAAAGTTCACGATTTCTCGCAAGCAGACGAACGCGTTGTGATTGCCCGCGGCGGGCGCGGAGGTCGAGGAAATGCTCGCTTTGCTACGTCGACGCACCAGGCTCCGCGTGAGCATGAAGAAGGGCGGCCGGGAGAAGAACGCGTCTTCCGGTTGGAACTCAAGCTGTTGGCGGACGTCGGGCTAGTCGGATATCCCAATGTCGGCAAGTCCACGCTGATTTCGCGAATCTCGGCGGCACGGCCAAAGATTGCCGATTATCCGTTTACCACTTTGCAGCCAAACCTCGGCGTGGTTGTGGTCGGTGAGGCGAAGGAAGAGCGCAGCTTCGTTGTAGCCGACATTCCCGGGCTCATTGAAGGGGCGCACACCGGATCAGGCTTGGGCATACAGTTCCTGCGGCACATCGAGCGCACGCGCTTGCTGGTGCATCTGGTGGACGTGTCGGATGCGAGTGGGCGCCCGGATCCAGTGAAGGATTTTGAGGTTATCAGTGAAGAACTCAAGAGCTTTGGGGCGGGGCTGGAACAGAAACCGGTCATCGTGATGGCCTCCAAGATCGATGTCGCAAATAAAGACAAGCTGGCTAAGCTCAAACGCTATTGCAAAAAACAGGGGTTGGAGATGTTTCCAGTCTCGGCGGTGACTGGCAAAGGCGTCGAGGAATTGAAGTACGCAATGGCGGAGAAGGTGGAAGAAGTTCGGCTTCAATCTGCAGTCGATGGGCCTCAGGAAGAGCCTGTGATTGCAGAGAGCTCAGAGATTCCCCACAGAACTCGTAGAAGCGTTCCCTAGCTGACACCCCAGACTCTGCTAACGGCTGCGAAAAACCTATCTTTGTCGCTCCAGCGCTAAAACCCTGTACTTATTCGAGCGCGCAGGAAGCGCTGCGCCACCTCAAAGCGGAGTTTTTCCGCAGCCCGCTAAGAGGTTCTCCCCCCTACGCCTCTGGCACGTGCGATCCGTGTTGGAAGTGGTACTGCAAAATCTTGGCGGCCAGCGCGGGGTTCATTGAAGGAGTTTCGGCGTCTACGCTGCGGACTACCTCGCCACGGCATACTACCTCCGCCGCCGAAAGTCCCGCGATCTCCGCGGGCAGCACCAGATTGATCTCAAGCTGCACGTTAGCCGGAAGCGCTTCTTCCGCACGGAATAGCAAACCTGAGCGGCTGATATTTTCGGTCGTTCCCACGCGCCAGCCATCTTCCCCGATCGGGCGATACTTCAACGGCAACTGGAGTTTGAAACGCTGAGCGCGGAATGGAGACAACTTGGCATTGGGACGACCGGCTTCGCTTTGCATCGCTAAACGAGCAGACATGGAGACCTCCTTGGGGAGTGGAGCGTCGAGCACCTCACGCACTTTTGCCTTCAGCGTGAGCAGGGTAAAAGGTTTCTGGAGCAGAGTGATACCGGCATCCAGCGTGCCGTTCTGGCCAATCGCGTTCTCGGTGTAGCCCGACATGTAAAGCACTCGCATCTCGGGCCGGCGCGGGGCAAGATTGTTGGCCAGTTCGCGCCCGGTCATTCCTGGCATGACCACGTCAGTCAGTAATAGATGAATGGGGCCGGAATGAGCGTTAGAAATCAGGATTGCGGTCGCGGGATCACCGGCATCGATCACGGTGTATCCCTGGCGCTCCAGATACTCGCGGGCAAGACGCAGGACGGTAACTTCATCTTCGACCAGCAGAACGGTTTCTCGGCCCTGGCGAAGATCATTGGCGGCAGCCGCAGGTTGCACCATCGCCGCTTCTCCCGCCTCATTGACTCGAGGCAGGTAGACCTTGAAAGAGGTTCCCTTGCCAGGCTCGCTATACGCCCAGATGTAGCCTCCGCTTTGCTTTACGATTCCGTAGACCATGGAGAGGCCAAGTCCGGTTCCCTTCGCTCCTTTGGTACTGAAGAACGGTTCGAAGATGCGGCTCTGGGTTTCGGCATCCATGCCTACCCCGGTGTCGCTGATGGCGAGCATCACGTACTCGCCCGGCTCTGCCGGAGGATGGAGACGGGCATAACTTTCGTCCAAAGAAACGTTGGCAGTTTCAATCGTGAGCTTGCCTCCGCGGGGCATGGCATCGCGGGCGTTGACTGCCAGATTCATGATGACTTGCTCGATCTGGCCGGGGTCGGCTTTGGTAGAAGCCAGATCGTTCCCCGGGACCATGACCAGTTCGACATCTTCCCCGATGAGGCGAGTCAGCATTTTGAAGTTTTCGGTGACCACCGCGTTCAGATCGAGGACCTTGGGGGTCAGCATCTGCTTGCGGCTGAAGGCCAGCAATTGGCGAGTCAGCGCAGTGGCCCGGTTCGCGGCATTCGCAATTTCCTGGGCGGGACCACGCACGGCCGGATCGGGGCCGATCCGTTCCAGAAGAAATTCGCAGTATCCCGAGATCACCATCAGTAGGTTATTGAAGTCATGGGCAATTCCGCCGGCCAGGCGGCCGACCGCTTCCATCTTCTGGGCTTGACGAAGCTGTTGCTCCAGGGCTCGCCGCTCGGTCACGTCTTCCGCGAACAACTCGAAGAAGACCGTGTTGTGTTCATCTTTGATAGTTCGCCCGGAAAGTCGAACCGTGATGGGAACGCGGTCCTTGCGACGCCAATCGGCGATCAACCCATTGAAGCGCTGGGCGGAGCGGAAATGATCCGCGACGACGAACCATTCCTGGGTATCGGCGTACAGGTTGGCCAGGTTCCAACCCAGCAACTCATTGGGCGAAGCGTACCCCAGCATGTTCACCAACGCCGGATTTGCGCTCAGCACGATGCCATCCGAGTCGCACCGGCAAATCCCGTATGGAGCATTGGTCACCAGCGATCGAAAGTTGATTTCTGACCGCCGCAACCCTTCCTGAGCGGAACGCAGCGCGGCGTTGAACGAGCAAATCAACAGCGCGACGAAAACGAAGAGAGTCAGATGTATGATGGCCTTGCGGTACTCGGCTGGAGAATGTCCACCGGCTAGAGAAAAATAGGCGCTAACAGTGAGCGCGAAGGAAGTCGCGACCAGTCCGGGTTTCCAGCCGCCGTACCAGGCACTGACCATGATGGCGACGGCGAACACGACCAGGCGGCTTTCGACGACATCCGCCAGCATGAGTGCCGGGATCAGGGCGAGGGTAATGCTGAGGACAGCGACGCCGTATCGGAGGATGGGAGCCCGAGCCGGGGGTATGTAGCGTGCGCGGAGAAGGGGGAGCTTCAGTCGCATGCAAGACCAACCTTAGTTCCAAAATGGGAACTCCGCGAGTTACGGGAGTTCAGGTGGTCACTGATGGGTGGGCGCTGGCCAAGAGGACAACCACTACCACAGCTGTTAGCCTGAATTTACAACGAATCTGGCCTGTGAATTTCGCCTATTCTCTAAATTCTCGGAATTGGTGAATCAAAAGGTACAAGGGGGCAGACGCCCATACGGGGTTGTCTCGATACTGGACACGCATGAACATTGGACTTTTTGGCGGAACCTTTGATCCTATTCATCACGGGCATATGGCACTGGCGCGAGCCGCACGGGAACGCTATGAGCTGGGCTGCATCCATTTTGCTCCGGCGAACATTCCGCCGCACAAGCAGCAGCCCATAGCCTCCTACTTCCATCGCTACGCCATGGTGGTTTTGGCGACCATGAACGAGAAAGCGTTTGCCCCGTCGCTGCTGGAAGCCCCGGGGGAGGCACCCGAGAGAGCGCCGGCCGGCAAGAAGGGTCATGCTGGGGACGCCACATCCGGCACGAACTTTACCATCGATACGGTGCGCCGCCTGAAACAGACACTCCGGAAGAGCGATCGCCTTTTCTTTCTGATTGGAATCGATGCGTTCAAAGATATTGCGAGCTGGCACCAGCCGACCGCGCTTTTCCACGAGTGTGAATTCATCGTGGCCAGCCGTCCGGGATATTCCCTGGCCGATGTAGCCAACGCCCTGCCAGAGGGGCTACGTCCGAAATCAGCGGTGACCAAACCATTCGCCAAACAACCGGCTAAGGGTGACCTGGTTTTGAGCGGAGCGACGGTACATCTACTGGAAAACGTGCATCAAAACGTCTCGGCGACTGCGATCCGGGACGCAGTCGCGGGCAAGCGGTCTCTGACCAAGTTTGTGGACGCCGAGGTCGCCGAATACATCAAGAAGATGGGCCTCTATCGAAGCCGCCAGGGCAGACCAGCTTGAAGTCGCCCGAGTGGCGACTGTCAGTTAGAATGAAGAGACTAACGACCACCGACCCAACCACCCATGACCGCATGAAAAAGAATGATTTGAAACGACAGGTCTCTGAAGCCATTGCCGCTTGCGAAGAAAAGCAGGCGGAAAGAATTACGATCCTGGAGCTGGACCAGGAATCAGGTGCATTTACCGACTATTTCGTGGTATGCAGCGGAAGCAACCCTCGCCAAGTCCAGGCGATTTCCGACGAAGTCGAGGAACGGCTGGAAAGGGCCGGGCTGCGCTCGACGCACATCGAAGGCTACAAGCAGGCGGAATGGGTCCTGCTGGACTACATCGATTTCGTGGTCCACGTTTTCTCCGAAAAGGCGCGCAAGTTCTACGATCTCGAACACCTGTGGAAGTCCGCCAAGCGCCTGGAACCGTCGGAATTGACGGTTCGCGCAGCCCGGGCGAAGCGCAAGCCGGCGCGGACGATCGCCAAGAAACGCGCCTAGCAAAGATCAGCCACGGATTTCACGGATTACTTAAGAAACAATCCGTGTCGATCCGGCTGGATCCGTGGCCAGGTTTGGTTAGAGGAACCTCCGTGAAGATCAGGGTCGCGTGGATCGGTAAGACGAAAGAACCCGCCATCCAGTCGCTAAGCAACGAGTATCTGAAACGCCTGGCCCGCTACTACGAGACCGAAGGGATCGCGTTTAAGGACGAAGCCGCACTGCTGAAGCGGCGTGAACGCGACACCCTGGTGCTGCTCGACAGTCGTGGAAAGCAGTTTTCCTCGGAGGAGTTCGCTGAATTCCTCAGAAATCATCAGGATCGCAACCCGTTACCATTGCTCTTTGCGGTAGGGCCTGCGAATGGATTCTCCGCTGAAACCCGCCAGGAAGCGAACTTGTTACTCTCACTGGGAAAAATGACACTTGCGCACGAGTTGGCGAGAGTGGTATTGCTGGAACAACTCTACCGCGCGCTCACTATTTTGAAGGGGCATCCGTACCACCTGGGGCATTGAAGAAGCTCACGAAATCAGCCGTGTACTTTCGTGACGTTTCTCCTGGCCGCCGGGCAATTTACAGTCGGTGCCTGATTAATAGCTGATTTTGATAGTTGAGAAGGAGTCCCCCATGAAGAATCCCCTTGAAGTGCTCCGGCAAAAAGAGCAGGAGATATTACGAATCAAACAGGAAATAGAAGCGCTGCGAATCACGGCGAAGTTGATCGGAGAAGAAGCTCCTTCCAGCATTGATGGGAGAGTGGAGTATCGCCAAGTAGTGAAAATGCCGTAAACCCAATGCCGGCGCGGGCGCCCGCCCGCGCCGGCCAGGCAAAATCGCAGAACAGCTTCAGAATCAGGTGGCTGACGATGCTCCTCTTCCTGCCCCCGCCAAACCTCCCAAACAGGTACAATCAATAATTCCCCAGTATGCAGGATATTCGCCGCGGTCTGATCATCGTGAACACCGGCCCGGGAAAGGGCAAGACCACGGCCGCCATGGGGACGGCTCTGAGGGCAGTGGGCCAAGGCATGAAGGTGCTAATGCTGCAGTTCCTCAAGGGCTCCTGGCACTACGGCGAACTGGATGCCGTGCAGGCATTCGGCGACAAGTTCATCATGAAGCAAATGGGCCGCGGTTTTGTAAAAGTAGGCAGCGAAAAGCCGGACCCTGAAGACGTAAAAATGGTGGAAGCAGCCTGGGCGGAAGCCGAACAGGCGATTCTCTCGGGCGCATGGGATTTGGTTGTGCTTGACGAGATCAATTACGCCATCAGTTACGGCATGCTCGATCCCGCGAAAGTAGCGGAGAGCCTGAAGAAGCGGCCAGAGATGGTTCATGTTATCTTGACCGGCAGGAACGCGCATCCGGCAATTGTCGAACTAGCCGACACCGTTACCGAAATGCGGGAGATAAAGCACGCCTATCAGAAGGGCGTGCTGGCACAGAGAGGAATCGAGTACTGATTGGGTAATTGAGTAATTTTGTAATTGAGCAATTGAAGGACTAGGGGTTCCAATTACTCAATTACAAAATTACTCAATTGCAAAATTTCCATGACCTGGTTCAAACGACAATCCGGCGAATTGGACACGACGGGGGAGAAAAAGGTCCGCACCGAGGGGCTCTGGGTCAAGTGTGACCACTGCCGGCAGATCATCTGGAAAAAGGACCTGGAAGAGAACCTGAACGTTTGCCCAAAATGTGACAGACACTTTCGCATCGATGCTCGCACTCGCCTGGCACAACTCCTGGACGACAACCAGTACGAAGTTTTCGATGCCGACCTGGTCTCAACCGACCCGTTGAAATTTGCCGACCTGAAAACCTATTCATCGCGACTGGAGCAGGCACAGGCCGACACCGGATTGAAAGATGCGGTCATCAACGCGCGCGGCAGGCTGAACGGGCGCCCGGTGATTGTGAGCGCCATGGAGTACTCGTTCATCGGCGGAAGCATGGGCGCGGTGGTAGGCGAAATGATTACACGGGCCATCGAGCACTCGACCGAGACCAAGGCTCCGCTCATCATTGTCTCGGCTTCAGGGGGGGCGCGCATGATGGAAGGCGTCGTCAGCCTGATGCAACTGGCGAAGATCTCAGCCGCGCTGGCCCGCATGGACGAGGCCCGCGTGCCGTACATCTCGGTGTTGACGGACCCCACCACCGGGGGCGTAACCGCTTCGTTCGCCATGCTGGGCGATCTGAACATCGCGGAACCCGGCGCGCTGATCGGATTCGCCGGCCCACGCGTAATCGAACAGACCATTCGCCAGAAACTGCCTCTGGGTTTTCAACGCAGTGAGTTTCTGCTCGAGCATGGCATGCTGGACGCAGTTGTACCCCGCAAGCAGTTAAAGCCGTATATCGGGCGGGCGCTCGAATTCATGGCGGCCGCGTAGCGGCTCTCAGCCGTCAGCTCTCGGCCAACTAGCCTCCTACCCCATTCGGGCCGCATCTTTCCACGTTGACTGCTGGAGTATGGCAAACTCCGAGACGCCACCTGCAAACTGATAATCTGATAGCTGAAGGCTGATAGCTTGCCCTTGTCCTACGAAACCGCAGTTGCGCGCATGTACGCACTGGGCCACGAACTGGCGGACACACCGTCGCGCAAGTTCGATCTGGCGCATATGCGCGTGCTGCTCGGAGCTTTGAACCATCCCGAGCAGCGGTTTCCGGGCGTCCTGATCGCCGGAACCAACGGCAAGGGCTCGACTGCAGCCACCCTGGCCTCTATCCTGCGAGCCTCCGGTGCACGCACTGGACTGTACACTTCGCCGCACCTGGTGCGTATCAATGAACGGATTCGCATCAACGGCGCCGAAATCAGCGACCAGGATTTTGCCTTGCTCCACGAAATGGTTGATCGGAGCGCGGAGCGACTGGTCGAGGAAGGCGAACTGCCATGGCATCCCAGTTTCTTCGAGATGCTGACCGCCATCGCATTTGAATACTTCGCGCAAAACAAAGTCGAAATTGCGGTGTTGGAAGTGGGTATGGGCGGTCGACTGGACGCAACCAACGTTATCGAGCCGCGGGTAAGTGTAATTACAGACATTTCACTCGACCACCAAAAGTTTCTCGGTAACACGGTGACCGAAATCGCGCGCGAAAAAGCTGGAATCATCCGGCCCGGCGGGGTCGTCGTAACCCTGCCGCAACTTCCGCAGGCGAATGACGTGATTGGAAACAGGATTCTGGAACTGGGAGCACAAGCAGTAAGCGCGGTGCCTTACGTGCCGCCAGTGTCACCAGCTAGCGCGGATTATTTCGCCACTCAGAAAGACCGCGAGACGCTCTCGCGTTACCCGCTACAACTCATGGGGGCACAGATTCTGATCGAAACCCCACTGGTCGGCCGCCATCAACTCCGGAACATCGCGCTGGCGATTGCGACGGCAGAAGTTCTCAGCCACCAGGGATTCGCGATCACACCGGAAGCCGTCGAGCAGGGCATTCGAGAAACCCGCTGGCCCGGGCGTTTCCAAGTCACACCAGCCCAAGGCAGACTGCCTGAATACGTATTCGATGTTGCCCACAACCCTGCGGGAGCCTGGGCATTGCGTTCCACCTTGTCCACCCGCTATGACGACCGGCCGCTGACATTCGTGTTTGGAGCAATGCGCGACAAAGCCATTGGCGAGATCGCCGAGATCCTGTTCCCCCTGGCTGAGCGGGTAATCGTTACCCAAGCCGACAATCCTCGCTCGGCGACTCCGGACGAGATTCGCGAGGCGGCCGCGCGCACCTCGACCGAAATCGAAGATGCCGCAGACGTCGCCGCCGCGCTCGATAGAGCCCGTTCGCTCGCCGGCCCGCAGGGCGTAGTAGTTATCACGGGTTCGATATACATTGTAGGAGAGGCCATGCGAGCCTTACACGTAAGGGTTTAAATGCAGGAAGTTCATACATCGGCCAGCGAGCAGGGACAAAGCTCTGTGCCTCTATCCCAGAACCGGTCGCCGGAAGCGGCCGCCAGACTCTCGTTGCAGGACGAGTCGCATGCGATTGCGCCCGGGAAACAATACGGCTGGCTCAGCCGATTGCGTTCTTATTTTATTTTCGATCCCCTGATCTGGCTCTACACCGTTGTACTCGGCATTGTCTCCATCCCGGCTTCACTCTACGGCGACAAAAGCCGCATCCTGCATGGCTTTGCGCGCTTCTGGTCGTGGCTGATCATGAAGACCATTCTCTCGCCGATAACGGTAACCGGCCTCGACAGGATCGACACTTCGAAGCCGCATGTTTATGCCGTCACTCACGCATCAGCGCTCGACATCCCGGTGCTTTACGTTGGTTTGCCCTTCCAATTCCGCATTCTGTTCAAGAAGGAGTTGCTGTCGTATCCAATCGTGGGATGGCATTTGAGGCGGTCGGGGCAGGTTTGTATCGATCAGCAGAAGCCCACACACTCAATCGCGCATATCCGCTCCGCGGTGAAGAGTTTGATGGGCGGCACGCCGCTGGTAATTTTTCCTGAAGGCGGACGCACCCCCGATGGCGAAATCAAACCGTTCATGCCGGGTGCATTTTACCTGGCGATCAAAGCGCAGGTGGATATCGTGCCCATCGCGCTGGTTGGAACCTACGAGCTTCTGCCCATGAACACCTATCACATCAAGTGCCGTCCGCTGGAGATGCGAGTGGGCGAGCCGATCTCAACCGCGGGATATTCGCTGCGCGAGATGGAAACCCTGTCCGCGAAGGTTTACCAGGCGATGGAATCCCTGTACCACGGAAAATCGCCGATGTAGGCGCGGGCGTCCACGCCCGTTGCGAACCCGCCCACACCTTGAAGAAAACCCAAATCTACTTCGTAATCACGCCGCAGGCGATGCGATCACCCGAATTCCCCGACGGATCTGTCTTCATATCGTCCGCGCCGGCGTGAATGACGATCGCCGTGCCGCCGTTGCTGAAAAGTGAGTGGCTGTCGCTTCCGTCGCCCAGCCTTACGTCGTCGTCAACCAACTTCAGTTTAGCTTTGCCTTCTTCCGTGACGCTGAAATTCATCATGTCACCGGCGTGGTGCCCGTCGGGATTCTGCAAGCCATGCTTTTTGGAATCTGGATTGAAGTGCGGCCCTGCGGACTTGAAGTCCGGGCCATCGCACTTGGCGTTCTGATGAACGTGGATGGCGTGTGTGCCCGGAGGCAGGTCATGCAGATTGAGTTGAAGCCCAACGCCTTCACTTTTTACGCCGATCCCGCCTTGCCACAGACTGATCGTGCCTACACTCTTGCCTTGGGCGTCTTTCATCTCAACGATGGTCTCAGCGACACTGAACCGCGACAAGAGCATAAGAGTGAACAAAACTGTACCGATAACGGATCCTTTGGCCTTCATAGCTACAAATTATAACGAAGCTGATGTTCCGTACAACCACCTCAGGTTGGCGAGTGCCGATGGCAACGATCTCGACTTTGTCTCTTCAACCGCGGCTCACAACTGTTCAACCTTCTTTTGGAGTTCTCGCGCAATCCACTCGGGATCGCTCACTGGCGCGAATTGAATCACGGGTCCAACCTTTATATTCACTTGACCTGGCCGCGCAAATTTCTTCCCCGCCTGCTTCAGCTCGAACAGACCGTCAATGCGCATGGGCACGATAGGAATATTGAGGTTGTTCGCCAACAGGCCGATACCGGCCTGGAACGGGAGCATCTTGCCATCGGTGGTGTGACGGCCTTCAGGAAATACCAGCACGCTGTAGCCGCGATCTACGGATTCCCCGGCGTAGGCGAAGCTCTCACGAAATCCTGCTTCGCGCGGCAGGGGGAAGAGATTGAGCAACGACACTCCTGAAGCCCACTTCACGCGGTCATAGGCCTTGCCCAGAAAGCCGCGTGTCACAGGAGGAGTCCGCAATATCTCGAGCGCCTCGCCTCCAGTCGCAATTGCCAGTCTATGACGGAACCGGGCCGGGAGAGCCGTCAACACAAATCCTGGATCAACGTCGCCGATGTGATTGCAGATCACGAGAACCGGCCGGCGCATTCCGTGGAGATTCTCTCGACCCTCAACGCGAGGCCACCCCAAAAGGAATACCGCCGGACGCAACAGCAGGTAGTGCACGAGCAAACGAACCCAGGTGATCGGCCAGCGCTGCGCCCAACGCGGATAGTGGTAAGGCGTTCGCGGCGGAAGTTTACCCTGCAGCATGCGCTCCAGTTCACCGACCGTGTTCACGGCTGCAAAGCGGGTCTCGCTGAGATCGATCTGGTAGCGGTCTTCAAGTGTGCTCAGCAATTCTACGCGGTCGAGCGAACTCAGATTCAACTCGGACTCGAGATGGGCGTCTGGGGAAAGCGGTGGCCGAGGGCGGCCGGTGATTTTCTCAATCAATTCTCCGAGAGCACTCGAAGGCATGGGACTGGACGGCTTCTGCGCCATCTGCGCTTGCATCGCTTGCTGAATGACGTTTCTGAGCGGCTTCTGCGTTGACGTGCGCGGAAAGTCTTCCTCTGGCCATACCACCCAGTGGTTCATCCGCTGGTACTCGGCCAGGGAATTATTCGCTCGCTTCACGACGGGTTCGGGATTGGCGCCGGTGTCTCGCAGGATGATGGCCGCGCAAGGCTCGGCGTTTCCATCTCGTGGCAGTGCGATCACGACGACATCCTTCACTTCGGGCTGGCGGCGCAGAGCGGCTTCCAGGTCCTCGGGATAGATGTTCATTCCCGCGGGAGTGACGATGACTTCTTTCTTCCGCCCCTTGAAGTAGAGATTCCCCTGAGCATCAAGTTCGCCGACATCGCCGGTGCGATACCAGCCATCTTCGCTGGCAACGGGCTGAAGGTCCCTTCCACTCGAGTAGCCTGCGGCGACTCCACCTCCGCGCACCAGGATTTCTCCATCGGGGGCCAGCTTGACTTCGCGTCCCGCGAGCACTTTCCCGATCGAACCTTTGCCCAACCGAAACGGATGGTTGACGCTGATCAGCGACGTGGTTTCGGTGAGGCCGTAGCCTTGAATGGCGGCGTATCCCAGGCGTCCCCAGAAGTCTTCGGTGCCCCGGTCGAGGGCAGCGCCGCCCGAGATGAAGGCCCAGAATTTCCATCCGAACTGGCGATGGATGCGACGGAAAATCCACCAGCGGTGCAGAAAGTGTTTGCCTTCCGAAGTCCGAAACCGTTGCTGGAACTGTTCGCGACGGCCATCGCTTTCGAGATCGCGTTCGATCTTCTCCTTGAGGGATTGGAGCACGCGTGGCACCGCCACCAACACTGAAACATTTTCCCGGCGAATGGTCCTGATGACTTCGGACGGCTTGAGCGCATCCTGAAATATCACTGTGCCGCCCATCAGTTGCGGAAGGAAGATACCCAGAAATTGCCCGAAGACGTGGCTGAGCGGAAGCAGATTCAAAAAGCGGACCGGATGCACCCAGCGTTCGTATTTGAGATATTTTCGAATCTCCAATTCGAGCGGCGCGATATTCGCGAGGACGTTGCCATGCGTAATGACCACTCCCTTGGGATCGGCGGTGGTGCCGGAGGTGAAGACGATCTCCAGCGGATCTGACGGTCCGAGGTCGGCGGGAGGATAGGGTGCTGATGAGCGCGCCGCCAGTGCCTCGGGTAAATCCTCCAAAATCAAGAATGGGGTTGTCGTGTGCGCACGCTCTCGTGAACATACCAGCAATTTGGCATCGACGTTCCGATGCACGCGCAATGCGAAATCGGGGGAAGCCATATCGTCTATGGGAACGGCCACAACCCCGCACAACGCGCACCCGAGGAACGCCACGACCCACTCGGCTGAGTTTGGTCCCCAGATCAGCATGCGCTCGCCTTTTGCGATCCCTCGTGCTTCCAGCTCGCGGGCAAACTGGAAAGCGGCTTCCGCCACCTGCCGGTACGACCAGCGCACGGTGCGATATCCGCGGCGCTGCACGTACGCAGTCTCCTGCCCCTTTTGCAGAAAATCGTCGATGTACCCGACAAGCGAACGGCGTTCCACGTAACGATGTTAGCGCCTTATTGTTCTGGGTGGAGTGGTAATGCAATCACGGTCTCTTACTTCGCGGACTCGTTCTTCTGGACCGGCGCGCCAAACCGCACCACAGGTTTGACTTGACAGTTGGCTTGCTGCAGTCCAAGATTGGCGTGCACCGAGGCGCAATCCTTCCCCCCATTTTAGCCTCGCTCGTGCGACCCCGTTCTACTGCTTGTGGACAAGCAATTTGCGCATGCGGCACCCAAAACCAAGGCCACTCTGTGGACCGCGACCTCGGAGCCATTTCGGGGCTGTGGTGTGCTCCGTCCTAATTTGGTTGGCGCCGGCATGGGGCCAGGGCTTCGCCGGCGTGCTTACGCAGCACAATGACAATGCCCGCACGGGACAGAACCTCTCTGAAATCACACTCACACCGCAAAATGTCATCTCCAGTTCCTTCGGGAAAGTGTTTTCCTACTCCGTCGATGGACAAATCTATGCCCAGCCTCTGTACGTACCCAACGTCATCATTCCGAATCAGGGGACTTACAACGTGGTCTATGTCGCGACCGAGAACGACACGTTATACGCCTTTGACGCAGATGGATTGTTGAGCACTCCCCTGTGGCAGGTAAGCTTTGTCAATCCGGCCCAGGGAATAACCCCGGTGCCCTGCCAGAAAGAAGGCAGCCAGGGAGACTTGACCTGCAACATTTATCCCGTCTATGGGATTACTGGAACTCCCGTCATCGATAGCGGCAGCAACACGCTTTATCTTGTCGCTCGCACCCTGGAGAATGGCGTAACTTTTCAGCGGTTGCATGCAATCGACATCACCACCGGGGCCGAGAAGTTCGGAGGCCCGGTGACCATTCAGGCTGCTGTGCCAGGTGTTGGCGCCGGCAGCAAGAATGGGGTGGTGCCGTTCGATCCTTTTCACGACATTCAACGTGCCGGACTGCTGCTGCTGAATGGCAACATCTATATCGGTTGGGCTGGATCGGCGCATGGCTGGGTGATGGCATATAACGCGCAGACTCTGGCGCAGGCAGCGGTCTTCAACCCCACGCCGAACGCTGTGCTCGGTGGGGTCTGGCAAAGTGGCAACGGCCTGGCAGCCGACGATCAGGGCAATGTCTACGCTGCTATTGGCGACGCGCTGTTTGACGCTAATCTTGGCGGGGTTGATTACGGCGACACATTGCTGAAGCTGAGCTCGAATTTGAACGTTCTTGACTACTTCACGCCTTTCGACCAGGTCTGCCGAAAAGGTAACGATCTTGACCTGGGTGCTGCCGGGCCGCTCATTTTGCCCGCACAATCTGGGAACGTACCCAATGAAGTGGTGATTGCGGGCAAGGGTGGATCCCCATGCGATCTCTTTGGTTCTCAGGCGGCTACACCGATTTACCTTCTGAACCGGGACTCCCTGGGAGAATACAACTCGCAACTGGATCAGAATGTGGAAACCGTGGCGGGCGCCACTGCCGGCTACTGGAGCAGCCCAGCCTACTGGCAGAGTCCTGATTCCGGCTATCTCTATTCGGCAGGCATTGCCGCCGAGGACCAAGCCGGGGATGCCCTGAAAATGTACAGTGTGACCAACGGACTAATCTCGTCATCGCCGCTAGCTCAAAGCTCCAATGTCTTCCCGGTAGGAAGCACGCCGTCGGTTTCGGCAGACACGAACTCGAACGGGATCGTCTGGGCAGTGGCCCGTCAGGACCAGCCGTTCGCACAACCCGGCGTTCTGCCGGCAGTCCTGTATGCCTACGACGCCACCAATGTTTCCCTCATGCTCTACAGCAGCGCGCAAATCCCTCAGAGAGACCAGGGAGGATGCGGCAACAAGTTTCAGACACCGACCATTGCGAACGGCAAAGTCTACGTAGGAACTCAAAATGAGCTCGATGTATTCGGGCTCCTGGGCAACCAATCCTCCCTGCCCACGGTGTTCCTGCCTCAGCCCTGCGTGAGCCTGGGTCCACAAGCAGTTGGCAAAGCCAGCAAGCCGAAAGCAGTGATTCTTCAGAACTCCGGCAGCAGCGTGCTGAATCTCACCAGCATCGGACTGGCTGGAACTGCCGCGGCAGATTACTCCCAGACCAACAACTGTGGAAGCTCAGTACCGGCAGGCGGGAGCTGTACCATCCTCGTAACTTTCACGCCATCCACGGGTGGCGTACGGAGCGCGTTCGTGAGCATCACGGATAACGCTCCGGGCAGCCCGCAGAACGTGGCGTTGACCGGCAAGACAAAATCGGTAGGCTCGCTTACACTTTCGCCGAGTTCGCTGTCGTTTGGGAATGAAACCGTAGCCACGAACAGCGTTGCTGATCCAGTCAGCGTGACCAACTCTGGGCAGGTCGCGGTCAACATCACTCAGATCACGTTCACCGGAAAGAATGCCGTTGATTTTTCCCAGACGAATAATTGTCCACCTTCGCTGCAACCCGGCACAGGATGCCAGGTCAACGTCACCTTCGACCCGGGGAAAGCCGGTGCCCGAACCGCTACGTTGACGATCAAGGACAATGCCCTGGGCAGTCCGCAGGCAGTGAGTCTTTCGGGAAAGGGTGTACTGCCGGCCGTTGCTCTTAAGCCCGTTGCGCTGACCTTCCCGCCCCGCAGTGTTGGGCAATCCAGTCCGCCGCGCAAGGTTACGCTGAAAAATACAGGCGTGGGATCACTCTTGATCTCCAGTATCGCCATCAACGGAACAAATTCCACGGATTTTTCCGAGACCAACAATTGTGGCAGCACGGTGCTGCCCGGCGCTAGCTGCGCCATCCAGACGGTATTCACACCTACCCTGCCTGGACCACGAACGGCATCCGTCACCATCACCGACAACGCTGGGAACAATCCTCAAAATATTTCTTTACAGGGAACGGGGAATGCGGCGGAAGTTTCCCTGAACCCGGCCAACATCGACTTTCCCGATCAGGAACTGGGCACCACCAGCTCGGTCGTGCCGGTGGCGCTGACCAACAACGGAAACCAGGTCCTGACCATTTCCAGTATCGTGACTAGCGGAGACTACTCGCAAACGAACGATTGCGGAACCAGTGTCCCTGCCGGTGGAAACTGCACGATTAGCGTGACGTTCGCACCCATGTCGCTCGGACTCCGGCAAGGTCAGGTGATTCTGACCGACAACGCGCCGGACAGCCCGCAAACAGTCAGCCTGAGTGGGAATGGAGTAGCTCCCGCGGTTTCGCTGGCGCCGGGCAACCTGAGTTTTGCCAACCAGGACATTTTCACCACCAGCCCTCAACAGAAGATTGCAGTCACAAATACGGGCAGCGCGGCGCTGATCCTGATGAGCATCGCAGCGGGCGGAGATTATCAACAAACGAACGATTGCGGCACCAGTTTGCCAGTGGGAGGAAGTTGCTCGATCTATGTAACCTTTGCACCGGGCGTGCTCGGGGCCGACAACGGGTCGGTGACGCTGAAGGACAGCGCCCCCGATAGTCCGCAAATCGTTCCATTGAGCGGGGCTGGAGTGACTTCCGCAGTCTCTTTATCGCCCAGCAGTCTAAGCTTCCCTACCCAGGAAGTGGGCACAACCAGTCCGCCGCAGAACCTGACGCTGACCAATCTTGCTTCGGTTGCGTTAAACATCAGCAGTATTGTTTCCAGCAATCCCGACTTTGCGGAGAGCGATGACTGTGTTCCTTCTGTCCCGCCGGCAGGCTCTTGCACGCTCGCTATCACATTTACGCCGAGCCAGGACAATCCTGAGGATGGCACGATCACCATTGCGAGTGACGCGCCCGACAGCCCGCAGGTGCTGTCGATCTGCGGAAATGGAATTGTCCCAGCGGTTGCGTTATCCCCTGCGAGCCTGAATTTTGGGGCTCAGCCCGTGGGTACGGCCAGCGCTCCGCAGACGGTCACGCTGACCAATGTGGGTACCGGCCTGATGAACCTCACAACATTCATCCCCATCAATCCGGACTACGCGCAAACCAATAACTGTCCTTCCAGCCTGAACCCGGGGGACTCCTGCGCCATTGTGGTGACGTTCACGCCCAGCGTGGGAGGCTCCGACCCCGGGGTGATCGGGGTCACCGATGATGCCCCCGCCAGCCCGCAGCAGTTGATCCTGAGCGGTAGCGGCAGCTAACTAATGTTGTGTGGGCCAGACCGCCAGACTTAAGGAAAACTATTCCCTTCCCACACCCAGGGCATCGGCTACGCGATTGATGTAGTTGAACCAGGAAGCGATCAGCGTGATCTGCAGGATTGCCTTATCGTCGAATCCCTCGGATCGAAGCCGGTCGTGGTCGTCTTTCCAGATTTTGGTGGCATCTTTCGTAAGCTTGACCACGTAGTCGAGCATGACGCGCTCCTGCTGGGTTATGGGAGCGGTGGCGTAGTCCTTCTTCAGGGCTTCGACTAACTTTTCATCCAAGGTCACGCGACGCAGAAACTCTGCGTGGGAGTCGATTCAATACACGCAACGGTTGGTGACCGAGACCATAGTCGTAATGAGTTCGTGCTGGCGGCGGTCAAGCGGAAGGTCGGGCGACATGAGGACGCCGAAAGTGGCGAAGGCGTGGTGGAGGGCGTCGGGAATGAGGCTGTGAGAGGCGACGATCTCGGAGCCTCCGCCTTCGACTGGATGGACCGGCGTGGCGTATTCCTTGGGGTAGAGGCTTTTCTGATCTTCCATGGCCCGGCGCAGTTTTGCGTCGGCTTCGGAGGGCGGGATGGTGCGGATCCAGGTCATAGGACGCGGGCTACAAAAGGGAAGTTCTCTTCTCTTGGGGCTCTCGCCGTAAAATTCGCCGTAGCCACCCTACACGGAAAGTCAGCAGCGTGCCAAGCCCGGAGTCTTGTGCGGGCATGGGCGAACCGACTCATTCGCGGACTCCCCTGCGCGGAGGATCGCGTCGATGAGCATCGTCGTGTGGAAGGTCATACGGCGGCTGCCAAGGCCGTTGTTGCTGGTGATGTTGTTCTTCCTGATGACGGCGGTATGCCGCGCTTAGGGAAGATCATGCTATCCGAGGGTTGCTGGTCTAGTAGGGGTTTTATCAACAGGTACCGCGCAGTGGAGCTACCCTTTGCGCTGACGTAACTCCTAACCGTTTTCAGGTGGGAGCGAACCAAAGTGTTCTTTCCCGAGCGACAAGAGGATTGCGAGTGCTGCGAGAAATGCCGTCAGACTGAGCATCGTCTGCGCGATATGGATAAATCCACTGGTTCTTGGGAGTAACGCAGCGACCGGAAAGAGCATGTAGCTTCCGACAAGTGCAACGAACAGGGCCTTCTCGTCCTTTCGAAATGGAGCACGGGCAAATCCAATCCCTATGACACAGATACAGCCCCACATCGCGATGTTGAGTATCACCACCAGCCAAGTTGGAAGGAATCCAAAACTCAGCAATGTCCACGAAGAGGGTTGCACTGCTACCTCTTCATGAAACCGACGGCCAAGAACGCTACCTGTAAAAGCCAGAGCGAAGAACGCCGCGAAGGGAGTGGTCACGATCTGAAGTTGACCGGGCATGGTTCCGACCGGCGTCGAATGTGCGTCTTTGGGAGGACGCCAGTGTTGAATGACGCGATGAATCGCGGCCCCAGCCGAATAGGCCAGCGCGCCGACGAACACCTGTGTCACATAAAGCCTAGTCGAAGCACCTTGAAGCAAACCCTCCTTCGCCCAGTTCTGGTGAGAACGGTTATGCCGTGAAGAAATGCTCGATAACGGATCCTGACCCAACAAGGGCACTACCAGATCGCTCCGCCAGTCTGTGACACGGAGAACGAAAAGCTAAAGCTGACCGGAATCCAGACCCACCGGGCAGACCTGCTCGTGAAGGTGACCACTTACCATGTACGCAAGCAGTGCTCCCGCGACGACAACCAGAAATACTCAAGTGGTCGGAAAGGAACTGCCGGGGCGTGTTAACGGAGGCAAGAAAAGGGCTAAAGACACCGTACGCAAAGCCGCCTGCCATGATGGTCAGCCATGGCACCCCTAGTGTCGCAATGAGGAGGTGCCCCAGGTGACTACGCCATGGTGCGTTTCATCGTTGTCTCAGTTCGTTCGCAGCCATGGTACGCGAGGTGTCAGGGGCAGCCCAATGAAATCCGTGGCTTTAGGTGAGATGACTGTCGTCAACAGGCGAGTTGATTCGAGCGGATATACGTCACGCTGGAGTGACGGAAGAGCCCAGCGTAATCGGGATTCGGCCTGTCCGGGCTTGGTTCCGCTGGTAACCCATTCGTACACTCCCTTTTGGTAACCCTTAGTAACCATACGATTTTGAGTACCCAGCCGTACAATTACGCTTGTCTGAAAGACCATCTCCCGATACTGGCTTGACGCCGATGGAATGGTCAACTTGGCCACGAACTCTCGTTCCGTAGAAAGAAGATTCTCTGAACGAGAGACGAACCGGAGCTGGAGTCCGTAATCTTATGGCGTTTGGTTTTGGCTTCAACAAGCAAAAGGTTCTCAGTGCCGCGGAGAAGTTTGTCCAACAGGGCAAGTTGCCAAACGCCATCACTGAGTACGAAAAAGTCCTCAAAGCCGACCCCAAGGATCTGACGGTGATGAATACTGTCGGAGACCTCTACTCGCGTCTCGGCAACAGCGAAAAAGCCGTGGAATGCTTCAAGAGCGTGGGCGACGCTTACGCCTCGCAGGGCTTCACGGTCAAAGCGATTGCCATGTACAAGAAGCTGAGCAAGCTGAAGTCTTCGCTCGAAGGCGTGCTTCGTCTGGCCGAGCTTTATACCCAACAGGGTCTTGTTCAACGACGCGCGCGCTCAGTATCTGCAGGTTGCGGAAGAATTCCTGCGTGACGGTCGAACTGGAGCAGGCAGTTCGCATCTTCCAGAAGACTCTGGAAATGGATCCCGGAGAATGTGGCCATGCGAACCCGGCTGGCGGAAGTGTATGTCCGCTTAGGGAAGAAGACCGAAGCCTGGCAGATCTTCTCTGCGGCTGCCGAGACTCTGCGGGTGAAGGGGCAACTGGGCGCGGCGGAAGAAATTCTGCAGCGCATGATCACGCTCGATCCCGGCAACGGTTACGCTTTGCTGATGCGCGGCCGTAATGCATTCGACGCGGGCGACATGGCCGCGGCAGTGCAGTGTCTGGAGAAAGTGGCGGATCTCGACAGCCATCCTGACGGGTTGCGCACTCTCCTGCAAGCCTATCTCCAGACCGGGCGTTTGCCCGAGGCGGGAACGCTGGCGGCGAAGTTGCTTTCCGTTCACAATGACATTGGCGCAATCTTATCGTATGCGGATGCCCTGATTGCGGCTGGACAGTTCGAAGATGCTTTACAGGTGTATCAGCAGCATAGCGATCGGCTGCTGGCGGCCGACTCGGGCAAAATCCTGGAAAACCTGCATTCGGTGATTGGCCATGTGCGGGAGAACACGGGCGCCCTCGAAATGCTGCTCGACCTGCTGAATAAGGCCGGCGACAGTTCCCATCTTGCCGAAATCTATGAGCTGCTCGCCCACGGCTATGTGCAAGCGGGAGAACTGGAAAAGTCCCGCGACTATTACCTCAAGCTCACGCAACTCGAGCCCGAAAATCAGTTGCATGCGCGCAACTACCAGCAAGTCATTGGGAGACTTGGGACTCCCTCCAGTTCACATCTGATCACGCCGGAAGAAGGCGCCGTCATGGTGGACGAACTTGAGGCTACCGCGCCGTTTATCGATCAACGATACTCCGACGAAACAGCACTTTTTGTTCGTGCCGCTCTGACCGATGCCGAACTCTTCGTTTCCTACAACATGCCGGCCAAGGCACTCGGGCCGCTGCTCTCCGCATTGCCTCAGGCGCCTCGCGACCTGCGTGTCAACCAGCGCCTGGCTGCTCTGCACACCCGGGCAGCCCGATTCACCGAGGCTGCCGTATGCTGCCGCACTTTGGAAAGTATCTACCACGACGCGGGGCATCCGGAAGAAGCGACCCGTTATGGCGAACTCGCGGCCAAGTACGAGGAACGCGGTTGCATCGTTGCGCCGGAACCCGGCCTGCGAGCCGCAGCACACGCCGAGCCGAAGGTCGCGATTCCCGAGGCTGCAACCGCAGATGCTGTCTCTGAAGCGCCAGATGTGAACGCATATCCGGCAGAAACAGAAGTCGCTGTGGCCGGAGCCGACGTACACTTCCATGCTCCCGCGGCATTCTCGCCTGCGTCAGAAACGCAGGAAGCGGCAGAATTTGAAATCCATTCCAACCCCGCCCAGGAAAAGGAAATCGACATCTCGGCGGAGTGGGAAGATACAGTTTCAGACGAGCCGGCCGGCATCCCTGCAGAGACCGCCGAAACTACCGGGGCAAGCAAGGCTGAGAAGCCTGCCAACCCGGATGCGATCAACGAAGCAGTCGAAGAGGTTCGCTTCTACCTGTCGAACGGGATGCTCGACGAAGCCCGTGCCGGACTTGCCAAGCTGAAACAGTTGAATCCAGATTCTTCGTTATTGATGGCTCTCCATGAGGAGATTGAAGGGAGTGGCGGCCAGCCTGCACCCGCGGAAGCCGAAACGATCGAAGAGATTTCTGCTGCCGACATACCTTCCACGCCCGAAGAGGAAACTTCCGCAGTTCCCGAGCCGACATCCGGGGTGTTGGATAGTTTTGTCAGCGACCTGGAGTCTTCCCTCGGAGAAGGGTTCCTGCCGCAAACTACCACCCACGAGACTGCACCAGCACCTGAGCCTGAACCGCAGGCAGCCGAACCTGCTGCTGCGACCAGTGCACATCAGCCGGTTGGTAAGCTGGATAGTTTCGTTTCCGACCTCGAAGCCTCCCTGGGAGACGGTTTCCTGGCCGAAGCACCCGCTCCCGAAGTCGAACCCCAGAGCAAGCCGCAAGCAGTCCGAAAAGCCAAACCAGAGCCCGAGCCAGTTTCTGCGGCAGCGCCAGTAGCAATCCCGGCAGTTGCTCCGCCGGCTCAAGTTCCGGCTGCGATGGCAGCCGCTGCCTCTCAGTCTGCATCGGCTCACGAGGCGCCGTCGTCGACCGTTCCTCCAACTTTTACTTACCACCCGTCAGCGGTGCGGCCTTTGGCTGCGCCGGCGCCGGGCCCGACCTCGCAGAAATTCGACTCCGGCGCCGGAGTGGACCTGGCTGACATGTTCGGCGAACTCAAGCACGAACTCGAAGAAGACTCAGCCGCTACCGATGAGGATCCCGAAACACACTACAACCTCGGGGTCGCTTTCCGTGAGATGGGCTTGCTGGACGAGGCGATTGGCGAATTGCAGAAAGTTTGCCAGGCAGTGGATCGCGGCCATCCCTTCCCGCACATCATGCAGACTTACACGTGGTTGTCTCAATGCTTCCTCGATAAGGGCATTCCGGAAGCTGCCATTCGCTGGTATGAACGCGCGCTCAAGCTGACCAGCATCGATGCGGAGACTCGCACTGCGCTGCACTATGAGTTGGCATCGTCTTACGAAACTGCCGGGGACAAAACCGCTGCCCTGCACCACTTCATGGAAGTGTATGGCAGCAATATCGATTACAGGGACGTTGCCGAGCGCATTAAGACCCTGAAGTCGTAGAATGTCGGGATGGGTTTCTATCCTCTCACACCGGGAATGTGCGTTTGCAGAACCCGCCCCTCAACGCTCACGACTTTCGGGAGCATACGGTGACGGTGGATCCTAATACCCCCCAGACAATTCCGCCTGGTTCGCTGAGGGCAAAGCTGCCTCCCGCGGAGGCGGTTGATGTTTCCGCGACCCCCGGGCAGATGCGGCCGTCCGAAGTCCAGCACTATAAAGGCTTCGAGCTCTGGATGCACCGGCTTACCGTGTTGATGTTCGGGTTTGTCTGCGTCGTTGTGGGTGTGCTCCTGGTGATCCTTCCCTGGAGGCCGGAGTGGACGGACAATCGTCTTCTCATGGCTTCCCCGGCATTGCGAACTTTTGTTGCCAACGGCTTTGTTCGCGGGGTCTGCAGCGGTCTGGGTATGCTCGACATCTGGATTGGATTCTCCGAAGCACTGAATTACCACGAGGAAAAACGCTCCTGAAGAGATGGCGGGCCGGCATGTTGCGTTCTAACCAACGATCTTCTAACCAACGATCAAGGATTCAGGGAAAGACGGCGTCAATATGAGTGATGGTGATCTGAAGCGTGCGCCCTTGGCGTACGAGAACGAAGCGTTCTTAAACAGTCCGGATGGGCGCATCCTGCGCATACTGTCGGAATACACCGAGCCGATCTCTCGTTTCCGCCGCGAGCAGATTCAGGATACGGTAGTGTTCTTCGGCTCGGCTCGCTTCCACAGCCGCGCCGCTGCTAAAGACAAGCTGGCTGAATTGGAAGCCACCAGTTCGCAGCATTCTGAGGTTGAGTTCGAGAGATACAGAAAAAACGCGATGGCAGCCGTGGACATGGCCCGTTACTACGAGGACGCACGCCGATTGGCATTTCTCCTGAGCGAGTGGTCGATTCAGATTCCAGCACGCCGGCGCCGCTTCGTAGTTACTACCGGCGGCGGTCCTGGCATCATGGAAGCGGCCAATCTCGGAGCACAGGATGCCGGAGCAAAGACCATAGGCCTGAATATCGCCCTGCCATTTGAACAAAACCCCAATCCTCACATCACTCCATCATTGAATTTCGAGTTTCACTATTTTTTCATGCGCAAGTTCTGGTTCGCGTATCTCTCCAAGGCTCTGGTGATTTTCCCGGGGGGCTTCGGGACCCTGGACGAGCTTTTCGAAATCCTTACACTCGCCCAAACCCAGAAGCTGGCCAAGAAGATCCTGGTCGTCATTTATGGTAGCGAGTACTGGAACCGCCTGATTAACTTTCAAACCATGGTGGATGCGGGGACCATTTCCGCGGAGGACCTGGATCTGTTTAAGATTGTGAACTCGCCCGAGGAGGGTTTCGAATTTCTGCGCGATGGCCTGACCAAGTACCACTTGGGCGCGGAACCGAAGCGAAAGGGCGAAAGAGTACCCGAAATCGCCAAGACCAACCCGTAAAGTTGCTGCTTTACTACATTACCGATCGCTCGCAATTTCCCGGCGACGAAAACGCCCGCCAGCGTGCTCTGCTTGAAAAAGTAAAGGAAGCGGTACTGTGTGGGGTGGACTTCATCCAGTTGCGCGAACGGGACCTTCCCACCCGCGATCTCGAAACTCTTGCCCGCTCAGTACTCCACATTGTCCGTCCGCGAGGAACTGAGCGTCGCGAGCCAAAAACCCGTCTGCTCATCAACTCTCGAACCGACATTGCCGTAGCCTGCGAGGCCGACGGGGTGCATTTGCGATCCGATGATATTCCACCCTCGGCGGTACGGAAAATCTGGGCGCAGGCTGGAAATTCTTCTCGTACATTGATTGCTGTTTCCTGTCACTCCTCGAATGATATCGGCCGTGCTGTGTCCGAGGGAGCTGACTACGCCGTGTTCGCTCCTGTTTTCGAAAAGAGGGGTACTTTCCCATGCCACCCCGCGGGTCTGGACCGATTACGCGAAGCCTGTCAGCAGAGGGTGCCCGTCCTGGCCTTGGGCGGCATCACACTCAACAACGCTCGCGCCTGCCGAGACGCGGGCGCGGCCGGCATTGCTGCAATTCGCCTGTTTCAAGAAAACAATATCGCGGAAGTGGTGCGCCAGTTGAGGGACTAGCCCGTCCACTTCTTGCCGCTCTTGAGGACGTCCATGGCTTTCGTCAGGCGCCTAACCCGGGTTTCATCCCGCTTCGCCCCGCCAATCGCAAGAGCGATCTCTTTCTGGCTTGTATACGAGAGCTTTTGCCAATTGGCCTGAGCGGTCTTGTTTTTGGACAGCTCTTTCTTCAGAAGCGACGGTACTTCCACCACACGCTCGGCCTGATCGCGCTCCATGACCACGGTTACAGTATCACCGGCTTGCACTCCGGCTCCGTCGCGCATGGTCCTGTTGACAGCCATCCCGTGGCAGCCGCCCATGGGCATCAGTGAGGAACGGAACGGGAATCCGTTAATGGTTCCGCGCACCGGCACCCGCGCGCGCGTTGCAAATACCTTTTCAACGTCGAAGGGTGCATTCAGCCACGCGACTGAGCTGCGTCCTTTGCCCTCGAGGGTGACCCTGAATTTCAGCTTCTTCATGCCGCGCCGTCCGATTCGAACTTGCGCCAGACTATAAGCTCGGGTGCGGTGAATGCAAGGCGAACTGGGCATCAACCTAAACCCTGAAATCCGACAGAAAATCAACATCTGAAGTTGTGCTAGGCTCCTCAACCAGATGAGCCCACCAGACACCGCGCTGCCGGCAAGAGGGAATCTTTCCATCGAGCCGAAACTCGTGCTCATTCCCGCGGGCTGCTTCGCAATGGGCTCGGAGGCAGGCCAGGACAACGAGCGCCCCGTGCACAATGTGTGCATCGATGCGTTCTACCTTGGTGCCTGCCAGGTCACACATGCCGAATACGCTCGCTTTCTCCGCGCGTGTGGGAGCCCGGCGCCTCCATTCTGGGATGACAACAAATTCAATGATCCCGAACAGCCGGTGGTTGCCGTTGCGTGGCCTGAAGCGGTGGCTTACTGTGAGTGGCTCAGCGCAATTGCTGGAGGCAACTATCGCCTCCCCACCGAAGCGGAGTGGGAGCGGGCTGCGCGGGGCGGAGTCGAAGGCAAACTGTTTCCTTGGGGAGACGACCCGCCGCAATCTCTACCTGACTATCACCAGCGCTGGCAGACCGGTCCAGAGCCGGTTGGACGCTTCTCGCCCAATGCATTCGGACTCTACGACATCTGCCAGAACGTCCATGAATGGTGCAGCGATTGGTATCAATCCGACTTCTACGCGGTTTCCGCTGAGCGCAATCCTCGCGGGCCGGAAACCGGCGAACGCCGGGCTTCTCGCGGAGGCTCCTGGCGACATCACATCAAGGCCACCCGCTGTGCCGCCCGCTCCAGCATTCCTCCCGCCTTCCACTACGCGGACTATGGATTCCGGATAGCGCGCGATTTGGGCTGAGTGATGCGGTTATCGGTGCCGGGTCGAGAGGATATTAAGAATCTCGCGGAGTCCCTGCCGGACGTGTTTCAGATCAGAAGCCGTTCGTTCGGGGAAAGGCAGGGGCGTCTGTTTCTTGTCGGCCTTGCTCTCCGCGCGCAAGTGTTGCCGGGCGCCCGCAATGGTGAAACCTTCCTCATAGAGAAGTTTCTTTATATGTAGAACGCTCTCAACATCTTTGTGACGGTACATGCGCTGCCCGGTGCTGCTCTTCACCGGCTTCAGTTGTGGAAACTCCGTTTCCCAGAAGCGCAGAACATACGCCGGCAGACGGCATAACTCGGCAACTTCTCCGATTCGAAAATAAAGTTTCTCCGGTATCACCACATCAGCGGTCTTGACGGTTTTAGCCACCGCCTTGTGGTGGGAGCTTATCGGGTTTCTGGAAGTGGCTTGCATTGCGGGCTACGCTCAATCCCTACCCGCGTTTCTAGCACGACCCGGCCTCCGGAACAACCATCTTTTTTCCACTGCTGGTTGTTTCCCCGCATCTCCGGGCGCAGGAATCAATAAAAAAACCCCCGGAGAGGTGCTTCTCTCGGGAGGCTTTTCTCAAACTTTCTGGTTGTTGCCAAGTATCGTTTAACTTTCAGTTAGTGCTTCTTTTTCTTGGCAGCCTTTTTCTTTGCTGGCATGAAGTTTCCTCCGTGAGCGATTTTCCCTTGAAAGGGGGCCCTGATTAAAAATCGTTGCCCAATTGTGGTAGTCGCAACGATGCTACCCCAAGATATTGAGGACTATTACATTCATTGTCAACAGAATTCTTCGCTTGCGAGGCTTCCCTCGGATCGATTTGTGATCGTGTCGTACACTTGCAGCCATCGTTCTAATTCCGTCATGCCTTCCACCACCGCCCGACGCGACCCCATCGAACTGGAAATTTTCAAGAACATCTATCACTCCATCGCGGAGGAGATGGGCGCGGCGCTGCGCCGGACCGCCTTTTCCCCCAACATCAAAGAACGCCGCGATTACTCCTGCGCGGTGTTCGATGCCAGCGGCGAAGTGATTGCCATGGGCGATCACATGCCCGTGCATTTGGGCTCGATGCCGATGTCGGTTCGTGCAGCCATCGATCAGTTCGCCCTCGATCCCGGAGACATGGCAATGTTGAACGATCCATTTCGCGGCGGAACCCACCTGCCGGACATTACCCTGGTAGCCCCGGTGCACGTGCGACCCCGCGCGCGATCCGGGCGGCCCGATTTTTACGTTGCTTCGCGTGCCCACCATGCCGACGTCGGCGGCGCCTACCCCGGGTCCATGGGTCTTTGCCGCGAGATCTACCAGGAAGGACTGCGCATTCCACCCGTGAAGATCATGCGCGCCGGCAAAATGCAACCGGATGTATTGGCTCTCCTCCTGAACAATGTTCGCACTCCTCGGGAACGCGAGGGCGATCTGGGCGCTCAGATCGCCGCGTGTCACACCGGGGAGGAGCGCTTGCGTGACATCTGCGACCGTTACGGCTTGCAGCCAGCGAAAACCGCGGCGCGCCAATTGCTCGATTATTCCGAGGAGATGATGCGGGCGTTTCTCAATCAGGTTCCTGCAGGAACCTTTCGCGCCGAAGACTTCCTGGACAACGATGGCATCAGCATCCAACCGGTGAAGATCGCGGTGACACTGAAATTTCGGCGCGGACGGTCCTCTCGTGTGGTGGTGGACTTCACCGGCAGCGACCCGCAAGTGGAGGGCAGCGTGAATGCTGTGGAGGCGATCACGTACTCGGCTTGTTTTTACGTCTTTCGCTGCCTGCTCGCCGAGGATGTCCCTGCAACCGCCGGACTCATGCGTCCGATTGAAGTGATCGCGCCGCCGGGAACCGTGGTCAATGCCCGCCCCCCGGCCGCAGTCGCCGGTGGAAATGTTGAGACCTCGCAGCGCATTGTAGACGTGCTGCTGCGGGCCCTCGCGCAAGCCGTGCCAGAACGAATTCCAGCAGCCGCATCGGGGACCATGAACAACTTGACTATCGGCGGCATCGATCCTCGAACTGGCGAACCCTTCGCTTACTACGAAACCATCGCTGGTGGCATGGGAGCGCGCCCGTCGAAACCCGGCGTATCCGGCGTTCATACCCATATGACCAATTCCCTGAACACTCCCGTCGAGGCTCTGGAGTACGCCTATCCGCTCCGGGTGCGGCAGTATTCGCTACAGCCGGATAGCGGCGGCAACGGCCGGCACCGAGGGGGGGATGGCATCGTCCGGGAGATCGAAGTGCTTACGGATGCCGAAGTCACCTTGCTGGCTGACCGGCGGGTGGGCACACCTTACGGACTCGCTGGCGGCAAGGACGGCGTGCCGGGCAGGGCATTCGTGATCCGACAAGACGGGTCGTCGCAGGAGTTGCCGGGCAAATTCAATATTCGTCTGCGCAAGGGCGAACGGATTCGCATTGAAACACCGGGTGGAGGCGGGTGGGGCAAGTAGGTTGATTTACTGGCTCTGTGTATCAAACCGCGGTGCGAAGAATCCATCCCCTTCAAAGCGAATCTAAGCTGGAGATCGGATTTTCCAACCTCGTGTCAGGAATCATCAAATGCAGGATATAGCTACCCACTACATCGAAGAGGCCCGCCGCCAGTTTCGTGGGCATAAACAGCTTGCTGAGGGCGCCATCGCACAAGTTACAGACAATGAGTTGTTCACAACACTGGATTCTGAGGCCAACTCGATCGCCATCATCGTCAAACACATGGCCGGCAACATGCGGTCGCGCTTCACCGACTTCCTGACCACAGATGGCGAGAAGCCGGACCGCAAGCGTGATCAGGAGTTCGAAATGAACCCGGCGACCACTCGCAGCGACATCATGCGCGAGTGGGAGGAGGGCTGGTCGCGTGTATTCACGGCCGTCGAAGCGCTCACATCCGAGGACGTCATGCGTACCGTCACGGTCCGTGGCCAGCCTCATACCGTGTTGCAAGCCATCAACCGGCAACTGGCGCACTATGCCTATCACGTTGGACAAATCGTCTTCCTGGCCAAGCATTTCAGGGCAAGCGAGTGGAAGAGCCTGAGCGTTCCTCGCGGAAAGTCCGATGAAGTGAATGCTGCCATGGCTTTGAAACACGCGAAAGGCGCAACCCGGGAGGGAAGTTAGCCCTGGTCACACGCCGCCTGGCACGTTCTCTGTCCACCGGGGTGCTAGAATTCATAGTTTTGGTCTTGATTCCGAACTCATAGGATAAGGTGGGTCCATGTCTGACACCATGTTGGCAGTCGTGAAAGCCAAGGCCGCACCCGGCGCGGAGATTCAAGAAGTCAGGGTTCCAGCCTTTGGACGCACCGACGTTTTGGTCAAGGTCAAGGTTGCATCCATCTGCGGCACCGATCTTCACATTTACGAGTGGGATCGCTGGGCTCAGAACCGCATTCATCCACCGCTCATTCCCGGCCATGAGTTCTGCGGCGAAGTGGTCGCATACGGCGATGAAGTGACCAGCGTCAAGGAAGGCGATTTCGTTTCCGCCGAAATGCACGTGGCCTGCGGCAAGTGCCTGCAGTGCCGCACCGGCGAGGCCCACGTTTGCCAGAACGTAAAAATCATTGGGGTCGATGCCGACGGCGCCTTCGCTGAGTATGTAGTCATTCCAGAATCAAATATCTGGAAGCTCGATCCCGCCATCCCGCAAGAGTACGCATCCATTCTCGACCCGCTGGGCAATGCTGTTCACACGGTTCTGGCAGGCGAGGTTGCCGCGAAGACGATCGCCATCACCGGTTGTGGTCCGATCGGTTTGTTCTCCATTGCCGTGGCGCGTGCCGTGGGCGCGGCGCAGGTATTTGCCATCGAAGTGAATGAGCACCGGCGGCGGATTGCGAAACAGATGCACGCCGATCTCACCATTGATCCGTCCAAGGAAGATGTGAACTCCATCATCATGGAGCGAACCAGCGGCCTGGGTGTCGACGCCGTCCTCGAAATGGCTGGGCACCCCGACGCCATTCGAACCGCCTTCGACATCGTCCGGCGGGGCGGGCGCATTTCTCTGCTTGGACTCACATCCAAGCCAATCTCGCTCAATTTTTCCGAAGATATTATCTTTAAGGGCATCACCATTCAGGGCATCAATGGACGCCGCATGTACCAGACCTGGTATCAGATGACGGCGCTGCTTAAACACGGCAAGCTTGACCTGCATCCCGTGATCACGGACCGCATCGCGATGAAGGATTTTTCGAAAGCGATGGAGCGACTCAAGACGGGAGAGGCCAGCAAGATATTGGTTTATCCAAATGGAACAAAGTTGGGATGAGGCCGGTCAGGCCTCCGCAGGCACGTGCACGATTTTTTTCTGGATCGCGTAAGTTACCAACTGGGCTCGGTTGTGAATGTCCAGCTTCCGCATCAGGTTGAACCTGTGAGCTTCAACCGTCTTGACACTCAGCCCCAGCAAACCAGCAATCTTCCTTGCCGAGTTGCCTTCCGCGATCATCTTCACCACCTCACGCTCTCGAGGCGTAAGGGCAGAACGGCGTGAGTTCGCATGATGCTCCACAGACACAACTCCCTTCACCCAGAGTAGACACGGAAGCGGCATTCAGGCGCCGAAACACGCGACGGACGGCCCAAGACGGGGCCCTACGAACCAAAGAGTATTGTACAAGTCTTCGTGCCAGTTCGTCACAGGAAAGTTCGCGTCTGCCGTGGTGTCAGACCAACTCTCTGCCTCATCGGATACAATCCAGAACAATGCTGCGCTACTTCACCTCTGGAGAATCTCATGGCGAGGCTCTGGTTGCCTTCCTGTCTGGCATGCCCGCCGGGCTGAAAGTCGATCAGGCTTTCCTGGATCGCGAACTCTGGCGCCGCCAGCAGGGCTATGGCCGGGGCGGCCGCATGAAGATCGAGCGCGATACCGCCCACATCCTCTCCGGAGTGCGCCATGGAATCACCATCGGCTCTCCCATCGCCGTTCTGTTGGAAAATAAAGACTGGAAGAATTGGCAGGAGTCTCTTCCAGTAGAGCCGGGGGATCCCGCCAAACATAAGCGCGTGGCTTCGCCGCGTCCCGGACACGCGGACCTCGCCGGAGCTCTGAAATATAACTTTACCGATGCCCGCTACGTACTGGAGCGCGCCTCCGCCCGCGAGTCCGCGGCACGCGTGGCAATTGGAGGTTTGGCCAAGCTGCTGGCGCGGGAACTCGGTATCGAAGTGCTCAGCCACGTTATCTCCGTGGGGAATGCCTCACTCGGAAACTCCGAAATCCCCTGGGAGCGTATCGCAGTTCTGCGAGACCGCGAGGAAGTTCTGCTCAATTGTGTCGATGCGGACGCCGAGGTCCGGATGAAGGCAGAAGTGGATCACGCCCTGAAGACCGGGGATTCTGTCGGCGGTGTGTTTGAGGTGGTCGCCCACAACGTGCCGCCTGGTCTGGGCACCTACGCGCAATGGGACGAGCGTCTGGACGCGCTATTGGCGGCTGCGGTAATGTCGCTGCAAGCCGTCAAAGCGGTCGAGATCGGCTCCGGCATTGCCGCTGCGTCTTCCCCCGGCTCCACCGTACATGATGAGATAGGATATAACGAGTCCACCGGGTTCGCCGGATTCACCCGCAGCCGTAATAATGCGGGCGGAATTGAAGGCGGCGTCTCCAACGGAGAGGATATCCGCGTGCGTGGTTACCTGAAGCCGATTTCCACGCTCCGCCGTCCGCTGCAGTCAGTCGACTTTGCCACGCGCGAACCGGTGAAGGCGGCCTACGAACGCTCCGATGTTTGCGTAGTGCCCGCGGCTGGCGTCGCCGCCGAAGCCATGGTGGCGTTGACTCTGGCGCGCTGCGCGTTGGAAAAGTTTGGCGGCGATTCTACTGCAGAGACATTGCGCAACTTCAAGGGATACTTGGAGCAGCTGAAAAAGTACTAACCACTCAATGATCTATCCCATCGTAAAATTTGGAAATCCAGTTCTGGAAAAACCGGCGGAACCGGTTACGGTTTTTGACGATCAGCTCAAGAAACTGGTCGAAGACATGTTCGTGTCCATGTATGAAGCCCACGGAGTGGGTTTGGCCGCGCCGCAGATTGGAATCTCAAAACGGCTCGCGGTGATCGACGTTACCTTCAAAGAAGATCCCGATGCCCAGTTGGTATTGGCGAATCCTGAGATCCTCCACTTCGAAGGCAAGCACACCCAACCGGAAGGCTGCCTCAGCATTCCCGACTTTCGCGAGCCCGTGGCCCGGCCACGCAAGGTGACGATTCGCGCCCAGGACGTGAATGGAAAATGGTATGAGAAAACCGGCGAAGAACTCCTTGCCCGCGCCTTCGTCCATGAAATCGATCATTTGAATGGCAAGCTTTATATCAGCCACATCAGCGCCCTGAAACGCGATTTGATGAAGCGCAAAATTCGCAAGCTGATCAAAGCTGGAGAGTGGTAGAGATTGAGTAATTGGGTAAGTTTGTAATTGAGCGATTGATTACGAACTTACTCAATTACCCAATGTCTTCTCTCGTTTTCTGTGGCACGCCGGCCTTTGCCGTTCCTACGCTGGAAGTCCTGGCGAGCGCCGGCTTCCTGGTTCGCCTGGTGGTGACGCAACCGGACCGGCCCCGCGGGCGTGGTCTGGAACTGGCTCCATCTCCGGTAAAGCAATCTGCTCTCGCGCTTCACTTGCCGATCACCCAACCGGCAAGCATCAAGAACAACGACGAATTCCGCGCCCAGCTCACGGCCCTGAATCCCGACGCAATCATCGTAGTCGGCTATGGCCGTATCCTTCCGCCATGGATGATCGATCTACCCCGCTGGGGCAACATTAATTTGCATGCGTCGTTATTGCCCAAGTATCGTGGAGCCGCGCCCATCCAGTGGGCAATCGCTCAGGGCGAGGAGATAACGGGCGTCACCAGCATGCGAATCGACGCCGGGCTGGACACCGGCGACATCCTGCTGCAGAAAGAGATCCCGATCAACCCTGATGCTACCTCCGAGACGCTTGCTCCCACGCTGGCGACAGTCGGCGCTAACTTAATGGTTGAGACCCTGCACGGGTTACAAGCAGGCACAATCAAGCCGCGCCCCCAGGATCACGCCAAAGCAACTCTTGCCCCCATCCTCAAAAAAGAGGATGGCAGAATCGATTTTCGCCGACCCGCACAAGAAATCTGCAATCGACTGCGTGCATTCCAGCCGTGGCCCGGCGCCTTCACCAAGTTTCGTGGCAAGAACCTGCACATTTGGAGCGCAGCCGTATCGCAACATTCACTTCCACCCGGCGAACTTTTAGTCGAAAGTGATCTCCTGTTTGTGGGATGCGGAGGAAATGCCTTGGCGCTGCTCGAAGTACAACTGGAAGGCAAGAGGCACATGCCCGCACGCGATTTCGTCCATGGCTATCGCCCGCACGCCGGCGAGAAACTGGGTCCGTAACTGGCAACCGAGTACTCAGAACCGAGAACTGAATGCCTATCTCCCCCGCTCGCATTGCAGCTTTCGATATCCTGCTTCGCGTTGAGCAGGAGGACTCTTATGCCTCGGAACTGCTGCACTCTTCACGCTATGAGAAGATTTCCTCGGCCGATCACGGCCTCGCCACTGAGTTAGTCATGGGCGTTCTCCGCTGGCGATCCTTGTTGGATAAACACATTGCGGAACGATCGTCGCAGAGGCTCGGCCGCCTCGACGCGGAAGTGCTCACCGCGCTGCGCCTTGCGGCGTACCAGTTGCTCTTTCTGGATCGTGTCCCCGAGCGTGCCGCCGTGCATGAAAGCGTAGAGTTAGTGAAGCGCGCCAAGAAACGATCAGCTGTTCCTTTTGCGAATGCGGTGCTGCGAAAGTTCGCCGCAGTCCAAACAGACCGTGGCTCACCAGCGATCACCAATTCCCAGACATCCGCCGAACTGGCCGAGTCTGCCGCGCACCCGCTTTGGCTAGTCGAACGCTGGATTCAGGAATTCGGGTTTGAGGTCGCTAAACAAGTCTGCGCTTACGGCCAGCGCATTCCGGAAACCGCCATCAGCGCCCCCGATGCGACGATCGCGGACGAACTCACCAGCCAGAAAATTCAACTGTCTCCGGGACACCTGCTGGCATCGGCCTATCGCATCGTCTCTGGCGATCTCGCCGCTACCCGCGCATTCCGTCAAGGACGGATTGTCATCCAGGATGAGGCGTCGCAATTGGTTTCTCTCCTCGTCGGGCAAGGCACAAACATCCTCGACTGCTGTGCGGCGCCGGGTGGCAAGACCCGAACTCTCGCCGAGCGCAATCCCAACGCCACCATACTTGCCTCGGAATTGCATCCCCACCGCGCCCGCATGATGCGCAAACTGGTTGCCGCCTCCAACGTTCTGGTGATTGCCGCCGACGCCTGCAAGCTCCCGGTCAATGCCCTCTTCGACCGCGTGCTGGCCGATGTGCCCTGCTCCGGCACCGGAACCCTCGCCCGCAATCCTGAAATCAAATGGCGGCTCAAACTGGCAGATCTCGCGGATCTTCAGGCTCGCCAGCTGGCCATTCTGCAAGCGGCGATGCAGCACGTCTCCCCGGGTGGAAGGCTTGTGTATTCGACTTGCTCGTTGGAGAAGGAAGAAAACTCTGAAGTGGTGGAGAAAGCAATCTCCACCGATCGCTCGTTCCGCGTGCTCGACTGCAAGCTTGAGCTGGAGCCGCTTCGTTCTCAGGGGGAACTGCGCTGGGAGGACATCGACTCTCTCACCACTGGACCGTATCTGCGAACCATTCCCGGTGTGCATCCCTGCGACGGCTTCTTCGCCGCCATCCTGCAAAAAACTAGCCCCGGACGCGACGGATTCTAGCGTACTTCGAAATTCACCGCCGCGCCCACCACGATTTTCGCTCCCGGCGCGGGATTCTGCGAGACGATGATGCTCGCTGGTGTGGGCTGTGGTGCAGGAAGTGTAATGGCCTGCGCCGGAACGGAAGCCTCTTCGGGCGGCGCCGACGAAACCATGCCCACGCTGCCCAGCCGGAATCCCGCGTCCTGCAGAACCATGGTCACTCCGCCCAATGACTGGCCAACAAAATTGGGCATCACGAATGCCTGTGGCAATGCGGATTCGGTCGTCAGCAGGCTGATCCTGGGCGCGGCGATTCCGCTGGCGTTCGGCGGCGGGCTCTGACCCAGAACCTGGTCAGGAACTGAACCCCGCATCCCAATCTGTGCCATCGCGCCCACGTCCAACCCGCGGCGCCGAATGTTGATCTCGGCGGCCCGCTGACTATCTCCAAGCACATTGGGGATTTCCACCCGCTGCGGCCCCAGACTCTGTGCAACCCGTACCTGCCATCCCCGACGCACTGGTGTGCCGGGAAGGGGTAGCTGCGAAAGAATCTTCCCTTCCGGAACCGTCGCACTGTAGTACTGCCGTTCCACATCCATCTGGAAACCCGCGGCGTCGGCGATCCTTCGCGCCTCGGCAGGAGTCTTACCCGTCAGGTCGGGAACGGCCACTTCGCGTCCGTGGATCGCAAAGCGCATCGCCGTCAACGCCGACACCAGCGCCACCACCAGGAGCACCAGCGCAAGCAGGACGAATCGGAAGAAGGACTTCATTCGTGGGTCTGATTATAGCCCTCCGTTTTTGGGAACCTGTGGATCGAATCGCACAGGCATATCGCATGCCGCACACTGACCAGCACTTATACTGGGGGCATGCCCTCCGAGACGGATCTACTGGCTCCCTTGTTGCGCTACTGGGGCTATGATTCGTTTCGACCTCTGCAGGAGCAAATTGTCCGCAGCCTGATCGGAGCCCGCGACACCTGCGTCGTAATGCCCACCGGTGGCGGCAAGTCGCTCTGCTACCAACTGCCGGCGCTGGTATCGGGGCAAACCGCCGTCGTGATTTCTCCGTTGATTGCGTTGATGCAGGACCAGGCGGCTCAGCTTGCGCAGATGGGAATTCCAGCCGCCGTGCTGAACAGTTCTTTCACCAGCGACCAGCAATCCATCGTGATGCAGAAGGCCCGCGCGGGCGAATACCGGCTGCTCTATCTTTCGCCGGAACGCCTGGCGCGCGCCGATACCATCGGCTGGTTGCAGCGTGTGCCCGTCGCGTTCTTCGCCATCGACGAGGCCCACTGCATCTCGGAATGGGGACACGAGTTTCGCCCCGAGTATCGCCAACTGAGCAGCCTGCGCGTGCATTTTCCTGATCGCCCGATCGCGGCGTTCACGGCGAGCGCAACTCGTCGTGTTCGTCACGATATTCTGACCCAGCTGCAACTGCGCAATCCGGCAAAATACATCGCGAGTTTTCACCGGGCCAATCTTCGGTATGTGGTGAAGGAATGCGAGGGACGTTCACAGCCCAACCTTCTGCTCGCCGCGCTGCGAAACTATCCCAGCGATAACATCATCGTGTACGCACCAACAATCGCCAGGGTCGAAGAAACCGTCGATTTCCTGGAAGAGCACGGAATTCCCGCAATTGCGTATCACGGCAAGATGGAAGCTGAGCTTCGCAGGCGCAATCAGGAAAGCTGGATGGCGGACGAAGTCCGCGTGCTGGTGGGAACGATCGCCTTTGGACTAGGCATCAACAAGGCATCGGTGCGCGCGGTGATTCATCTCTCCCTGCCAAAATCAATCGAGCAGTACTATCAGGAGGCTGGACGCGCCGGACGCGATGGATTCCCCGCGGACTGCCTCTTGCTCTGGCAAAAGCGCGACGCCGGCCTGCTGGCGCACTTCATCGGGCAAGTCACCGATCAAGCCGAGAAAGAGCGTGCCTGGGAGCGCTACCACACCATCCGTCGCTTCGTTGAATCCAACAGCTGCCGCCACCGTCAGATCTGTTTGCACTTTGGCGAAACTCCGAAGTGGACAGAATGCAGTGCGTGTGACGTTTGTAGCGGCATGCCGGACTGGCTCTCCGAGGCCGTGGACGCAAAGCGGGCCAAACCGTCATCGATGCCAACCGGTGTACGCATGCAGCCGGCCGGACGGGCGGAAACATCGGTCGCCCTGGATTTGGACCCTGAGCTACGCGAATATCTTCGTCAATGGCGTAGCACGGTCGCCAATCGGGAAGATGTTCCAGCGTTCGTTGTCATGCACGATACTTCGCTCGCCGAGATTTGCCGCAAGCGCCCGGCATCGCTGGCGGAAATTCGAGGCGTCTCCGGATTCGGCGAACGCAAAACCGAGCGCTACGGCCAGCAGATCCTCGATGCGCTGGAGCGTTTCCATGAAGGCGCCCGGGCCCCGGCTCTGCTCAACAAGAGTTCGAAGCCAGCCGAAGACACCATGCGCCTCCTGGCCGAAGGCCGCAGCTTCGAAGAAATCGCAAAGATTCGCGGCCGCCAACTCAAGTCCGTGATCGATCTCGTGGCTGGCCTGGTGGAAAAAGGGGAACTGCAATTCCAATCCGCCTGGATCGATGAGAGCAAACGTTTGAGCATTGAGGAGGCCTTTTCCCGCCTTGGCATGGAGCGCCTGAAACCGATCAAGGAAGCGCTGCCAGCAGAGATCACCTACGAAGAGATCCGGTTGGTCGGCGCACGGCTGCGCCGCGATCAACAGAAAACCGCCTAGCAACTGCCGCTGGCGCCGCGAACCTGGCCTGCGGCCCGCCCCTGGAAACAAGTCCTGGTTTATGATGGATTCGACCTTCGAATTTGGAGTCCACTATGAGCGCTCCGACGATCCCGGCAGAGAAAACCCGTCTTACCCGCGAAGAAATCAACCGCAAGCAGAAGGAGTTTATCTTTCCTTCCGTCACGAATTATTACTCCGACCCGCTGCCCATGGACCGCGGCGTGATGCAGCACGTCTGGGACGTCGAGGGCAAAAAGTATCTCGACTTCTTTGGCGGCATCGTGACCGTCAGCGTGGGCCATTGCAACCCCCGCGTGACTTCGCAAACCAAAGCTCAGATCGACCGTCTGCAGCACGTCTCCACCTGTTTTCCCAATGAGCCAATGGTGCTCCTGGCGGAAAAACTGGCGCAAATCACACCCGGCGCTCTGAAGAAATCCTACTTCACCAACAGCGGCACCGAAGCCAACGAAACCGCAATCCAGATGGCCCGCATGCATACCGGAAACTTCGAAGTCGTCGCGTTGCGTCACGGCTACAGCGGGCGCTCTTCACTTACCCGCGGACTCACCGGCATGAACACCTGGAGGCGGGGCACCATCGAGGTTGGCATCGTTCATGCCATGAATCCGTATTGCTACCGTTGTCCGCTGGGATTGAAGTATCCCGACTGCGAAGTCGCATGCGCAAAAGACATTGAGAACGCGATTCAGTTCTCCACTTCGGGACGCATCGCCGCTTTCCTGGCCGAGCCGATTCAGGGCGTCGCCGGCTTCGTCACGCCGCCGAAGGAATATTTCAAGATGGCTTTCAGCATCGTGAAGCAGTATGGCGGGGACTTTATCGCCGATGAAGTACAGACCGGTTGGGGACGCACCGGACATAAATGGTTTGGCATCGAACAATGGGAAGTTGAGCCCGACATGATTACCTCGGCCAAGGGCATGGGAAACGGTATCCCCGTCGGGCTCACCGTTGCCAAACCTGAGATTGCCGATTCATTTCAGGGACTCACCATCTCAACCTTCGGCGGCAATCCAGTCACGTGTGCCACCGCAAGGGCCGTGATCGATGTGATCGAAGAAGACGACTTGCGAACCAACGCTGCTGTAGTTGGCTCATATTTCCGTAAGAAACTGGAGGAACTGCAGCAGAAACATCCGCTCATCGGAGACGTTCGCGGCATGGGCCTGATGCAGGCTCTCGAATTAGTCGACGATCGCACTACTAAGCAACCCTCGCCTGCGGGTACGAACGCCATCATGGAAGAAGCCCGCAAACGCGGCCTGCTGATCGGCAAGGGCGGCTTTTACGGCAATGTCATCCGCATGTCGCCCCCGTTGAACATTTCGAAGGCCGACGTGGATGAAGCAGTCCGAATCTTGGACGAGAGCTTCGCGGCGCTCAAGAAGTAAATCTTTCACCACGGATTTGCCCAGATTGACCGAATTGGGGCAATCTCAGTGCGACTCTTCCGCCGCCGGTGCAGTATCGGACGTGTCTACTTTCTCCGCCACCGGCCTCGGAGGTAGGTCGGGCATCGGCTGAAAGTCTCCTGCATCCTTCCCGGCCAAAGCAACTTTCATGAAGTCCATCCAGATAGGAAGCGCGGCATGGGCACCGGTTTCCTTGGCTCCTAGCGATTTCTTCTCGTCATAGCCGATCCACACACCGGTCGTGATCGCAGGCGAGAATCCAACAAACCATGCATCAGTGAAATCGTTAGTCGTGCCAGTCTTTCCCGCCAGCGGATACTTCATACTCGGACGCGGCAATCCCAGTTCCATGCAGCACGACTTCGCGCAGCATGGAAGTCATGATGCGCGCCGTGCGCGCGCTGATCGCGTCCTTCACGTCCGGAAAATCTTCTTCCAGCACCCGGCCCTCATAGTCCTCCACCTTGATGATGTAGCGCGGCATGATGCGAACCCCATCGTTGGGGAACACGCTGAAGGCGGAGGTCTGCTCGAATAATGTCACTTCGGCCGCGCCCAGGGCGACGGGCAGGTATGCCGGGATATTCGAAGTAATCCCAAAACGATGCGCGTAGTCGATCACGGTTCGTATTCCGATACGGTCCGCAACCTTGAGCGCGGGGATGTTGCGAGATTGTGCCAGAGCCCGCCGCAGCGTGATGGTGCCTTCAAACTTCTCGTCATAGTTGTGCGGAGTGTAAGGACCGGACGCTGTCTGGAACGTGACCGGCGCATCGACGACCGTATCATCCGGCCTGGCACCCTGATCGATCGCCGCCGTGTAAACGTACGGCTTGAACGACGATCCCACTTGCCGCAACGCCTGCGTGGCGCGGTCGAACTTGGACAGCTCAAAATCGCGTCCGCCGACCATAGCTTTGATTTCGCCGGTCGCATTATCGATGGCGATCAATGCGCCCTGCGTGCCCGAGTCCTGTTCCAGGCTCACTCGCGCTTTGCCATCGCTGCCGAGGGTCACGATTTTCACGTAGACGACGTCCCCCGGCTTCAGCATGTCCTGAAGCTTGTGTTGCGTCCAAACCGCATCGGCGGGTAGGAGATTGGCAACATAACGGCCGAACTTGACCACCGCCGATCCCGGCGCAACCGCCGTCACCAGAGCATGGACGTAACCGTTGACCTCGGGCTCGTCGTCCCAATCGAGATGCCGGTAGCCAGCCAGAGCGACCTTCTCGGCCAGGACATTCTCCAGATGCCCCTTCCAGCCATGACGGCGTTCATAGGCGGCCAGACCGTCCAGCACCGCCTGGTTCGCGGCTCGTTGCAATTCCACGTCGAGTGAGGTGTACACGCGGAGACCGCCCTCAAGTACCTGGCTGCTGCCATATTTGTTTTCCAGGTAGCGCCGGATCTCCTCGACGAAATACGGCGCCAGCGAGTTGGGATCATGTTGCAACTTCAACTCGATGGGTTTGCCGCGCGCCTCGACGGCTTGCCGCGCCGTGATCTTGCCGTCCTCCACCATGCCATTGATGACCAGATTGCGGCGCCGGATCGCGCGATCAGGATGGTTAATCGGCGAATAAAACTGCGGCGCCTTCGGTAGCCCCGCCAGCAGCGCGGCCTCGTCCACCGTTAGCAGCTTTGCCGGTTTGCCGAAGTAATATTCGGACGCGGCCTCGAAACCGTACACTCCATGCCCCAGGAAAATCTGGTTGGCATAGAGCGTGAATATCTGTTCCTTGGTGAAGCGCCGTTCGATTTGAATGGCCAGCAGGGCTTCCTCGATTTTGCGATGAAAGGATCGATCCGGCGAAAGAAAGAGATTGCGCGCCAGCTGCATGGTGAGAGTCGAAGCACCCTGCACCCTGCCACCCGATTCGATATCTCGAAATGCCGCGCCCGCGATGCGCCAGACGTTGATGCCCCAGTGACGATAGAAATCCTTGTCCTCGATCGAAATAAGGGCATCCCGCAGCACTTGCGGATAGTCTTTGTAGGTGGCAACGACCCGCCTCTGCAGCGCGAATGAACCAATGATGCGGCCCTGCCCGTCGTAAAGCTCGGTGATGGAACCGGGACGGTAATGTTCTAACTGCTCAACTTGGGGTAGGTCGGTGGAATAGACGAGCAACAATCCGGCGGTGGCGCCCACCAGCGCAGCCACCAGAACCAGCAAGCCAAACAAGAGACGGCCCACCAGCTTCCGTCCGGCGACTTCAACCGGGGGAAGGTCTTGATAGATGACTTTCATGGGAAAATTGACCTCAGCATAGCATGGCTGCGGGTAGCTTCTGGTTTAGTGAATGTCGGTGTTCGGGATGGCTTAGAGATCCTCGGGGGTGAGCCCGTATGCTTGGCTATTCTAGAAAGAATGCCATGCCCCAACTCTTCATTATCGCCGTCGGATCAATCTTTTTTGGGTTAATGAGGAGACGCTGTCCCGATGGAGTGTTTCTTACTCTAGTTCCAGTGTGACAGATTCGAGGGGGTAAACGCGCCAAATTTTAAACTTTATTTTCGTAATGGATTCAGCGAGTTGCAGCGAAATGTGCGGTTTGGAGGGCTTGACAAGATTTCGGCAGCAGAGAGATTTTCGCCAAAATCACAGCGGGGGACAGCCATCCTGGCTGTCCCCCACTTTAAGAACTAGCTGGCCCTGTTCTTCACGACTTCGATAGCCTTCTGTAGTTGTTGGTCGACTTGTGGAATCTGCGGCTTCTTGGTGTCATCCGCGGGAACGGCATTTTCGTCCTCGTCGGGCACCGGTCCCTCTTCCTCGGGGTCAGCCACCAACACATTGGGGGTGACGGCTGCATCCTGAATCGCTTTGCCAGTAGGCGTGTAGTACTTAGCGATGGAAAGGATGAGCGCCGACCCGTCGGGGAATTCCATGGTTTTCTGAATCGAACCATCGCCGAAGGTCTTATCGCCGACAACATCGCCGCGAGCATTTTCAAGAACTGCGGCGGCGACAATCTCAGCCGGCCCCGCGGTTCCTTTGTTCACCAGCACAACCACAGGCAGGGTGGTAATTGCCTTGGAGGGATCCGCGTTGAACGCTTCGCGGGGATACTTCTGGCCCTGAAGATAGGTGATGGTGCCGTGATTCAGAAAGAGATTGGCAGTAGCGATGCCCTCGGCTTCGTCGCCCTCGGCGCAGTTGCGCAGGTCCAGGATGAGTTTCTTTGCTCCCGCCTTCTGCACCGCCTTAATCTTGTTGGCAATTTCCTGAGACTTGCCCTTGGTGAAAGCATCCACCCGAATTTCGGCAATGCCTTCTTCCAGCAATTTGTCGCTCACCGGAGGGATGGCGACGATATCGCGAGTAATGACAACTTTCTGAGGTTCCGCGCGCCGGGCGCGGACCAGGGAAACGGTCAGATTCGAACCGGGGGCTCCAGCCAGCAGGTTGCGCACTTCGCCGATCGACATCTCACGCGTGCTCTTGCTCTCGATGGCTTCAATAATATCGGTGTCCTGAAGCCCGGCCTTATCTGCCGGCCCGCCAGGAATTACCGCGACTACGGAAGCGTAGCCGAAGCGCTTGGAGACGGCGGCTCCGATGTCGGCTTTCCCGCCCGTCTGATGAGACTTGTACACCGCGTATTCGTCCGCGCTGAGATAACTGGAATTAGCGTCCAGGGACTCGAGCAACCCATGCAGGGCGCCGGCGGTCACAACCGGGATGTTGGGCTCTTCCACATACTCGCTGCGCACGCGGGACAGCACTTCGCTGTAGACCTGCAGCTGGCGGTAAGCGCCGTCGTTGCTGGAAGCGCGAACCCCATCCATTCCACCAACCACCATGAACAACAGCACTAGCGCAGAAGAAACCAGAATTGCCGCTTTCGTCTTTATCGACATCGGATTCGTTTTCTCGGAAAGGGAATTACTTCCTCGGAAGTATTGCCATTATATCTGGTTTGATGCTGGTTCTTTCCAGTTTGCTTCGCCAAAATAATGCCCGTTGGTAACCTCCGCAGCACCGGCCCGGCGCGGGAAGACGAGGGCCAGTCGAGGGCGCCCGCATTCCTTCTTTCGTGTTCATATTAAACAACTTAACAAAACGTCGTGCGAGCTAGTGCGGATCCGCTGACACTGCGGAGGGATCCGGCATGGTTGAGGTTCCACCGGGAACGTGCGGAGTGGCACGGGTTGCGCCGGTGACCTGATAGTCGGTGTACTCGATGGTCAAGGTTGCTTTCCCTCCCATGCGAACCTGAGTCACAGACTCGTTGCGGACAGGGAGCCAGAAGCCAGCGATCTTGGCCCAGTGATATTCGATTTGAGTGTGGCTGACCCACAGGGATGGGTTCTTGGCGGGTTCGCCCTGCATGCGGGCTACGGCAAAATCCCGGGCATCGATCCAAAGTTTGCCGCGGTAAAGATATTTGCTCTTGCCCTTGGGGCTTACTTCGAGAATGTAGAAATCTCCGGCGGACGTGTGTTCGGTCCCAGCCAGCGCAAAGTCATAGTTCTTTGGGCTGATTTCGAGTTCAGCCCGATTCTGTTCTTTCTGTGCATCCTGTTCGCTGCTGAGCAGCTTCAGCAGGACGCGATTGAACAGCAACTTCGAGCCCGTCTGTGAAACCACTCTGAAGTCTTTCCGGTCAGGGGCGATATAGGTGGCATCTACTTGCATTCCGGCGTCGTGACTGCCGAACAGCCCTTGATAGCTCAAGCGGTAGCTCCGCGTGCCCCGGTACCCACGCAACGCCTGAGAGCGTTGGGTGTTTCCGGCCATCAGCCTTTGCACGATTGCATCCGCGGAGAGTGCGGGAGGGGGGCGCAAGTCCGCGCCCGCAAAACTGAAAGGGGTCAGCAGGGTGATTAGGAATACACCAGCCCACGTTGAACGATCACGACCGCATGGCTTAAAGAGCCGCAATCGGGCATCTCCAGGAAATCAAGAAAATCGGCTAGCGATTTTCAATCTACCATATTCAATTGGGGAACGAAGTTACGGAAGAACCAGTCTTAAGGCTGCGACACAACCCGCAGCAGCCAGTTCTCTCGATACAGGCGTGCGGGTTTGATTTTGGGGCGTTGGCCGGTCTACCGCACAGCGGCCAGTTGAGTGCGCAGCTTGTGAGTGGCGCGAAACAGCGTGTTCTTGATGGTGCCTTCGCTGGTGTTCAGAATTCCGGCAACGGTTCTCAGCCTTAGACCATGATAGTGCTTCAACTCGAAAACCACGCGCTCGCGCGGCGAAAGCCTTTGCATGGCTCGAAGAATGCTGCTCCGCAATTCGCGGCTGGCCATGTTGCGCTCCGGGCTGGCGCCCGCCCTCTGATCAGGAATGCGATCCAGAATCTGTTCTTCTTCGCCGTCGGACGAAATCGTCGTGGTCAGATCCCTATATCGAGAGGATCGCTTTCGCAGGTGATCGAGACACAGATTGGTGACAATGCGGTAAATCCAGGTGTAGAAGGAGCACTCGAACCGGAAGCTGCCAATGTTTACGTAAGCGCGCAGGAAGGCTTCCTGGTAAATGTCCTGGCCATCTTCCTGGGAACCGGTGAGATGAACCGCCAGGCGAAGCACGGCACGATCGTACTGGCGAACCAGTTCTTCGAAAGCGGCGGTATCGCCAAGTTGGGCGCCACGGATGAGTTGCGTGTCATCGACTCGAACCGCAGCCGCTTTCTCCCGATGCTGTCCTCGAAGCTGTAGAACCTTTTCCAAGGTTTTTTCTCCACACCAACGTTTCAGCCAACGAACTTGTAGCCGGTTCCGTGCACCGTCAGAATGAATCGCGGTTCCTCGGGCTTGGGCTCAACTTTCTGCCGCAGGCGGACGATGTGCGCATCCACGGTGCGGGTCGTGGGAAAGCGATCGTATCCCCAGACATCCTCAAGCAGCCGGTCCCGGCTCAATGTTTCTCCCGGATGAATGAGGAAATACTTCAAGAGTTCGAACTCCTTCGACGAAAACTCGAGAGCATGCCCTTTTCGCGATACCTGGCAGCTCCGCAGATTGACTTCGACCTCGCCGAAGGCGTACTTGTCGTCGGTCTTAGGAACGGTACGTGCCCGGCGCAATACGGCTTTGACCCGGGCCAGCAACTCACGAATAGAAAATGGCTTGGTAACGTAATCGTCGGCGCCCAATTCAAGTCCCACGACTTTGTCCACTTCCTGGCCGCGGGCGGTGAGCATGATGATCGGAATTGAGGGCCGTTTGGACTTGAGCTGTTTGCAGACGTCCAGCCCGCTCATCCTCGGCATCATGACGTCCAGGATGACGAGGTCGGGAGACTCGGCGAGGGCGCGCTCCAGGCCGGTCACGCCATCGCCTGCGGTGATGACCTGATACCCCTCGAATTCGAAATTGTCGCGCAGCCCCGCTACCATATTGGGCTCGTCTTCGACAATCAGGATTTTGGCCATTTCTTTCCGTCTCCGTGCTTACGCTAACGCCGCCTTGGCCGATCGTAAAGCCACGGGTAAATTGATGGTGAACTTGCTGCCTCGTCCGGGCACGCTATCTACCAAAACCTCGCCACCATGCGCCTGCACAATGTGGCGCACCAGGGAAAGGCCTAAACCGCTGCCCTTGGTGTTGTGCACCAGTGGGTCGCCCACGCGATAGAACTTGTCAAAAATCTTCTGTTGCTCGATCTGCGGAATGCCGATGCCGTGGTCAACTACCTCGAGTTTGACGGACCCGTTGTCGCGAAACAGGTTCACACCGATATATTTCTGATCCTGCGAGTACTTCAGGGCGTTGTTGACCAGGTTCAACAGGGAACGCGCCATGGCCTCGCGATCGACGCTGAGCGGCGGCACGTCCTCGGCAATCTTTTCCTCGAAAGCGAACCCGCTTTGCTCGATCTGGTAGCGGTAGGATTCGAGCGTATTGCGCACCAGTTCGCGCATATCGGTTTGGCGGAAGTCGTATTCCTTCCGTCCTGCTTCGATCCGGGAAAAATCCAGGATGTTATTGATCAATGCGGTCAGCCGTTCGCTCTCTTTGCGGATAATGCCGTAATATTCCTGATATTTGTCCGCCGACTTGAGCCGTCCCATCTCAAGAGTTTCCGCATACAGACGGATCAGCGAGAGCGGCGTCCGCAATTCGTGCGAAACGTTGGACACAAAATCCGACTTGAGCCGCGCCAATGCCATTTCCCGCGAAATATTGCGATGGGTCATGACGATCCCGCCGGTCAGCAGTAGAGAAATGGCGCCCAGCACCAGGAAGCTGGTGCGGACGAAATGCTGGCCCATGGCAGCCAACGTGGTCCCGGGCAATTTTATAGCGAGTGTCAGCCCGGGAAATGCCCCTTCCATGTTGCGCTCCACCTCGGGATAGCCACCGTCCCATCCCGCGGAAGCCACCATCGGGGTGGAATCGTATTTGGAATGGACCATCATGGCTACATGGTTCTTTTCGCCTTGCTCCTCTTGATGGCTTAAAACTGCGCTGAGCGCTTCGGGAAAGAACTGGTTATGCAGGTAATCGGCATCAAATACAACTCCACCGATTGCCTTGTGCGATCCCCAACTGTCTCCTGTCAGGAACAGTGTTCCTGATTGATACGCCCACTTGTCTCCCCGTGGCGCCCGGTTGGCAAAGAAGTAGTGTCTTCCCTTCTTCGAAGTTTCATCGAGCTCCTTGGCCATATCCTTGTACTCGATTTGCATCCAGCCGGTCATCATGCTGGAAAGATCGTCCGCCTCGCCGTTGAAGACAGTATCTTTCATGCGGGCGGGTTGGGAACGGAAGGTCCAGCCGGTGCCCGGGTCATAAACGAACACGTGCGCGATGTAAGGATGAGTGGCCAGAATTCTATCCAGGGTTTCCCCGCAAGCTCTGCCGGCACTGGGGAAGTCGCTTCGGACATCATCAGTCAAGTCGTAGGCTTTTTCGTTAATCTGTTTCTCGGAGATCATAAGCACCTGGTTGAAATCACGCTGGAAGGCTGCTTCCACGCCGCGATCGCGCTGAATCGATTTCAAGTGCAACGCGCTGAGAATGACCAGGGCGGCAGCGGGCAAAACCACGGCGAGCTCCAAGGTCAGCATCAGCCGGGTTCGCTCGTTCCAGTGCCGCTTCGATTTCATAGTGTCGATCTCCTGATCCGGGAAACGATAGGACCAGTCCGGATGTAAACATAGTTGAGCAGCACAGGGGATGTGTCAATCCACAGTAAAAACAAGTAAAAAGTTGTGAACTGGTTGATTATTGGGGAACTCGGGCCAGGGTGTCGAATGAAGTAGAGGAGCCTGCTAGGGCAGCTTGAAATTTACTGTGACGTAAGTCTCGGCTTCGACGGCTACGCCGTTCCTCAAGTAGGGTTTGTATCGCCATTGCCGGACCGCCTGGACTGCGGCTTGGCCGAGAAGCAGCGAGCCGCCTACCAACTTCAAATCCCGGATACTGCCATCCCTGCCGATAAAGGCCTGCAGAACCACCACTCCCTGCAGACCGGCTTTCAGAGCCTGCTCCGGGTAGCTGGGCTGCACCTTGTCCAGGAGCAACTCCTGTGACAGGTTTTCCGACAGAGTTACCGGCTCCACCTGACTGAGCAGTGAGGGAGAACGCCTGAGGCTGGTGGTCTTAGCGGCAGCGGGATCGGGTGGCGGCGTCTGCAGACTCTCTGGAATTTCAACCCGCGCTACCTGGCGACCGCTTTGATCGATGTGAGCGTCGCCCGCCAGCGTTTCCGTGGCAGGATCGGGAGTCTGGTCATCCGGCAAGGCCGCGGGGACAGGAAGCGGATTCATACTCGGGGCCTGATACCTGCGACGCCCTGGGACTTGCGATCTGGCAACTGGGGTCACCGCAGCGATTTCCGGACTCGGAGTCGGTTCTGACTCTTGACGGCTGAACTTGGTTTCAATCACCTGTTTGCAGGCGGTGGCCATGCTAGCGAAGACGCTTTGCACCTGCAGCGGCTGACCAAAGATGTAGCCTGCGGAAACAAAAGCCACAATCAAGCCAGATCCCCACAGAACTCCATGGTGGCTGGGCTTCGTCGACTGGCCGTTTGCCTGCCGGGTGTGACGGTGATGCCTCATGGACCGAAACAATCTCCGGTCGAGGCTGGCAAATGTGAGATTCAGGCCAGGGTTGACTTCCCGGCGCGGAATTGGGGAGGGCTCAGCCGGGCATGCAGGCAGCAGCGCGTGGGAGGGCGTTTCGAGCCGCGGCTGCCGTCCTTCGTTCATCGCAGCCGAGGTGCTGTCGGCGTGTGCAAAATCACCCCTCGCGATCCAGGCCTTCAGGCAGCTCAGAAACCGGTCGTTGGTCAGCAATGCATACTTGACCTTGTCGGGGATGAGCGGTTTGATCAGCACCAGGTCTGGACTGTCTTCCCCGGTCGCAAGGTTGGACGCCCCACTGGCCAGGGCCAAGGTGAAAGCCGCCCTGTTCAGTTTCAATTCCCGAGCGTTCTGCAGCAGGAATGCCGCTTCCGGCCCACTGTCCCAATCGGCCACGATGAGGTCAAAGCTGCGACTCGTGAGCCATTCAACGGCAGTAAAAATATCCGGGCAGGGTTCGACCTCCAGCTCAAGTTCTCTTAGAGCCTGAACCAGTTGGGGTAACGATTCCCCATCGGAGGAGAACAGCAAAGAGACTGGTGACATCAGATATCAGGCTAGTTTCAGGACCGGCGGGTGACAAGTTACGAACTACCACTATTGTGCTATATCAAAAGCCGGGTAACCGGCAGGACAGTTACCTGTACTAGCGGACAGGCTGCACTAATCGCGGTCAAAGAATGATTGCCATTGGCTTCATCCGGCGCATAGAATCCTCTGTTACCCAAGCCTGAATGCAGGTTGAGAGGATCATTGAAAAAAGTCATCGCTATGTACCCCGGGTCGTTCGATCCGCCGACCAATGGGCATCTGGACCTGATCGCGCGCGGCAGCAAGATCTTTGATGAGCTGGTGGTTGCCACATTGCGCAACGCGGATAAGGACCCTTTGTTCAGCGTGTCCGAGAGACTGCACATGCTGGAGGCGATGACGGCGGACTTCAGAAACGTTCGCGTGGAAAGCTTCGACGGGCTCATGGTGGAGTACGCAGCCAAGGTCAAAGCCAGTGTGGTGCTTCGCGGTATTCGCGCCATCAGCGACTATGAGTACGAATTGCAGATGGCTTTGATGAACCGGAAGTTGCAGCCTGATCTGGAAACCGTATTCATGATGCCGGCGGAGCAATATTCTTATCTAAGTTCCCGGCTGGTGCGGGAGATCGCTCAATTGGGTGGCTCGGTAAAGGATCTGGTACCGGAGTTGGTCGAACAACGGCTCAAAGAGAAGCTGGACCCAGCCATCAAACTTGCAAATGCCAGGAACCCGAAATCGAGGAAACGAGGATGACTCCAGTAACGGAAGCAACTCACGCGCTAAGACTCACCGAGCGGATCAATCGCATCGAGCCCTCCGCCACCATGGCGGTCGTGGCCGAGGCCGACAAGCTACGCCAGCAAGGGATTGACGTGGTGGATTTCGGCGCCGGTGAACCGCACTTTGCCACGCCTCAGCACATCAAGGACGCCGCGATCGCCGCCATCCAGGGCAATTTCACAAAATACACGGCAGTGGGCGGCACCGCTGAATTGCGCGACGCCATCGTGCATCGCCACGCAATTGATTTCGATTCCGATTATCGCCGCGAAGAGTCCATTGCTTCGGTCGGCGGCAAGCATGCGTTGTTCAATGCCGTGCAGGTGCTGGTCGATCACGGAGATGAAGTAATTCTCCCGGTCCCCTATTGGGTTTCCTTCAAGGACATCGTCCGCTACGCCGGCGGCAATTGTGTATTCCTCGAGACCGACGAAGCCCAGGGCTTTCGCGTAACGGCGGACATGATCGAGCGGTTGGTCACTCCGCGGACCAAGCTCATCATCTTGAACTCTCCGTCGAACCCGTCGGGCGCGGTGATGTCGCCGGAGGACCTGACGGAAGTAGTCCGTCTGGCGCATGAGCGCGGCATCTGGGTGATTTCCGATGAGTGCTACGTGTACCTGAATTACACGGCGAAGCGATTTTCGGTGGGATCGCTGCGCGAGTTCCGCGAACGCATGGTGATTGTCGGATCGCTTTCCAAGACTTACGCAATGACTGGTTGGCGGCTGGGTTATGCGCTTGCGCCTGCCCCGGTGGTTAGTGCCATGCAAAAGCTGCAGAGCCAATCCACGTCAAATCCGACCTCGATCGTGCAGAAGGCGGCGGTAGCGGCGCTGAAAGGCCCACAGCAGTGCATCACCGACATGCGGGCGGAGTACATCAACTTGCGCGACCACGTGGTCAATGGGCTGCGCTCGATTCCGGGCGTGAAGTGCACACTGCCGGAGGGCGCGTTTTACTCTTACCCGAATGTGTCCGCGTTCTTCGGGCGAAGCGGGGTAAATTCGGCTTCCGACCTTGCGGGAAAATTATTGCGCGAAGCGCACGTGGCCACGGTTCCCGGCGAGGGCTTCGGAACCCGCGACCATGTTCGGGTTTCCTACGCTACATCGATGGCGGAACTGGGCCGCGGACTGGAGCGCATGCGGAAGTTTCTCGCAGCATTGTAAGCGCAACCTTCACTGAGAACCGGGAACTGTGCTTTTCTCGTGTTTTGTAATGTTGAACTCTGTGCCATCACCGCATGACGGACCTGTACCCATTCCTGATGTCACCCGCTTTCGACCCGCGCCCTTGGGGTACGACTGACTTATCTCCCATTTATCCCAACCATCGTTTCGCTGAGAAGATCGGAGAGTCGTGGCTGACCGGAGACGCGGGGAAAGTCGCGAATGGCCCTTTGAAAGGAAAGTCGCTGGCGGAGCTGAGCTCCCAATATTGCTCGGATCTGACGGGCGAAGCGGCTGGCGATCCCACGCGCTTCCCCCTGCTCACGAAGTTTTTGTTCCCTCACGAGAAGCTTTCCGTGCAAGTCCATCCTGATGACGAAGCAGCGCGGCGCGCCGGATACCCGTGCGGCAAAACCGAGTGCTGGTATGTAGCTCACGCCGGGCCAGGGGCGCAGGTCGCGTTGGGATTGAAGCCAGGAGTTACGCGCACTCAATTTGAGCAATCCATTCACCAGCAGCGCGCGGAAGAGTTGCTGAATTGGATCAACATCTTTCCCGGCGAAATGATTTACGTGGCGGGTGGAACTGTGCATACTCTGGGGCCGGGTTCGATCATCGTGGAAACCCAGCAGCAGTCGGACACAACCTATCGTTTGTACGATTATGGTCGTCCCCGCGAGTTGCATCTGAAAGAAGGCTTGGCCTCATTGAAAGAGAAAGTGGCTTCAGGAAAAGTGATCCGGCCGGCGCCCACGACGGTAAATGGCACGAAGAACCGCAGGTCGCCGCTGGTGGCTTCGCCGTTTTTTCTGGTCGAAATGTTCGAATTGAAAGATCCTCAGGATTTCCGAACCCGAGACGAGGCGGGCAAGAGTTCCGTTCAAATCCTGGTTGCGGTCGACGGTTGTGGCATGATCGAAGCGCAGGGGGCCGAACCGGTTACTCTGGCCAAGGGCGATGCGGTCGTGATCCCGGCGGCGATCGGCGATTTTCGCGTACGCCCGCAATGGACAGTGGATTTGCTGAAAGCATCTTTGCCCGGCAAAACAGTGCCGGAACCCGATACCAGAATGTAGGCGGACTTTACCCAGTGGGCAAAACCAACCCGACTTTTTATCCGGTAATCCTCGCGGGCGGGCGCGGCACGCGGTTCTGGCCGTTGAGCCGCAAGCGCCGGGCCAAGCAGTTACTGGCGCTTGACGGCAAGCAGACCATGATTCAGCAAACTGTCTCGCGCCTGCTGCCGCTCGCACCCAGTAAGCGATTCTGGATTATTACCAACGAAGATTCACGCCGCGAAATCGCGCGCCAGATTCCGCGCCTCGACAAGAACCAGATCATCGCCGAACCCGTGGGACGAAATACCGCGCCCGCCATCGGCCTGGCTGCTTTTATTCTGTTGCGAAGCGATCCCAACGCGGTGATCGGGATGTTTCCCTCGGATCACGTCATCGGAGATGAAGAACGCTATCGCCAGGTTTTAAAGAAAGGAATCGAAATCGCCGCCGCGGGCGAGAACATCGTGGTGCTGGGAATTCGTCCCACCCGGGCAGAAACGGGGTACGGCTACATCGAGACCAGCCCGGCGATCCAGAAAGAAGCGTCTCGCGTGCGCCGGTTCACGGAGAAACCCGACGCCGAACGGGCAGCCAGATTCGTCGCGGCGGGAAACTATTTCTGGAATAGTGGCATGTTCTTGTGGAGTGCGCGCACTCTGGCTAATGCCTTGCATGAGCATCTGCCGACAACCGCGCCTCTGCTCGAACAGATCGCGGAAGCGTACGGAACGCGGAAGTTTGCCGCAACATTTCGTAAAATCTATCCCAAGTGCGAAAACATCAGCATCGACTATGCCGTGCTTGAACCACGATCGTCCAAAGGAGAGCATGCTTCCAACATCTTTTTATTGCCCGCGGATTTTGGATGGAACGATCTGGGATCATGGACAGCATTGCACGAGCACCATGTTGCCAAGAGTCGGCCGCGCGAGAACAATCTGATCTCGGGCGAGGGCATCTTCACGCTGAACGCGTCTGGCAATTACATTCATGCGCCGGGAAAATTTGTCGCCGCCGTGGGCGTGAATAACCTGGTAGTGGTGGAGACCGAAGACGCGCTCTTGATCACCACGCGTGAGCAGGCACAAGACGTGGGCAAGATTGTGAAGCACCTGGATGAGAAGAAACTGAGCAGATTGGTGTAACGAAAGAAGTCGTTGGTCGTTCGTCGTTGGTCGTTGGCAAACCACGGACCATTCTGCCGACGGCCATGGACTAGCGACCAAAGACCAGAGACTAACGACCAACGACTATGACGGTTCCCATCAAATTCGGCACTGACGGCTGGCGAGGCATTATCGCCGATGATTTTACTTTTGAGAACGTGCGCCGCGTAGCCGGCGCGATTGCTTCCTACATTCTCAAACATGAAGACCCACGACGGGGACTGATCGTCGGCTACGATACCCGCTTCAGCTCACAGCGTGCGGCCCGCATCGTCTCCGAGGTTTTGAGCGAAGCCGGGATTCCCGTCAAACTGGCCAATGATTACACGCCAACCCCCGCGATCTCGTTTGCAGTAAAGCAACTCGGCGCCGCCGGAGGCGTGGTTGTCACTTCAAGTCACAACCCCTGGAACTGGAATGGAGTGAAGTTCAAGGGCAAGTTCGGTGGCTCGGGCACACCATCGATCATGAAGGCGATCGAGGACGAGTTGGGTGCTGGCGCGATGCCCAGTGGCCAGAAAGCTGCAATTGAAGAAGTCGATTTGAAGCCAGCGTATGTCGATGCTATCTGCCGCTTTGCTGACCTCGATGCGATCGCGAAAGCGAATTTCAAGTTCGCAATCGATTCCATGTATGGCTCCGGACGCGGTGTGATGACAGGAATCTTCACTGACCATGGTATTCGGCACATTGCCATCCGGCAGGAGGTCAATCCGCTGTTTCCTGAGATCAATCCTGAGCCGATCATTCCTCACGTAGCGATGCTGCAGGAAACCGTGGTGGACGAAGGCTGCGATGCCGGGCTCGCGACCGATGGCGACGCGGATCGCATCGGCGCCGTGGCCGAAGACGGCAGCTTTGTAGATTCTCATAAAATCTTCTCCGTTCTTTTTCAGTGGCTGGTGGTGAGGAAGAAGCAGTCCGGAGAGGTAGTTCGAGCTTTCAATACCACGCGCATGATCGATCGCATTGCGGCAAAGCATGGCCGCAAACTCAACGAGTGCGCTATTGGCTTCAAGTACGCCGCTGACCTGATGATGGAACGCGAAATCGTAATCGGCGGCGAAGAGTCTGGCGGCATCGGCTACTCGCGGTTCCTGCCGGAGCGCGACGGCCTGCTCAATTCATTGCTGCTGGCCAACGTCATGGCCGACGAACGCAAACCGCTTGGCCAATTGGTCGCGGATCTGCAGCGTGAATACGGGCCCCACCACTACGGTCGCCGCGATCTCCACATCCCCGAGGATGTTAAGCAGCAGGCCATTCTGCGAGCCCGCTCCGAGGGAACCAAACGTTTAGGCAATTATTCCGTCTTAAGAAAAGAGGGCCTCGACGGGGTGAAGTTTTTCCTCGATGCCCCGACGGGCGGCAATGGAGCTGAGGCTTGGGTACTGTTCCGCGCTTCAGGCACGGAACCGCTGTTGCGCGTCTATGCGGAAGCTGCATCACCGGAACTGGTGAACGAAATCCTGGCTACGGCCGAGAAATTCGTGATGGGTGGATAGTCCCTGAGTCATATTCGCCACCTCGCACTGAACTTTTGGGTCTCGCATTAAACCTCTTCGAGTACGATAATCACAGCTACAGATGAGCACCGCAGCCACCACCGCCATGCCCGCGCCCGCAGATTCGCCGGAAGCGCGGCGCTACAACCGCATTCGGAGATGGCTGGGCGCTGCCGATTTCGTCCTCGGCCTGCTGTTGCTGGTGGTGCTGCTGGCAACGGGATGGAATGGCACTCTGCGCGACGTCGCCATGCACGGAGCTTACGAGCACTATGCGCTCGCCGTCTTTTTCTATGTGCTGATGCTCATGCTGATCGGCAAAGTGCTCGGGCTGGGGCTGGACTACTACGGATTCCGGGTCGAGCATCGATACCACTTATCCAATCTAAAGCTGCGCGCCTGGATCTGGGACGAGACCAAGGGATTTCTGGTGGGTGCGGGATTGGCGGTAATTGTCACTGAGCTGCTCTATTTCATTATTCGCGAGTTTCCACAGTACTGGTGGCTGATCGCCTGGGCCGCCTTCCTGGGATTGTTCGTGCTGATGGCGCAACTTGCCCCGGTGATCCTGTTCCCTGTCTTTTACAAGTTCGAGCCGCTCGACGATACCGAGCTCAAATCCCGCCTTGTAGGATTGAGTGAGCGCGCGGGGACACAGGTGCGTGGCGTCTACAAATGGAATCTCTCGGAGAAAAGCAAGAAAGCCAACGCGGCATTAACCGGGCTCGGAAACACGCGGCGGATCATCCTGGCGGACACGCTTCTCGAACATTTCTCGGCTGACGAGATAGAAGCGGTACTGGCGCATGAACTGGGGCATCACGTTCATCGCCACATTCTGAAGAGCATAGCGGTACAAGCTTTGGTAACCTTGGCGGGATTCTGGGCGGCAGACTGGGTGCTGCACTATGCAGTGGAACGAACGCACATGTTTGTGACCGTGTCCGACTTCGCCAATCTGCCATTGCTGGTATTAATTTCGACTCTGCTGTCGTTCCTCCTGCTGCCCGCTCTGAATGCCTATTCCCGCTACAACGAGCGCCAGGCCGACCGCTACGCATTCCAGTCGATCGCCAGCGTGGAGCCGTTCATTTCATCCATGAACAAGTTGGCAGAGCAGAATCTGGCCGAAAAATCTCCCGCCCGATGGATCGAGTGGTTCTTCCAGTCGCACCCCGCGATTTCGCGGCGAGTGGCGGCCGCAGAGGCATGGGCAAATCGGAAATAGAATTGGAGCCCTGTAGAGACGTAGCTTGCTAGGTCTGGCGCCGCCTGAGAATCTCCTCTACCTTTTGCAGGTCTTCCTCGGTATCCACCCCAACCGTGTCGTAAGCCGTCTCCGCGACGTGAATCGGAATTCCATTTTCGAGGAAGCGCAACTGCTCCAAGCGTTCGCTGCGCTCCAGTAACGACTCGGGCAACGCGCAGAAACGGTCGAGCGCCGCCTTGCGATACGTGTAGAAACCGAGATGCTTGAAATAGGGAGGATGGCTGCCGTCCCGGTCAAAGGGAATGGTAGAACGCGAAAAATAAAGCGCTCTGCCCGCGGCATCGCTGACCACCTTCACTGCATTCGGATTGTTGATGTCCGCGGATGAAGCGGGAGTCTTTAACGTCCCCACCTGAACGTTGGGATCCTTCATCAGAGCGAGCATCGCCGCAATGTGTTCGGCTCGGGTCAAGGGCTCGTCGCCTTGCACGTTGAGGTAAACGTCGGCGGCCACCGAATCGGAAACTTCGTGCACGCGTTCGGTGCCACTGCGGTGTTTGGAAGAAGTCATGCGCGCATTCCAGCCATGCTGACGGCATAGCTGCAGGATCTCGTCCGAATCGGTGGCCACGATGACGTCGTCCAGAAGCGGCGACGATCGTACACCCTCATATACGCGGCCGATGAGGGTTTTGCCGACAATCTGGCGCAGCATTTTTTGAGGCAGCCGCGTCGATGCAAGCCGCGCCGGGATAATTGCAATCGCTCTCATGCAACCAGTGTCAATTTTCTTTTGATCGGTTGCAATAGGCAGCTCGATGATTCTTACCGCGTCGTTGAAATACCGGGGTTTGACACTCTTTCGCGCTGCCTCTTAGAATCAACACACCGGCCCAGGACTTAATTCGGTCGTTGGTCCCTATGGGAAATCCGATCAAGCCGGACGGCAAGGCTGATCCCAGTCCCGTTCCCTCACAAGTCCGTACACCGTGGCGGTGTAGCTCAGGTGGTTAGAGCGACGGTCTCATAATCCGTAGGTCGGAGGTTCGAGTCCTCCCGCCGCCACCAGATCAAATCATTAGATATCATCTCTGAAACTGAATCCAAGCGACGGTGGAAACTCCTTGGAGCGGGATGAGCCAGACGATGTGTTTGCAAACCCATGAGGCAAGATGAGCAGGAATTAAGACCAGCGCGCAACAATCAATTCGAGAGCTGGCTTGAAACTCACTCTGATTTCGCGGCAATCGTGATTGTCGGGATTGGCTTTGTCGCTCGCCTCAAGGCCGCTTCGGGCACATTTCTAAACCCCGACGAAGCGCTGCATTTCTATATCGCCAACCGGGCTTCCTGGGCACTCGCGTACCAGGCAAGCCTAACCATGGCCCATCCTCCGCTGCTGATCTTTGTGCTCTACTGGTGGCGACACCTGGGAACTTCGGAATTGATGCTGCGCCTGCCCTCAGTGATCCCGGGTACGGCATTTTGCTGGATTTTTTTTCAATGGCTAAGGGGGATTTTCGGACGGACGGTCGGACTAATGGGTCTGATCTTCGTGGCCCTCCTGCCATCGATGGTCGCTCTTTCCGCCCAGGTGCGCCAATACGGGCTGATGTTACTGTTTCTGATAAGCGCAGCCTATCTGCTGGAACGCGCTTTCGTTGAAAATTCTCCGGGGCGGATACTTGCTTCGTCAGCCTGTCTCTACCTAGCGATGCTTACCCATTATTCGGCATTCCTGTTTGCCGCAACTCTTGGCATCTACGCCGCTTTGCGCGTGGTTCACCTTCGAGCCTCAGCGAAGGTTGTGATCTCCTGGGTTTGGGGACAGCTTGGCGCGCTGAGTCTTGGCATTTTTCTCTACCGTACACACATCTCAAGAGTCAAAGGAATGACGATAGCGACTCAAGCTTTTGAGTTGTGGTTGCACAAATCGTATTTCCACCCGGGGCACGGATCAGCATGGATTTTTGCAGTGGTGAGAAGCTTCAGCTTCTTCCAGTTCTTGATGGGACAATTGGTCATCGGAGACATTGCGTGCTTGCTATTCATAGCGGGCATCATATTGTTACGCGGCAACTTTCTGCCGCAAAGGCCGTGCCCAAACACCCTTCAGATCAGGTCTCTTCTCGTCTTGCCGTTCGTTCTCAACTGCAGTGCGGCCCTGGTGGGAGCATATCCTTATGGCGGCACGCGCCACTCTGTGTTTCTTGTCATCTTTGCCGCTACCGGAATTAGCCTGGGTCTGACGAGACTCACGGGAGCGCGCGCGTTACCTGGCATCGCGCTCGCTGCTTTGGCTGTTCTGCTCTGTTACACCTTCCGAACCGTCTATGCGAATGACCTCCCCCAGGCGGATCAGAGCCGAACTCAAATGGAAAAAGCACTACGCTTCGTGCGTGAGCGAATCCCGGCATCCGAACCGATTCTCGTGGATTACGAGACTGGTCTTGAGCTCGGCCACTATCTATGTGAGCAGCAACCCATCGCGCACGAAAAGTCAACTTTGAATTTTGAGGTCTTTCATTGCGGCATGCATCGCATCATTTCAACAGTCCCGGAAATATGGTCGTTTGGCTCGCCGACTTTGGAGACTTGGAATGAATTTGTGCGCCGTGCTGGGTTCACACACGGCGAGACCCTCTGGGTGGCGCAGGTGGGATGGACAGTCACGCTTGCCGACGAACTGCAGAAGAATTATCCAGGATTTCACTACCCTGAGAGACAAGATTTCGGGCGCAACATCGTATTCTTCAAGTTGATTGTGGATTAGACGCGGCTGGGTGTTTGCAACTCGGAAACGTAACAACTCGCACCGAGCTTGAGCCCTCTCATAATCCGTAGGTCGGAGGTTCGAGTCCTCCCGCCGCCACCAGATCTTAGAGTTGTTCCCAACGAAATTAGAAACCCTCGCCCACGGCGCCCTCCGCACGTCCTGGTTAATTTCATCGGAATTTAACCAGTCTGGAGTTGCCGGCGATTCGACGTTGGAGGATAATAGCGGCCACCCCCATAAGCGCCACTCCCATCGCAGGTGTTGTAAGCGGAAAACCATACAAGGAGAGACCTATGGCGCACTCGGTAGCACTCGCTGCTTTGCATTCCGGACAGGTACGTCCTCGACCACCCAAACGCGGATCGCAAGCCCATACGGGCATTCAGCCGATCTCTCCCTTCACACATCGAACGCAACGTTTCCAACCGCTTCCCGCTGCCCTGGGGGAGCCGCCTTACCACTACGATCTCGAGTCCTCGGTTCCTGGCATTGGAGCGGCGGCACAGAAAAGCGGCAAGATTGTTTTCCACACCGTCGGCGACACGGGAGGGATCAAGAACGGCGATTATCAGTCCGCCGTGGCCAGCGCAATGAAAGGGGACTTGAACAAGCCCGGCGGCGCGGCGCCCAATTTCTTCTACCATTTGGGCGACGTGGTTTACTACAACGGCCAGATCGAGATGTACTACGATCAATTCTACGATCCCTACAATCACTACTCGGCGCCGATCTTTGCCATTCCCGGCAATCACGACGGCGATCCGATCGACAGCACGCAGGTGTCTCTCGATGGCTGGGTGCGTTACTTCATGACCGCGCATCCGCACGTAAATTCGGAATCCAAAGACGCGCCGCGAGTGACGATGTCACAGCCCAACGTCTACTTCACGCTGAACTGCCCATTCGTCACCATCATCGGAATGTACACGAACGTGCCGGAGCACGGCTCTATCGACTCGGTTCAACAGCAGTGGCTGACCAATGAGTTCGCCACCGCGCCGGAAAACAAGGCGTTGATTCTGGCGCTGCACCATCCCATTTACTCCTTCGACGACCACCACAGCGGCAGCCCCAACATGGCGGACGCCGTACAACACGCAATCAACGACTCACGGCGCGTGCCGAACATGGTTCTCACCGCGCATGTCCACAACTATCAGCGCATCGAACGGCCCATCACCGAGATCATGAAGCCTAAAGGTACCGTGATCCCGTTCATGGTCATCGGGCATGGCGGCTACTACCACCTGCATAACCTGACACTACAGCCGGGAGCCGCGGCGATTGACCCGAGCACCAGCGCTCACCTGGTGGCGGCGAATGACAAACAGCATGGCTATGCCACGCTCACGGTGGATGCGACCCAGATTTCGGGGACCATGAGTCTGGCCGAAGATCCGAAGCGGGCAGCGGTACCGAAGGCGGACGAGTTCAGCTATCCCGCCGGAGCGATCAAACTTCCCGATGGCGTAGTTGTCAGTCTGTGAACCACGGAGTAACGGGCGGCGGGGCGCTTCGCCCTGGGTGTGCGGACGCGCACGCTGCCCCTTACAAAACCAGCTACTACGCTCAGGATGACCAGAGGGCATGATGGCAGACGGCTGCTTGGAATGCGGGACGTCCGTGCCTACGCACGCTCCGCGCGTTGGCGGTAGAGCGATGGGTCGATCTGTTGCGACATGGCGACGACATCCAAGGGGCATTTGAGGAATTGCTGGATCGATTCCGAGGTGCGAAGCGGGTCGCGCAGGACGTCGTGGTGTTCCACGCGGTGGACGGATACATGGGCTTTACCCGTGAGCCAGGCGTTCACTTGATTGAGATGCGCGGTCAACCCGGCAATCAGCGCTGCCGGAGGTAGCGCGGCGCCGGTGGTGCCGCGGCGGCGGATCATCTCCGCTTGAGATGCGACCACTTCGGAGAGCGGGCGTTGCAGGAAGATGATTCGATAGTCGCGTCCCGCAGGCAATGCAAAAAGAAGTTGCGAGATGACCTTCACCGCTTTGCCTTCGGCTTCCGCGATGCAGTCGGGCTGTTGCGGCAGGAGCTTGATGCGTTCCCACTCGAGGTAGCCGCGAGGATTGTCGGCATCGGCCTGACGTTCGCCGTCGGTGAGGACGGGCATGCCACCGGCGGCAAGCATCTGCATCATGAGCGAGGTGCCGGAGCGGGGTAGGCCAGAGACGATCGTGATCACACTTGCGCTCTCGTCTTTCTCTGCTGCATGAGTTGCGCGTAAAGGCTGCGGTGGCGGACGGCTTTGTCGAGATCGCCGCCGGGCTGGCTGTGCAAGGCGGCCAGCCAGCGGTGCGCGGCCACCAGTCCGGGAAGCATACTGAGACAAGTTTCGAAGGCGAGCATGGCGCGCTGCCGATGACCTAAACGGGCCAGCGCTACTCCAAGATAAAAATGGCCGAGCGGCAGAAAATGTTGCAGGCCTACAGCCAGCAAGGCCTGTTCGGCGGCTTCTTCGCTGCGACGCTGCCGCAAGCGCACCATGGCCAAGCCCAAGTGGGCCTCGGGGCTGTCACCGTCGATGTCGAGCGCCTGCTGGAAAGCGCGGCCGGCATCGTCGGGTCGCTTTTGCCGCAGGTAGGTTTCGCCGATGCGCAAATGCAGATTGGGGAGGCGCGGGTCGGACTGCTCGGCTTTGAGCAGGCTAGCCAGCGCTTCCTCCATGTTTCCTTCCTCGAAGTGAATCACGCCCATCAGCAAGTCAGCCCACGGACGAGGCGTGGGCCGGCCTGGAGATGGCGGTACTTCTGGTGTCGCGGTTTCGGGTAGAGCACCTTCCGGTGTTGCAATCCGCGCAGTTGGTGTTGCCCCCGCTTCCTCCGGCTGTTCACTCCGGGCGTCGTCGGCCTCAGGCGGATTCAAGTCCGCAGTGATCAGCGATTCCAGGATTTGTTTTGCATCTTCTCTACGGCTCAGCGCGAGATAGCACTGGGCGAGATGCATCTGGAAGCGATTCTGCTTGGGATCATTCTTCGCCAGGTCTTCGAGCAGCGGCAGGGCGTCGTCGGGCCGTCCATAGTCGAGATAGTCGCGAGCCAGATTGTAATTTCCCTCGCGCACAGCGCTGGCCACAGCCTTGCTTTGATCTTCACTGGGCGGCTGGATGTAGCCGAGCGCGACGAATTGCTGGAGCACGGCTTGAGCGGCGGCGGGATCCATGCGCAGATCGCTGGGATGCATTCCGCATTCTCCCGGCTCCTGCTCCCAGCTCGGGATGCGAGTGATTTGCGGAGGATCCTCGAAGGCCTGCACCAGGACACGCCCGTCCATGTCGGTGCCTACGGGCAATCCAAACAGGGTCAGGATCGTGGGCGTCACATCGAGCAGGGTCGCTCCGTAAATGCGTTCGTCTTGTTGGATGTGTGGACCCTTCATGCAAACGATTCCGAACGGCCGATGCTGGACGGCAGGGCCAGCCGGTTCCGCCGGAATACCACGCGGCCGCAGGTGGTCGGAGTGGAAGCCGTGATCGGATACCAGCAGCACGGTTGTGTCCGGACCGGCGAGGTCCAACAAAGTTTGCAGCATCATGTCATGAAAGCGGTAGGCGCCATTTACCACATCTTTGTAAATCTCGAACCGGTCTTCCGGGATACCTTGCATGCGCGGCGGATGGTAGTGCATGAACCCGTGGCAGAAGTGATCGATGCCGTTGTAATAGACAGCCAGAAAATCCCAGGGCTCATTCTGCAGAATCCAGGTGGCAGCGTTGTGGATGGAACAGTTCTCGGACAGGATCTTGGCAAACGACATCAGGCCCTTGTCCTTTTCCTGATCGATTTCGGCGGCGCGCGGAATCCAGGGAAGGATCGCCGCCTCGGTCACCTCCGCGGGATGCATGCGGAGCTCGGCAAAAGTATCGCGTAGGCTCTCTGGATGAACCGCGCCCGGCGGAAGCGGCCAGGGCTGATCCTGCGGGGCGGTCGCGTAGGGGTAAAGATCGGAAACCGAGATGCCGTTGATCGGCTCCGCGGGGTGGCCAGCAAACCAGCCGAGGACATGGGTCTTAAACCCTTTCTGGGTGAGAATGTTCCAGATCGCTTTGACCTTACGTGAAGTGCTGGAGACCGGACGGATGCCGCCGTTTTGCGTGTCCGGCTCCATGAATCCGTGGATGCCGTGCTTGTTGGCGCGCTTGCCGGTGGCGATGGAATTCCACAGCATGGGGGAAAGGATGGGACGCAAGGTCGCCAGATTCCCCATGACGCCGTGGTTGATAAAATCGTCCAGCGTGGGCATCAGCCCCTGGTCGAGTAGCGGATTGATTACTTTCCAGTCAGCCGCGTCCCAGCCGATCAGGAGAACTTTCCGGGCGAGGGGTTGAGGCATAAAGCAACCGCTGTCGGGGTAGAGAAGCTCCCCGGTGGGGAAACAGTCTACCACGGTCCAGAGGGCATAGCGTCGGCTGCGGGAAATCGGCTTTTCGAGGTCAGCACTCTCGCGGATTCTGCTTCAGATAGACTCATGGGAACTGCGATGAAGCTGTCTTCTCTGTTGGTCATCTCGATCGTACTTTTCGATGTCAGTGCGAGGTGTGCCTACGGGCAGAACGCGGAACTGTCCCAGCAGAAGTGCAGCATCGGCGGAACGGTCGTGGATGCGGTCACCAACCAGCCGCTGAAGGGGGCGGAGGTCGGGTTAAGAAGCACCTTGAGGGGCACCAATGACTCTCCGGCGCCGCCCCGGTTCGCAACCACCGATGCCAACGGCAAGTTCGTCTTTGAAGGCGTACCGCCTGGGCGATACGTGCTTCTGGCGTCCCACGACGGGTACACAAACAACAATCGCGGGAATATGGGCTTCCGGGATCAATGGCTGTCAGTCGCACCCGGCCAGCATCTCAATGATGTCGTACTGCGATTGCTGCCCGGCGGCTTCATCGCGGGCCACATCACCAACGAAGCCGGCAAACCGTTTCGCGGGGTGTCGATGGAGGCCTTGAAATTATCCTACCCGCGCGGACGGCGTGAGCTTTCTGAAGTTGCCCGTACCCGAACCAATGAAGCCGGCGAATACCGGATTCCGGGCTTGCGCCCCGGGAAATATTATGTTCATGCCAAGCCTCCTGCCGCTCTCCCTGCGAAACCGGTTGGCGACAAGACTTACGTCCCTCTTTACTATCCCGCGGCCAGCGATCAGGGCCACTCGGCTGCCCTTGTACTTCGCCCGGGAGAAGAGCTTGCGGGAATTGACATGAATTTGGCGCCCGCGCACACCGTACACGTGCGAGGACGGGTCATCAACGCGCTCACTTCCCTGCCCAGCAAAGAAGCAGAAGTCACGCTGCTGAGCGATCAAGGGGAAACGATTTTTTTCCCGGGCAAGAATTTCTCAGCCGGCGGCCAGGCGAATTTCGACTTTGCAGGTGTGCCCCCAGGCTCTTACGTCGTGGTAGCGCAGCAGCCGAGCAACCCGCAAGAACGCAGAACCATGTGGGGAAGAACTTCCATCGAGGTCGGAGACACCAGGCTGGAGCATGTCGAAGTCGTGGTCAGCCCGGGAGGAGACGTTAGCGGACGAATTCGAGTCGAGGGCAAAACGGCTGTGGATATGGGCAAAGTGGTAGGAATTTTGGAGCCGCAGGAGGCTTCGGCTCTGGCAAGCCTTATGCCTGATATCGACAATGCTTCGATAAAATCCGACGGAACGTTTATTTTTCGCGAAGTCCCCGAAGGCAGGTACCGCATTCACTTCTTTCCGCTCCCGGCAGGCTTCTACCTCAAGTCAGGAGGTGGCGCGGACGCGCTGGATGCTGGCTTCAGCGTTGGTCGGGGCCATTCTCTGCCTGCCTTGGAACTGCTGCTGAGCGCCGGGGCGGGGCGAATTGACGGAACCGTAATAAGCGATGAACGGCCGTCCCCGGGCGCGTCGGTGGTGTTGGTTCCCGACGGGAAGCAACTCCCCCAACCGTCCGATTACCGCCAGGCCCGCACCGACTCGTTGGGCAGATTTGCCATGCGAACTGTCCCGCCAGGAGACTACACGCTCTTTGCCTGGGAGCAGATCGAAAATGGCGCATTCATGGACCCAGATTTCCTTGGGCAATACGCAGACCGCGGCCGCGCGGTCCATGTTGAAGAAGGAGGCCAATTGAACGTTCAACTGGACGCGATTCCCGCGGGTGAGACCGTTCCTTAAGCCCGCGGAATGAAACTCCACATTGCTGGCAATCAGGATTCGACGTTGACCTGGAGCCCGAGCGCCTTCAGCAGCTCTGGAGGAACGTACTTCTGATCTTTGTTCTGCAGCACCCACTCCCGAAGCTGGGGCGAGCTTTCGTATTCTTGGGGAGAAAGCTTAAGGGAAAGTACAACTCTTTCAAACGAACTCTCCGAGTTCGCAGGCGCGTTGACTGGTTTGGACTTGGGAGAGTTTGCATTTCTGTCTCGCGGTGCCATGGGTCCTCCCTAGGCCACGCATTATAGCCGCTTGCCTGCGGGCTCTTGTCAAATTCTGCTCGCGACCTGGCCACCCAGGAACTGGGTGGCCCAAGACTTTCTACTCCTTGCGGTTTGGCTGATTCTCAGGTAACGTGACCTGCTGGGCAGCGATGCGGCTGGTCGCATCCTCCTTGGGTTTTATAAGATCAGTTTGGTCAGTGACGAGATGAACCGGATATTAAGTCTGCTTCGACGTTCGCCGAATGCCCAACTCGGGCCGCTCGAGCAGCAACTGCTTTCTGCGCTGTGGATGCGTGGAAACGCAACCGTTCGCGAGATATTGGATGCGGGCGATATCAAGCTGGCTTACACCACGGTGATGACTACGCTGGACCGGCTTTACAAGAAGCAACTGCTAAGCCGTATTGCCGAGGGCCGTGCGTTTCGCTACTCTCCGCGATATACCCAGGCGGAACTGGAGAAAGCTGCGGTCGGAGAGACCATCCGGCAGATGCTCGGGTCGGGAGCGGCGGCCACGCTTCCACTCTCGTACCTGGTGGAAGCCGTCGGTGAACATGATGCCAGCCTGCTGGACGATTTGCAGCGGTTGCTGGATCAAAAGCGTCGCGAGCTCCGAAACGAACTCCGCGGCTCGGAGAAGCGCTGATGTTCGCGGCCCGCTGCGTGGGCGTCTCGCTGGCTGTGTTCGTGCTGCTGTACGTTTTCTTCTCGGTGGCGGTTTCCCGGGGATGGAAACTGATACGGCGGCTGGTGCAACCACGATCGGCCCGCAGTTCAGCGGATTTGTTGTTCGCTCTTCGCATCCTCCCTCTGACGCTGGCTTCGATAGTGACGCTGGCGTTTACTTTGCCATCTTTCCTGCTGCTGGAACCCCACACGACCGATGAGGCGATTGGCACGGCTCCTCTCGCACTCGGCATTTGCTGCCTGATTCTTCTGGGAGCGGGGATCCTTCGCGCGTCCATTGCTCAAGTGAGAGCTTCGCGGTCTCTGCGCAAGTGGCTGGATGGCTCCACGATTCTAGCGTCCGCCGACGCTGTACCCGTTTTCTGCACCGGCAACGATGCTCCCACTCTGACAGTCGCTGGAGTCTGCGCACCTAAAGTGTTGATATCCGAGGCAGCGGTTGCCATGCTGAATCCGCCCGAACTCCGTACCGCGCTACGCCATGAGATCGCGCACGTGCTTCGCTATGACAACCTGAAGAAACTTCTTTTCCGGTTTTCGATTTTTCCCGCAATGTCCGACCTGGAGCACGCCTGGTCGGAAGAAGCCGAGATGGCCGCCGACGATGCCGCGGTATCGAGCTTCGATGATGCGCTCGATCTCGCCGCTGCGCTGATCAAGGTTTCAAGACTTGGCCCGATTGAACCTGCCGGAGAACTGACCACGGCCCTGCTTCACAGTTCAACCGCGTTGAGTGCGCGCGTACAACGCCTGGTGGTATGGGATAAGGCGAGGCAGTTGCAGCCCCACGAAAGATGGCGGTACGCTCTGCCTGCGGCGGTGACCGTGGCCGCTGTGATTGCAAACTACAGCTCGGTGCTCACGCAGATGCACGCCGTTACCGAATGGCTGGTTCGCTGAGAACCGCCGCAAGCTGGCTGCAACACCTAAGTCTCCCCAATACTGCTCCAGACTCCAGGTAGCGCCGGCAGTGGAGATCCGCGTTACTTTCCCAGCAATCCGTACACTGACAACCGCTGAACCGCGGGAACGTACACTTTGCCATTGGCTATGGTGGGGATGGTGAATTTCACCGCACCGCCGGGATCGTCGCGCGATCCGCTGCTGTTGTAGAGCTCAGTCCCGATATTAGTGGCGTCATAAGCGTGCAGAGTCGCCGAGCCACTTCCGTAATCGTCAGTTTGCAGCGCCCAGACGATTGCATTGTTGGTGCCATTGGCCGAGATGGAAGGCGTTGGGCCCGGAAAGCCAAAATAGGTTGGCGAAACGAAGACGGCCCCGTTCGAGAGCAATCCGGTGCTGGAATCGAAGGTGTACTGGCGCAAAACATCACCACTTCCGCCGAAGTAGACGTTGTTATTCCACCAGGCAGCTGTAGCCCACAAACCGCCGATAGCGTTTTCCATGTCCTGCACGATCTGGCCGTTGTTTTTAGTACGGAAGTGACCCATCCGGTCGCGGTCGATGAGGTAGATGGAACCCTCTTTACCGACTTGCACAAGCAAATGCTCATGTGGTGCGTCTTTCCCCTGATCAGGCAACAAAAGCACGCCGCCAGAACCGACATCAGCGTCTTCGTTGGAGAGATCACTCTGGTTGTATGGCGTGAACCAGTCAGCCAAACGAAAACGGTTGCCGACCGGAGGTGCCAGTTTTGCAACCGTGTCACTGAAGTCGTCTCCGCCCTTCTTGCCGTCATAAGTACCGTTGCCGGTAGCGAAAAAGACGTTGAAGTCACTGTCGGCAGCCAAACCAGTCCCCGCTTGCCAGACACCGCCCAATCCGCCATTCGGAGTGGAGTTCCATATCGCTACCTGCTTTAGCGTAGTTTCATCGTAGGACATTACCCAGCCGTGATACGGTCCAACGTCGCAGTGGGAAGCCCAGCCGATATACACGCTACCGTTCTGCAGCAGCAATCCGGCCCGCTGGCCCTCGCGCAGCGGATCGAAGTAGACGAACCCGTCCACGTTGCCGTCACCGCCTCCTTTCACCTTGGCTCGAATGGCCACGGGAGAACCGGGGCGCTCCGCACCGCTGGTGATGTCCAAGGCATGCAAACGCTGGAAGAATTTACCATTCTCTTTGGTCTTCGCCATCAGGTACATCGTGCCCGTAGTAGTGTCGATAACCGGCGTGCCCGTGATCCCGACTTCCGGGACAATATCGCCACAACTCACATCGCCACTCGAAGCCGTGGTGAGGCCGTTCTTGGGACGAATGAAACTCCTGTGCCAAAGCGCATGGGCATTGAGCCCGATCTTGTTGTCTGCGTCGAAAGCGTAAACGCTATCGTGCTCAGTGGCGACGTACACCACGTTGTGAGTGCCGAGGCCGGGGATGGTGACGTTGGGCACATACAGGGGCTGGGCATACACGTATCCGTCAACCGTGTGCGTGAAAAGCTTGCCAAAGCTGGAGGGGTTGACGTTGTCGGGCGTCAGAACGGTTTCATTCAGGTTTTGGCCGTCGCGATTGTTGTTGTTTCGCGAGGTGGTAACGCTCACCTGAGCGCACGCTGGAAGCAGGAGGGCCGCAAAGATGGCCGGGATTTTCCAAATGAGTGACTTCACGATTGACTCCCAAAATCAGATGTCCCGCAGAAACCCGATAAGGCTTGACGGACGCCGCTTTTGCCGCGTCCACGGTGGCAAGCAGTGTTCTACCCGGAGTGGTGAAATGTCAAGAGGTAGGTGGTTCGAGGAGGCTTTTTTCTCTACTTCCTACTCATGAAACGACTGCCATCCCTGGCGACACCCAGGGATGGCAGTGAGATCTACCGCCTGGCAGCCGGTATCTTTACCGGTTCCGGCGCCGCGCTGGGCATTGTGGCCACGCGTCCAGTCTGCGGTGCGCTTTGCGTGGGTGCTGGGACAGGGGTTGGGGCTGCCGACGGAGTCAATCCCATCTGCTTGCGCACTTCCGCCTCCAGTTTGGCCATGGTGTCCTTGTTTTCTTTGAGGAATGCGCGGGCATTTTCGCGGCCCTGGCCGATACGCTCTCCCTTGTAGCTGTACCAGGCGCCGGATTTTTCCACGACGTTATGGACAGCCGCCATGTCGAGCAGATCGCCTTCGCGCGAAATGCCCTCGCCGTACATGATGTCGAATTCGGCTTCGCGGAAGGGCGCGGCCACCTTGTTCTTTACGACTTTGATTTTGGTGCGCGAACCGGTGACCACATCGCCCTCTTTGATAGCGGCAATGCGGCGGATGTCGATACGCACCGACGAGTAGAACTTCAGCGCGCGGCCCCCGGTTGTGGTTTCGGGGTTGCCGAACATTACACCGATCTTTTCGCGGATCTGGTTGATGAAAATCAAACAAGTGCGCGACTTGGATACCGTCCCGGTCAGTTTCCGCAAAGCCTGCGACATCAGCCTGGCCTGCAATCCCATGTGGCTATCGCCCATCTCGCCGTCGAGCTCAGCCTTGGGCACCAGCGCAGCGACAGAGTCGACGACCAGCACGTCGATCGCGCCCGAGCGTACCAGCGCCTCGGTAATCTCCAGCGCCTGTTCTCCGTAGTCCGGCTGCGAGACCAACAGGTTGTCTACATCCACACCAAGCTTCTTGGCATATCCGGGATCAAGGGCGTGTTCGGCATCGACGAATGCCGCCATGCCGCCCATCTTTTGCGCCTCGGCGATGACCTGCAGAGTGATGGTAGTTTTGCCCGAGGATTCAGGTCCGAAGACCTCGACCACGCGTCCGCGGGGAAAACCGCCGACTCCCAAGGCTGCGTCGAAGGAAATCGCGCCCGTGGGGATCACGGCAATGGGAACGATCGCTTCCTTCGATCCCAGACGCATGATCGAACCCTTGCCAAACTGCTTTTCGATTTGCGCAAAGGCCAGATCAATCGCTTTTGCTCGTTCGTCGGCCATATGAGGAGGCTCCTTTTTTGATGGCAGGATGATTCAGGCCGAATTATACATGCGACCTTAAGCGAATAAAAAGCGAATTCGTTAACAATCGGTGGAAAAGTTCCCGAATTGATACTTCATTTTGACAACCTTTCGCCAAACAGCCCTTGAGTCAGGTCCGAATACCGCGCAAAATTTTACAAATAACCATACTTCCGAATCCGCCGGGTTGTGAATCTGTAGTATTATTTGCGCCACCACGCGCGTGCCGATTGGCGGCGTGGGGAAATGTGACGCTTCCGCGCCACTATGTTTCGATCTCGGAGGTTTGCATGGAACAACGAACGGCTGACGATTCCTCTTCAACTACACCTCGTCCGCAGTCTTCTGGAACCTCGCATGAAGGCCGGGGCGTTTGGGTTCTTACTGCATACGGCATTTCTGGATTGGCCCTGTTTGGCATATTGTTCTATTACGTTTCGACTTACGTGACCCACTAGGGACGCAGTGCCTTTGAGCATGCAAGCCGCGCGGATGCATGCTTTGGCAAATCTTGGCGCAAGTGTCCGCGGCGCACCCGAGGGTGACGCGTCCCCGCTTCAACACTCCGCAGCGCCACTCCCGAACATGCTACAATGAGCCGCACTTAAACGCTCCTATCGAGCAGCAAACACCCAGCGTACCCCGCAAGTCTTAAGAGACGGAATTGCACCCGTGGCCCAGGATTCCTTGAACAGTACGCCCATTACATATGCCGACGCCGGTGTCGACATCGACCGTGCCAACCGCACCAAGAAGCGGATCAAGTACCTCGCCCATAAAACATTCACTCGAGGCGTGCTCAGCGAAATCGGCGGCTTCGGCGGTTTGTTCGCAATCGACAAGACGAAGTATCTCGACCCGGTTCTGGTTTCAAGTGTGGATGGAGTCGGCACCAAGCTGAAGGTCGCCTTCGAGATGAAGGTGCACCACACGATTGGCGCCGATCTGGTGAACCACTGCGTCAATGACATCGCCGTGCAGGGCGCCACGCCGCTTTTCTTCATGGATTATCTCGCCACCGGAAAGCTCGAACCGGAAGTCGCGGAGAAAGTGATTGAAGGATTGGCAGAAGCCTGCAAACACAACGGTTGTGCCCTGATTGGCGGCGAGACTGCCGAGATGCCGGGATTCTATCCCGAAGGTGAATACGATCTTGCAGGATTTATCGTCGGTGTGGTCGAGCGCGAACGAATTATCACCGGGAAGGCTGTCGAGGTTGGCGACGTGATTCTGGGTCTAGCCTCGAATGGCCTGCACACCAACGGTTATTCGCTCGCGCGCAAACTGCTCTTTGAAATCGGGCACTACACGCCGGAATCCTACGTCAATGAACTCAAAGGCAAAGTCGGCAACGAGCTCATGAAAACTCACAAGAGCTACTGGCCGGCGGTGAAACGTCTGCTGGCGGATGGCGAATGCGTATCGGCGATGGCGCACATCACGGGCGGCGGCATTACCGATAATCTTCCCCGCGTGCTTCCCCGGGGCACGGCCGCAGTAATCGAGATCAATTCCTGGCCGGTGCCGCCTATCTTCGAACACCTGCAGCGGCTCGGCAATGTGCCGCGCGATGAGATGCTCCGCACCTTCAACATGGGATTGGGCATGCTGCTGGTGGTTCCATCCAAGAAGTTCAAGAAGGCTCAGACCCTGCTGGAACGGGCAGGGGAGAAGGCGTTTACGGTGGGGCGGATTGTTAAGGGCGACCGGAAAGTGATGTACGCGTAACGGAGCCCTTTCACCACAGAGTCACAGAGACACCTTTCTAACGCTTCAGCAAATCCACCGGTTCCCTCACGTCCGTCACTCTTAGATGCTTCGCCAGCGCCGGATACTTGTTCGCCACGGCTTCATACATCGCATACGCCACATTCCGGTAGGAGTAGTGCCCCGCGGGCCCGGTCCTCAGTTCGGAGATGTAGACCACCTCGGCGAAATCCATCTTGAACAGAGTTCGTTTGCGGAAGGCCAGAGGAATCGCGTACTGGGCATTTTCTTTTGCTTCTATTCCGGGCCGCTGGGACAATTGTTCAACCGCTTCCGTTGTGCGTTTCATGACCGCGTCGTAACTTCCCCGCACTCCGGCCGCATTGACTTCGTCCGGGACGTCGTAGCCGTGATTGGTCGTGAATTCCTGACCAATCTGGATGCAGCGACGGTGGCGGTGCATATCGCGGAAGCCGCCTATATCCATGAGGATGTCGAAGCGGAACTGCTGACCTGCGCAGAAAGGGCGCAGCAATTCGTCGTGTTTGCCGCGATGCCGTAGCCCGAGATCGATGATCTCGCGGCGGATGCGTTCTCCCGCACCCTGTATCGCTTGCCGGATCTGGCGATAGGGATAGTGACTTTGCTCGTAGATCAGGGTGGTGGCTAGTTCCACTTCCAGCGGCTCTTCATCGAGCAAATCGACGGTAGGCGCTGGCGCGATCTGTAAATTCCCTAATAACTCGGCCGCCAGTTGCCGCAACTCACGGCGGGTTTCGATCTCGTAAGTGCTGGGATCGGCATACTTCACCAGAGTCGGCGCCACGCGGACTTCCCGCAGCAGCTCTTGCTCGGCCCGTGCGCCCAGTTCTGAAGAAACCGTTCGGATCTGATCCACCAACTCCCGCAAACCTGTGTGAGAGGCGTTGTACGCCGGAGAGACCGCTGCCCGCTTCAACAACTCGCCCAGATTCCGGACTTCTTTGTGGGGGTGCGAAAGCAAGCGCGAAACCTGAGTTTCAAGCGTGCGGGCGTTGACGATTTCACCCAGCGAGGTATTCGTCGAAAGCGGCAACAGATAGCGCGAGATGTCGAAAGCCCGAGCCTTCAAAGTTCGCTCGTAGGCGTCCTGCTTCATCTCCGCTGGCTTGGGCGTGATGTCGAGCAGGTAGCGGAACGTACGCTCGGAGAGCGATTCGTATTCCGCGAACAGGCTGGCGATGGTCGTCTGATAAAGGCTGCGGGCCTGTTGGTCATCCCCGAAGTCAGGCGTGAAATAGCCGCTTTTCTTGAAATCCTGGTAGCGGGTGGAGCGCTCCTGACCGTCCCAGCGCTGCTCGTCGGCGACGGCGATTGCCGCCAGTATCGAAAGGCGCTCTATAGCCAGGGCGACGTGCGCCAAATCCGCAATCGACCTGTGTCCGTACTGGAAGTAGAAGGTGTTGAGAAACTTCTCGGCCTTCTGCTGGCTGATCTCCTTGAGCGACTCCTTCATGGAAAGCGCCGAGCGCGAGTACTTGGCCATGGCATAGGCTTGGACTTCAGGCTCGACGCCATAAACCGCGTAAACTTCTACCGAGGGCGCATCAGGAGAATGGTTGCCGTTCGCGGAAGGCGGGTTTGGGGCCTCTGGCATGCTAGTCGCTGACCTCAGTTGTTGAAAGAGACCTAAATCTTAACCGATTTCGGGATTTGCTATGACGGGGAACAAAGCAAAACCGTGCAACGTATTGAAGGGAAAGATAAGATCACGCAAATCGCGGACGCCGGCAAATGCTGAAAGGTACCATTAAGTGCATCCGGGGAAACGGATGTAACTTTTCTTTGGTCAGGGAATCATATATAAAGTAAATACCCGAAATACTCCATGCAAAGAACTTTTCTCAGATTCGCGTTGCTTTGCCTGTGCCTTGCCCGATTAGCGGCTGCCCAGGCGCCCTTGTTCGTTCCTCACGGTGCGTCTGCCGACGCCAGCTTACCCCCTTCTGTCTCGTCCTTGGGGATGCCGCTGGTGGACGTATCGGCCTCAGGTACCACTGCCCAGGGGAACCGCGGCCCGGCGCCTCTCATTACCCCAGCAGTTCTTCCCCGCATGGCTCCCGAGCTTGCGCTGCAGGTTTGCCGGGGACGCTCGGTTATTCAAGCCGAGCAACTGGCTTCTTATTCCGCCACAACCGTGATCCACGCTGAACTGCCTGACACTTCGCAATATGGCGAGTACGAGGTACAGCGCCGCTACTCCGCACCCCGTACGCTCGTATTCAAGGCGTTGCGGTTTACCGGAGATGCGTTCGTAAAGACCAACGTCATCACCCGGCTTCTACAATCTGAAGTAGACCACGTGCAAAAGGACGATCCTGCGCAGAATGCGATCAGCCCGGCGAACTACAAATTTTCTTATAAGTCGACCAGCCAACTCCAGGGACGGCTGGTACACGTTTACCAGCTAAAGCCACGCCAGAAGCGCCCCGGGCTGTTCAAAGGCCGCATTTACGTCGACGCGTACACCGGCAGCCTGGTGCGGGCCGAGGGCAAACCGGCTAAGTTGCCCTCACTGTTCATCAAGAAAATCGAGTTCGTTCAGGACTACGCCGATATCGGTCCGTTTACCTTCCCAGTGCACATTCACTCCGAGGCCACGGCTCGCATCGTCGGTCGAGCCATCGTGGACGTCTATCAGAGTAACTATCAACCGATTGCGAATACTGTCTCCGCGACCGCCTTGCCTCCACAACAAGTTCCAGCGTTGTAGTTCGATCAACTCCCTTCCGACTTGCGCAGGCAGTTCGACAGCCCCTTGAACTGCCGGCGTCCGAGCCTTATTGCGCCAAGCTCCGCCTTCCCATATCCTGCCCCTGATGTCGCACAGCCCTGAACAGCTTCTGTTTGAGCTTTTTGCCATCTTCGTCTCCGCGAAGGTTGTGGGCGAACTGTTCGAGCGCCTGGGCTTGCCTTCGGTTCTGGGCGAAATTCTAGCTGGGATTGCTTTGGGCCCCTATGCCCTGAGTTGGATTCAGCCGAGCGACACAATCCATTCCATCGCCGAAGTTGGAGCCGTCTTCGTGCTGTTCAGCGCCGGGCTCGAAACCAGCCCGCGCGACCTGATTCGTGTCGGAAACAAGGCAGCGCAGGTGGCCATCGCGGGCATCATCTTCCCCTTCATTCTTGGCTTCGCGTACATGAAGCTGCGCGGGGATGCTTCCAGCGAAGCCATTTTTGTGGGCGCAGCCATGGTCGCGACGAGCGTCGGAATTACCGCGCGGGTGCTCGGCGATTTGCATGTGCTTGCGACCCGAACAGCGAAGATCATTCTGGGCGCCGCCGTCTTCGATGACATTCTGGGCATGCTTCTCCTGGCGGTTGTAGCTGGCATCGCTGAAGGCGGCCGTCCCGCGTGGGTGCATTTGGGCGTGCTATCAGCTGAGGCCGTTGGATTCGCGCTTTTCATGATCTTCGTGGCTCCCCGCATCGTCCGCCGCGTAGGGTCGCAGGTGGAACAACTTTCCACCCACAATGGTTCCTTGATCGTCGCACTGTCGCTTTGCCTTTTCCTTTCCTGGCTGGCGGCGCACATCGGCATGGCCGCCATCATTGGCGCGTTTTTCGCAGGATTGATGTTTGCGGACTATGCTCCCCAATGGAATTTGTTGCCGCGTGTGGACGGCATCACCAGCTTCCTTGCGCCTTTTTTCTTTTTTGCCATCGGAACCCGCCTGGATCTAAGAATTTTCACCGGCGACATTCTGGTTGCGGCGATCGTCGTTTCCCTGCTGGCGATTGTCTCGAAAGTCCTCGGCTGTGGGTTGCCACTGTTGGGTGAAGGCTGGCCTACGGTATTTCGTGTCGGGGTTGGCATGACTCCTCGTGGAGAGGTGGCGTTGATCGTGGCATTGGTGGGATTGCAATCTGGCATCGTGCTGCAATCCAGTTACGCGATCGTTGTATTCATGACCGCTGTCACGACGATGATTGCACCGCCATTGTTGCGGTATTTGTTCCGCGGCGAGAAGCCGGAGCACGATCAGCAAGCCGCCACCGCCCCGGTACAGCTATAATTTCCGCTTCAATCGATTGAGGAGAAAGTCATGACCCTTTCAGGACGGGTCGCGCTGGTCACGGGCGCGTCCCAGGGTATTGGTCGAGCGATTGCCGTCAAACTCGCAACGTCAGGCGCCACTGTCGCGGTCGCTGCCCGAAACCAGGAGAAGCTGGCCGAACTGGTGGGGCAGATCACCGCCGCGGGCGGAACAGCTTCGGCGGTTCCCGTTGACGTCGGCGACGAAGAGCAAGTCAAGACTGCGTTCAAGGCCGCGATCGCACAGTTCGGCAAAATCGATATCCTGGTCAACAACGCCGGAATCACCCGCGATCAACTGGTGATGCGCATGAAACGCGCTGACTGGGATTCCGTCCTCAACACCAACCTGACGTCTGCCTATCTCTGCATTCAACAAGTGATTGGATCGATGCTCAAGCAGCGTTGGGGCCGGATCATCAACATAACATCGGTATTCGGGCAGATGGGCCAAGCAGGACAGGCCAATTATGCAGCATCGAAGGCCGGGCTGATTGGATTGACCATGGCGATCGCCCGCGAAGTTGGCTCGCGCAATATAACTTGCAACGCTGTCGCTCCGGGCTTCATCGAAACCGCCATGACGTCTGGCTTTACTGATGACTTCAAGCAGACTGCGCTCAAAGCGATTCCCTTGGGACGAACTGGAACTCCCGAAGACGTGGCCAACTCGGTCGCATTCCTGGCTTCCGAAGAAGCTTCCTACATTACAGGTCACGTGTTGAGCGTGAACGGCGGCATGCTCATGGGGTAGCGAGGGCGAGGCCAGTGCCATGGAAATCAATATGGAAGTAGCGGCGTGTATTTTGGCCGCAGCCGCAGCCGGGTCTCCGGTGCAGGCGGATGCAAATGTTTAAAATAATCAAGCGCATCGATAAATCCCTGCTCTTTTTTGTTGCGATAACTATTGCAACTTCGGCGATAGGGTGCGATTGGTTCCCTGAGTCAACCTTTGAACTAGCGCGTGAGTCGAGGTTGCCGAAATGGATTATCCTCCCACAGGGACTTACACGCGCCGACGTTTCAATTACGATGAGCTACTACTCTATGCCATGGGGTGGGAGTGCGACATTCATATTGCAAGACACGAAAAGGCAAATACGGACAAAGGTACATGGCAAAATGAGAGGCTTTGGGCCTCTCCAACTGAAACATCCTCCGCCTGGATTTCCTCCTGGTTATCCATCCTACGAAGTAATCACCGTAAACGGCACAACTGAAATTATCGAACATAGAAAACCGGAGCCGGTATTTTATATCACGGATGACTCTGCTGTTTGGAAAGAACTGGGAGTGGGGCAAAAGTAAAGTGGAATTCCGGGAGGCTGGCTCATTCAACTCGGCGGTTGCGCTGGTGCAAGCAGAATCTACCGGCGCAAGTAGCGCAGGCACGGGAACTCTTCCGGGAGTACGAGCAATCGCTCGGGGTCAAGCTCTGCTTTCAGAACTTTGAGCAAGAGCTTGCAGGGCTTCCCGGTCACTACGCCCCGCCTGACGGCCGCCTTCTGCTGGCGGAATACGACGGACAGTTGGCGGGATGCGTGGCTCTGCATCAGTGGGAGCCGGGTGTCTGCGAGATGAAGCGGCTCTACCTGCGTCCGTCGTTCCGCGGCAAAGGGCTGGGCCGCGTGCTCGCGGAAACGATCATTGCGGAAGCGCGAAATATTGGCTATCAACAGATGCGGCTGGACACGATTGAGCCAATCATGAAAGACGCGGTGGAAATGTACCGTAAGCTGGGGTTCCGCGAGATCGCTCCGTATCGGCCCAATCCGATTGCCGGTGCGATGTACATGGAGCTGCAGTTGTAGCGCTCGGCGGGATGCCGCTATGGAGGATCGCTTTGAAATTTATTGGCTTGGCTCTGACTTTGCTGTTTACCCTGGGTGCTTTCGCTGCCACCTCCAAGAATGTCTCCTACAAGAGCGGCGACGAAACCGTCCAAGCAGTGCTTTACGCGCCCGAGGGGAAAGGCCCGTTTCCCGGCATTGTAGTGATCCACGAATGGTGGGGGCTCAACGACTGGGTCAAAGAGCAGGCGGCGAAGCTGTCTGATCAGGGTTACGTTGCGCTCGCCATCGATCTTTACCGCGGCAAGGTCGCGACCACGCCGGATGAGGCTCACGAACTCATGCGCGGCGTACCGGAAGACCGCGCAGCCCGCGACCTGCGCGCGGCTGTGGAATTCCTCAAGGCGCAATCGAACGTGAAGAAGGATCGGATCGCATCCATTGGCTGGTGCATGGGCGGTGGCTATTCGCTCGACGTTGCGCTGCAGGAACCCACGCTTACTGCAGCCGTGATCAACTACGGCCATCTGGCCAGTGACTCTGAGTCACTGAAGAAAATCAACGCGTCGATCTTGGGTCTCTTCGGAGGTCAGGACCGCGGCATTCCGCCGGAAGATGTAAAGAAATTTGAGCAAGGGCTCAAGCAGCAGGGCAAGAAGGTCGACGTTGTGATCTATCCGGATGCCGGCCACGGCTTTGAAAATCCGAACAACAAAGCCGGCTACCGCGCCGAGGACGCGGCAGACGCCTGGAAGCGGACCGTGAACTTCCTCGCGGAGACGTTAGGAAAATAGGCACTCAGCATTCAGCCCAGCGCAACATCCAGCGAGAGCAAAGCGGTGACTGAGTGCTGAATGCTAAGTGCCGACTGCAGATTTTCGCTGCACCTCTCCTTGTGCAGCGAAATTCCACTTGCCAGACGGTACTACTCTGGTTACTATTCACCATCTCGGAGAACTAAACTTGGCTGTTTTCTCGATGAACATCGGCGAGACCATTCGAAACTACCGACTGGGGAAAGGTATGTCCCAGGGCGATATCGAGAAGCGCACCGGGCTGCTGCGCTGCTATCTTTCGCGAGTGGAGAATGGCCATACTATTCCCTCGCTGGACACGCTTTCCAAGATCGCAGGAGCGATGGAACTTCCCCTATCCCAGTTCTTCGCCGATTCCGGACACAGCAACGGAGGGAAAGGGCTGCCCCAGCTTTCCGAGGACGAGGTTCGCTTCCTCAGCCAGATCCGCCGCTACTCCGTGAGCCTCAACGATAGTGATCGCAAGCTGGTTTTGGCCATGGTGAAGAAGATGGCCTCGAATGCGAAGTAGCAGCTGTCAGCTCTCAGCCGTCAGCTTTCAGCTTCAAACCCAACCCACTCTCCACTTGGTCGACCGATAGCTGAAGGCTTAAGAGCTGACAGCTGAGAGCTTGGTTACTTCTGTTCCATCCCTCTGGTGACCGATGGGTACCTCGTCCGCGCCCTGCCTACGCCCTTACACTGTGGTTGGAGAACTCCTGGTGACTATCGACGAAGAACTGACTTTGCTTGAGTCGCAATTGCGCCGGCTCAAGATCGAGTACGAGTGCTATTTCAGCAATCCGACCAAGAAGCCGCCCACCGACATCGAGTGGAAGGTGCTGAGCCTGCTGCGCAAGTTCAGCGACGGCGGACGGATGAGCTTCCAACAGCGCTTCCGCTATAACGAGATGGCGCAACGTTATGCCATTTACAGCGACCTGTGGCGCAAGAAGGGCCGGATTCGCGAGGAGGGCTACCGCCGTCCCCAGGATGCGCTGCTTTCCGTCCAAGGTGTACGTCCCACGGAAGAACATGAAGCGCATCATCACCCGGTATACGGATTGGCGCATGCGGCCGCCGCGTCAGCGACGTCCGGCGCGAGCGACGCACCACTCACCATACAGTGCTCGGACGCTCGCACCGAATCCGATCAGGTTGAAAAACTCTACAAAGCGCTTACCGAAGCCAAGAAAAACGCAGGCGAGTCCGTTACCGGCAACATTGCCAGTTTCACTTCTTTTGTGCAGAAGAAGACCGATCAAATCCGCAAACAGCACGGCTGCCAGTCCGTGGAATACACAGTCGAGACCCAGGATGGCCAAGTCCGCCTGAAAGCGAAGGCGAAAGCGTAGCTCGTGGGGGGACGGGCGCCTCGCCCGTCCGAGTGTTTCACGTAGCCCCCGACGCCTCGTCCGGGCGGTTCAGCGGAAGCTCGGCAGTATTTCGCCCCAGCCAGCCGTCTACTGATAAAATTTCTGGTTACACCATCCCGTCCCGAGGCCACATGTCCCAAAGTCCAGGAAAGATCCAACGCGCCATTCTCAGTGTCACCGACAAGACCGGACTGGTCGAGTTCGCCCGCAAACTCTCCGGCTTGGGAGTGGAGCTGATTTCGACCGGCGGAACCGCCAAGCTGCTGCGCGACTCCGGCATCGGAGTGAAGGATATTTCAGAGCTTACCGGATTCCCCGAGATGCTCGATGGCCGAGTCAAGACTCTGCACCCCAAAGTGCATGGAGGAATTCTGCACCGCCGCGAGAATCCATCGCACCGCACGGCCGTGGCCGAACACGGAATTCTTCCAATCGACATGGTGGTCGTGAACCTCTATGCCTTTGAAAAGACCGCCGCCACGCCCGGCGTGCATTTCGATGAACTGATCGAAAACATCGACATTGGCGGACCTTCGATGATCCGCTCCGCCGCCAAGAACTTTCAGGATGTCGCGGTTGTCACTTCTCCCGCAGACTACGACCAGATTGCAGAAGAGTTGGCTAAGTCCGGCGGTGAATTATCCGCAGCCACCAAGTGGCGTCTGGCGCAGAAAGCTTTCGCGACTACCGCCGCCTACGACTCGGCCATTGCTTCCACACTGGAAAGAGTCAGTGCCAATGGGCATTTCGAGTTTCACGGCGAAGCTGGCTTCCCGCAGACGCTTCGCCTGTCATTCAACAAGATCATGGACCTGCGCTATGGAGAGAACCCGCACCAGAAAGCTGCCATGTACTCCGATGGCTCGGGCCAAGGCGTGGCCAATGGACGCCAGATTCAAGGCAAGGAGCTCTCCTACAACAACATCGTGGACCTCGAAGCTGCCTGGGATCTGGCTCAGGAATTCGAAGAACCGGTTTGCGCCATTATCAAACACACAAATCCGGCCGGGATCGCCACCGGCAAGACTCTGGTTGAAGCCTACAAGAAGGCTCTCGAATGCGATCCAGTGTCCGCTTTCGGAGGCGTGATTGGCGTAAATCGTCCGGTGGACGGCGCAGCTGCCGAGGAAATGGCCAAGCTGTTTCTCGAAGTCATTGCCGCCCCGGGGTTCGATGAAGCCGCCAAAGCGAAGTTCGTATCCAAGAAGAACCTGCGGCTGGTGGAAGTCAGCGACCTTCGCCAGAAGTGGGTGCTGAAGAACGTCTCCGGCGGGATTCTGCTGCAAGATGCCGATGCGCGACCGCTGGCAGAAAGCGATCTGAAGGTCGTCAGCAAGCGCCAACCGACGCCGCAAGAGAAACGGGCCTTGCTATTCGCCTGGAAGGTCTGCAAGCACGTGAAATCAAATGCCATCGTGTATGCCCGCGATGGACAGACCGTGGGCGTGGGCGCCGGACAGATGAGCCGCGTGGATTCCTGCAAGATCGGAGCGATGAAAGCAGTGCTGCCGCTGCAGGGCACCGTCGCCGCCTCGGATGCGTTCTTCCCCTTCCCTGACGGGGTAGAGGAGATCGCCAAGGCGGGTGCAACAGCGATCATCCAACCGGGCGGCTCTGTGCGAGATGCGGAGGTGATCGAAGCAGCTGACCGCCTTGGTCTGGCCATGATTTTCACTGGCATGAGGCATTTCAGACATTGAGAGTAGTCAGTACGGCATTCAGCCAGACGTTTTAGCCGCCAGGCAAAGAGATCCAGGACTGAATGCAGAGTGCCAGGTTGCAGAAAATCAACCATCCATCCGTCCCTGTACCTCCGAATCTTTCCCGACCCGATTCCGCGCCCTCTTTTTCGATATCCTGATTGACGAAGGTTTACAATACCTAAGAGCACCCACCTATAGCGATTTGGCATCCAATCGCCATGGGTTTGGGAATCCGAAGGTCCTTGATGAAAAGCATGTGCCGGTCTATTTTTGTGCTGTTTCTGGCTGCTACCGCCGTGGCGCAGCAGGCTCCCGCAACGTCCACCCCTGCCGCCGCGACTGCGAAGCCGGCAACGGCTTCAACTTCCCGAAAGCTGGACCGGGCGTCCGCTTACTATCACTACACCGTGGCTCATATGTACGAAGATCAGTTCGCGGTCTACAACCGCAGTGATCTCGCCACGAAAGCCATCGAGGAATATCGCCTTGCCATCGAATCCGACCCCACCTCCGAGTACCTCACGGCGGGTCTAGCTGAACTTTACGCCAAGACTGGGCGCATTCGGGATGCGGTGCTCGAAGCCCAGGACATCCTCAAGCGCGATCCCAACAATTTAGAGGCGCACAAACTGCTGGGACGTATTTACCTGCGATCTCTGGAAGGTGTCCAGAGCGGCAGCGCCTCTGACAGCGTGCTTAAGTTGGCGATCGAGCAATACGAGGAAATCATCAAGATTGAGCCCGAGAATGTGGACGATCACCTGCTCCTGGGCCGACTTTATCACGAAAATAACGACCTTCAAAAAGCGGAAAGCGAATTCAAGATCGCAGTAAAACTGCAACCCGATTCCGAAGAAGCCGTCACCACGCTGGCGTACCTGTACAACGAAGAAGGCGATTCGGTTCGTGCCGCAGAAGTTTTGAGTTCGGTCCCGGACGCCTCCCGTTCTGCCAAGCTGTATTCGGTTCTCGGCTACACCTACGAACAGCGCAAAGACTACAAAAAAGCGATTGGCGCCTACAGAAAAGCGATCGAACTCGATCGTGACAATCTCGACGCTATCCGCGGTCTGGCTCAGAATCTGTTGAACGACGGACAAACCGACGCCGCGCTCGAGCAGTACAAGATCATCGCAGAATCGAATCCCGAGGACGCCGCCACTTATCTGCACATGGCGGAGATCTACCGCCGCAGCGGCAAGTTTGACCTGGCCCTGGAAAACCTGAAGAAGGCTCAATCCATGGTGCAGGACTCGATGGAAGTGCCCTACAATATCGCCGCCGTCTACCAGGCGCAGGGCCGCTACGATGACGCCGCGCAAATTCTGCAGGACCTGATCAAGAAGACTGATAAGCCGGACAACTCCTATAGCCAGGGCGAGAAAAACAACCGGGCGGTTTTTCTCGAGCGTCTGGGCACGGTTTATCGCGACAACAGCAACGAGCAATTGGCAATCGATACCTTCCGCAAAATGCTGGTGCTGGGCGACGACAACGCCGAGCGCGGCTACCAGCAGATCATCGACACCTATCGCGAAGCCAAGCAGTGGCAAAAAGCTACCGATGCCGCCAAGGAAGCGACCCAGAAACTGCCCAATGATCGCGGCCTGAAGATGGTTTACGCCGCGCAACTCGCCGATATGGGCCAGACCGACGCCGGCCTGGATCAGGTCAAGTCGCTGCTCAAGGGGACTCCGGAAGATCGGGAAGTTTATATCACCCTGGCTCAGATGTACACCCGGTTGAAGCGTTGGCCTGAAGCTGAAGCCGCCCTGGATAAGGCCGCGGAACTCTCCACCAAGGATGAGGAAAAAGAGTACGTAGAGTTTCTCCGCGGATCCACCTACGAACGCGAGAAGAAATACGATCAGGCGGAAGAGGTGTTTCGCAAAGTTCTGGCCACCGATCCTCAGAATGCTGCCGTGCTGAATTATCTTGGCTACATGCTTGCGGACCGCGGCGTCAAACTGGATGAAGCCCTCATCATGATTAAGAAAGCGGTCGAACTCGATCCCGCGAATGGCGCCTACCTGGATTCGCTGGGCTGGGCTTACTTCAAACTGGGGAAGTACGAACTGGCGGAAGACAAGTTGATGAAAGCTTCCCAGCACACGGGAGCGGATCCAACCGTTCAGGACCACCTCGGCGACCTGTACCAAAAGACTGGCCGCCTGAAACTGGCAGCCGCGCACTGGGAACGGGCTCTCGACGAGTGGAATAAGACAGTGGCCGCCGAAGTGGACACCGATGACGTTGCCAAAGTGACGCAGAAACTCGAGTCCGCCAAGGTGAAGCTCGCCAGGGAAGATCCCGGAAAATAGCAGGTCACGCAGCTTATAGCATTCAGGCGCGGCTTCGGTCGCGCCTTTTGCGCGTTTTTGTTGCGCTGCCAAAGCGAAGCATGTGTCTGTGGCGGGTTCGCGAGGAAACAAATGAGCGCCGGCATCATCATCCGCGAAGCCATGTCGAACGACATTCCTGAAATCGTTCGTCAACGCCGAGCCATGTATGAAGACATGGACTTCAACGACACAGACCTGCTGGCTGCCATGGTTTCCACTTCGGCGGCTTACCTGTCCGATGCCTTGCCATCTGGATCTTTCCGGGCCTGGCTCGCGGTGAGCCGAGACCGGGTCGTGGGCGGGGGCGCAATCCTGATCAGCCCATGGCCCAGCCATCCATACGATGGCCAATGCCGCCGGGCGACCATCCTCAACGTTTATACCTATCCCGATTGCCGAAAAAAAGGAATTGGTCGCCAGCTCATGCAAACCATGATCGACTGGTGCCGCGATCAAGGATTTGCCTTCGTGTCTCTGCATGCCAGCAAAGACGGCCGCCATCTTTACGAAAGCCTCGGCTTCAAACCGACGAACGAGATGAGGCTGAATTTGAAGTCATGAATAGCACTCAGCATTCAGTCGTTGGGGTTCGGAGTGCAACCAGACTCCCAGCCTGACTAAATGCTGAGCGCTGAATGCTGAGTGCTGCTTCTGTTAGACTTTCCAAATGCTCGCCGACTACGCCGTACGCGTGGAACAATCCCGCGGACGCCGTTATCCCGAGCCCCAGCACCCCTACCGCAACGACTTTCAGCGCGACCGCGATCGGGTCATCCACTCCCGGGCTTTCCGCCGTTTAGAAGCCAAAACGCAGGTCTTCACCCGACGTTACTCCGACCACTTCCGCAACCGCTTGACCCACACCATCGAGGTTGCGCAGATCGCCCGAACCATCGCCGCTCAGCTTGGTTTGAATGTCGATCTGGTCGAGGCCCTCGCATTGGTCCACGACGTCGGCCATCCGCCGTTCGGCCATGCCGGGGAAAAGGCGCTCGACGTCGCCATGCGCGAGCATGGCTACTTTTTTGACCACAATCTGCACGCGCTCCGCATTGTGGAAGACTTCGAATTGCGCTATGCCGCCTTCCGCGGGCTTAATCTGACCTTTGAGGTTCGCGAAGGTATCATCAAGCACTCGCACGATTACCCTGCCGACCAGTTTCCCGAACTCGCCGAATATTTGCTTGACCGTCGTCCTCCCTTGGAAGCTCAACTGATCGATCTGGCCGACGAGATTGCCTACACTAGCGCCGACCTCGACGATGGTTTCGAATCCCGTCTGCTCACGCTCGAACAGATCCGCAACGGCATCCCCATCTTCGAGCGTTTCTACCGCGAAGTCGAAGCGATCTATCCGGACGCGATCGACAAGCTGAAATTCAACGAGACTATCAAGCGCATACTCGATCGCTGGGTAGGAGATCTCATTGGTCACACGAGGGAAAATGTTCGGACCTCAGGCGTGAGATACCTTGAAGATGTGCGCGCTTGCCCTGATCGGGTCGTCACCCTGGGTCCGCCCGTCGAGCAGGAAAGGAGGAGTGCAAAAGAATTTCTTTATAAGCACCTGTATTTCAGCGCCACACTTAACCCAGAGAAAGACGATGCGGAGCGAGTAATCAGAGAACTGTTCAAGTTCTGGATGACCAAGCCGGAGAGTCTTCCGTCCAGCTATCGGGAGAAAGCGGAGCAAGAGCCGCTGCCGCGAATCGTCTGTGACTACATTGCCGGCATGACGGACAATTACATCCACGAACAATACGAAAAGCACTGCGGATAGCCACGGATTACAACCATCAAGAAAACAACTAACGATTAATCTGTGAAGAGCCGCGCGAATCCGTGACGCAAATCTTCTACTTACCCGCCACCGCATTCACGACGTCATAAAGCACGCGGAACCCGCGCCGCACCTCTTCCACGCGAATGCGTTCGTCATTTCCGTGCTCCGTACTGCCTTCTTCTTCGGTGGAAACATATGGCGTAAAACCGTACGAGCAGATGCCCAGGAGGCGATAGCGCTGGTTCTCGGTGTAGCCGCTATCCAGCCGCGGTACCACTGGCGTTCCGGGAAAATACTGCCCTGCCGCTTTCTGGATGGCGCGGAACAGAACTGTGTTCGTGGGGGACGAATTAGCCACGCGAAACTCCGTGGTCTGTGGTTCAACAGTCACACTGGGATCGTTCACCACTCGCCGGATCGATTCCAAGAAGTCCTTTGGATCCTCTCCCGGCAAGAGGCGCACATCCAGATTGGCCCAGGCTTCCGTAGGGATCACGTTGGTCTGCTCGGAGCCGCCCAGCATGCTCAATGAAATAGTATCGCGCAGAAGGTAGTTGAGAGATTCGTCCTGTTCGACCTCGCGTTGAAAAGTCTTGTCCTCCAGCGACTGGCGGATGTTGCGGAATCTCGCGGCGCGCGCCGGAGATTCGTACGGCGCCATGGCTTGCATGAATTCCTCCACCATCGGCAAGACTTTCAGCGGCGTGCGATACGTAATGATGCGGTTCAAGGCCTGCACCAGCCGGTTGGGAGCCGAATCTGCAATCGGAATCGAGCCGTGTCCGGCGCGGCCGTGCGCCACCACGTGCAACCAGAATGCTGCCTTTTCACCCACGTCCACGCCCACGTACTTGACGCGGCCGTTCTCCAGAAGATTCTCGCCGCCCTCGTTAATCAGGAATTCGGCATTCCCCAGCAACTCCGCCTGATGTGCGATAAACCAATCGCTGCCTGTGTCATCGACTTCTTCATCGCTCACCGCCAGGAAAATCACATCGCGATCAAGCTCCACTTTTTCACGCTTCAACATCACCATCACCATGAATTGTGCCAGCCCCTCGTTCTTCATGTCCTGGGCGCCACGGCCATAGATCGAGCCGTTCAAAATCTCCCCGCTGAACGGCGGGACCTTCCAATGGGATGGGTCGCTGGTGACTACATCCATATGGTTCAGCAGAATGATTGGCCGCTGGGGAGATGGCGTGGTGTGAGGAATTCGCGCCCAAAGATCGGCTCGCCCCGGGGCGTAGTTGAACGTCCGGCTCTCGATTCCTTCCTGGTCGAAAATTTTCTTAAAGAATTCGGCGGCACGAGCTTCGTTGCCGGGGGGATTCGTAGTGTCGATTCGCAGATATTCGCGCTGCCACTCGACCGCGAGGTCGGCGTACTGCTGCAAACGATCAGAGGGGATGTGGCCAGAGGCGAGCGCAGGGCCCTGAGCGCCTGTTTGCGCCCAGCCGAACCGTGGAGACAACGCCAGAACTAACCCTAGAAAGCAAAGACCTGCATCCCTTTTGGACATTCCAACTCCTGGAGTACCTTGGTTTGTGCCCGCGCACTTTTTATACCAGCTTCGCCAAAATTACCCTGAAAGCGGATTTTTGTTCCCCATCCCCCTTCGGCCAGGACTACAATGTTATTGCAAGCTAAGGGGTTAGCTTCCCAGCAGTTTGGCAATCGACCTGTTATAGAGGGTATGGATGCCAGAGTCAAACGGGCATCGATATTTCTGATTTTGGTCACGCTCCGCGTCAGTGTTGGCCGGCAATGCCAAGCAAGATTGCCTCAGTCAGTCTGCCGTAGGACGCAAAAAATCACGCAGCACGCCCGTAAGGCGTGCCGGAGGAGCTCCCAGGCGCTCCTTCCCTCGGAGGAAGTTGAAAATGAAGAATCGCGTATTTATAGCCGGATTTGTCGCACTCGTCCTCGCGCTGCCAGTCTTTGCGCAACAGACAAGCTCAACCTCACAGGATCAAACTACCGCCACCCAACCCGCGCCTGCAAGCACTGACCAGGCAGCTGCTCAGCCCGTCGGCGCCACTGGAAAACAGCCTTTGCAGGCTGAGACTCACGAAGGGTTCTGGGGAAAGATGAATCCTTGGGCCCGGAAGAAATATGTGCAGCGCCAAACCCAGCCCATCCGCGATCGCGTCAATGAACTCGACGAACTTACTGCAAGCAACACCAAGATGATCAAGGACGTGGATTCGCGCGCGCAGCAGGGCATCCAGTTAGCTTCGGCGAAGGCCAATGAAGCCGATCAGCACGCCATCGACGCCGGCAACAAGGCACAGATGGCCCAGCAGACTGCGACTCAGGCCAACACCCGTCTCACCACGGTTGAGCAGGTAGTCGGTAATATTGATCAATACAAGGCCTCGACTCAGACCGAGATCCGTTTCCGTCCCGGCCAGAGCGTTCTCAGCCAGAATGCGAAGACCGCTCTCGATGATATGGCGACCCCGTTGAAGAGTCAGCGCGGTTACATCATCGAAGTGCAGGGCTTCTCGTCAGGCCACGGCCAAGCGGCGATTGCCACCTCACAAAAGATGGCAGATTCAGTTGTGAGATATCTCGTGCTCAACCATGACATCCCGGTCTACCGGATCTATGTGGTGGGCATGGGCAACGCCCCGGTTCCGAGCACCAACGCCGATGACAAGACCAAGCGGACCAGCGGAGGACGCGTGGAAATTAGTCTTCTGAAGAACGATCTGGAACAGCTTGCTTCGACCGATCAGCCGGCACAACCGAAATAGTTTTTTCAGGACGACGGGCTCAATGCCTGAACGCCCTCCCCCCAGAAAAGCCTCCTGCGAAAGCAGGAGGCTTTTTTGTGGCTATTGGGTTCATGTGAGTCTTGACCTTGACGTGTTACACCACCCCCGCAGTTTCCTGTTTCATTTTCTCCGCCTGATAGTGAGCCGTCAGGGCCTCGATCAAAGGCTGTAATTTCCCGTCCATGACTTCTTGTAGCTGATGAATGGTTAAACCAATGCGATGATCGGTAACCCGGTTCTGCGGAAAGTTGTAAGTCCGGATCTTCTCGCTGCGATCACCCGAACCCACCATGGCCTTTCGCTCCTTGGCCAAAGCGTCCTGCTGCTTTTGCATTTCCATCTCATAAAGCCGTGAGCGCAGCACGCGCATGCCTTTTTCGCGGTTCTTGATCTGCGACTTTTCGTCCTGGCAGCTTACAACCGTATTGGTTGGTATGTGCGTAATGCGAACTGCGGAGTACGTCGTGTTCACCGATTGCCCGCCTGGCCCAGATGAGCAAAACGTATCGATGCGCAGGTCTTTAGCCTCGATCTTGACGTCTACATCTTCGGCCTCGGGCAGAACTGCGATGGTCACCGCAGAGGTATGAATCCGGCCCTGCTGCTCGGTCGCCGGCACGCGTTGCACGCGGTGCACTCCACTCTCATATTTCAGGCGCGAAAACACTCGCTGCCCTTCAATCAACGCAATGACTTCCTTCAATCCGCCCGCGGAAGACTCGGAAGTGGAAAGTATTTCCACTTTCCAGCCCTGTGTTTCCGCGTATCGCGTATACATGCGGAACATTTCCGCGGCAAACAAAGTAGCCTCATCGCCACCCGTGCCCGCCCGGATCTCAAGGATCACGTCCTTCTCATCGTTGGGATCCTTGGGTAGGAGAAGAACCTTGAGTTCTTCCTCCACCGCGCCGACGCGACCCTCCAACTTATCCAACTCTTCCTGCGCATAGGCCCGCATATCAGGATCTTTCTCGTCAGCCAAGACAGCACGACTCTCGGCTATGCCACGCTTCAAGTCCTTAAATTCGCGATACCGTTCGACGATGAGACTGATTTCGCTGTGGGCCTTGGCGGCTTTCTGGTACTTCGCCGAGTCATTCATGATCTCCGGCGAAGCCAGCGTCTGCGTCAGTTCTTCGTAGCGCGCCTCGATTTGATCAAGCCGTTCAAACATGGGGTTTCCTGTAGAGACATAGCTTGCTACGTCTCGGCTGCCAGCAGAAGACGCGGCAAGCCGCGTTTCCACATTATTATTATTTATTCTAGTTGCAGAAGTTTAAAGATGGGGTAGAAAGAGTTTTCGCGGCGGCACCGCTAGGCAATAACCAATTCGCCACCACGCTGTTTCTCCAGCGACATCGCATGGTCCAACGCCACAATGGCGCATTCCGCTTGCTCATCCGAGGGAGGCTTCGTAGTGATGCGTTGCATCCACAGGCCGGGAGCAGTCATAAGCGCGAACAACGATCCGCGGTGCTTGGCGGCAAAACGAATGATTTCATAAGACAAGCCGGTGATCACCGGCAGCAGCACAATGCGAACCGCAAACCGCGCCCAGAACGTCGTGACCGGCACCAGCATGTACACGAAGATCGAAATAATCATCACGGTCATAAGAAAGCTGGTTCCGCAACGCGGATGATAGGTCGAGTACTTCTGCACTGCGCGGGTCTCCAGCGGATCACCGTTCTCGAAAGCGAATACCGTTTTGTGTTCGGCTCCGTGATACTCATACACGCGCCGAATATCCTTCCACAGCGACGTCCCCCAGATAAACAGCAGGAACAATGCCAGACGAATGATACCGTCCACCAGGTTGAAAACAATCTGCTGGCTGAAAACCGGGTTCACGCGTTTCAGTTCGGTGGTCGCCACCAGGGGCAGAAACTTGTACATGAAGATGAAGAAGCCAACCGAAAAGACAACATTCACGGTAGCGATCCAGCCGCTGATTTCCAGTTTCTTTTTCTCGGGCTGTCCAGGCTCGGCGTCCGGCTGCAGCTCATCGAGGGCAACGTTGGCGGAAAACTTCAGCGCACGGAACCCCAGAGTCATGGCATGACCCAGAGTGATAAAGCCCCGCACCACCGGCCAGGCCATCCATTTATGTTTTTCGGAGAGGCGCTCCAGCGGTTCGCTGTGCGTCGACACTTCTCCAGAAGGCTTGCGGCAGGCAATGGCCCAGGCGTGAGGCGAACGCATCATAACGCCTTCAAGAACCGCCTGGCCGCCGACCAGGGTTTCTTCGCCGCCCTCCAGCGCAGGCAAAAGCTGGATAGCCACGAAAAACCGCCATAATGTACGCACGAACCGCATGGTGATTGGATGATCCTTCAGAGACCGAAGTATCAGTAACTAAGAGTACCACAGCAGGCTTGGTTTAGGATGAGCTGGCCAAAGGCCGTAAGCGGCAAGTATGGACAGACTTACGAGCTGCCCGTTGTGGCGGCGAGTTTCGACCCGTTCGACTGAGCTAAGGCTGGTGGTGAGCACGGAATGAAAAGACTAGCGGAAGCCTGCGAGCGCATCGCCGGCACCACGAAGAAACTGGAAAAGATCGCAATCGTCGCCGGCTACTTCAAGTCGAGCCCGCCGGAGGAGGCCTCCGTCGCAGCGATCTTTCTTTCAGGCAGGCCGTTTCCGGTGTGGGAGGACACCACGCTGCAGGTAGGAGTCAGGCTGCTGTGGCAAGTGGTCGAAGAGCTTTCTGGTAAGAACGCGGACGAGCTCACTGCTGCTTACCGCGCGCGTGGAGACCTGGGAACCGTAGCTGCAGACGTTCTTCCCGACCGTTGCGACCCAAGTCACGTGGGGACGAACGCCCCCGTCCGTCGAGGCCGAACAGGTCCGACCGCGCAGGAAGTCCAAGCCGTATTTCGGAAAATGGCTGCGGCCCGCGGTTCCAACGCCAAAGCGATCCTCGTCCGCGAGCTACTCGCGCAGGTGACCCCGCTCGAAGCCAAGTACATCATCAAGATCATCACCGGGGATCTCCGTATTGGACTGAAAGAAAGCCTGGTCGAAGAGGCGATCGCCAAGGCCTACGACTGCAAACCCGGCGAAGTGCAGCGCGCGAACATGCTGCTCGGCGATATCGGCGAAACCCTGCAGATTGCAACCGAGGGCCGGCTCGGCGCAGAGGCGGGCGGCGTGAAGATGCGGCTATTCCATCCCCTCGGATTCATGCTGGCCAGTCCGGCTCAGTCCGCGGAAGAAGCACTCAGCAATTTTGAGAATGCCCTTGTGGAAGACAAGTACGATGGCATCCGCGCCCAGGCACACTGTTCCGGCGGCGAGGTGCGCATCTTTTCGCGCACTCGCGATGAAATCACGGAGTCGTTTCCGGAACTGCCACATGCGTTGGCCGGACTGCCTCAAGACGCAGTTCTCGACGGAGAGATCGTGGCCTGGAGCTATCCGGCTGCGGAATCGGCCGGGACCGGTCGGGCGCTGCCGTTCAGCGCACTGCAACAACGGCTGGGCCGGAAGAAAGTAAGCGATCAAATGATGCGGCAAGTGCCGGTCGCTTATCTCGTCTTCGATGTACTGTATTCGGGAGGTGAGTTGCTCATCGATCGCTCCCTGCGGGAGCGGGCAAAGATGCTTGACGAGCTGCTGGCCGCCCCTCGAACTCATGCGCGGGCAAGGTCCGACGGCGCGCAAGGGCAGCTGATGCTGGAACCGACCGAAACCACAGTCACTGCCAAGGTCTTCCGTGCGCCCGTGTTTCAAGCGTCCTCACCCGAGGAGCTTGATCAACTGTTCGAAGCAGCCCAGGCCCGTGGCAACGAAGGACTGATGATCAAAGATCCCGAATCCACGTACACGCCGGGACGGCGGGGGAAATCCTGGCTGAAGTTGAAACGTGAATTGGCCACGTTGGATGTCGTAGTCACTGCGGTCGAATACGGTCACGGAAAGAGGATAGCCGTTCTCAGCGACTACACGTTCGCGGTGCGCGATGGAGAACAGTTAGTAAACATCGGCAAAGCCTACTCAGGCCTGACCGACATCGAGATTACCGAGATGACCAAATGGTTTCTCGAGCACACCATCGAAAACCAGGGCTTCCGGTTGGTCGTCGAACCGAAGATCGTCCTGGAGGTCGCGTTCAATAACATGATGCGCTCCGACCGCCATGAGAGTGGCTACGCATTGCGCTTCCCCAGAATCGTGCGGATACGTCCGGACAAGCTGCCAGAAGAAGCGGACACCATCGAGAGAGTTCAAGAGATCTACAAGAAGCAAGCCTGACCCTCTTCCGGCTATGACAGTCGCGTAACGCCCGGGAACCCGTCAAAGCCCGAATCAAAGGTCAGGATTTGTTCGATTCCATGATGCTCCATGACAGCCAGGTGCACGGCATCCCGTGCAGAGAACCGTCGATATCCCAGTACAATCTGTTTTCCGCGCTCGGCAATGGAACGATCAACAGCGAACACCTCATCGACCACCTCGAGCAATGCGTTAAAAGCAGGCTGGATCGCATCGCGACGATCAATCGCAACGTAGCGGTGTAAAATTTCCTGCAGCACCTGTGCATCCGTAACTAGGCGCTCGCGATCGCTGACCAACTTTTCCAGCAATCGTTGCGCATCGCTCTTGTGAGGATGAGGCGCGCCTACAAGATACATCGGGATATTGGAATCGATCAGAATCAAGGTTGCGCGCCCATGCCGTATCCCCGCTCAATCTCTTCCAGCATACGGTCAATATCACTGACGGGATAATATGCGGCCCAAAAGAACGGATCTTTCAGACGCGAGACAAGTCATCATCACCGCTGCTAGTGCCCGTGGTGATGCTCTTCTTCGCTCACCGGAATCACGCACCCATGCGCTACTTCGCAGATCACGTGCTCAAACTGGATGGTGGTGTGGTCGATGTGAAACTCCTCATGAAGCCGTTCTTTCACCTCGCGCAGAATCCGCTCACTGGCCGACGGAGGAATATCCTCGATTGAGATGTGACACGATAACGCCCGCGTTTCCGAGCCAATGTTCCACACATGTAGATCGTGGACATCGTTCACGCCCTCGACGGCTCGCATCGCGGCTTCAACTTTTTCCAGCCTGATGCCGCGCGGGGTTCCTTCAAGCAGAATGTTCAGAGTCTCCCGCACGATGCCGAACCCGGACCACAGAATCAGCGCACCAATGCCGAACGACAGCGCCGAATCAATCCAATACTGCCCAGTCGCAAGGATCACCCAGCCACCAACGATGACCGCGGCCGTCGAGACCGTGTCGCCAATCTCATGCAGCAGAGCGCTGCGAATGTTGACATCACGGCCCGAGCGGTAGAGAAGCAGAGTAATCACGCCATTCATCACCACGCCGGCGGCCGCCACCCAGATCATCACGCCTGCGTGCACATGCTCCGGATTCTGCAGGCGCCGGAAGGCTTCGTAGAAAATCAGGAACGACACCACCACCAGCGAGCCTGCATTCACCAGCGCAGCCAGCACACCCGCCCGATGCCAGCCATAGGTCTTGGTAGCGCTGGGCGGGCGCGATTCCAGATACACCGCAACCAGCGAAAGCAGAAGCGCAACAAAATCAGAGAGGTTATGCCCAGCTTCGGAGAGCAGCGCGAGAGAATGGGCGCGGATGCCGGCAACCACCAGCAAAACGATGTAAGCCAGAGTGACGACCAGCGAAACCCGCAGAACTTTCGAAGTTCGCTCACCCGCGTGGTGGCTGTGAGTATGCATCTTCTTTAAGTCTAGAAGGATAAGAAGCCGGGTTCAAGGCGAACCCGCAAAGGCTTAACCACAAAGGGCACGAGGGTCACAAAGGAACCCGAAGATTCCCTTTGTGAACCTTCGTGTCCTTTGTGGTTTAAGAAGTCAGGCTCAGTCTCCATGAAATACAATGCCTGCGTATGCAGACAGCGGAAGTCGTCATTATCGGCGGAGGGATTGTCGGCTCAAGCATTGCCTACCACCTGGCCGCGGCAGGTTGTAATAACGTGCTGGTGATCGAGCGCGAAACCGCGCAGGGCAAAGGTTCCACGGGCAAGAGCATGGGCGGCGTGCGGGCCCAATTCTCCACTCCAGTCAATATTCAGATGTCTCTCTATTCCATCCCCTTTTATGCCAGTTTCGACGACCGCCTCGGATATCCCGCTGACTACCGGCCCCAAGGTTACCTGTTCTGCGCAACCAACGAGAAACATCTCGCCTATCTGCGCACGAACTATCAGAAGCAAGTCGCCATGGGACTCAAGGATGTACGGCTCATTTCGGCGCAAGAGATCAGAGATATGTTTCCGCAGCTTCGCTCCGATGACATTGTGGGCGGCAGTTTCTGCTCGACCGACGGCTTCGTCGATCCCTACAGCGCGATGATTGGATTCATGACCTGGGCCGCAGACCATGGAGCAAAATTGTGGAAGAACACGCAAGTCACGGGCATCCAGCGCGACGCTCAAGGAATGAGTCGCCGTCGAGACCAGTCGAGGTCCCGTGTCCACTCGCAAACTGGTCAACGCCGCCGGGGCATGGGCAAAGCAAGTTGCCGCCATGGCCGGAGTAGACCTGCCAGTCGAACCTCTGCGGCGCATGCTGGTTCCGACCGAACCTTTCGACCGGTTCCCCCACAGCGCCCCCATGATTATCGATATGTCCAACGGCTTCCATTTTCGTCCGGAGGCGTTGGGATTCCTGCTGGCTTGGAACGATCCCGAAGAAGTGTCCGGATTCAACACCGATTTCGATCCGGCTTTTGTCGAGAAAATTCTGACTCGCGCGGCCGATCGTGTGCCCGTGTTCGAGAACCTCGCGGTCAATCCGAAGCGGGCTTGGGCAGGGCTCTACGAGATGACTCCCGACCACCATCCGATTCTTGGCGAAGCCCCGGGCGCGCCCGGGTTCTTTCTCGCCAACGGCTTCAGTGGCCATGGTGTAATGCACGCGCCAGCGACAGGGAAGATTCTTTCCGACCTGATTCTCACCGGCAAGACCGACCTGATCGATGCGTCGTTGCTCGGACTGTCCCGCTTCGCCGAAGGCCGAACGATTCACGAGACCGCGGTGCTGTGACTCATAGGCGGCAAGCGACCTAACACTCTGACTCTCCCTGTGTTCAAATAATCCCGTGCTCCTGAAAGACGCACTCAAGGCGGCGACAGATGACCTCACCACAGCCCAAGTCCCCTCGCCGCGCATGAATGCCGAATTGCTCCTGATGTTCACGCTGGGCTGCGACCGCGCCCATCTCTTCGCTCATCCCGAGCGCGAACTCACCATCGAAGAACAAACCCACTACCAGGAAGCGCTCACCCGTCGTGCTACTGGCGTGCCCGCGCAATACATCACCGGACACCAGGAATTCTGGGGCATGGACTTCATCGTCACGCCCGCCGTGCTGATTCCCCGCCCGGAAACCGAACACGTAATCGAGACCGTACTGCACTTAAGCCAGAAACAAAATAGAGGCGGGGACGTTTGCCGCATCGTCGACGTCGGCACCGGATCAGGCTGCCTAGCGCTCGCCCTGGCCAAAGAATTCCCGCAAGCGGACATTCACGCGACAGACATCTCCCCGGCCGCGTTAGAAATTGCCCGTGCCAACGCCGCCCGCCACCAAATGGAAAGCCGAATTCACTTTCATCAAACCGATCTCCTGCAAGGTCTCACTCCCGGCACATTCGATTTCGTAGTATCCAACCCTCCCTATGTAGGCGAGGCCGAAGAAGACCAGGTACAGCTCGAAGTCCGCAAGTTTGAACCGCGCAGCGCTGTCTTCGCGGGCCCCACAGGACTGGAAGTAATCGAACGTCTGATCCCGCAAGCACAAACCGCGTCGAAGCCTGGCGGATGGTTAGTGATGGAAATCAGCGGAACAATCGCACAGAACGTGCCGCGCTTACTAAGCGGCTGGAAGCAGGTTCACATCACGAACGATTTGCAAGGCATCCCCCGTGTAGCCTCAGCACAAAGATGTTGAGCACTCATCCCGCGACGACCAAGACCTACGATCGCTGGTAGTACTGCGTCGGGCAGGCTAATCTCGTACCGCTCCTGCTCCTTGGTGACGACCCGGCTACGCTGGAATCCAGCAGCATCTCGGGCGCGCCAACTCTTCATATCCTTAAAGGTCTTGGGGGACGATTCGGATGCAGTCCAAACTAAGCAGTACAGTTTCGGTGTATTGCGGAATTTTCGTATTCCTCGGCGCAATTCTCGTTTCGACCGCGGTGTTCGGCCAGAATCCGACCGGCACCCTTCGAGGTGTGGTCCAGGACTCCAGCGGAGCGCGCGTCCCTTCTGCGGCCATTGTGGCGCAGGCAGTAGGCTCTGCCCTGAAACGTGAGATCAAAGGTGATGACCACGGAGAATTCCGCCTGAATGAACTGCTTCCGGGCATGTATCGCCTGACCGTGAACGCCCAGGGATTCGCGGAGGCCAGCTCTGATGTGGCTGTCATTGTCAGCTCGGTCCGCGATGTGACCGTCACATTGAAGCCGCTGGTTGCCAAAGAAACGGTAAACGTGCAGGCCCCGGCATCTTCCATAACCACCCAGCCGATTGATTTGGCCAGCGCTGTTCACCAGGGCGCGGTCAGCGAGCATGACCTTGAAACCATTCCGCTGGCGCATCGCAGCTTCGCCAATATCGCGTATCTCGTCCCCGGAACTGAACCGGTCGAGCCTTCCGACCCCACCAAGGCGCGTATCACGGCGGTTTCGTTTGGCGGCAGCTCCGGATTGAACGTCGACCTCTCGGTGGATGGGGGCGACAATTCAGATGATTACATTGGTGGCTTCCTGCAAAATTTTTCTCCCGACGCCATCCAGGAGTTCGCGGTTCGTACTTCCCAGGAAGATGCCGACACCGGCCGCACAGTCGGCGGTTCGGTCGTGATCACTACTAAGCGCGGCACCAACGACTGGCACGGGGGCCTGGGCTTCTACGGACGCGCCTCAGCCCTCAATGCCCGCTTTCCTATCGACAATCCCGCGCCCCAGCCCAAACAGCCGTTCTCCCGCCAGAACTACATTGGCACCCTGGGCGGACCAATCATTAAAGACAAACTCTGGTTGTTCTCCTCTTTCGAGTACGTCAATGAAGACGCCAGCATTTCGTACAGTCCGGCCAGCCTAACCCAATTCAATGCGCTGGCTTCCCTGGCCTCGCAGGGCCTCATTCCGGGGGTCACCTCCATTGGTGTCCCCAACCATGTGCCCGTGCCGTTTCGCGATTATCTGGGGACGGTGCGCTTCGACTGGTCGCAGTCAAACCGCTCGCAGTGGTTTCTCCGGGCCGCGATTGACAACTACACCACCGAGAACGATCTGATCCAGCAGGCCACGCTGCCATCGACGGGCGCAACCTCGGGCTCCAATTATTTGAGCATGGTGATCAACAACACCTATGCGTTCAGCCCCAGCTGGCTGGGATCCTTCACCTTCGACGCGAGTGGCCTGCATCACACTGAGTCGCGCAATTCGACTCTGGGCTTCGCGCTGGCTTTCCCGTTCAGCGCGACCTTCAGCACCATCTCCGGATTTGAAACCTTTGGGGACAATCAATTCGCGACTCCAATCACCGCATTCCCGGTCTTGCGGGATCAGCAGAAGTATCAATTCCGCTATGACGTGAGCCGCGGTTCGGGCGATCACTCGCCGAAATTCGGGATTAACTTCATCCATGAGCCGGTGTTGAGTGGAGCCCTGTCCGGGGTTCAGGAAACCCTGGTCACGTTTCCGCAGGATCCCACGTTCTATCTGACAAATCCTGCACAGTTTTCGCTGGATTATGCAGCTAACGCAGTCACCACTCCCGCGGGCGACGGCAGCTTCTCGCAGAACATCCAGCGGCTTGGATTTTACGCCCAGGATTCCTGGCGCATCACCTCGCGCCTGACCCTGAACTATGGTTTGCGCTACGACACTACCTTTGGCCTGCTCGACGCCGAAGGCCGCAACCAGTTACAGAACCCCGCCTATCTGACGCTCAAGTCCCTCGGCATTCCCCTGGTCACGGGCGCGCCCCACGACTACCGTAAAGCCTTCGGGCCGCGGCTGGGCATCGCGTATTCTCCAGGACAAGGCGGGAACACCGTGATTCGCGGCGGCATCGGTCTTTACTACAACGATCTTGCCCAGAATGGCTGGGTGAGCGCTCTGCAGGCGGTAAACGCGCCGCCGGCGCCCTGCGTGAATCCTGGCGACCCCGGCTGCATTCCTGGTGGTGGCGGAGGCGCAATCATAGATTCGAACTACAGGACCCCTTATGCCCTCCATGCCAGCGCCGGAGTTCAGCATGCCTTCAATCAGCACTGGACGCTGAGCGCCGACTGGACTCACGAACAGGGAAATCATTCGTACCAGGCGTTCAACTACGTGGCCGGTTTCACTCTATTCGCGCCCAATCCGGCCAATCAGCCTCTGGTACCCAATGTAACCGTGTACCGTACGGGCAATCGTTCCAGCTACGACGCGTTGTCGATCCACCTGCAAGGCAACGTTGCCCGGCGTTTCAACCTGATCGCAAATTACACCCTGGCCACCGCCAAGACCTGGGGTTGTGTGGTTGGCGAACTCTTCGACTATGTTGACGGAGTCTGCAATCCTCTGAACCCTTACGGCCCCGGCGACTACGGCCCGTCCGGAGAAGACGTGCGCCATCGCTTCGTGCTCGCCGGAACCTGGTATGCTCCGGGCGGATTCCAGGTCACGACGCTGACCCAGGCCGAGAGTGCGCGGCCCTTTACCATGGCCACGCCTGACGACGTCAACAATCTCGGCGATCCGGGCAATGATCGCGCCGTGATTAACGGTGTGCAAACCACTCTCGACCAGTTCCGCGGGACGCCCTACGTACAGGTTGACCTGCGGGTCAGCCGCCCCTTCAGTTTCCATGACCACTGGTCGGTGATGCCGTTTGTCGAATTCTTCAATCTCTTCAACCGCAACAACCCGGGCAACAATTACGTTGCGGATATATCCGCTCTGCCCAACCCCGTAAACAACACCTCCAATGCGACGGCTATCTGTTCGAATCCTCCGGCCTGCACCACTTACGCGCCCATCACCAGCCTCAATCAAGTGCGCGTTCCATCGGGAGCGCTTGGAGATTTCTTCGGACCAGGCACCACCGTCGGAATTCCTTTCGCAGCGCAGTTGGGGGTACGCTTGAACTTCTAGCTCGTCGGCGCGGGCAACACACACGTGGCCCCGGATGCCTCGTCCGGGCGGTTTGAACAAGGCCTTCTCGGCCTGAAAAAGGGCCGCCCATGCGGACGGCCCTTGCAGATTTCATCTTGCTGGTCCCTTCTGCTCTCGGATTACATCCTCTACTAGGCTCGATAGTTTGCAATCAACGTGCATTGTTTTGCACAGTCCCGTCGAAGCTTGAAGTTTGCGATTGACATAACAGGATGACGCGGTTGAGAATCGCTGTCCTGTGCTGCTCCCGCGGCCATTCACTCTGATCGGCAAGGGAACTTTCCGGCTAACGTTTCTACGCTGTCGCTGAAAAACGCAAGGCAGGCACCTCAGGCTATGAATAAATCCGCACCAACCAACTTAGGAGGAGAGAGAACCATGAAACATTTCGTCGCTGTGCTGACCATCGCTGCGTCAGCGTTGTTCCTGGTGTTTTCCGCTGCACCGGTCGCGCTTGCGCAGACTGCTGACCGGATTATTATTCCCGATTCCAGCATCGTGCACCCCGAGGATCTTGGCGTGCGTGCTCATACCAACATCAGCATCGTCATACCGGCAAAGGTCGAAATAGGCGATAACGGCGCTCCCATCGCCGAGAACCCCCTGTCTCTGGCGTGCATCTATCACCTGGTCAAACAGACCAAGGGCTGCCCGAAAACCAGCAAGGTCGTCCCCAACCGCGGCACCAAGGCCATCGCCCTGATCGATGCCTTCGATAATCCGAATGCGGTGAGCGATCTCACCACCTTTGCGGCTGCATACGGCTACGGAACGCCAAATTTCACCGTGGTCAAGGTTGGCAACCCGCAACCCAACCGAGGCTGGGCCTTAGAGGAGTCGCTGGATATCGAATACGCTTTCGGCATGGCGCCGAATGCTCAGATCTACCTCGTCGAAGCCAACTCAAACAACAACTCTGATTTATATGCGGCGGAAGATAAAGCCACCGAATTGCTGCAGGCAGCCGGGGGCGGCGAAGCCTCCAACAGCTGGCAGGGTGGGGAATACTCCGGCGAGAAAGTCGATGACAAGCATTTCAAGGGCGCGGGCGTAGTTTATTTTGCCTCGTCCGGCGACTCGGGTGGCCAGGTCGGTTATCCCAGCACCTCACCCTTTGTGATCTCCGTCGGTGGCACCACCATACTGCGTAACTCCAATGGCTTGTTCACAGGTGAGTCAGCCTGGAGTTCCGCGGGAGGCGGGCCCAGCACGATCGAGCCGCGTCCCAGCTACCAGAACGTCGTTAAGAAAGTAGTGGGGACCCACCGGGGCACTCCGGACATTTCGTCCGAAGCCTCCAACGTTTCCTTCGTAGAGATCTACTCGCAATACGGTTGCGGCGGATGGTGCGGGGTGGGCGGCACCAGCGTCTCGTCCCCAACCATGGCCGGCATCATTAATGCCGCGGGTCAATTCAAAGCTTCGACCAAAGCTGAACTTACCGAAGCCTACGCGGACTATGCAAACGCGACCAAGTACAAGGCGGACTTCACTGACATCACAACCGGAAGCAACCGCTACGCTTGCGGGAAAGGGTGGGAGTTCTGCACCGGCATCGGCTCCCCAAAAAGCTTCAAAGGAAAATAATTCGTAAAGCCTGACTTGAAAGCCCGCTCCGCGAGGAGCGGGCTTTTTTTGATTACTTTCTCTGGAACCCGACGTTGCTCTTAATTACAGATCGCCTGGGCGGAAGTGCCGAGCTTGCGAAGGACTTGCTCGCGTCACACAATTGCACAATGGTTGCAATCTCTTTACACAATTTCCCTGCAACTATGTTATGTAGTTGCATTTAAATGGTCGGCAACGATTTTCGGCTTGACTTGAACCCTCGCTTCGACTCACAATGGCGGCCTCCCTAGCTCGACGGGGACGGTTTCACAATCCAAGAACCGAAATTTCTAACCCTGAGGAAAAACATTCAAATGAAGAAGCAATGGCTCACCCTTCTGTTCGCAGTGTGCTTCGCAGGCTGCGCGTTCGCTCAAGATTCCGCCCCTGCCCATGCACTTCTGCCCTTCGGCAAGCAGGCACCCAAGAATGAGGCACTCACGATCAACTACAACGGCGGGCCGATTTTTGAGACAGCTCCCACCGTCTACATCGTCTACTACGGGAAATGGACAAAGAAAGACCACACCGTCATCGATGGTTTCTTTATGCACCTGGGTGGTACGACAATGGACAAGATCAACACCACCTACAGTGATAGCAGCAACAAGTTTGAGAAGAATGCAGTTAACTACGACCCCACCAAGGACAGCTACAACGACAAGTATTCGTTGGGCCACAGCCTGAGCGGTGACACTTCCATCCACACCATTGTTCGGAACGCGATCAAGGGCGGCCATCTGCCCTCCGACACCAATGGCATCTACTTTGTGATGACCGGACAAGATGTAAGTTTCCCCGGCATGTGCACCCAGTTGTGCGGATACCACAGCCCCGCCACGGACATCGTTACGGGCAAAGTGATTAAGTATTCCATGGTCGGAAACCCCGCGCAGTGCCCTAACAACTGCGAAGCCAGTGCGGTGATTGGCGACGGCACCAAGAGCCCTAACAATGATCCCGGGGCTGATGGCGTAGTGAACATCGCGTGGCACGAATTCTCCGAGTCGACGAGCGATCCGGAAGTGAATATGCAGACCGCGTGGGCTGGCAATTGCGGAGAGAATGGCGACTGCTGCGCCTGGCAGTTCGGCACGCTGCATACGGCTTCGAACGGTTCGCACTATAACGAGAAGTTCCACGGCAAGGAATACATCACGCAGATGATGCTGGAACTCACGAGCAAGAGCAGAAACGGAGCTGTACCCGGAGTCTGCAAGAATACGTTCTAGTTCGGAACTAGTTTTGGTTCGTTCGGAAGGCGTTGGCCCAAGGCCAACGCCTTTTTTGTTGGCTTGGACGAGACGCCATCGCGCGACGGACGCGCGTTCGGACCAACTAACGCTTGCTGACGCTGGCGGGCTGAATTTCTTCGACATCCACCCAGTTGGTGGGATACGCGCCGGTGTAGCAGGCGGTGCAGTAGGTAGTCTTCTGGCCATCTCCGCAGGCTTTTTTCAGTCCCGGAAGCGAGAGATAAGCTAGTGTGTCGGCGCCGATGAACTCGCGAATCTCCTCCACCGACTTGTTGGCGGCGATGAGTTCTTTCTTGGACGGTGTGTCCACCCCGTAGAAGCAAGGCGAAATCGTGGGCGGACACGAAATGCGCATGTGAACTTCGCGGGCGCCGGCGCTTCGCACCATGCGCACGATCTTACGGCTGGTGGTGCCACGCACGATGGAGTCGTCAATCAACACCACGCGCTTGCCTTCGAGCAGGCTGCGCACCGGATTGATCTTCAGCTTCACTCCGAAATCGCGCACGCTTTGCCGTGGCTCGATGAAGGTGCGCCCCACGTAGTGATTGCGGATCAGCCCGAAGCGGAATGGGATCCCGCTCTCAGCCGCGTAGCCCATGGCCGCGGTCACGCCTGAGTCCGGCACCGGAACCACGATGTCAGCTTCCGCCGGGGCTTCGCGCGCCAGTTGACGGCCGAGTTCTTCCCGACTCTCCTGCACCGCGCGTCCGAACACCAGGCTGTCAGGCCGGGAAAAATATACGTGCTCGAAAATACAGCTCGATTGGCCCAGAGCGGGAGTATAGGTCCGCGAGGTAATTCCTTCCGGCCCCACGATGACTAGTTCGCCGGGCTTCACATCGCGCTCGAAGGTGGCACCGATCAGATCAAAGGCACAGGTTTCGGAGGCAAACACAATGGTGTCCTGCTTGTCGCTGCCTGCCGCCGGAATCCTGCCCATGGCGAGCGGACGGAAGCCGCGGGGGTCGCGCGCCGCGAAGATCCGGTCAGGACTGATCATGACCAGCGAAAACGCACCCTCGACCCGGCGCAGCGCGTCGGCTATCGCTTCCGGCAGGGTCTGCTCCTTTGAAAGCGCGATCAGATGCACGATCACTTCGGTATCGCTGTTGGTCTGAAAAATCGATCCCTGGCTCTCCAGTCGATGGCGGATATCCTGCGCGTTGACCAGGTTGCCGTTGTGCGCCAGAGCCATCATGCCCTTGTTGGACTGCACCATGATGGGCTGCGCATTGAGCAGCGCCGAATCCCCCGCTGTCGAATAGCGCGTATGGCCAATGCCGAGTGTGCCTGGCAACTTCGCCAGAACGGACTCCTGAAAAATGTCGGCAACCAGGCCCATGGCTTTGTGCATATGCAGAGCCATGCCGTCGGAGGTCACGATTCCCGCCGACTCCTGGCCGCGATGCTGCAACGCGTGCAGCCCGAGGTAAGCAAGCTTCTCCGCCTCCGGATGGCCGTAGATTGCGACCACCCCGCACTCGTCGCGAAATTTGTCTGAAGTTAGCATTTGGCACTTAGCATTTGGCATTTTAGCTTGAGCCCCTAAAACCCACCCGCAACTGTTTCTGCCTCCGTCCGTAACGCCGCTTCCAGCGCGCCTTCGTAAACCTCGCGCAGTTCACTCACCGCCGCCGACACCACGACTCGGCTATCCAGCGCGATCTCAATTTTTTCGGAAACAGTTTCGCCGATCGCTTCCGCAGACAGGCCGTACTCAGCCGCTACTTGTTTGATTCGCGAGAGATTGCTCTGGTCGCACGAGATCACGACCCGGCTGGCATCTTCTCCGAACAGAACGAACTCCGGAGGCAAGTCCTGCGAGGCGAGGTTCACTCGGAACCCAATTCCCTTGGCAAAGGCCGACTCGGCCAAGGCCACCGCGATCCCGCCTTCCGAGCAGTCGTGAGCTGAATCGACCAAGCCAGCGCCGATCATTTCGATCACGGCTTTCTGCAGCGCGGCTTCTCTCTCCAGTTCCAGCGCCGGAGGGAATCCCCAGATTGCCCCCAGGATTTCCTTGGCGTACTCGGACGAGCCGAATTCTGATTCTGCGTCGGTGAGATCGCCGGGCTCCGAAGCCCGCAGCAGGACAAGAGAGCGTCCCGGCTCGCGGAAAGACGGGAATGCCGCCTTGTGAACGTCGTCGAGAAGGCCGACGATTCCAATCACCGGCGTGGGATAGATTCCTTCGCCCAGCGTCTCGTTGTAGAAGCTGACGTTGCCACCGGTGATCGGGACATCGAGTTCTTCGCAGGCTTTGGTGATGCCGTCAATCACTTTGGAGAACTGCCACATGATCTGCGGCTTTTCCGGATTGCCGAAGTTCAAGCAATTGGTCGCGCCCACCGGAGTCGCGCCCGCGCAGGCAACGTTGCGGGCGGCGTCGGCTACAGCGTGCATGGCTCCGAGTTGGGGATCGAGATAACACCAGCGGCTGTTGCCGTCGAGCGCCATGGCGAGCCCGCGCTGCGAGCCCTGGGGGTTGGAATTCTTGATACGGATCACGCCGGCGTCGCCCGCGCCAGGCCCCTCGACAGTATTGGTCTGGACCATGGAGTCGTACTGCTGCCAGACCCAGCGCTTGCCGCAAATGTTCGGGCTCGCCAGCAGACGCTTGAGATTGCCGGTGAAATCACCGACCGGTGCGAGCTTGATGTGCTCGGGCATCTCTCGCGGCACCGGCGGCTCCCAACGTTCCAAGGGACGGTGGTACACGGGCGCGTCGTCGGTGAGGGCTTCGTTGGGAATCTCGGAGACGACCTTGCCGTGGTGGAGCACGCGCATCTTGCCGTCATTGGTGACATGGCCGATTTCGACGGCGTCGAGCCCCCACTTTTCGAATACGCGGAAGACTTCCTCCTCGCGGCCCTTCTGTGCGACCAGTAGCATGCGCTCCTGGGATTCGCTGAGCATGATCTCGTAAGGAGTCATGCCGGTTTCGCGCTGCGGCACGCGGTCGAGTTCGATCTCGGTGCCCACATGGCCGCGGGCGCCCATCTCGCAAGTGGAGCAAGTCAGGCCGGCCGCGCCCATGTCCTGAATGCCAACTATGGCGCCGGTCTGCATGGCTTCCAGGCAGGCCTCGAGAAGCAGTTTCTCGAGGAACGGATCGCCGACTTGAACATTGGGGCGTTTCGCCTCGGAAGCTTCGCTGAATTCTTCGCTGGCCATGGTGGCGCCGTGGATGCCGTCGCGCCCGGTTTTCGATCCGACATAAATTACCGGGTTGCCCTCGCCTGCGGCTTTCGCGTAAAAGATTTGATCGCGGCGGACGAGGCCCATGGCAAAGGCATTCACCAGTGGATTGCCGGAATAGCAAGGTTCGAACTTGGTTTCGCCACCGAGGTTAGGGACGCCGAAGCAGTTTCCGTAAGAGGCGACGCCGCTGACGACGCCCTCCAACACAGAATGATTCTTGTGGAGTTCGGCCTGCGTGGCGCGGGCGCCCTCGCCCGTGGCTTTTGGTGGGACAATCGGCCCGAACCTCAACGAATCCATCACCGCTACCGGTCTTGCTCCCATAGTGAAAATGTCGCGCAGGATCCCGCCCACCCCTGTGGCGGCTCCCTGGAAGGGCTCGATGAACGAGGGATGATTGTGCGATTCGATTTTGAACGCGCAGGCCCAGCCATCCCCGATATCGATGATGCCCGCGTTCTCTCCCGGGCCCTGCACCACGCGCCGGCTGCGGGTGGGCAACCGCTTCAAATGAACGCGGGAAGATTTGTAGGAGCAATGCTCGCTCCACATCACGCTGAAGATACCAAGCTCGGTGATGGTGGGCTCGCGTCCGCCAAGAAGTTGTTTGACCTTCTCGTATTCTTCAGGCGTGAGGCCGTGCTCCCGGACGATCTCCGGAGTGATGGCAAGAATAGGGGCGGTGGTCATGGGGAAATACTATTGTCGCATCTGGAGCGAGACTAGGGAAGCACGCTTTCAAGGATGGACTCAGGCGGCGGATTGAAGGCTTGCCGCTGGTTTCATTGCTAATGCTGGGCGCTGAATGCTCCCGAACTATACTGTCCACGATGAAGTCCGTCATCGTAGGCACTGCGGGTCACATCGATCACGGCAAGACCGCGCTGGTGAAAGCTCTGACCGGCATCGATGCGGATCGGCTTGAGGAAGAGAAGCGCCGCGGCATCACCATCGACATCGGCTTTGCCAATCTAGAGTTGCCCATGCCCGATGGCGAGACTCTGCGGCTGGGGTTCGTGGATGTTCCGGGGCATGAACGCTTTGTCCGTAACATGCTGGCGGGGGTGGGTGGCATCGATTTGGTGTTGCTGGTGATCGCTGCCGACGAGTCGATCAAGCCGCAGACCCGCGAACACTTCGACATCTGCCGGTTGCTTTCCATACGGCGCGGCATCACGGTGTTGACGAAGTCCGATGCTGTCGATCCGGAAACGCTCGATGTTGTGCGGGCGGAGGTGGAGGACTTCCTGCGCGGGTCGTTTCTCGCTCAGCCCAGCCCCATTGTTGCCGTGAGTTCGTTAAACGGCACCGGCCTAGACGAGTTGAAGCGGGCATTGATTCGAGTTGCGTCGGAAGCTCCTGCGCGAGACTCCCGCGCGATCGCGCGGCTGCCCATCGATCGCGTTTTCACCATGAAAGGTTTTGGCACGGTGGTCACGGGGACGCTGGTTTGCGGCACCATCCGCAAGGAGGACGAACTGGAAGCTTTTCCCGGTGGGCGGCGGGTGCGGGTGCGTGGCGTTCAAGTGCATGGAAAGCCAGCGGAGCAGGCGGTGGCTGGACAACGGACGGCGTTGAACCTCGCGGGCGCGACCACGGAAGAACTGGCGCGCGGCATGACGCTGGCTCCGCCTTCGACATTCCATGCTACTTCCCGCGTGGACGTGGAGTTGTCCCTGCTGCCTTCCGCAAAACCGCTGAAAGACCGCGCCCGCGTGCATTTCCACTCTTACACCGCGGAGACCGTCGCCACGGTGGTGCTGTACGGTAAGAAGCAGGTGGGTCCGGGCGAGAACGCTTACGCGCAACTACGGCTGAGCGCACCAACCCTGCTGCTGCCGGAGGATCGCTTCATCATTCGACAGTTCTCGCCCGTGGTCACAATCGGCGGAGGTATGGTTATCGAGAACGCTCCTCCAAGAAAACTTAAGAGCGCGACTGACCATGTTCAGTTTCTCAGGGCGTTGACAGAGGAATCGAGGGCAGGCATGGTGCGGGCCCGAGTGACCGCAAGCGGCGGCAAAGGGCTGAGCATAGCGGACGCGGTGGCTCGCACGGGCTGGCCTGCACAACAGATTATTTCCGGAGCCTCGGCTGCTACCGACCTTGTCCGCATCGGTGACATTTTCATTTTCAGGCCGGTGTTGGACCGCATCCGCAAAGATCTCAGTTCTGCTCTAGAGGCGTTCCACAAAAACAATGCCCTGGTTGCCGGCATGAGCAAGGGAGAATTGCGTGGACATTTTTCGGGAGTAGCGCCGGCAGTCTTTGCCAGCGTGTTCGACGCCGCGCTGCACGCCAAGAATATCGAACTGGCGGGCGAACTGGTCCGCCTGCCGGGGCGTGGTGTGGTGATGAAAGACGAGGAGGCCGAATCGAAAAGAATTATCGAAGCTGCATTCTCGAATGCTGGCCTCAAAGTGCCGGCGCTGAAAGATGTGCTGGCGGGATTGAAGGTGGATAAAGGCCGGGCGCAAAAGATCGTCACGCTCCTCCTTCGCGACAAGATTCTGGTAAAAATTACAGACGATCTAGTCTTTCATGCGGACGCGCTGGTCGACCTGCGCAAACGTATGATTGCGGAAAAGGCGAAGTCGTCCAAGCTCGACGTCGGGCGCTTCAAAGACCTGACTGGAGTGAGCCGCAAGTATGCGATTCCCCTGCTGGAGTATCTGGACCGCGAGCGAGTGACCCGGCGAGTGGGGGACGACAGGGTGATTTTGTAGTTTCCTTCCGCCGCGAACTTTAAGTCTTTAACCACAAAGGACACGAAGGTGCACAAAGGAAAGCCGCGGCGATCCGTGGCCAGATTTTCAGATTTTCTCTTCGGGGAACTCCAATTCCAGGCCCAGCGGATCGGTGAAGCGGTTGGTCAGGTTGGCCAGGCCAACCAGGAGGTGCAAATCAACGATCTCGGCCTCGGAGAAATGTTTCTTTAATTTGTCGAAATCGGCGTCTGTCACGTCTCGCAAGATTTTCGTGAGTTTCTCGGCATAGGCCAGGGCGGTCTGTTCTTTTTCGGTGAAGCGGGCGCAGTTTCCTTCTTTCAACGCCTTCCAGTCTTCCGTAGTCAGCCCGACTCGTTTTGAAGACGCCACGTGGTGCTGCTGGCAGTACTGGCAGCCATTAATGAAGGAGACGCGGAGATAGATCATCTCGTACAGCTTGCGGTCGAGTGATTTTCCCACGCTGCCGTAGAACGCCAGGAAATTCTTCAGCATGTCGGGTCGATGGGCGAGGACCTTTTGTGCGTTGCCGGGTTTGCCACGCAGGACTTTCTCGTAGATCTCTTTCACTTCGGGACTGGCAGTGTCAACTTCGATCAAAGAAATGCGTGCCATGAGAACCTCGCGATGAGAATTGCACTCCGTATAATAAGGCAGCAGTCTCGAATGGTGCTCGATTATCCGCGAAATCCTGGCATTTTCTGAATGAACAGAGTGCATATCATCGGTGCCGGTCTGGCAGGATCGGAAGCGGCGTGGCAGTGCGCGCGGCGTGGTGTTGCGGTGGAACTCTTTGAAATGCGGCCGGTGCGTTCAACCGCGGCGCACCAGACCGGGGATTTCGCAGAACTGGTCTGCTCGAATTCCCTGAAGTCGGACAGCGAAAACACCGCGCCCTGGTTGTTGAAAGAAGAGATGCGGCGCCTGGGATCGCTGCTTCTGGGAATTGCGCGGGAATGCGCGGTTCCCGCCGGACATGCGCTGGCAGTAGATCGCGCGGTGTTTGCCGCCCGCGTGACAGAGGCCATCTCGCGCGAGCCGCTGATCACGATACGGCGCGAAGAGACCACCCAGATCAACGAAGATCAGATTACAGTCGTCGCCACCGGCCCTCTGACCGCGGACACTCTTTCGCTCGAAATCGGCCGGCTGAGCGGGGCTTCCCACCTGTTTTTCTACGATTCGATCAGCCCGATCGTCGAGGCTGATTCCATCGACATGAGCAGAGTGTATCTGGCGGCGCGCTATGACAAGGGCTCAGCGGACTACATCAATTGCCCCATGTCCAAAGAAGAGTACGACCGCTTCTACGACGCATTGCTGGCCGCGCAGTCGGTCGAAGAACGCGAATGGGAGAAGCTGAATTATTTCGAAAGCTGCCTGCCCATCGAGGAGATCGCGCGGCGCGGCCGCGACACGCTGCGCTTCGGCCCCATGAAGCCGGTTGGGTTGAAAGATCCACGCACCGGGCGAATCCCCTACGCCGCTGTGCAATTGCGGCAGGAGAATCTGCGGGCAGATTCCTACAACCTGGTCGGCTTCCAGAATCATTTGAAATTTGGCGAGCAGGCGCGGGTCCTACGGTTGATTCCCGGTCTCGAGAATGCCCGCTTCCTGCGTTACGGGCAGATCCATCGCAACACCTACATCAACGCACCCACGCTACTCATTGACACGCTGCAGATGAAGAGCCATCCCCGCGTGTTATTTGCGGGACAGATTTGCGGAGTCGAGGGATATGTGGAATCGATTGCTGCGGGGCTCATGGCAGGAATTCACGCGGCGGCACTAGCCACGGGGACAGAGCCTAATGCGCCTCCACGCGCGACCGCGTTTGGGTCGCTGATGAATTACATCACGCGGGCTGATCCCAAGAAATTTCAGCCGGCCAACATCACCTTTGATCTCCTGCCGCCGCTGGAGCGAAAAGTTCGTGACCGCCAGGAACGGCATCGGTTGCAATGCGAGTTGGCGCTCAGCGGATTGGCCGGTTGGATCGAACAACTTGGGACACTTCGGGTTCTGCAGGCTTAAGGCTTTTTAACCACAGAGGACACAAAGGTTCACAAAGGAAACCCCTACAAACTCTCTAGGACTTCCAGGGCCGAGAGCGCCCAATTCCTGCAACAAATCCCAAGCATTTTGCGTACCACCAACCAGGAGGCGGTTTCTGCCCGGCTTACGTTCATCGAACTGGCGCGTCCAACGCAACGGTATGGTCCTCAGCGATCTCATCCGCGACGTTCTGCGTACCCTGTGGTCGCACAAACTGCGCACGTTCCTCACCATGTTTGGCATTGCCTGGGGGATTGTTTCAATTGTCCTCATGGTGGCGGCAGGAGAGGGTTTACGCAAGGGTCAGGAAGAACAAGCCAAGACCCTGGGCAAGGATGTGATGATCGTTTTTCACGGCCGCACCAGCTTGCAGGCTGGAGGAGCACGGGCGGGACGAAGCCTGCACTGGGAGGACCAGGATGTTGAAGCGGTGCAAGCGGAGTCGCCGGATTGCCAGTACGCCATTCCTGAACTGGAGCAGGAAGACGTCCGCGCTCACAGTAACTACAACAATGCTGCGTTCCTGATCACCGGCTCGCAACCGCCTTTCCAAGAAATCCGCAGCCTTGGAGTGGGACAAGGACGGTTCTACGATTGGGACGATACGCGCGACGGCCGCCGGGTTGCGTTCCTGGGGAGCGATGCCGCCAAGCAACTGTTTCCCGGACGCAATCCGGTGGGCGAGAACGTCTATCTCAACGATTTTCCTTATGTCGTGATCGGCGTGATGGCGAAAAAGAAACAGGATTCCAGTTATGACGGCTGGGACGTCAACAAGGTTTTCATTCCCTTCGGCACAATGCGGCGCGACTTTCCGGACAAGCCGCCGGGCACTCCTCATACTTTTGATCAATTACTGGTGACGCCCAAGTCTGTGGAGCAGCACGAGAGCTGTAAGCGTGAAGTACGGGTGGCGCTCGGGCGCATGCACAATTTCGATCCGAATGACAAAGAGGCTTGCCCTATCTGGGATACGGTGCAGGAAGCGCAGGCTTTCCGGCAGATGACCGATGGCATGAAGTACTTTCTCGGAGCGGTCGGCGTGGTCACGCTGCTGCTGGGTGGATTGGGAGTGATGAACGTGATGATGGTCGCGGTGCGCGAACGCACGCGCGAGATTGGCGTTCGCAAGGCGCTGGGCGCGCCCGCTTACACAATCTTAAGGCAGTTCTTCCTGGAAGCACTCTTGATTGCTGTTCTCAGCGGCGGGGTGGGGCTGGGCGTGGCTTACGGGATCTGCTCGCTGGTCGATCTGCTGCCGATGCCCGATTTCTTCGCCGGGCTGCTCCCCACATGGAGATCAGGGTTGCTGGCTTGTGGACTGCTCGGAACCATCGCCGTACTTTCCGCGTTGTATCCGGCGCGGAAAGCCGCGTCGGTGGACCCGATCGAGGCGCTTCGATTTGAGGCAGGGGGATAGAAAGGCATGAAGCCTTTCGGTTTTTATGCTGATCGAAATCATTCGCGAGGCCTGGGTCGCACTCAAGCGCAACACCACGCGCAGCCTGTTGACCATGCTTGGCATTGTTTGGGGCATCACGACGGTCACGCTGCTCATCGCCTACGGCAGCAGCTTCCGCAGAATCCTGGTGGGTGGTTTCGATGCGTTTGGCAAGAGCGCGGTTATCTGCTGGCCGCAGCAAACCAGCGAACAACCCGGCGGACAGCGGGCCGGTAAGAAAGTCGTCTTCGAACAGGCTGATGTCGATATGGTCAAGGAGACTGCGCCCCTGGTTAGGCATGTTTGTCTGGAAACGGTGCATCGTCCGGGAATTGCATACGGTGACAGGATGGTGGGAACGGCAGCCATCCGCGGGGTTTGCCCGGAATATGGAGAGATGCGCAACGAAGTTCCGGTGGAGGGGCGTTGGATCAGTGCCAGTGATGAATTGGAGCGCCGGCGCGTAGCCTTCCTCGGTGGGCGGATTCGGGAACAACTATTCAGCGGACGTCCAGCAGTCGGTGAGACCGTGCAGATTGGCGGCGTGCGCTTTACCGTGATTGGCATCATGGCCCGCAAGATCCAGCTCAGCAACTACTTCAGCAGCGATGATCAATCCGTCTGGATCCCGTACTCGGCGGCGGGGGATCTGTGGAATACGCGCGATGCCGCAGTCATGATTTTTGAGCCAGTGGCTCCGCAGTTTGAAAAAAAGGCGATGGCACAAGTTCTGGCTGCGGTCGCCACCCGGCAGCAGTTTTCTCCGACCGATCCCAAGGCAATTCAGATGTTCGGCCGCGATGAGTTCCGCCCGGTCATTGACGCATTGACCATCGGCTTGCAGGTGTTGCTCACGTTCATTGGCACGCTGACTCTGGGTATTGGCGGCGTGGGCGTCATGAATATCATGCTGGTTTCAGTTGACGAACGCATTCGCGAAATCGGGCTGCGGCGCGCGCTGGGAGCCAGAAAACGCCACATCAAGTTTCAGTTTCTCGCTGAGACTCTGCTGATCATGATGTTGGGGGGCGCGATTGGCGTGTTGCTGTCCTATGCCATCGCCGCGGCGGTTGGCACGTTGCCGCTGATGGGGCCGTTGTTCGAAGACACATCCGGCAAGGCCGACATCCACCTGCAAATCTCATGGATGACGGTGACGCTCTCCACGCTGGTGCTGCTGGTGGTGGGCGTGATCAGCGGACTGGTTCCTGCGCTACGCGCGTCAAAACTCGATCCGGTGGAGGCTCTGCGGTACGAGTAGAAGAGCGGCCACGGATTTCCACGGACTCAGAAGCGGAATCCGGATCCCGGCTGATCGGCCAGAATCGTGGCTGCTTTCAGCTTCCCCCACGCAAATTCATTTGACCCCATCCCCCGTTAGCGGTACCTTGCTGCCAGTTCCCCGGAACTCCGCGAGGTGCTTGCTTGCCGATTTCTGCAATCGATGCCATCAGTCCCGCTTTCCAGCACACCAAGGAACAGCTCTTGAAGCCGTTCCGCGCATCGCAGTGGGCGAAGCTTGCGCTGGTGGGGTTTCTTGCGGGGGAACTTAGCTCGGGCGGATGCAACAGCGGATTCCAGTTGCCCACTCATACCGGTGGTGAACAGCGTTTTGTGGATTTCACACCGCCCAACCTCGACCCCCTGGTATACGCGTCGCTCATCGCGCTTGTGATCGTGCTGGCGATGGTCTTCTGGGTACTGCTGCTCTACGTGAGCAGTGTGATGCGCTTTATCTTGTTTGACAGCGTGATCGCGAAACGCTGCGAACTCCGGCATGGTTGGAGCCGGCGGCATAGGATTGGCCTGCGCTACTTCGTGTGGCAGCTTCTTTTTCTGGTTACCATGCTCGTCGGTATGACCGTCCTCATCGGGATCCCTGCCGCTGCCGCCTTTGCCGCGGGGTGGCTCAAAGATCCCCGGCAGCACATGGTTCCCCTCATTCTGGGTGGCATGCTCCTCTTCTTTGCGGTAATGAGCTTCCTCCTGATCGCACTCGCGGTTTACGTTCTAACCAAGGACTTCGTGGTTCCGGAGATGGCACTGGAAAACATCAGCGCCATAGAGGGATGGCGACGTTTGATGCCCATGCTGAAGTCTGAGAAGGGCGGCTACGCCGGTTACCTCGGCATGAAAATCGTGATGGCTTTGGGAGCCGCCGTGATTGTCGGAATTATTACCCTCATCGTGATTCTCATTTTGCTGGTGCCGGTTGGCGGCTTCGGCGTTATTGCAGTGTTGGCGGGAAAAACTGCCGGCCTGACCTGGAATTTGTACACGATTACGCTGGCAGTGGTTGCGGGGTGCATTGTCCTGGCAGTGCTTCTTTATGTTGTCTCTCTGATCTCAGTGCCCGCGGTTGTGTTCTTCCCCGCTTATTCCATCTACTTCTTTGCATCGCGCTATCCAGCCCTGGACGGGTTGCTACGTCCCCCGCCACCATTCACTCCTCAAATTCCACCTGTGCCGCCGCTATTGCCACCTCAACCGGAACCGCTTGCATGAGAGCAGCAAGAGTTACTTCTTATTGTGATCGTGGGTCCAGGAGAAGCGCCGGCCGAGGATGCACTTGATGATCAGGTGATCGGTGGAAGCGGTTGCGCCGACGCCGACCCCGAAGTTGAACTCCCACTGCGGCCCCAGATCAAGATCAATAGACGGGAAAAACTGCTGCTGCTGTTCGTGGAGCGGATCGAAATCCGTGATCGGTCCGTAGGACGCGTAGTACTCAAGCCCGCCCGCGATTCTTTTCGTGATGTCATAGCTGAACTTCGCATTGGGCGAGAACACCACGCCCTGGTTAACGCCCGGGCCGTGAAACGAGCGGTCGAGCGTGGGGTTAAAGCTCAGGTACCAGCGGCCGATTTTCTTATCCACGATCGGACGGATTTCCCAGGTCCACGTGTCTGCCGAGAACGATGGACGCTGGTATCCGATTTCGTTCGACAAGCTCACCCCCACCGGCCAGTGCCACGACTCCGGAATGCGGACGCGCGGACGGATATGATCGCCCACCCATTGCCAGCCGCCGTCGGGTTGAATGCTGGTGAAGATGTAAAAGCCGGTCTCGAACCAGTCGCTGAAACCCTGTGTAATCTCTACGGTTTCATGCATCGCATGATTGGTGGGCAGGACGCCGTCGACCTCGGTCTTGCTGCCTTCGACGGTGAAGTTCGAGTGTAACTCCACCATCGTGTGCTTCGGCGCGACCAGGTCTGAACCGTAAACCTGGATCTCGTAGTTGTCTTGCGCACTACTGGGAACCGGCGTGGCCAGGGCGACGAACAAGCCAACAATGACTAGCCAGTGTCGTCGAAAATCCATGCTTTTCATCATGCACGGTTCGAGCAATACGGCGCAAGGCGCAGGCTGCAATTTCTCGTCTTCCCGTGGAACTTGCCCGCGAATGCGGGTGTCAAATGTTCTCAGACACGCGTGCCCGAGAGGAGCAAATTCCATGGCGTTCTCGATGGCAGGCGGTGGTCCGTCCAATCCCCAGATCAACGTTACTCCGCTGATTGACGTGTTGCTGGTGCTGATTATTGTGTTTATGGTCGTGGTTTCGATGTCGAAGCACAAGGGCTTGGAGGCACAGATTCCACAGCCCGCGCCCGACGATAAGACTCAAACCGTTCCCATCGACCGAACCATTGTGATCCAGGTGATTTGGGGGCCACCAGACCAACCCCCCGCGCTCAAGATCAATCAGGACACCGTAAAATGGGAGGATCTGCAGAGCCGGCTTCACGACATCTACAAGCTGCGCGCGGAACGCATCGCCTTCGTGCGCGGCGACGACGACGTTGATTTTCAGTACGTGGCCGAAGTCATTGACCTGGCGCGCGACGCGGGCGTGGAGAAGGTGGGGTTGCTGACGAAGCAAAAATGATAGGCTTCCATGGCAGGCTAACGGTCGTTTGTGGAGGCAAGCTTGGAAGCTTTTGAGAGGAAAGTGCGCGACAGCTTTGGACGGCAGCCATTCATGTCCACGCTTGGGGCGGAGATGACTTTGGTGCGCCGTGGAAGGGTTGAGATTCAGTTCCCATTCAGCCCCAAATTGACGCAGCAACACGGATTCGTGCACGCAGGCGCGGTGACTAGCATTATGGATTCAGCCTGTGGCTATGCGGCTTTGAGCGTCGCCCCGGAAGAAGCCGACGTTCTTAGCGTGGAATTTAAGGTCAATCTTCTGGCTCCGGCGACAGGCGAATCATTCATCGCTCGCGCTGCGGTCAAACGTGCCGGTAAGAGACTTGCGGTGTGCACAGCGGACGCGTTTGCGGTTAAGGCAGGCGAGGAAAAGCTGGTTGCAACCATGCTTGCAACGATCATGAATATCCATTGGAAGCAGAACTGACTTTCGCCCGGAGATTAGTCCCGCGCCCGATTCTTGATCCAGATCGGCGAGCCCACGAATCCGAAGGCTTTGCGAAGCTGGTTCTCCAGAAATCGCTGGTAGGAAAAGTGCAGCTTCACCTTGCGGTTGGTGAAGAGCACAAACGTTGGCGGGGACACTCCCGCCTGCGTCAGGTAATAGATTTTAACCTGCTGGCGCGCGGGGACTGAAGCTCGTTCGAAATCAACGAATTTCAGGAAGCGGTTCATTTCGGCGGTGGGAATGCGCTTGCGGCGCTCGGACGCGACTTCTTCCAGCGTGGGGAGAATCTTTTCCGTCCCCTTTCCCGTGGCCGCGGAGACGAACAGCACCGGTGCATAACTCAGGAATTTGAGATCATAGCGGACTCTTTGTTCGTACGCCTCGCGATCGGCCGGACTCTTGTTTTCCCGAATGCGCGTGGCTTTTGATTCTCGCCCAGGTTTCTTTTGGCCGCTCGTCACCAGGTCCCACTTGTTCACGATAACGATGACGGATCGTCCGCTCTCGTGGGCATAGCCGGCGATGGTGGCGTCGAGCGCGCTGACGCCCTCGGTGGCGTCAATCACCAGCAGGGCGATGTCAGCAGCGTCGAGATGCTTACGCGCCATCACGACGGAAAGCTTTTCCGCCATCAGGTGAGTTTTGCCCTTGCGCCGGATTCCGGCGGTGTCAATGAAACGGAAACTCTTACCGTGGATCTCGACCACTTCATCAACCGCGTCACGGGTTGTGCCCGGGATCGGCGAAACGATAGCGCGGGAAGTTCCGGTCAGCCGGTTCAGCAGCGTGGACTTGCCGACGTTGGGATGTCCGATAATCGCAACTTTGACTTCTTTGGGCTCAGGAGCATTTTCGGTTTGCGCGGCGTCCACGCCCGGCTCTGCGCACACAGGTTCAGCCATCTCAGACTCGGAGGTTTCCGCGTCCGCGGTTTCAAGCCCCAGGGCCTCAAAGACCGCTTCGAGAATGTCGTCCACCCCACGACCGTGTTCGGCAGAAACAGGAAATAGTTTTCTGATTCCCAAGCGGTGGAATTCATCGATCAGAGTCTGCTGTTTCTCGCTGTCAATCTTGTTGACCGCCAGGAATAATGGTTTTCCGCCCCGAATCAGCAGGCGGGCAAGATCGAGGTCCGGTGAGGTGAGCTCACTGCGCCCGTCCACCACCATGACGATCGCGTCCGCCTCTTCCAGCGCGATTTTTGCCTGACGAAATATTTCTGCCGGGATGAATTCCTTTTCATCGGGTTCGATGCCGCCCGTGTCCACGATGCGCAGGCGGTGCCCCCGAAAGTGAGCTTCTCCGTACAGGCGGTCGCGTGTGATCCCAGGTTCATCGCCGACAATGGCGCGCCGCGACCCGACGATGCGATTGAACAGTGTGGACTTCCCAACATTGGGCCGGCCCACGATGGCGATGGTGGGAACGCCGGCCGTGACCGGAGCGCTCATCGAGTTGGAATTGATTCTGGTCAAAGGTTTCAGCAACGATCGCGTGGCTTATTATAGAGACTCCGTGGCTCCAACCTCTCAGCCCGCATCTTCCAGCATTCCGGGTGTCAAGAAACACGACGTCTCGCTCTACCAGTTTTTTGCTCCCGGAGGGGTGCTTTCGCGCACCCACCCAGCCTACGAGTTTCGCCGGGGACAGTTGCAGATGGCTCAAGCCGTCGAGCAGGCTCTCGAAGAAAAACGTCACCTCATCGTCGAAGCCGGAACCGGGACTGGTAAGACTCTGGCCTATCTTGTCCCCGTGATTCGCTCAGGCAAGCGCGTGATTATTTCCACGGGCACGAAGAATCTGCAGGAGCAACTCTTCCATAAGGATATCCCTTTTCTCGAACAAGCGCTGTTCCCCGACGGGTCCGGCCGGCTGAACGTCTGTTATATGAAGGGGCGCAACAATTATCTGTGCCGCAAGAAGCTCTACGACCTTACCGGCCAGCCGGTGCTGAGCGGCCTGGAGGAGATCGAGCACTATCGCGCCATTGCCGCATGGGAGAAGGCGACGCAGACCGGAGACCGCGCCGAGTTGGCGGAACTGCCCGAGGCCAGCGCGCTCTGGCACAAGATCGACGCTCGCTCTGACGCCTGCATCGGACAGAAATGCAGTTCGTGGGATAAGTGCTTCATCACGGAAATGCATCGCCGGGCTATGGAAAGCGACATTATCATCGTCAACCATCATCTGTTCTTCGCTGATCTCTCCATCAAGCAGCAGGCTGAGTACGCGCCCGATGCCGGCATTTTGCCGGAGGTGGGCGCGGTTATTTTCGACGAAGCTCATGAACTGGAAGACATCGCCGGCAGCTACTTTGGGGTTTCGGTCAGCAACGGAAGGGTCGAGGAGCTGTGCCGCGATGTGGAGGCTTCTTTGCAGCGCAATCATATGCTCTCGGCGTCGATTTCGGGCGCGCTGAAAAGCCTGCGGGAACGGTCGATGTTTTTCTTCGCTCTGCTTCCCCAGGGCGAAGGGCGCTTTTCTTTTGAAAACCGCCGCGATTTCCTCGAAGAAAACGGCGAAGAGTTCATGGCCTTGCAACAATCGTTTACCCGGCTGGGCTCGGAACTGGAAAACCTGCCGTCCAAGCCGGAGGAGGTTTTCAACTTTGCCCGACGCGCCCAGGAGCTGCAAGTCCAGTTCGGTTTTCTGATGGAATCGGAAGACCCCAATACCGTGTTCTGGATCGAGCGCCGTCGTGGTGGGCGCGACAAGCTCAACGTTTACCTGCAGGCCACGCCGATTGATGTTGCGCCGATTCTGAAGACTTGCCTGTTCGACAAACTGGAGTGCGCCGTCCTGACTTCAGCCACGCTTGCCGTGGGTGGTGGCTTCGAATATATGCGGCGGCGGCTTGGGCTCGAACACACCCGGGAATCTGTCTTAGCTTCTCATTTCGATTACGAAAATCAGGCACTGCTCTATGTGCCTCCGGATCTTCCCGATCCGCGGACGCCACAGTTCGCGGCCAAGGCGGCGGACCGCATCAAGCGGTTGCTGGAGATCACGCGCGGACGGGCCTTCGTGTTGTTCACCAGCTACGCCCAAATGAACGACGTTTATCAGCGCCTGCTGGGCGAACTCGATTTCCCCATGCTACTGCAGGGCGATGCGCCGAAAAGCGCGTTGCTGGAGGAGTTCCGCCTGACCCCGAACGCAGTGCTGTTCGCGACTTCATCGTTCTGGCAAGGCGTCGACGTGCAGGGAGACCAACTTAGTTGCGTGATCATCGATCGCTTGCCTTTTGCCGTGCCCAGCGACCCGGTGGTGGCAGCGCGGGTGAAATCCATCGATGCCGAGGGTGGCAATGCCTTCTTTCAGTATCAGGTTCCCGCGGCCGTAATTACGCTGAAGCAGGGCTTCGGGCGGCTCATCCGCTCGCTGCACGACCGTGGCCTGCTGGTTCTATTGGACAATCGGATTTTGAAGAAGCAATACGGCCGGGTATTTGTCGAGAGTCTCCCGAACTATCGGAAGACGACGGAACTGGACGCGGTCGAGAAATGGTTCGGTGTGAATGAAACCCCGGATCTTTAAGCGAGGCTCCCTCGCATTCTTCCTTTGCGTACCTTCGTGTCCTTTGTGGTTGATGAAATTCAAATGCTAGAACCACAAAGGACACGAAGGGTACACAAAGGTACCCGATTCGAATTGATACTTTAGCGAAGCCATCATCCCAGGAGTTTCATCCCCGCAGCCCTCGCCGCATTCCGGTCGAAGGTGACGGTGTACTGGCATTCCGCGGCGTGGCCGGAGCGCTCGATGAGACAGTCGGCAACATCGGCGCGGCCGGCGCTGAACTTCCGCAACGCCTGCGAGACAATTTCCGCCTGTTCAATAACCAGTTCTTTGCTTCGCAGTAAGGTCTCCAAGACCTGCTCAATTTCGTTCTTCTTGAAGCGGTAAGCAACTTCCAACACCCAAACCAGTTCCACGACGACGATTAGGGAAAGAAATCCGGGTGACTCCGAGGAGAGTGCGTCCATCACCTTCACCGCGGCGGCGGTTTGGGCGGCATCGTCGTGAGTAAGATAGCGGACAACAATATTCGTATCGAGGCCGGTCATATGCAGCCGATCAACGGGACCCGGATGCGCGCTTCGCGATGGCGGCGTTCATCTCCTCAATTGATACCGGCTTGTTTCGCTTGCCTTGAAACAGCCCTTTCAGTTCCTGCACCGAACGTGTAGCCGCGACGATGCCGAATTGTCCCTTCCCCTGCTCCACAAATTCCACGCGGTCTCCCGCTTCCAAGCCAAGGGCTGCGCGCACCCGGGATGGTATGGTGATTTGGCCTTTCGAAGTGAGGGTTGCGGCTGCCATAGATAACCTTTCCAAACTTCCTTACATCATAGTAAGGAAACAATGAAATGTCAAGGAATGTGCGGACCAGAAACACGAAAATTCTACGGCTCGCGGATTCAAGCTTCACTGTACCGTCCCCAACAGGTATCTGTTTCTTCACGATACAATTGCAGATCATAAGCCTCAGGCCAGACACTGCGGGAACTCAGGGTCTTGGTGTGGGTTGTCGGTCAGCAGAACAATCAGGTAGAGAGGACACAGGATGCTCAAGCAAGCAGGACTGATCATCGCGGCTGCACTTCTCTGTACGTCGGCGGGACTATGCCAGGACGATGGTCATTTCGATGCCAGCTTCAACGGCGCAGCCGTTTTCACCAGCGGAACCGACGGGAACGGCATTCACCACGGCGCGACCATCGGCGCGAATTATTTCGGCACTTTCCGCGCAAAGCTTAATGCCAAAAGTTCGTTCATATTCACTTACGGCCGGGCGAAGAACTCCCAGACATACCAGACCAATTTCGACTTCCATGAACTGACCACCATCGTCGAGTACAGCGGAGCCTATGTTTATAGCCCCTTTCAGAAGGGTAAGTTCGAGCCATTTGTTTTGCTGGGGGGCGCTGCGCTGCGCTTCAAGCCACGCAGCACATGGGTGTTCTTCCCCGATTTTGCCGACAACGTCCCCAATCGCGTGTCAATCGATCTGGGCGCAAAGACGCAAACTGAACCTGCTTTTCTTTACGGGGTCGGACTAGATTACAAGCTTCACAACCGAATCGCCCTGCGGCTGCAATACCGCGGATTTTTCTACCAGGTTCCGGACTTCGGAGTAAATACTGCTTCAGGAGGCGCGGTAAGTTTCACGACGGGAGGCAGAGCGCACATGGCGGAGCCTTCAGTTGGCCTGGTATTTCGATTCTAGAAAAACTCCAGGATACGGATTCCTTGATCACAATCCGTGAAATCCGTGGCCGATCTTACGCGTTTAATGCCGCTTTACGCAGCTTGCGGCTTTCCGCGAGCAGCGCCATGGAGTGCATCAGGTTTTGCAGGGTCACGATGCCCACCAGTCGTTGATCTTCCACCACGGGGATTATGCTGAGATTCCGGGCGGTGAGCTTGCGGAACGCCGAGGCCAGCGATTCCTTCTTCTGTGCGACCTCGAAAATGCGGTTCATCACCGCTTGCACGTATCCATTGCCTTCGGCGCGCAGGGCCTGCAGGATCTTTTGCTTCGAAATCACTCCTACCATGTCACTCCCACGAATGACCGGAAAGTCATCCTGCAGGGAGTGCACAGCCTTCTCCAAGGCGTCTTCCAAAGTGTCGGCTGGGGAGAGCGTAGCGAAGTCGGTCAGCATAATGTCTTCCAGCCGTACCGTTTCAAGCACGGACTGAAATACCGCCGAGCGCTCTTCCAATTGCGCCGCAATGAATAGGAAAAAACCGATCATGGTCAGCCAGACATATGTGGGTTGGAGCATACCGACCAGCATGAACAGAGTTGCGAAAACGCGGCCAATGGAAACCGCGCGGCGCGTGGCCTGCACCGAATCCATGCGGCGGCTGAACAGAGCACGCAACACCCGGCCGCCATCCATCGGATATGCGGGCAAGAGGTTGAACAGCGCCAGCCAAACGTTCGCCCAGACCAGGCTGCCCGGCAGATTCCCGGAGAAAACGTAAGGCTTGCTCCAGAAATCAATCTCAGGCGCGACCGCATACAGCACACTGCTCGCAACCACCGCGATAATGACATTGACCAGCGGGCCGGCCAGCGCGATGCGCACATCGCGCTTCCAGGTAAGAACGCCCGGCTCGATGGGTTGCCGGGTTTCATCCAACAGCGTCACGCCGCCGATGGGGAGCAGGATAATGGCCTTGGCGGGGATCCCGGCGCGCATTGCGACCAGCGCATGCCCCAATTCATGCAGCACGACACTGCCGAAAATGATCGTGACCAGGGCGAGACCCCGGCCGGCGTTGGCTGGGCCATGCGTCGCCGACTCGGTCAGCCATACAAAAATGAGCAAGAAGAAAAACGTCAAGTGAATGCGGATCTCGACTCCGAAGACCCGGCCCGCTGAAATCGACCAATTTCTCATTAGAAAACCTGCAATCTTTCCCGTCACTATTCTATATAGTTTAGACGCCGCCACGCGGGCTGTGGATGCGGTTTCGGCAATCGAAGGTACTCGGGCTGAAGTTGTTGAAACGTGGGGGCCTGTCCGGTTGAGCGAAAGCTCAGTCTGGCATTACCTCGCTGCCGGAGGCAGTTGTCCGACTCAATCAATCATGAGAGTAATCGCGGGGAAATATCGCAGCCGGCAGCTGAAGTCCTTGCCCGGCCTGGACCTTCGTCCTACCGCCGATCGTCTGCGTGAGACCTTGTTCAATGTGCTAACCGCTGGCAATCCCATGGCACTCGAAGGCACTGTCTGGCTCGATCTCTACGCCGGTACGGGGGCGGTCGGCATCGAGGCCTTAAGCCGTGGGGGGCGCATGGCTTACTTCGTGGAATCAGCCCCTCGCGCGGCTGAGCTAATAAAACGAAATCTCACTTCTTTGGGAATCGCAGCAGGTTTCCAGATCCTTCAACAGGACTCGATTCGTGCTCTCCGCGCCCTGGAATCCGGTGGCACCGTCGCGGATTTTGTGTTCCTCGATCCGCCCTACGACATGGAAAGTGCCTACAGCCAAGCTTTGTCCTGGCTTGCGCGGTCTCCTCTGCTGCAGCCCGCAACTATTGTCATTGCGGAGCATCCAAAGAGATTCGATCCCGGGGAAGAATTCGCGCCACTTCATCGTTACCGGAAGCTGGTGCAGGGAGACGCGGCCTTGAGTTTTTACCGGAAACATCAATGACGAATTCCTACGGTTCCTATCATGTAGGCGAACTGGCAGTGCAGGCTCGCGCTGGAGTCGGTTCGGACGGCCTGCCCGCGGAAGCCATGTATCGCGCTGCCATGCCGAGTGGCGTGCAGCGGTTCCTCGCAATGCAGCAACTCGCGGTATTTTCCACCAGAGATGCCGAGGACCGGGTATGGGCATCGATGCGATCCGGCCCTCCGGGCTTTCTGCAGCCGCTCGATGAAAGCACCCTGGAGATCGGCGGATACTCCGACCCTGGTGATCCTCTCCTGGCAAACCTGGCAGCCCACGTTGAAGCTGGGATGGTGGTGATTCACCTCGCCGCCCGCCACCGTGTCAGACTGAACGGCACTGCGCGAGCCCATCCCGACGGCCGGATCATACTGAGCACCCGGCAGGTCTATGGCAACTGTCCGCAATACATTCAGGCCCGCACTGTGATCGGCGAGCGTGAAGTCTCCAAGGCTCCGGCGCGAATCGGCAAGAAACTGGCCAGGAAGCAGCGGCGGGCGATTGAACAGGCCGACACTCTCTTCATTGCTACATTCCACGCGCAATCGGGTGCCGACGCTTCTCATCGAGGCGGGCTGCCAGGGTTCGTTTGTTTTGAAGGCGAGGACCACCTCCTATTCCCCGATTACCGGGGCAACAACATGTTCAACACCCTGGGTAATATCGTTTCCAATCCGCGAACCGGATTGCTCTTTCCTGATTTTCAATCAGGCAGCGCACTGCAACTCTCTGGTCAGGCACGCATTCTCTGGGATGATCCGCGGATGAAGCAATTTGAAGGGGCACAACGCCTGGTGGAGTTCGACATCGAGCGTGTGATTGAACTGCCTGAGGCCACACTCCTGCGCTTTGAGTTCCAGAGCTATTCGCCGTACCTGCCGGGGGACCCGGGGGCGACTACATCAGAATTTCATTCGTGCGACGCACAATCGGGTGTTGCATCTCCTGCAGATCGTTCTTTACCTGATTAAGTCCGTAAACGCATTGTTCGAAGTGACTCGACAGGCGGGCGAACAGGGGTGCCACATTGGTGTATTCGAAATGCTCGAACTTGGAGACGATGTAGTAGCTCTCCTTGCCGGCTTTCATCCAGTCGACAAAATTCTCTACCCGGTTCTTGCGCAGGCGGAAGTGATTGATGCTTTCCGGGAACATGCCGGCGAAAAACAGCGTGTAATCCCCGATGTGCTTGCGCACCTGGCGTTCGCGATCGAAGGAAGGCGCAGGCCCGTACACAGGATTGGATTCGATCAGCATCTCGCCCACGTCGGTTAGAGGCTTGTCCGCGCCGTTGCGAATCTTAAACAACTGCTCGACCTCGCAGAACTCGGCCATCAAGTGCGCCACATAGTTCACGATCTGAGGATCGCGAATCCCAATCTCCTCGGCATAGTGGCGACCGATCAGTTCGATAAAAAACTGCTGCAACGGATGCGATTCCGAAATCATGTTTTAGGGCCCCCGAACTCCGCTTCCCCGGCGGAGTTCTTTCTGCTGCGCGAGTTTTATCGCGACTTCGACAAAAGCGCAAGTGACTTTTGTAAGTCATGCACGTGGTCTTTAGACTCCGTGGGAGTGCGCAAAGTTGTGCGAAGTTTCACACAAGCTTTTGTTGGCACACTCCCGACTCGGCTGCTAATCGCCCGCGCTGGCCGCAAGTTACAATGATTTTGTGCGGAGGGAATCAGCTCTATGGAACGACAGAACATCTCCAGCGGCGCGCCTTGGGAACCGATCGTAGGTTACTCGCGAGCGGTCAAAGTCGGTACGTGCGTGCATGTGGCCGGGACTACCGCTACCGGGGCGGATGGCAAAATCGTCGGCGTGGGCGACGTTTATGCCCAGGCGGTTCAGACATTGAAGAACATCGAGTCGGCTCTACAGAAGGCCGGAGCCACGATGAAAGACGTCGTCCGCACGCGGATGTTCGTCGTCAACATCGCAGACTGGGAAAAAATCGGCAGAGCCCATGGCGAGTTCTTCCGCGATATTCGTCCGGCAACGTCGATGGTTCAGGTAAGCGCGCTGATTTCTCCCGAAATGCTGGTCGAGATTGAAGCCGACGCCGTAATTGGCTCTTCCAAGGCCTAGACGCAAGCGAACGAGTATCCTTGATGCCTGCCGCCCCTGTGGTTGATGACTCGACAGCCGAGCCCGGAGAAAACAGATGAAGATCTGGCAATATTTTTTGCTTTTGTGTTTCGCAGTCGTACCGTCCACAGCTCAGGAAACCAAAAGCCCGACCCTGCACGCGTTCACGGTTATCCGCGCCGGTACGCTCATCGATGGCACCTCCGATTCCGCCCGCCGCGATCAGGTCATTCTTATCCGCGGCAATCGCATCGAAAGTATCTCCGATGCGGCTGCAGCGAAGATTCCTGCCGGCGCGGATGTGATCGATCTCTCCCGCTCGACCGTTCTGCCCGGCCTCATCGATTCGCATACTCACATCTTTCTACAAGGTGAGGACCCGGCGGAGGGCGGCTACGACATCAACATTTTGAAATATCCGCTGGCGTTTCGCGCAGCGCGGGCCACGGTCTCAGTGCGACGCGCCCTGGAACAGGGATTCACCACCTTGCGCGACGTAGAGACGGAAGGTGCCGGCTACGGCGACGTGGGCATCAAACAGGCTATCGAGGGTGGCTTCATTCCTGGGCCGCGGCTCTTTGTCGCGACTCGCGCCATTTCCACCACCGGTGGGTACCAACTGGAAGGCTACGCGCCCGAACTTGCCATGCCCAAGGGTGCCCAGATCGTCGATGGCCCGGTCGAAGCCCGCAAAGCCGCCCGCGAGCAATTGGACCACGGCGCCGACTGGCTCAAGGTCTACATGACTCATCGCTCATGGGTGGGAAAGAACGGCGAGCTGGTTTCACAGCCAACCCTGACGGTCGAAGAATTGAAAGCCATTGTCGACGAAGCTCACGGCTGGGGAAAGAAAGTCGCCTGCCATGCTTACAGTGGGATCGGATTGCATCGCGCGCTCGACGGCGGTTGTGACTCCATCGAACACGGACTCGATCTCGATGACGCCGCCATCGCTCAGATGGTGAAGCAGGGCACTTGGCTTTGCCCAACCCTGAGCCCCTACTACGGCGATTGGGCTCCCGCGGATACTCCAGACGGTCAGCGTGATCGCAAGCGTGCAGCGGCGCACGAGATATCGTTCCCCAAGGCGCTGCATGCGGGGGTAAAGATCGTATTCGGCACTGACATTGGAGGCATTCCGTGGACCGAGCCCATGGCCCAGGAGTTTCCCCGCATGGTAAATCTCGGTATGTCCCCCATGGATGCGATCAAGAGCGCAACTTCACGTCCCGCGGAGATGCTCGATATGCAGGGAAAAATCGGAGTGATCGCACCCGGAGCGTACGCGGACATCGTGGCAGTCAACGGCGATCCGCTGCATGACATAAAGGTCCTCTACAACGTCCAGTTCGTCATGAAAGACGGCCAGGTGTTCAGGAACGAAATCAAGTAGTGCGCGCCGTCACCAATGTCTTGTGATCAATCTCCTTGACACCAGGCGCATAAGCGTCATAATGCCCGGATCATTCCAACCGGCCTGGAAATCGGAAACAAGGCGGCCGGGTCTCTCCAATGTGCAGCGGAGGAGAATATGAGTGTTCTTGAACTGTGCGATCCCGAAGCAGCCGCAGTCCCGGTGGAAGCCAGTGTGGCTGACGCCATCCGCAAGATGCTTGATTTCCACGTAGGCGCCGTCGCTGTCGTTGACAGCCAGAAGCGGGTAGCCGGCATCTTCACCGAACGCGACGTGTTGCGTAAGTTTTCCTTGAGCGGACGCGATCCCGTCCAGACTCCGGTTCGGGAGCTGATGACCACGCCAGTGGAACTGGCCACTTTGGAAACCGGGCCTGGGGAAGCGCTGCTCACCATGGTCGAACGCCATTTTCGCCACCTCCCCGTGGCCGACAATAATGGCAAACTGCTCGGCATGCTTTCCATCCGTAACCTGCTCGAGTGGCGGATCGAGGATCTGGGCCGTGAGCTCGGCTCGCTGGAACAATATGTGAGCAACGACGCCCCCGGAGGAGACTGAGAAGATGCAGGCAGGGGCGTCCTCGCCCGTGCAGTGGCTTAAGAATTTACCCAGAGCCGGCAAGTCGCGCTAGCTTCTTCGCGCCTGGTGCGTCAAAATATCAATCCCACAATGCCCACGCCATCCACGACTCTCTCCAAGACCATCGCCGTAGCTCGCATGGCCACCTCCATTTTTTTCATCCTGTTCGGCCAGTACAAGCTGTTCGGCCCCGGCTTCGCTCACGGTGGATTTCAAAAATATCTCGGTGGCTACATCGACAGCACCGCTGTCAGTTTCTACCGTCCGGTTCTCGCTAACCTGGTGCTGCCACACGCGGTGTTTCTGGGATACACGGTCGGAGCGGTCGAGATGTTTATCGGCGTGTCATTGCTGTTGGGGATCTGGGTCCGGCCAGCCTCGGTGCTGGGCGCACTCCACATGTTGAGCTTGACCCTGGCTACCTGGTGGGATCCTGGGCACGGCGTGCCCGTATGGCGCTATTTTGGCAACGAACTCGATCATCTGCCGGTCCTTTTTCTCTTCGCAATTTTTTTTGTTGCCGATGCCGGCCGGCAATGGGGACTGGATGGACGGCTTCGCAAGTAACCAAATTCTTCAAGAACTTCAAGGAAGGTCTCTAAATCAAATGGGAATACGGCACTTTTTTTTCGCGCTGCTGATCGCAGTGCTCACGCTGGAATTTGGTCCGGCGGCGGCTCAGCAACCTGCAAACCGAGTCGTAATCAAGGCGGGACATCTTCTGGATGTCAAGACCGGTAAAACTCTATCGAACCAGGCTATCGTCATTGAGGAAGACAAGATCCTCAGTATTGTCCCGGTTAGTGATCTGAAACCAGCCCCCGGCGACAACGTGATTGATCTTTCGCAAGCCACGGTCCTTCCCGGACTCATCGATGCCCACACCCATCTGACCGGCGATCCGAAAGACGCCGGATACGAAAGCCTGGGCATTTCCATACCACGCGAAGCCTTAGTCGGCGCCCGCAACGCCCGCATCACTCTGGGGGCGGGCTTTACGACAGTACGCAATGTTGGAGCCTCAGGCTTCAGCGACGTGGCTTTGCGGGACGCCATTAATGCCGGAGACGTCCCCGGTCCGCGCATGATGGTGAGCGGCCCTCCGTTGGGCATTACCGGCGGACACTGCGACGAGAATCTGCTCGCGCTTCAATTCCATGCTGTGGGCGACGGTGTGGCGGACGGAGTCGCCGCGGTCCAACACAGGGTGCGGGAAAATATCAAGTACGGCGTGGACCTGATCAAGGTCTGCGCCACCGGCGGCGTGCTCTCTAAGGGAGACAACCCCCAGGCATCGCAATATACGCTGGAAGAAATGAAAGCCATTGTGGCGGACGCTCACCGCCTTGGTCGCAGGGTCGCGGCCCATGCCCACGGCGCGCAAGGCATTCTTTGGGCCTCGCAGGCGGGCGTGGACTCCATCGAACATGGCTCCTACATCGACGATGCCGGCATCGCGGAGATGAAGAAGAACGGCACGTACCTTGTTCCGACGCTCTATCTCGGCGATTGGTTTCTCGACAACGCCGAACGGCTGCACGTCCCGCCGGAGATGATTGCCAAAGCGCGGGTCATCGTGCCCATCGCGCGCAAGAATGTCGCTCACGCCTTTGCCAGCGGAGTGAAAGTGGCTTTCGGCACCGACGCCGCAGTCTATCCCCATGGACTCAACGCCCGGGAGTTTGCGGTCATGGTAAAACTCGGACTCACGCCGCTGCAATCCATTCAGGCAGCCACGGTCAATGCTGCCGATCTGTTGGGTTGGCCTGACAAGATCGGCGCTGTCGAGCCCGGCAAGTGGGCAGACATCATCGCCGTAGACGGCGATCCCCTGCAGGATGTCACCACCCTGGAGCGAGTGAAATTCGTCATGAAAAACGGTGGAGTGGTCAAGAACGAATTTGGAAAGTAAGGCATACTTATCCCTCGATTGCTGCCTGGGCAGGCGCGGATGGTCTCACCGAGTCGGCGCCTGACAAACCCCGCGCCACCGTCAGAACCGCTTCATGAAACGATTTAAGACGTTGCCCGGAAGGCCGGGAGCCTTCCCGTAGCGGCGTCAAGTACCGCTGGTAACCGGGAGGTGGTTACCTCCGGTGAATTCCTGAACGCCCCTTACCCATCTAAAGACTATTGTTTTGTCTGGGATGGTGTGAAAACATTGGGGGCAAAGATTCCTCAATGTAGCGGTTGTCGGCAGCGGCAGGAGAATCGTTTCCAGCTCTATGGGTAATATCGCAATCAGCGTCGTTGTCGTCCCGGGGCTAGTTGCCCTGCTGCTATTTCTGTTGTTTACCTACCTGTACGAGCAAAGTCGCCACCAATATTTTCGTGCCTGGCAGCTGGGCTGGGCTGCATACACTCTGCACTATGCGTTGGATGCGTGGGTAGCCTTCCGCCGGCCTTCGGCGGTGCTTTCATTCTTCAGTTCCTTGTTGCTGATGGCCATGGCGCTTTGCATCTTCGTCTCCACCCGATTGATGGCCCGGCAGAAATTTCGTCTGCGATGGTATGACGTTGGGCTCGCGGTTAGCGGCCTCGCTTTAGCCAGCTGGACTCTGTGGGCCCAGATGGTGGGTGGAGTATTTCATCCCGAAACTCTTGCCAACCCGCATTTGCCGCTGGACGTTGGCTTGGGTGTGGTGCTTCTGTATTGCTCGTTTTATTTCTACCGCTACGCGCATCGCAAGAACTCGCTCGCCTTTTCTTTCCTGGCGGTTTCGTTGGCGTTATGGGCTGTGCTGATGGTTTTTGGGCAGATGAACTATTCGTTCGTTGCCATGCTCGGCGACGCCGGCCATTTTCTGGGGCCAATTCCCCAGATGCTGCTCGGCATCGCCATGGTGATGGTGCTGTTTGAGAACGAACGCAACGCGGTACAGGAGAACGCGCTGGCTTTTTCCACCCTGGGCGTGGACCCGATGCGGCTGCTCTCGGCGGACGATCTTGTGCCCAGCCTGCAAAACATCCTGGACCGCCTGGTAGCGCCTCTCCCCACCGAACGCGCGGTGATCTACATTTCCGAACGCTGGCGTGCCATTCTGCCCTCCGTGCAACGCGGGTTCTCGCCAGAACTGATCAGTAAGATGGAAAAAAGCGGCGGCGGAGAATACATCGCCGAACTCGCGTACCGGCGCGGCGGATTCGTCACCTTTCATGGCGTGGCCGAAATGTCCGAACCCCTGCCTGCGTTTCCCGGCGCTCGCTTTGAACAATTCCGCCAGGTGTTGGCGGCAGAGAATATCGGGAACATTACCGCAGTCAGCCTGCAGACCCGCGAACACAACTTCGGCGTCATCCTCTTTCCCCATGCCGAGCGCCGCATGTTCGGATCCTCCAACCTCCGCCTGTTGATTGGCCTGGCTTTGCAGATTGGCCTGACCCTGGAAAATTACATGGTGATGCACGGCGCCCAGCGCCGCACCAAAGAATACGAACTGCTCACGCAGATTGGGCAAGCCATCAGCTCCCGTCTGGATCAGGACGAAATCCTGCGCACGGTTTACAAGGAACTGGGACAAATCTTCGACACCAGGGATTTTTACGTAGCTTTCCAGGAAGGCGAACATATCCGCTTCGAGTTCGAAGCGGAGAAGGGACAAATTCTAACAAAACGGTCACGCAAGTTCGACAACGGTTTGACCGAGTACATTCTGCGTACCGGCCAACCCTTGCTCATCCGCTCCGATTTGGAGAAGGCGCGGGAGCGTCTTGGGGCAACCTACATCCCGCCCCGGCCTTCCAAATGCTTTTGCGGCGCGCCCATTCTGCTCGGAGGCAAGCCCGCGGGCGTTATGGCTGCATTGAGTTCGGAGCGCGAGTACGTCTTCGAAGAGCGCGATCTGGAAGTGATGCAGACGGCGGCCGGCCAGGTCTCGGTGGCGGTGGAAAATGCGCGCCTCTTTGCCGAGGAACAGCGCCGTTCCCGCCAGTTCGCGTTCCTTAACAGCATCTCCAAAACTGCCATCTCCAGCGAAGACGCGGAGCAGATGCTGCTCGAGATTGTGGGCCACATCCAGAAAAATTTCCGCTTCGATCACATCGGTATTGGCATCTTCGACTACGTTCGTAAGGACATCGAAATCAAGGCCGAGGCTGGCATCACCGCCAAAGCTCTGGGCAAGCGCATCCCCCTGGGAGTGGGAATTCTCGGAAGAGTGGCGCGCACCGGAGAGAGCGCGCTGGTGCAGACTACCGGCGAGGCGCAATTGCAGGGCGTGTTGCCGGATTCCCGTGCCGTCCTCTGCATCCCTATCACCTATGGTGAGACCCTACTCGGTGTACTCAATGTCGAGAGCCTGCAGGAAGATGCCTTCTCGCCCGAAGATGTTCTGATCATGAATACGCTGGCCGACTTGCTGGCTACGGCCCTGCACAATTCGTTCGTGTTCCAGAAACTGCAACAGCAATCCATCACCGATGGCCTCACCGGCATCAAGACGCGCCGCTTCTTCTGGGAGGCCCTCAGTTCGGAGTGGAAGCGCGCCTCACGCTCCGGACGTCCTTTTTCCGTGGTGCTGATCGACCTCGACAAGTTCAAGGAAGTTAACGACACCCTGGGTCATCTTGAAGGCGATCTGGTGCTGGCGCGAGTGGGCCGATTGCTCGAGCAGAAATGCCGCCAGTCAAATGTGGTTGCCCGTTACGGCGGCGATGAATTTATTATTCTCATGCCCGAAACCGCCGTGGAGCAGGCTCAGGCCCTGGCCGAGCGTCTCCGCCTCTGGCTTTGCACCGACCCCATGCTGCAAGACCACCTCATCACCGGTAGTTTCGGTGTTGCCAGCTTTCCCGTCCATGGCTTCACCGCGGAAGAGATCATTCGCGTGGCCGACGCTGGAATGTATGTCTCCAAACATGCCGGCGGCGATCGCGTTTCGATGGCCGACGAAGCCGGTGATGACCCCAGTGGCGCGGGTCAGCGCCAGGCTATCTCGGGATACATCGAAGGCTTCCTGCAACGTGAGCACAACGGTATCGAGCACCTCGACGAATTGTTGACCACGCTCCGGAAACTCAGCAGCGTCGAGGATGACGAAGATAAAGACAATGTCCAGGTCCTGCGGGAAGCAATTGAAACGCTGACCCGCGCCGCGGAATTACGCGAAGTGAACGGCGCTGGACATGGCGAGATGGTGGCACGTTACGGCGAACTGATGGGGCGTGCCCTCAACCTCTCGCCAGAAGAGGTGGAAGACTTGGCCTATGCCGCCCGCGTGCATGACGTTGGCAAAATCTTCGTGCCGGAGCGCGTCCTCAATAAGTCCGGGCCCCTCACCGACGAAGAGTTCAATCAGGTAAAAACCCACGCTCGCGCGGGTGCGCAAATCGTCGGCACCCTCCCCGCTAGCGACCCCCTGCAGAAAGCCGTCGAGCACCACCACGAATCATTCGACGGAACCGGTTATCCCGGCGAACTTCAGGGCGAACAGATTCCGCAATGGGCGCGCATCATCGCTATCGCCGACGCCTACGTCAACATGACCACCGATCGCTCCTTCGCTCCGGCCAAGACCAGCGGCCAGGCCCTCGCCGAATTGGAGCGTCTCAGTGGCGTTGACTATGACGGAATGCTGGTCCGCGTTCTCTTGCGGCAATTGAAGACCGAAAGAGCCTCCTCAAGCTTCGAGAACTGAAGCCGCACTTCCCCCGATCTCAGAAGGGGTTTCAGCCCCGGGTGATCAATCTTTGCTTTCCCGCTCCTCCTCGTCTCGCCCATACGATTCGGAACCCCAACGGCTGCGCTACCGCCCCGCGAGTGCTATCATGACCGAATCCTCGGCAACTTCGGCGTCTCAAGTAAGGGTTCGCGCCGGACCGGCCGCGCTTACATGCGAATACGACGACGCCTCCCCATCATCCTGGCTGTCCTGCTGGTTGCAGCGGCGGTTGCCCTGGCTGTCGTGTTGCGAAAGCATGCCCCCCCTGAGCCAGCTCGCCTGCTCCCCGCTGCCGACGGATTCCTGTATATCGATCTGCAATGGATGCGTCGCGCCAACATCACCGGCGAACTGCCACCCGTACCCCACGATCCGGATTACCAGCAATTCATCCAGGCGACTGGCTTCCAGTTCGAGCGTGACCTGGACGAAGCCGCCCTCGCCATCCACTATCCTGCAAGCGCGCCCGGGGCCAAACTGGATACCGACCAGCAACCCCGCTTCTCCGAGGTCTTTGTAGGAAAAATTGACGGCGAGCGCCTGCGCGCGTACCTGCACCAGATCTCCAGTTCCGTCGAAAACTACCAGACCCGCGACATCTACAGCATCCCGCTTGAAGGGCGCACCGTACGAGTCGCCATCCTCGGCGTGGATACGGTCGCCGCCTCGAATCTCGATGATCCGCAGGTCATCCACGGAATCGTCGACCGTTCCCGCAAACTTGCCTCGCCCTTCGCCGGACCCGCACTGCTGCGCCAGTATTACAAGGAGGTTCCCTTCGCCAGCCTCGGCTGGGCCATCTTCAAGATTCAACCTGCCGGAAATGTCTCCCCGTCCGGGCAGATCGGATGGTCGTTCCTCTTCCCTAAGCCAGCCACGGTCGTAGCCTCCGTGCGCTACATCCGAGCCGTCCATTTCAAAGCCCAGGCCTTCACCGGAAATGACGAAGAAGCCAACCAACTCGTCGCCCGGATCGACACCTACCTCAACATCTTTCGCACCGCCGAAAGCGCCGTCTCCACTCCCGCACCCGATGCCGACATCAGAGCCTTCTTCGATAGTGTGAAAATTCAGCAACAAAACACCATCGCACTCCTGACCGCCACCGTCCCCCTGGGCCTGATCCGCAAAGCCCTCGCCGAAGCCCCCGCATCCGTGACCCCGGAAGCTCATCCAGCGCAAAGTCAGCAACCTCCTGCTGTACCAGCCAAAGGCAAAGGAAGAAACAGGAAAGCGCGCAACTAGGACCCGCTACTCGCTCCCTCGTTCGGTGTGAATACTTGTAAAGGCTTCGATTGTTTCCGCAACCTTCTCGCCCTCGCTGAGTCCAATACCTATGAATGAATCAACTTGAAAACGAACTTATTCCAAGTCCTGAACACTTCCGGCAGGTAGAATAACTCTGTAATGACGAGCCTTCCTCTTCCCATCGCAGCCTTTGTAGCAGGACTTGTGTCGTTCCTCTCGCCCTGCGTGCTCCCGCTCGTGCCCGGCTATGTGTCGCTGATCTCGGGCGTGGGCGTCGAGGAGTTGAAGTCCCAGGAGTCGCGCCTGCTTCGCAAAACCATGCTGAATTCCGTCAGCTTCATCCTGGGCTTCAGCGTTGTTTTCATTACTCTGGGTGCGATCTCGACCGAGGTCGGCCAGTTGCTCGCCCGCTACAAGTCAACCCTGGCGCAAGTCGCCGGCGTCGTTATCATCCTCTTCGGATTGCACCTGACCGGGATTCTCCGCATCAACGCACTCTATAGCGACAAGCGTCTCCATAACCTGAAGGGAGGCAGCACCGCCGGCGGAGCATTCCTGGTAGGCTTTGCCTTCGCCTTCGGCTGGACTCCCTGCGTGGGCCCGATCTTGGCAGTCATCCTCACTTTCGCTGCAACTCAGGATTCCGTCTTCAAGGGGGTCGCCCTCCTAACCATCTACTCCATGGGACTGGCCGTCCCATTCTTGTTCACCGCTTTCTTGCTCGAACGCTTTCTTAAGTTCTACAGCCGTTTCCGCGCCCACATGCACGCCATCGAAGTAGCCAGCGGAGCTTTACTGATTGCGCTGGGTATACTGCTTGTCTTGGGACGCTTTACCATCATTTCGAACTATCTATCTTTTCTGAATCGATTTGCGCTCTGATTGGAGTTTTTCGTGAAACGTGATCCGGTCGTCATCATCGTAGTGGCCATGGTAGTTTCCCTGATGCTGGTCTTTGGCTTTAAACTAGCCCGCCGCTCCAACCAGGGAATCGCAGCTGGAACCGCCCAGATGAAAAGCGGCGCCGCCCCCGACTTCACCCTGCAATCCCTCGAAGGCAAAGCCATCCGCCTCTCCGACTACCGCGGCAAGGCGGTTGTCCTGAACTTCTGGGCGACCTGGTGTGCGCCTTGCAAGATCGAGATGCCGTGGTTCGTCGATCTTCAAAAACAATACGGGCCGGCCGGGGTACAGTTTCTTGGCATCGCCATGGATGATGCCAGCACCAAGGACATTGCGGAATTTGCCCAGAGCATGAACGTGAATTATCCCATCCTGGTGGGCAAGGAAGCGGTGGGAGATGCTTACGGTGGAGTGCAGTTTTTGCCGGAAACGTTTTATATTGATCGCAACGGGAAGGTGGTTGACAAGGCATTTGGATTGAAAGGCCGGGGCGAGATAGAGGACGATATCAAGAAAATTCTCGGCACGAATGCCGTAGCCAATAAATGAAGCCCATCATAAGAATCCTACTGGCGGTGCTTTTCGCCGCGCCTTTGCTGGCGCAGGATCCGCCCGGAAAAAAGACGCCATCGGTCACGCTGTCGCCTCCGGGGGTGGCCACGATCATTCGCGGCAAGGCGACTGAGGTAGAGCTGCGCTTTCACGTAAGTTCGGGTTTCCACATCAACTCCAACACGCCGGCTGCGGAATACCTCATTCCCACCGTGCTTAAACTGGATGTGCCCACCGACATTGTGGTGGGCAAAATCACCTATCCGCCGGGTTCGCAGATGAGTTTTGCTTTCGCCCCCGATGAGAAGCTCAGCGTCTACAGCGGAGAGTTCGATCTCTCAGTCCAAGTGCGACCACTGTCGAGTGTGCTGCCCAGCAAGTATGAGATTCGCGGTCGCTTGCGATATCAGGCCTGTGACAACGCCGCCTGCTATCCACCCAAACAGTTGCCAGTGGATTTTGAAGTGAAGGTGATCAAGGCCCCACCCCCGGTGAAAAAGAATCCCGCTCAGAGTCCGCACGCGCACACCTAGAGTTTTGATTTGGCCGCACGAATCGCCTGACACCTACAATCGAGATTCCGCGCCTCCAAATCTACATCACACATGGAAAAAGGGTGCCCCATCTTTCCGCGATCTTTGCGGAAAGGTAGGAGACAAGAATGCCAGAAGATCGGTTATTGTTTTTTTTCGATTTTCGCCCAGGTGTCTTTCAAAGCTACAGTGCGGTTGAAGACTGGCTTGATTGGCGTTGTATCTTGGTCGGCGCAGAAGTATCCCAGGCGCTCAAACTGGTAGCGGACACCCCGGGCGGCGGTGGCCAGTGATGGTTCGAGCTTGCAGTTGCTCAGCACTTCGAGCGAGTTGGAATTGAGATTGGTAGTGAAGTCTTCGGTCTGATTTGGATCTTCGACGGTGAAGAGGTTGTCATAGATTCGCACTTCGGCGTCGATGGCGTGGGCGGCCGAAACCCAGTGGATTGTCGACTTTACCTTGCGGCCGTCCGGCGGGTTGTTTCCTCCGCGGGTTGCAGGGTCGTAGGTGCAGTGGACTTCGATCACTTCGCCCTGATCGTTCTTGACCACGCCGGTGCAGGTCACGAAATACCCGTAGCGCAGGCGTACTTCGCGTCCTGGGGTGAGGCGGAAATACTTCGGCGGTGGGATCTCGCGGAAGTCATCCTGCTCGATGTAGAGGGTGCGGGAGAAGGGTATCTTGCGGCTGCCCGCGCCGGGGTCTTCGGGATTGTTGACCGCGTCCATTTCCTCGGTTTGATTCTCTGGGTAGTTATCGATCACGACTTTCAGCGGGTGCAGAACGGCCATGGCGCGCGGAGCACGCTTGTTCAGGTCTTCGCGAACGAAGTGCTCGAGCATTGCCAGCTCGATCGAGCCGTTGGTTTTTGAGACTCCAATGGCGCCGCAGAAATTGCGAATGGCTTCCGGCGTATAGCCACGGCGGCGGATGCCGGAGAGCGTAGGCATGCGGGGATCGTCCCATCCGCTGACCCGCCCCTCGCGGACCAACTGCAGCAGTTTGCGCTTGCTCAACAGGGTATAAGTCAGGTTGAGGCGGTCGAACTCGATCTGCTGCGAAGGGAAAATGCCCAGTTGCTGGATGAACCAGTTGTATAAAGGGCGATGATCCTCGAACTCCAGGGTGCACATGGAGTGCGTGACCTGCTCAAGCGAATCAGACTGGCCGTGCGCGTAATCGTACATCGGATAGATGCACCACTTTCCTCCCGTGCGATGGTGGTCGGCGTGGAGGATGCGGTACATGACGGGGTCGCGCATGTTGAAGTTGGGCGAGGCCATGTCAATCTTGGCGCGGAGGACGCGGGCGCCGTCGGGGAATTCGCCGGCGCGCATGCGTTCGAAGAGGTTGAGGTTCTCTTCGGCCGGCCGATTGCGAAAGGGGCTGTCCTTGCCGGGTTCGGTCAGGGTGCCACGGTGTTTTCTGATTTCGTCGGCGCTTAGATCGTCTACGTAGGCCTTGCCTGCTTTGATGAGTTGCACCGCCCAGTCGTAGAGCTGGTCGAAATAATCGGAGGCGTAATGGAGAGCGTCCCACTGGAAGCCCAACCATCTGACGTCTTCCATGATGGATTCGACGTATTCGGTTTCTTCTTTTTCGGGATTGGTGTCATCGAAGCGGAGGTTGGTATGGCCTCCGAATTCGTTGGCCAGGCCGAAATCGAGGCAGATAGCTTTTGCGTGGCCGATGTGCAGATAGCCGTTGGGCTCCGGAGGGAAGCGGGTTTGTACGCGTCCGGCGTACTTGTTGGTCTTCAGATCGTCGAGGATGATTTCGCGAATGAAGTTCGACGGGCGAGACTCGGCGGGCACGTTTGGAGCGGCTTCGGTCTGGGGATTCGGCGAACTCATACGGTTGAGGGAGATATCAATATTAACCCATTGAGAAACAGAGTGCGGAGTCCCGCGCAGAATGCAAAAGGCCGGCCCAGGCCGGCCTTTGCATCGAGCAAAACCTAAAAACTACTTTTTGGCCGGGGGAGCGATCGCGTCCTTTGTTGCTTTCGCCACGCGGAACTTCACGACGGTCTTGGCCTTGATCTGAATGGGTTCACCGGTCTGCGGGTTGCGTCCCATGCGGGCTTTGCGATGCGCCTTCACCAGGCGACCTAGTCCAGGGATCACGAACACACCGTTCTTCTTGGTTTCCTTCACGGCGACATCGGTTAGGTTCTCAAGAAACGCGGCTGCGGTCTTGTTGTTGCTCTCAAGTTTCTCAGCCAGATGACGAACGAGTTGGGTCTTGGTCATGCCTGAAGCCATGAATCCTCCTCTATGGAACTCTGATTTTCCTGCGATAGGAGCCATCTTACATCACGTTCCTGTGGAAAAACACCGTTTCAGCCCCATTTTATGCGGTTTTTCTCATTTGGGAACCCAAAAAGCCCACAAATATCCAGCGTTTTTGCAATGTTCATTCCGAAACGCTGTCGCCGCGCAGCTTTGGGAGAGGCTTGAAAGGGGCGCCGGGCGCAGCGAAAGCCAGCCATCCTGCATGTCATAATGATTTCGGGAGCCCGCATCCGTGAGTTGCGCAATCTGCGAAAAGCGAAAAGAGAAACGCTTTTGTCCGGCGGTTCACGGACGAATATGCCCACAGTGTTGCGGTGAGCAGCGCGAAGTGACACTGGATTGTCCGAGCGATTGCGTCTATCTTCAGCAGGCCCGGGAGCATGAAAAACCACGTCCTTTGCAGGATCTGGATCAGGCGGCTTTGTTTTCCCAGGTGGAGATCGGCGAGCAGTTTCTTTACGAGCACGAACACCTGATCATGGGTTTGAGCTACGCACTGGCAAAGAGCGCGCAGGCAGACCGACTGATTCAAGATAGCGATCTGATGGCGGCGCTGGCCTCGATGACCAGGAAACAGGAAACTCTGGTCAACTCCGGCCTGCACTACGAAACCCCGGTGACCAGCCTCGGCCAGCAAGGGGTTGTGGCGGAAGTCCAAAAAATGTTGCAAGAGTATCGGGAAGCAGAACAAAAGCATTTGGGCTTTACCCGGCTGCACGATTCCGACGTGCTGCGTGCATTCGTTTTCCTGCTCCGCATGGGATACGCCCACACCTCAGGTAGGCCGAAGTCGCGAGCCTTCGTGGATTTCGTCCGCGGGCAATTTCCGGAAAAACAATCGGCGCTGGCAGCACCGGTGGAAGCTGGAAGCCGGATCATTGTTCCGTAGTAAAGAAAATCGGCCACGGATCGCACGGATCAAGCCCGTTTTTCTTTCTTCCGTGTCAATCAGTGGCTAGCATTTGTTTGTCTTGCGTACGGCTTGTCCCGCCGGCAAGGCATCAAGAAGTTCGGTTACCGTTCGCTTTAGCTCCGGATGAAGCGCGTCCGGCGCGATCTCCGCTAAAGGCTCCAGCACGAAACGGCGCTCGTGCATGGCGGGATGAGGGATTGTCAGGCCTTGAACTTTCACAGTCGAGCTCCCAAACAAAAGAATGTCGAGGTCGATGATGCGAGGGCCTTTGTGCTGTCCCCGGCGGCGGCCTAACTGTTGCTCGATCTCGAGAATGCCGGCGAGTAAATCGCCGGGCGTGCTCTCTGTATCCAGTTTGACCACGCAATTCAGGAACCAGGGTTGCGCGGTGAATTCCACCGGTTCGGTTTCGTAGAAGGATGAAACCGCTACGACCTTTCCAAAAGCACGCAGGCGATCGATGGCGGCATGCAGGTTGCCCGCACGGTCGCCGACATTGGAGCCTAGCGAGAGATAGACCGGTTCATGCACTCGATGAGCTTCCGAGACAGCTGCCTGGAGGTATCCAGATTACGACTTGCGGCGGGGCGCTGTCTCGCGCACGCTTTAGGAGAACATTAAGTCAGTCTAGTCGGATTTAGCGAAGCACGGGGAGACGCCCGCGCCTACATTGATACGAGGTCATGACTGCAATGCTTCCAATCCACGTCAAAATTGATCGCACGCAACGCCTTCTTCGCATGCTTGAAGAGGATGCGCCGTTGCTTGCGATGCGAGTAGCCCAGTTAACCCCGGAGCGCCAGCAATCGGCAAAAGAGTATGCCGCACAGTTGACCGCGCATGCCCGAGCAGAGCTTGAGAAGCTCATCGAACAGGGATCCTTCTGGGACGCCAATGATCCCACTCCCCAAGCCGCCGACTAGCGCCGCTCATTCGTAGCGCAGCGCCACCATCGGGTCAACGCGCATCGCCCAGCGCGCGGGCAGGAAGCAGGCGAACAAGGCCACAGCGCAGAGCAAAAACGCCACGCTCGTAAACGTCAACGCATCGGTGCTGGTTACGCCGAGCAGCAGCTTACTCAGGAAGCGCGTCAAGACGAACGACAACACCAGTCCCAGACCGACGCCGGCCAGCATCAATCTCACGCCATGGCCGAGCACCAAACGCAGAACGTCCGGCTTGGTTGCCCCTAGAGCCACCCGGATGCCGATTTCATGGGTGCGCTGCCGCGTGGTGTAGGCCGTAACTCCGTAAATTCCGACCGCGGCCAGAACCAGAGCGAGCAGCCCGAATGCGCCGACGAAGGTTCCCGCAACCCGCTGGCCGAAGCTGGCAAACTGTTCGCGCACTTCGAGCGACGTTACATCGAACACCACCACGTCAGCATTCAATCCGTGAACCGTTTTCTCGACCGCCTTACGGAAAATCAACGGGTCGCCAGCGGTCCGCACAGTAATAGTCATGGTGGCCCGGTAGACCTGGTACAACGGCAGATACAGGAAGGGCATCGGCTTTTCATTCAAGCCTTGCACTTTGCTGTCCCGCGCCACGCCGACGACGGTGAACCATTCATGGGTAAAGTCTGAGTTGAGCTGCTTGCCCAACGGTTCCTGATTGGGCCAGTAGCGATTCGCAAAGGCTTCACTGACGACCACGACGCGTTGCGAACTCTGGGTGTCCTGCGGCGTGAAGTCGCGTCCCTTTACGATGGGAATCTGCAAGGTGTGGAAATAATTCGGCGTAATAATGGCCACCTGGGTCTCCATGGATTCAGTGGCCGGTGAAACGTACCCTTCGGGCTTGACGCTGGTCGAGCCTCCGCCAAACGCGAGCGGCAATCGGTTTGACAGGGCTACCGATTGCACCCCTGGCAGGGTTTGCAGTTTCTCCATCAACTGGCGATCGAATTCCGCGCCCGTCGACTCCGAGTATCCCGCGGTAAAAAGGTCGTAGGAGGCGATCAAGATATTGTGGGGGTTGAATCCCGGATCGATTTGCTCCGCCCTCATGAAACTGCGAATGAACAATCCCGCGCAGATCAGCAGCAGCAGCGACAGTGAAATTTGCGCCACCACCAGTCCGCTCGCGAGGCGCGCCTTCCCCCGTCCGCCCGACGTGCTCCCGCTTTCCTCTTTCAACACCGTCACCGGCGCAACGCCCGAAGAGCGCAGCGCAGGCACGATTCCGAAAATAACCCCCGTAAGCAGCGAAATGACCAGCGCCGCCAGCAGCACCGTGCGGTCAACCGCGACGCTGAGTGCGAGCGGAACATCCTCGGTCACCGGTATGAATTTCATCAGAGTGCCCTGAGTCCAGAGCGTGATCAGCAATGCGACTACGCCTCCCGCCAGCGCCAATATCATGCTTTCTACCAGCATTTGCCGGACCAGCCGCCAGCGGCTTCCACCCAGCGACATGCGAATGGCGATTTCACGCCGCCGACCGACCGACCGGACCAGCATCAGATTGGCCACGTTCACACACGCCAGCAGCAGCACCAGGCCGGCGATGCACATCAGCGCTGGCAACAACGTCGAGAGAAACTGATTCAAGCCAAATGGATTCCGCCACAGCGGGTACACGGTCACACTCTCGTGCCCTTTGTGCTCCTCGGGATACGCCTTTACCTCCGGCTTCAGTCGCAGTGCCATTTCCGCCTGCGCCTGCTCCAGCAGGACTCCCGGCTTCAACCGTCCAAAGGCCAGCAGCCAGAACTGATGATGGTCGTGAAGCAGGTTCCCCAGGGGGTTCAGCTGCTCTTCCATCATGATTGGAACCCAGATCTCGGTTCGCACTCCCGTCTGGCTCCCTTGAAACACCGCCGGCGTTACACCCACAATCGTGTATGGGCGTTGGTTGAGTTCAATGGTCTGTCCGACGATATTCGGATTCTTACCGAAATGGGTTTGCCAGAGACGGTAGCTGATCACCGCTACCGGTGCGCCTCCCGGCTTCTCGTCCTCGGCGGGAAGAAAACCGCGCCCCAGGATTGGTTGCACGCCCAGCACGTCAAAGTAATTTGCGGACGTCACCATGCCGAACATACGCTCCGGTTTGCTTTTGCCCGTCAGGCTGATCTGGGCGAAATTGCAGGCCGCGATGCCAGTAAAACTCTGCTGCCCGTCACGCATCGCTTCGATGTCCGGATAGGTAAACGGAAAAGGGTTGTCCCCAGGCTTGTTCAGCGTCAGGGATACAACTTCGCTCGGGTGGCCAAGTCCGGGAACTGGATTCAGCAGAGTGGAATTGATCCAACTGAAGATGGTGGTGTTCGCTCCGATTCCCAACGCCAGCGTCAGGATCGCAATCGCCGCAAACCCCGGAGCCTTCGCGATCACCCGCAGGCTGTACCGTACGTCTTGCCAGATCGAGGTCATCCGAGCACCTCCAAGTACATCGGACGATTTCCAGCATGTTCCCGCCCACCCCGAGACGTACGCTTAAGCGAATGATTGCGCGCACTTACGAGCATTGTCCCGTGTCAATTGCGCGCGCTGGTGTGCGGTTGTGGGACAGTGAGAGCGAAACCGAACATGCAATCGAATGCGGTGGACACCGCTTTAGAAACAACTGCGAAGCGGGACAATAGCGAGCGCAGGTGGCTGAAAAGTTTCACCAAATTGCCATCGCACACATTGACCGGGTCCTGAGTGTTAAGACCTGAATTTCGCCAGCTATACGGCCGGGGGGATGAGTAACAGAATCTAGCAGGCCTTGGGTGTTCTCCTCGGTCCTGCCATCTTCGGCCCCATAAGCGTCGCAGTTGCCAACCTCGCCGCCCTGCTCGGTGGTGCCGTACAGATTGCCTTCTGGGTCGCGCACCATGCCTTTCGGAAAAGCTCCATCCGTTGGGTATCCGACAAAAGTATGCAGCACCGTCTCTTTGCCGGTTTTGTACAGTTTGAACACTACTCCGCAGCCTTGACCAGATGGGCCGCACGACAAATTACCGCCCAATACGGTGGTGCCATAAAGGTTGCCCTCAGCGTCGCGGACCAGGCCTGCAATAGGATAATTCCCATCACTCCCCCCTCGGAATCTATAGAGCACGGTCTCTTTGCCGTTCTTATCCAGTTTGAACACAATCCCGCAGCAACCAACCGAGGACGCGGTGCTGTAGAGGTTGCCCGCAGCGTCCCGAATCAGACCAGCGGTGGGGTACGCGTCTTCCCCTCCGGTGAAGCTGTGGATGATGGTCTGCTTACCAGTCTTACTCAGTTTGAACACCACGCCGAAGCCGTGCCCGCCGAGCAAGGTCGTCCCGTATAAGTTGCCTGTCTTGTCCCGGATGACGCCCGCTAGCGGGGTTCCGCCGTCCGTCCCTCCGCTGAAGGCCCAAAGCACGGTCTCTTTCCCGGTATTGTCCAACTTGAACACGGTTCCACACCCGTAATGGCATCCTCCTCCCTCAGAAGTTCCGCCGTAGTAGGTGGTCCCGTACAGATTGCCGGCCGGGTCTCGAACCAAGCCTGAACTCGGCCATAACCCGTCCCCTCCAGTGAAGCTGTGCAAAATAATCTCTTCGCCGGTTTTGTCCAACTGAAATAGTGTTCCAAGATCAAAAGCCCCACCGCGGAACGTGCTGCCGTAAAGGTTGCCCTTGTCGTCCCGGACTACTCCCGATGGTTCTTCCCCGTCACCCCGGCCAGTAAACGTGTGAAGCACAGTGAAAGTTTGGGCCCTCGCGAGCTGGCTTTCGATAAGTGCCATTGTAAGAAAGCTGGACACCATCAGAATGACACTTGCGTTTCGCCAAGCTGTCGTCGGACTCACACCACGCCGTTGAATTGCGACCGTCATAGTTGCTGCCTTCGATGGCGGCACGCTGGAGCACCAAGAGCAAGCATGCCCAGTGATGCAGGTTGTGGGGCACCGGAAATCTGGTCGCTGGAGATGCCCCCGGACTTGAACGTCTGCCCCCCAGTCGAGACCGGGCTTGCCGCAGTCTCAGCCATATTTCGAGTCTGGCCCGCGCGGATTCGCTTGCCGGGAATGCTTTCGTAGGCATAGCCCGTCAGCGTCGCAGTTATGTTATTACCTTGGACCTGAACATTAAGCCGTGCCCACCCGTAGTGGGTTTTTCCATCAATCTGGAACTTCAGTCCGAGGTATCGTTTCGCGACGCTTACCCATGGACCAAATGCAGACGTTCCGCTGATGTCAACGACATAGGCCATTGCCTCGCCGTAGTAACCAGACTTTACAAAGCCACGGCCGGGACCGATTCGTGCGCCAGCCCTCAGTGCTGACGCAAACGGCTTAGAGTTGTTGTTCGAGTATCCCCGCACTGCGTTGCCGTAGGCTTCTTTGGCAAAGAGTCCATTGATTCCGCCGCTGCTCCATTGCCGGATGAGAAAGTCGACCGTACCGTTATGGTCGAGGTCGAGGTTATAGGTACCGTTGAATCTAATGACCTGATGAGTCTGGGTGTAGACGACTTTTGCCTCCGCCGGCTCGGCCAAAGCCAGCAAGCTGACGCCGGCCGCACTAGCCGCTATTGCATACAAGTTGAGGCGATGGTTGAGTGACACTGAAAGGTTCGAACAAATCCTGGGGGGCCCCGAAGATTCGTTCATCGGAAACTCCTTTTACCTACCGCTGAAGGCGGTCCCACTGTACACCCGTCTCGGCTATTCGCACACTGTGAAATGATTTGAAATCTGGATCGCAACTTCGACGTCTTTGTTCATCTTTCCTAGGGTATCGAGGGCATGATTCACGGAGGTGATATCAGTGCCGAGAAGCCTCTCAATCAAGACGCAGACCCTGACTAGCGGGAACCGTCGTAATTTCTCGGTTACACTGATGGACCTCGTTGAGGGGTGAAGTGTCGTGATTTGGTCGGGTGTCTCGGTACCATCCCGCCGTATAATCCGTTAGAACCCTCCGAAATGCTAAGTACCGCCACATCCGCACTTCTGAACACATTGACCTATCGGGCCGACGAGGGTTCGCTGCTCCTTGATGCCCCTGGCGGAATCGTCTGGGAAGACGAATTGCCGGACCACAATCAATTATTGTCAAGATTCCCGACGATGATCAACACCATATTATGCGCTTGTTTGGTATCCGGGTGCGGCTATGGGATGGCCAGACTTTGCGTAATGAGGACCAGCAATTCTGGGATGCACGCAGTCACTGGTGCCCCGCTGGGCATTCTTCGAGCGTCTTAGGGTTTCAGCCGATGAACTGTACAGACAGGACGAAGTGGCGAAGCAGGCAGAAGAAGTATATGAAGCGTTGTTTGCTGATGCCGATAAAGTCGAGATCAGCCAACAAGACGGCGTTCGAAACTTCCGTTTAACGTTCAATTTGTACAAAAATCACGACGCTGTCCCGGAAAACAAATCTTTGCGGCAACGTATCTTACGCCGCGTGCGTTCAGCAGAAAACTAGTCTCCATATCACGATCTGCGCTTCTGCGTGTTGATGTGGATCAATCAGGCCATCTGTCCAGCCGCCGCCTGAATCGAAAGAGAAACTGGTTCGCCTTCGTCCTCGACCGTGGTTTCTTCCCACAGCGTGCGGTCACGGAGCAGCCTGGAAACTAACGCGGTGTGCATGGCGTGGCCGGCGCGGTCGGCCACGACATTTCCCAAGATCTGCTTTCCCAAGAGCGCCAGGTCGCCGATCAGGTCCAGCACCTTGTGGCGTACGAACTCGTCGGCGAACCGCAGTGGAGGATTCTCGACACCGTCCTTGGTCAGCACCACGCAGTTCTCTCGCGACGCCCCGCGGATCAGGCCCATATTGCGCATTGCCTGCTCATCCTGCCGGGATCCGAAGGTGCGCGCGGGCGCCACTTCGCGCAGGTAGCTGCCGTTGGCGAGTTCCAGGCGCAAGGTCTCTTTGCCGATGAGCGGGTGGGGAAAGTTGATGGTGTAAGAAACCGAATAAGTTTCCGCCGGATACACCGCGATAAACTTGTTTCCTTCCTGCATCTCCAGGGCTTGCCGAATGCGCAGATAAGTCCGCGGACGGCGCTGCTTCCGAATCCCCGCCTGCTGAATCAATTCCACAAACGGCCGCGCACTCCCATCCAGGATCGGCAGTTCCAGATTGTCCAGTTCGACAATGGCATTATCGATGCCAGTTCCAATGAAGGCCGAAAGCAAGTGCTCGGTCGTCGAAATCAGAACACCCTTTTTCATCAAGCTGGTTGCGTAGCTGACGCGCGCGACGTTCCGGCTGACGGCCTCGACTTCAAAGCCATCGAGGTCAACCCGGCGAAACACGATGCCAGATCCGGGAGGCGCGGGCAGGATTCGCAAACGGACGGGAGCGCCGCTGTGCAGGCCTACTCCTGCACACTCCACTGCCGCACGAATTGTTTGCTCGTGTCTCAGGTCTGGGTCTCTTATCTGGTGTTAGATGAATAGATTACCGCCGACGAGGACAACTCTGGCTGTGGCAAATTAGCAACACTTAGTGGGTATTTACCGACTGCCTGTTCTCCGCCAAAGAGACCAGCTCGACGGCGGCCCTCTTGGCACTTACCGATGGGACAATTACGCTTAACATCTTATACTGCAAATACTTACACTTACCGGAAGGTCTGAGGGTCACTTCTTAGGCGGCGTCTTATAAGGATCGTAGGTGACGTCAACGTCGAAAAGCGAGTCGCTGAGTCCTTTGTTAAAAGTCACCGAGTTCAGGAAGCGCTGGTTGGACATATCCCCGTTGTAGAAGCGGGTAATGCCAAACGGAGTCATAACCCCCTGAACGTTGCGAAAGTTGTCGTAGACCTCGTCCTCGACATTGCGCTGCTTGTCGGTGGGATCCCTCCAGGAGAACGACTTCTTAACCGGGAGGTGCGTTTTCGTATCGATGAACAGCGTCACGCTCTGATTGTTGGCGTCCATAACCGTGACTTGCTCGGCGTCTTTCAGAGCGGCTATCGTATGGCCTTCGTAGAACAACGCAATGCCCGGCTGGGTTAGCCATTTGCGTACCACCCAATCCAGCGAAAACTGGCGTCTCCGGAGATAGTCGGCGACTGCCTTGGGCTCATCGTAGCGTGTGCCTTTGTAGGTGATCTCAAAGCCTTTGTCGCCCCGGTACACATAAGCGATGTCGCGCTTCTTGGTGAATTCAACCCGCTCCCGGTCAGGAAACCTGTAAAAGCGCCAGAAGACCACTCCGACGCCGTCGGGCGTCCCCAGGTGGAAGCTATAGGAGCGGCCTTCCTGACTCATATCCTCAACATTCAGATAGTTGTTTCCACCCAGGGCTTGAATCATCTGATCGAGCAGAGTCTTGGCCTTGCGGACGTTCTCCTGGTCCACAGGGATAGCTTGCGCGGAAGATGCGGGCGGGGAGTTGAGTGCTTGCCCAAAGGCCAGCACGCTCAACAAAATAGCCGATAAGAGAGACTTCATGCTTCCAGCCGTTAGACGCTGCAACACCCCATTGTAGCTGCCTGCCCCAAGGAATGTGGGCGCTCGCGTCCCCGTCCGCGCGAAACTGAAGAGCCTCCTGCCCGGACGAGGCGTCCGGGACCACGGAGACTGGGCTCTATCCCGTCAACACGGCTCCGCCGTTCACGTTGAAAACTTCGCCAGTAATAAACCCGGCTTGCGGGGTGCAGAGAAACAGGATCGGAGCTGCGATTTCTTCCGGGCTGGCCACCCGTCCCAATGGGATGGTGGAGAAAATCGCAGCCCTGCTTTTGGGGTCATTCAAGGCGGCCGCGGACATGTCCGTATCGACCCAGCCAGGCGCCACGCAATTCACATAGATGCCGTCGCGAGCCAGTTCCGTGGAAAGCCCCTTAACCATACTGATCAGCGCACCCTTAGTTGCGGCATAGTCGCAGTGAAAGGCTTCTCCACGCTGTCCCGCAGTGGAGCTGACCACCACGATGTGGCCTGCATCGGCTGACTTCCGCTGCGACTTCATTTGGGCGACGGAATGTTTAATCAGCGCGAAGACGCTGTCGAGATTAACTGCGACAGTGTTACGCCACTGCGAATCATGCATCTGATCGACGGGCGCATCCTGAGCCGGCCACACCCCGTGATTGGCCACGAGGATATCGAGGCGTCCGAAGCGATCCACGGTGCTGGCCACGAGTTCGCGAGCCGTCTCTGTGCCCAAAAGATTGCAGGCGGAGGAGGCGCAGTTCTCTTCCCCTAGCTCTTTGACCAGTTGATCGGCCTGCGGTTTCGACTTCGCGTAGCTGAACAGCACGCGCGCGCCCGCAGCCACAAACATCCGCACCGCCGCCGTCCCGATGCCGCGCGATCCCCCGGTTATGAGGGCCACTTTGCCGGACAGGGAGAGATTCATAGATGTAAATAGTTTCAGGGTTGAAGTTCCAAGTTGCAAGCTAGTTTGAAAAAATAGGCTGCGGCCGTTCCCGGAGTGACGAAGGCGCAACCCCGCCCGCTGTCTAACTCTTCAGTAGCGTTTTCAGCAGGCTTTCCACGCCATTCCATGTGATCTGCACTCCGATGCACACCAGCACAAAGGCAACGATGCGCAGGATACCGTGGGCCGTCGACGGCGAAATCCGTTCCGTGATCTTTGGGGCATAGCGGTAACAGAGAAATACGGTCAGACTCAAAGCCACCAACGCCAGCAAGATTCCCAGGTGGGCAATGACATTCGCGAGCACACTCTGCTTCACCGCCGCATGTGCGCTGAGGGTCAACATCACGACGATGCAGCCCGGGCCAACGGTTACGGGGAAGGTGAGGGGATAGAAAATTTTCTGTTCCAGTGATCCGAGGTTGGCCTGACTAACTTCCGCCGCGTTGGGGTTGGCAGCGTCGCTTTCCGGTTGATTGAGCAGTCTCCATCCCATGCTGGCCAGCACCAGTCCTCCGGCAACCTGCACCACCGGAAGGGAAATGCCGAAAAATTGCAAAAGTCCGGCTCCGATCAACTCCACCACCACCAGGAAGAGAGTCGTGCTGATCGCAATCTTTCGCGCCAGATCGCGGAAAACGGAAGCGGGCGCGTCTCCTACGAAGCCAAGGAACACTAATGCCGATCCCAGGGGGTTGATCACCGGGAGCAAAGCGCTGAAAGCGATCGCGAAGAACTTGACGAGAACGAGCAAGCTCGGCATTTAGCGACTTAGCATAGCACCAGCGATAGGCGGTTGGGCCTCTCGTGGAATTGCGGCGGTGTCCCCCGCGTCCCGGTTGCGCCCGGATTACCGTTATGGTACCTTTTAGAATTGTCCCGGACATCTGGAAGGGATCAGAGGGATATATGCGCCCGGAAGGGCGTTTGTCTCCAACTGCTGGCGTAGCTCAGTTGGTAGAGCATCTGATTTGTAATCAGAGGGTCGGGGGTTCAAATCCCTTCGCCAGCTCCAGCATTTGATTGAACCAGCATTGATTCGATACGGTTCCGGAACACAGGCATTGCGCGGCGCGGCGGCATAAACAGATTTTTCCCAACGGCACTCCATAAGGAATTTTTCCAAGTGTGGTGTTTGCGTGCGAGAGGATTTTCGCGCGCACTCGGTTCTTCTATTGGGTCATTGCCCGCTGTAGCATCATGCTCCGCGGACGCAGAGCATGGCTGGTTTCCGGGCGTTGCAGCCGGGTCGGCGTTTTTGCACAGGTGGGTGAGTGGTTAAAGCCAACAGACTGTAAATCTGTCCCTCCTTGCGAGGTACGAAGGTTCGAATCCTTCCCTGTGCACCAGGATTTGAGATGGTTTGCGGGAGGGCAGCAAGAGCCCGCAAAGGAAGTCCCGAGCAGCGCGAGGGATCTGGTGAAGCGTTTAATCATTGCGCTGGCGGTGTTCGTGGCCTTGGGAGTTTTGTCCTGGAACACGATTAGCGACCAGCGAATTCGCCTGGTGACGCTGGCGGTGCTGGCAATGTTCGCGCTGAAGACTTGGGTACGCCGTAAAGATGTATTGCACTCGGACGGCGGCAGCGATACCAAATAGGTTTGGCAACACTCTGGTTTTGCTGACAACGGATTGCCGAGTGCTGGTTTTCGCCGATGTAGCTCAGTTGGTAGAGCACTCCCTTGGTAAGGGAGAGGTCATCAGTTCAATCCTGATCATCGGCTCCAGAGATTATGTATGGTTTGGCAGGCGGAAGTTTTTGCTGAGAGCTGACGGCTGAGAGCTGACGGCTTTTAGGCGGGAGTAACTCAGTGGTAGAGTCACAGCCTTCCAAGCTGTTGGTCGCGGGTTCGATTCCCGTCTCCCGCTCCAGAGTTGACAGTACGAGGATGTTGCATTGGTCCTTCGGCGGCTAAGAACGGCGCCTCAGGATGACAAGGGTTAAGTTAAAAGCTTAGGAGCTAAGAGCTGATTTATGGCGAAAGAGAAATTTGATCGGAATAAGCCGCACTGCAACGTAGGGACGATTGGTCACATTGACCATGGCAAGACGACGTTGACGGCGGCCATCACCAAGGTGTTGCAGAAGCACAACCCGAAGATCGTGTTCCGGTCTTTCGACTCGATTGATAACGCGCCGGAAGAAAAGGCGCGCGGGATCACGATTGCCACGGCGCACGTGGAGTACGAGACGGCGAACCGGCACTACGCGCACGTGGATTGCCCGGGGCACGCGGATTACATCAAGAACATGATCACGGGCGCGGCGCAGATGGATGGCGCGATCTTAGTGGTGGCGGCGACCGATGGTCCGATGCCGCAGACGCGCGAGCACGTGCTCTTGGCTCGTCAGGTAGGCGTGCCGTATATCGTTGTGGCGCTGAACAAGTGCGATGCCGTCGACGATCCCGAGTTGCTGGACCTGGTGGAGCTCGAAGTACGCGAGTTGCTGAAGACCTACAAGTTTCCTGGAGACGATGTGCCGGTGATCCGGCTGTCGGCCTTGGGAGCTTTGAACGGCGAAGAGAAGTGGGAAAAGCAGATTGATGCGTTGATGGAAGCGGTGGACAAGAGCGTACCGCAGCCGCAGCGCGAACTGGAAAAACCGTTCCTGATGCCGATTGAAGATATTTTTTCGATTCAGGGACGCGGCACGGTGGTGACGGGACGAATCGAGCGTGGCAAGGTGAAGGTGGGCGAGGAAGTGGAAATTGTGGGCTTCCGCGACACCCGCAAGACGGTGGTCACGGGCGTCGAGATGTTCAAAAAGCAATTGGACGAAGGCCTGGCGGGCGACAATGCGGGCCTGCTGCTGCGCGGCATTGCGAAGGAAGATGTGGAGCGCGGCATGGTGCTGGCGAAGGGTGGATCGATCACTCCGCACACCAAGTTCAAGGCGGAAGTTTACATTCTGACCAAAGAAGAAGGCGGGCGGCACACGCCGTTCTTCAAAGGATACCGGCCGCAGTTTTACTTGCGAACGACGGACGTGACTGGCGTGGCGGAGTTGCCGGCAGCAACCGAAATGGTGATGCCGGGCGACAACGTCAGCCTGGTAATCGAGCTGATCACGCCGGTGGCGATGGAAAAAGGCTTGCGGTTTGCGATCCGCGAAGGCGGACACACGGTGGGTGCGGGAACCATCAGCGAGATTGTGACGTAGGAAAATGCATAGATCCTTCGGCGACAGAAATCGTCGCCTTCAGGATGACAGTAGGCTCTTGAGCTAGAAGCTAAGAGCCAGAAGCCAGGAGCGGTTCATGCCCCGAGAAATTATTACGATGCAGTGCGGTGATTGCAAAGAGCGGAACTATTCGAGCACCAAGAACCGGAAGACGACTCCGGACCGGCTGGAAATGAAGAAGTTTTGCAAACGTTGCCGGAAGCATACGCCGCATAAAGAAGTGAAATAATTGATTCAATGAATCATTGATTCAATGAATCAATTGATTTAGGGGCGTAAGCTCAACGGTTAAACTGTCGGTCTCCAAAACCGAACTTGGGGGTTCGAATCCCTCCGCCCCTGCCAGAGATCGAAGTGAGAGTAGATGGTGGGAGTCGAGATAAAGAGATGGCAAAGTCACTGACAGCAGCGAGTGCGGATGAACGAAGCCTGAGTGGTCGGGTCATGGCATGGCCCGAGCGCATCAAGACTTTCTACAGCGATGTGCGTTCCGAGATGAAAAAGGTCACGGCGCCCTCGTTCAAAGATGTACAGGCCACGACCGCCGTGGTGATCATCACGGTTTTCCTGTTTGGAGTGTATTTCTGGGCCGTGGACAACACCATCGGTAGCGGCATCAATTACCTGTTCAAGTATCTGGTCCACCGTTGATGCCAAGGAAGGAAGCTGGTACCTTACAGCACGATATGCAGGAAGAAGAGAAGGACTCGACCTTGCAAGCCGGTGCAGAGACGGTTGCGGACGCCGCTAACGTTGTGGCGGAGCCTCCCCGCAATCCCAACATGAAGTGGTACATTATCCACTCCTATTCGGGATTCGAGCGCAAGGTGAAGGAGTCATTGGAGTCGCGCATCCAGGCGTTCGGGCTGCAGGAACGAATCGGCAAAGTGCTCATCCCCACCGAGTCGGTCACCGAAGTGCGGGGCGGCAAGAAGTACACCAGTGAGCGCATGTTCTATCCCGGCTACGTGCTGGTCGAAATGGATATGGACGATCACGTCTGGCACGTGGTCAAATCCACTCCGCGCGTGACCGGATTTGTGGGAACAGGCCAGCAACCCACACCGCTTTCGGAAGAAGAAGTTCAGCACATTGTGTATCGTGTGGGCGAGTCGAGAGACAAACCCAAGCTCAAGGTTAAGTTCGAGAAGAATGAATCGGTGCGCATCACCGAGGGTCCGTTCGCCAGCTTCACTGGCATTGTGGATGAAGTCAATGAAGATCGCGAGACCTTGAAGGTGATGGTCACGATTTTTGGGCGCTCCACTCCGGTTGAACTGGAATTCAATCAGGTCGAGAAAGTGGCATAGGCAGAAGAGATTATGGCGAAGAAAGCAACAGGCTCGGTAAAGCTTCAGATTGCGGCGGGCAAGGCTACGCCCGCGCCCCCAGTGGGCCCGGCCCTGGGCCAGGCGCAGATCAACATCATGGAGTTCTGCAAGCAGTTCAATGCGCGCACCAGCGCGAAAGAACTCGAAGGACTCATCATTCCCGTGGTAGTGACGGTATATAGCGACCGCACTTTCACCTTCATCACCAAGACGCCGCCGGCTTCGATTCTGTTGAAGCGCGCCGCGGGCATTGCCAAAGGTTCGGGAACTCCGAACAAAGACAAAGTGGGCAAGGTCACGCTCCGGCAGGTGGAAGACATCGCGAAACAAAAGATGCCAGATTTGAATGCCGCGTCGGTCGAAACCGCGATCAAGAGCATCCGCGGAACGGCGCGCTCGATGGGAATTGAAGTGGTTGGGTAAAGCAGCGGACAAGAGGTCCGCTCTACACGAACTTAGGTCGAAGACACTACGGCCCGCCAGAACAGCGACGGGCGGTGGGAGACGAGGAAACGGCAATGAAGAAGTCAGGAAAGAATATCACCAAGGCGCGCCAGGCAGTCGAAAGCCGCCCCTACCCGATGCAGGAAGCGGTCACGCTTCTGCAAAAAGTAAAATACGCCAAGTTTGACGAGACCGTGGAAATCACCATGCGTCTCGGAGTCGACCCCAAGCATGCCGATCAGATGGTGCGAGGGACCGTCGTGTTGCCTCACGGTCTTGGCAAATCGAAAAAAGTCCTGGTTATCGCCAGTGGCGACAAGATCAAGGAAGCCGAACAGGCGGGCGCCGACTTCTTTGGCGGCGAGGAAATGGTCGAGAAGATCAACAAAGAGAACTGGACGGATTTCGACGCACTGATCGCTACTCCGGATGTGATGAAATCCGTTGGCCGGCTGGGTAAAGTTCTTGGACCCAAGGGTTTGATGCCCAACCCGAAGACCGGTACTGTCACTTTCGATGTCGGCAAAGCCGTGCAGGAAGTGAAAGCCGGCAAAGTCGAGTTTCGTACCGACAAGACAGCCTTGGTCCACGTACCTGTGGGAAAGATTTCGTTTTCTCCCGAGAAACTGATCGACAACGCCACCACCGTGATTACCAGCGTGGTGAAGGCCAAGCCGACCGTGGCCAAGGGGAAATATGTGAAGGGCTGCTATCTAAGCTCGAGCATGGGCCCGGGAATTTCGATTGACACCAGCGCGGTTGAGGCCGCGGCAAAAGCTTAAACTGCCGAGATATGCTCGGCGCGGACGGGCGCGTCGCCCGTCGCCACACGGAAAAGGACTAAGACAATGGCTGTTACCAGAGCAAGAAAAACCGAGCAGGTTGACAAGCTGGGCAAAGAGTTGCAGAACGTCTCCAGCTTGATCGTTACCACGTACAGCAAGCTCACCGTGGCCCAGGATTACGAACTGCGCAAGACGCTGCGAGCCTCCGGCGCAAAATATGTCGTGGTCAAGAACACTTTGGCGGAACGCGCAGCCAAGGGCACCAAGGCCGAAGAGGTCCTGAAGGACCTCTCGGGCGTGACCTCGATTGCTTACACCCAGGGCGATCCGGTGGCGCTGGCCAAGGCTCTTTCCAAGTACGCCAAGGACAACCCGGAGTTCACTTTCAAGTCGGGCGTGGTCGAGGGGCGCGTGATCTCGATCAATCAGATTCAGGCGCTGGCTACGATGCCGTCGAAAGAGGAGATTTACTCCAAGCTCCTGTTCCTGATGAACGCCCCAGCACAACGCCTGGTCACGGTGATGAATGCCGTGGGACGCGACATCGCAGTCGTCATCAACCAAGGCGTGGAGAAGGGCAAGTTCAAGGCCGACGCTCCTGCTGGAGCCTAGGCCTAAGCCGGCGGGACGCCGGCGTTACAAGGTTTCGGGATGGCGAGAGCTGTCCGAAAGGGTTTAGTTGTCGGTGGTCGAGGGTTGCGCGGTTTCTGTTCTGCTGCGTTGTCTGGCGCGGCGATTCGGAAGCCTGGTCGCACTGGAAACTTTGACCGCGGATGACGAAATCAGCAACTGATAACTCAAAGAGTGGAGAACTAACATGGCGGATCTACAGCAGTTAGAGGATCAAATCGTAGGATTGTCGCTGCTTGACGCGGCGGCGCTCGTAAAGCGGCTCGAAGAGAAGCTTGGCGTCTCGGCAGCAGCCGCGGCTCCGGTGATGATGGCCGGTGGTGGCGGAGCGGCGGCAGGCGCGGCTCCAGCTGAGGAAAAGACTGAGTTTACCGTCGTTCTGAAGGAAGTGGGCGCGAATAAGATCAATGTGATCAAGGCCGTCCGCGAAGTCACCAGCCTGGGCTTGAAGGAAGCCAAGGACCTGGTCGACGGCGCCCCCAAGAGCATAAAAGAGGGCGTTTCCAAGGACGAAGCGGAGACCATAAAGAAGAAGTTCACCGAGGCGGGAGCCACGGTCGAAGTTAAGTAGCAGTTGCTAATGGAGGACGGGCCTTTGCCCGTCCAGCCGGGCGGCGACGCCCGGCCTCCATGTATTTCTGGTGAAGCTTTTGGAACGGTGTTATCATCTATATCAATAACGCCGCTTCCTGCTTCATTGAGTGACTGCGACCATCCGGTATAACGAGCCCAGGAAGCGGGGGCGTGGTCGCGGACACGGGTTGGCAGACTGTTTCGCGGGCAGGGCGAAACAGGAACAGGCCTTAAATTACTGGCGCGGAAACGACACATTTCAACAGAGGCCAAGCGCTGCAATCGGCGCCTACGGGGATTCATGTCCCTGCGGGCGCATACCTGTCTTTGCCCTTTTTCTGGTTCTTAAGAGTACCGCGGCGCGGCTGACGCGCCCTCACATTCCGCGGTTCTGTCGCAGCTAAAGCTGCGCATGAAAGTTTGGAGTATCCGAATGTCAAAGAGCAATGGATTCCGCACACGTTTCGATTTTTCCAAGATTCCAGCAACCATCCAGATCCCCAATCTGATCGAAGTGCAGAAGCGCTCCTACGATCGCTTCCTGCAAATGGATCGTTTGCCCAGCGAGCGCGACGACGGCGGATTGCAGGCGGTTTTCCAGTCGGTCTTTCCGATCACCGACTTCCGCAACGTCTCCCAACTGGAGTTCGTCGACTACGCCATCGGTAACTGGGAGTGCAAGTGCGGCCACTTGAAGGGCCTGCATCACCTGCGCTCCACTTGCAAGAACTGCGGCAACACCATCGTTACGGATCCGTTCCATCCCGGCGACGTGCTCTGCGGCAAGTGCGGCACTTACAACGCGAATACACCGGATTTCTGCAACAAGTGCGGCGACCCGGTTGGCCTGCAACTGAAGTATGACGTCAGCGAGTGCGAAGAGCGCGGCATGACTTACTCCGCCCCGCTCAAGGTCACCATGCGCCTTACGATTTTCGACAAGGACGCGGAGACCGGCAACCGTTCCATTCGCGACATCAAGGAACAGGAAGTCTTCTTCGGCGACGTTCCCCTGATGACGCAGAACGGGACTTTCATTATTAACGGCACAGAGCGCGTGATCGTCAGCCAGTTGCACCGTTCGCCCGGCGTCTTCTTCGAGACCGCGAACAATCGCACCTACTTCCTCGGCAAGATCATTCCTTACCGCGGATCGTGGGTCGAGTTCGAATACGACCAGAAGAATGTGCTCTACGTCCGCATTGACCGCAAGCGCAAGTTCCTCGGCACCATCTTCCTGCGCGCCCTCGGCCTGCGCTCCGGCGAAGACATTCTTCGAACCTTCTACACCGTCGACCGGCTGGTGGTTCGCGACAAGAAACTGTTCTGGACGCTCGATCCCAGCAGCGAGAAAGCTACCAACCTGCTGGGCATGAAGCTGGCCCACAGCATCAAGAACAAGGCTGGCGAAGAAATCGCGCATTCCGGACGCAAGATCAATGCCGCGACCCTGAAAGAAATCCAGAAGGCCAAGATCACCGAGATTGAAGTTGACATCTCCGACCTCGAAGGCGCATGGGTTGCCGGCGACGTAGTAGACACCACCACCGGCGAAGTCCTGCTCGAAGCCAACTCCGAACTGGCAGCTGACAAGCTCTCGAAGATTCTGGATTCCGGCGTCGTCGAACTCAGCCTGTTCTTCCCTGAGCGCGACGATGTTGGCACCGTCATCAGCCAGACCCTCAAGCGCGATTCGGTGAAGACTCCCCAGGAAGCGCTGATCGAAATTTACCGCAAGCTGCGTCCCGGCGATCCCCCGACACTCGATACCGCGACCGCCTTATTCCACGGGATGTTCTTCGATCCCCGCAAGTACGATTTCTCGCGGGTGGGCCGCCTGAAGTTCAACATCAAGCTGTTCGAAAATCAGGATGCCACGAAGCTCGAAAATCGTACCCTGGAGCCGCAAGACTTCTACGGCACCATCGGATACCTCCTCAAGCTGCGCAAGAACATTGGCTCGGTGGATGACATCGATCACCTCGGCAACCGCCGCGTACGCGCAGTTGGTGAACTGTTAGAGAACCAGTTCCGCATCGGACTGGTCCGCATGGAACGCGCCATCAAGGAAAAGATGAGCGTGTACCAGGAAATGTCCACAGCCATGCCGCACGACTTGGTCAACGCCAAGCCGGTGATGGCAGCCATCCGCGAGTTCTTCGGATCATCGCAGCTCTCGCAGTTCATGGACCAGACCAACCCGCTGTCGGAAATTACTCACAAGCGGCGTCTCTCGGCCCTTGGGCCGGGCGGTCTGTCGCGCGAACGCGCGGGATTCGAAGTCCGCGACGTTCACCCCACCCACTACGGACGTATCTGTCCGATTGAAACGCCGGAAGGTCCGAACATCGGACTGATTTCGTCGTTGAGTTGCTATGCCCGGATCAACGACTACGGCTTCATCGAGTCGCCGTACCGCCGGGTCAAAAACGGCCGCGTAATCGATTACGTCAGCGTGGTCAATGCCGGCGACAGCGAACGCAAAGTCGGCGATCACGTCGAGAAGCACGAGATCGAAAAACAGAACGGAGAAATCAAAGATCGCCGCAAGAAGCCAGCCGAAGTCGAACCATTTTCCTTCTATCTTTCCGCTTGGGAAGAAGATCGGCACGTCATCGCCCAGGCGAACGTTGAACTGGACGACAAGGGCCGCATCGTCGGCGACCTGGTCAATGCAAGGAAGGCCGGCAACTTTGTGCTGGTCAGCCGCGATGACGTCGATTACATCGACGTGAGTCCGAAGCAGTTGGTCTCGGTTGCGGCTTCGCTTGTGCCTTTCCTTGAGCACGACGACGCGAACCGAGCTCTGATGGGCGCGAACATGCAACGCCAGTCCGTTCCCCTCCTGCGGGCGGAAGCCCCGATCGTCGGAACCGGTATGGAAGGGGTCACGGCCCGCGATTCCGGCGCCGTCATCCTTGCCCGGCGAAACGGCATTATCGATTCCGTCGATTCCGAACGCATCATCGTGCGGGTCGAGGGCGAGCACCATCCCGGACAGCTCTCCCGCGAAGTTGGTAGCGACATTTACCAGTTGATGAAGTTCAAGCGCTCCAACCAGAACACCTGCATCAACCAGAAGCCGATCGTGGTCAAGAACCAGCGCGTCACCAAAGGTCAGGTGATCGCGGACGGTCCCTGCACCGATCATGGCGAGTTGGCGCTTGGCCGCAACGTCCTCGTCGCCTTCATGCCTTGGCGTGGATACAACTTCGAAGACGCCATCCTGGTCTCCGAAAAGCTGGTCAAGGAAGACTATTACACTTCGGTTCACATCGAGGAGTACGAACTCGAATCACGCGACACCAAGCTCGGACCTGAAGAAGTCACGCGTGATATTCCGAACGTCAGCGAATCCATGCTGCGCAATCTGGACGAAGCGGGCGTCATTCGCATCGGCGCCAGCATCAAGCAGGGCGACATTCTGGTCGGCAAGGTAACGCCCAAGGGCGAAACCCAGCTCACTCCGGAAGAGAAGCTGTTGCGCGCAATCTTCGGCGAAAAGGCCGGCGATGTGCGCGATGCTTCGCTGTACTGTCCTCCCGGCATCGAGGGCGTGATCGTCGACGTGAAGATCTTCTCCCGCAAGGGTCAAGAAAAGGACGAACGCGCCAAGTCGATCGAGGCGGCGCAAATCGGTAAGTTGGAAAAGAACCTCTCCGACGAAATCCGCATTCTGACCGACGAGCGCCTCAAGCGGTTGGATAACATTCTGGGCGGCAAAGTGGTGCAGGCCGACCTGCACGACGAGCGCACCAATAAGCGCCTGCTCACCAAGGACACGGTTCTCGATCGCGATACCATCGAGCGCATTTCCACCCGCAACCTGAAACGCATCAAGTACGCCGACAAGGACCCGCGGGTCAACGAGCAGATCGACGAGATCGAGGAAATGACCTCGCGCCAGATCGATGTGCTCAAGAAGATCGTTAACGAGAGAAAAGACAAGCTGACTAAGGGCGACGAACTGCCGCCGGGCGTGATCAAGTTGGTCAAAGTCTACATCGCCATGAAGCGCAAGCTGAGCGTGGGAGACAAAATGGCCGGCCGCCACGGGAACAAGGGTGTAATTGCCCGAATTCTTCCCGAGGAAGACATGCCATACCTCGACAACGGCACGCCGGTCGAAATCGTGCTCAATCCGCTGGGCGTTCCTTCCCGTATGAACGTGGGACAGATTCTTGAAACCCACCTCGGTTGGGCGGGACATGAACTGGGCGGAAAGATCGCGAAAATGCTGGCTGAGAATACGCGTGAGGACGCCATTCGACGCGAACTCAAAGCCTTATTCAAGGACACCGTCTTGGCCGACACCATTAGCGATCTCAGCGATGAGGAACTGATGGCGGTGGCTCCAACCCTGACCCGCGGCGTGTTCACGGGATCGCCGGTGTTTGACGGTTCCCGCGAAAGCGAGATCAAAGCCTTGCTGCGGCAGTCAGGTCTGCCTGAGTCCGGCAAGACTTATCTATATGACGGCATGACCGGCGACAAGTTCGAACAGCCGGTCACGGTCGGCTACATCTACATGCTCAAACTCTCACACCTTGTGGATGACAAGATCCACGCCCGCTCGATTGGTCCGTACTCGCTCATTACCCAGCAGCCGCTGGGTGGCAAGGCGCAGTTCGGCGGCCAGCGCTTCGGAGAAATGGAAGTCTGGGCGCTGGAAGCGTACGGAGCCGCGTTCATCCTGCAGGAACTGTTGACGGCAAAATCCGACGACGTTTACGGCCGTACCAAGATTTATGAGGCCATCGTCAAGGGCGAAGCCGCCATGGAACCGGGTGTGCCGGAATCGTTCAACGTGCTGATTCGCGAATTGCAGTCGCTGTGTCTGGATGTCGAACTGATCAAGGCTGGCGAAAAGAAGCCGGCAATCGCAGCGGCGGCAGATTAGGAAATGGTCGTCGGTCGTTGGCCATCGGTCGTTGGCCAACCCCGGCAACCTGGGTAAAGAGATTTTGAGGGAACTGGTCCCGTGGTTGTGCTCTTGAGCTGCGGGCCAAATAGATTCGCTGGTTTTGGCCGAAGACTAACGGCCAACGATCAACGACGAATTTGAAGAGCCGCCCGCGGCGGCGAACGTCCGCAGGAAGCAGAGGATCACCTTGTTTCGTTCGAGCCCCTTTGACCTGGCAAACCCTATCGCCGATTTCGATGCCATCCGCATCAGCCTCGCTTCTCCGGAAAAAATCCGGAGCTGGTCGCACGGCGAAGTCACTAAACCGGAGACCATCAACTACCGCACCTTCAAGCCGGAGCGCGACGGCCTGTTCTGCGCGCGCATCTTCGGGCCGGTAACCGATTGGGAGTGTCTCTGCGGCAAGTACAAGCGGATGAAACACCGCGGCGTCATTTGCGACAAATGCGGTGTCGAAGTCACGCTTTCCAAGGTCCGCCGCGAGCGCCTGGGACACATCGAGCTGGCATCGCCCTGTTCGCATGTCTGGTTCTTCAAAGGGCTGCCCAGCCGCATTGGCCACCTGCTCGATATCTCTCTGCGCGACCTCGAGTCCGTCCTCTATTTCGAAGCCTACGTCGTGGTCGAACCCGGCGAAGCACCGGTCAAAGACCGCGAAGTCATCAAGGACGAAACCAAGTACCGCGAACTCGACCAGCAGTTCCGGCCTACCGGCTTCAAGGCCATGATGGGCGCTGAAGCCATTAAAGAACTTCTCAAGCGCGTGGATATTGAAGGACTCTCCACCGAACTGCGCGAGAAGATGAAGCACGAGAACTCGCTGCAGAAGCGCCTCAAGTACGCCAAGCGCCTGAAAGTCGTCGAGGCCTTCCGCAAGAGCGGCAACAAACCAAACTGGATGATCCTGGACGTCATCCCGGTCATTCCACCTGAGCTTCGTCCCCTGGTTCCTCTCGACGGCGGACGCTTTGCCACCTCTGATTTAAACGATCTGTATCGCCGCGTCATCAATCGCAACAACCGCTTGAAGAAGCTGATGGACCTGCACGCGCCGGAAGTCATCGTGCGCAACGAAAAGCGCATGCTGCAGGAAGCCGTGGACGCTCTCTTCGATAACGGACGCCGTGGACGCGTCTTGCGAGGCGCCAACAACCGCCCGCTCAAGTCGCTCTCCGACACTTTGAAAGGCAAGCAGGGTCGCTTCCGCCAGAACCTGCTCGGCAAGCGCGTCGACTACTCGGGACGTTCCGTCATCGTGGTTGGGCCGGAACTCAAGCTGCATCAGTGCGGCCTGCCCAAGAAGATGGCGCTCGAACTTTTCAAGCCCTTCATCTATCACCGCCTCGAGCAGACCGGACACTGCACCACCATTAAGCAAGCCAAAGAGATGGTTGAGCAGCAGGAACCGATTGTTTGGGACATCCTTGAAGAAGTCATCAAAGACCACCCCGTGCTTCTGAACCGCGCCCCAACCCTTCACCGCCTCGGCATTCAGGCGTTCGAGCCGGTGCTGGTCGAAGGCAAAGCCATCAAGATTCACCCGCTGGTCTGCACCGCGTTCAACGCCGACTTCGACGGCGATCAGATGGCGGTCCACATCCCGCTGTCGCCGGAAGCGCAGGTCGAGGCCAGTGTACTAATGCTGTCTTCGCACAACATCCTGTCACCCGCGTCCGGCCATCCCATCACCGTCCCCACGCAGGACATGGTGCTGGGCCTCTATTACCTGACCAAAGCCAAGCCCGGAGCCAAGGGTGAAGGCCGCGCGTTTGCCAACATCGAAGAAGTATTGATGGCGCTCGAATCCGGCGAGGTCGAGACTCTCTCCCCCATCCGTCTTCGCCACACTGGCGAAGTAATCGACTTGAGCGCGGCCTATGACGATCAGGACATCACTCACACCGATCCTTCGCAGTACGAGCGCAGCTTCCTGAATACCACCGTGGGCCGCGCCATTCTGAACGATCACCTTCCTCAGGGCATGCCGTTCATCAACGGCTTGCTCAAGAAGAAAGGCATTGGACAGCTGGTCAGCTACTGCTACCTGAGGTTCGGCCTCGAAGTAACAGTCAAGATGCTCGACGAAGTCAAAGACCTGGGCTTCCGCTTCGCCACTCGCGCGGGCCTCTCGATCGGCATCGATGACATGGTCATCCCCGACAACAAAAAGACGTTGGTCCGTGACGGCGAGAAGCAGGCGGTCAACGTCCAGCAGCAGTATCTGGACGGCGCTATCACCAACGGCGAGCGTTATAACAAGGTCATCGAAATCTGGTCGGCCATCACTGAGAAAGTCGCCGACGAAATGTTCGGCCAGATGCAGCAGCGCGACAAGGAAGGTTTCATCAACCCGATTTACGTCATGGCCGACTCCGGCGCCCGCGGATCGAAACAGCAGATTCGCCAGCTTTCCGGCATGCGTGGATTGATGGCGAAACCGTCCGGCGAAATCATCGAGTCTCCAATCACGGCCAACTTCCGCGAAGGCTTAACCGTGCTGGAGTACTTCATCTCAACTCACGGCGCCCGTAAAGGCTTGGCTGACACGGCGCTCAAGACCGCCGACTCCGGCTACCTGACTCGTCGTCTCGTCGATGTGGCGCAAGACGTCATCATCAGCGAATACGATTGCGGCACGGTAGACGGCATTTACGTCGCGGGTATCGTCGAAGCTGGTGAAGTCATCGAACCGCTGCGCGACCGCATCGTGGGACGCGTTTCGCTCGAGAAGCTGAAAGACTACGACGGCAACGTTGTCGTTGAAATCAACCAGGAAATCACCGAAGACCTCGCCGGGCTGGTTCAAGCTGCCGGCATCGAGCGGGTGAAGATCCGTTCCGTGCTGACCTGCGAATCCAAGCGCGGTGTCTGCGTAATGTGCTACGGCCGCAACCTGGCCTCGGGCCGCCTCGTCGAACTCGGCGAAGCTACCGGAGTCATCGCTGCCCAGTCCATCGGTGAGCCTGGAACCCAGCTCACCATGCGTACCTTCCACATCGGCGGTACCGCATCGCGAGTTTCCGAGCAATCGCGTTTGGAAGCCAAAACCACCGGCATAGTGCGTTTTGTCGGTATCCAGACGGTAAAAGCCAAGTCCGGCGATCTGGTGGTCATGAATCGCCAGGGCTCGATCGCGGTTGTCGACGAAAAAGGCCGCGAGCGCGAGCGCTACGCGGTCGTTTACGGCGCCAAGGTCAAAGTCAACGAAGGCGATCAGGTTCAACTCGGCAAAGTCATGGTCGAGTGGGATCCGTACACCTTCTCGGTCCTCACCGAAATCGGCGGCACCATCCAGTTCAAAGACCTGCAGGAAGGTGTCACACTTCACGAAGAAGTGGACGAGGTCACCGGACTGTCGCGACACGTTGTTGCGGATTCACCCGACGAGAAGCGCCAGCCCGCGATCGTGATCAAGGGCAAGACCAGCAAACGTTACCTCATGCCCTCACGCGCCCACTTAATGGTCCAGGACGGCGATACCGCTCATCCCGGCGACGTGCTGGCCAAGATCCCGCGCGAAACCACCAAAACCAAAGACATTACCGGTGGTCTGCCCCGCGTGGTCGAATTGTTCGAAGCCCGCAAGCCGCACGAAACTGCAGTCATCAGCGAAATCGATGGCACCGTCAAGTTCGGTGAAGTCTCCAAGGGTCAGCGCAAGATGTACGTCATCGCCGACAACGGCACCGAAAAGGAATACTCGGTTCCGCGCGGCGTTCACATCAACGTGCAGGAAGGCGAACGCGTCAAGGCGGGCGAACCGCTCATGGACGGCCCGCTCAACCCGCACGATATCCTGGCCGTGCTCGGCGAAAAAGAACTGCAGTCTTACCTGGTGAACGAAATCCAGGAAGTCTACCGGCTGCAAGGCGTGAACATCAGCGACAAGCACATCGAAGTCATCGTTCGCCAGATGATGCGGTGGCGCAAAGTGGAAGACGTCGGCGACACTCAGTTCCTGCTGGAACAGCAAGTCGATAAATTCCGCTTCGCCGAAGAGAACGAGCGCGTGATCGCGCAGGGTGGACGCCCGGCAACAGGCCGGCCGCTGCTGCTAGGAATCACCAAAGCCTCGCTCTCGACTGACTCGTTCATCTCCGCGGCCTCCTTCCAGGAGACCACGCGCGTGCTCACCGAAGCTTCCATCCAGGGAGCTGTCGATCACCTGCGCGGATTGAAAGAGAACGTGATCGTCGGACGCCTCATCCCTGCTGGCACCGGCATGGAATACTACCGCAACGTCCGCCTCTCGCCGGAAATGGAAGAAGCGGCCGCCAAGGTTCAGGAAGAAGTCTCGCAAGCGTATGAGGAAGCCGAGCGCGCGCTCGAACTCATGCGGCATGAAGGCGAGACTGAGGAAATGACGGCGGAGTAATCGTCGGAACAGCAGAAGGGGCGGGTTAAACCGCCCTTTCTCTTTTTCGCCTTTACTCTCCATCCCCATGGCCGCGAATCCACAGCGATTGCCCGAGCAGGAACGCTACGAGATTTCTCTGTTGTGCGAGGCTCCCGAGGGCGCTACTCTTTGGCCAGTGATCCATCGATTCCTGAGGCTGCTGCGGCTTGCCTTCTGGCGCTCGTTTCAGCATGACGCGTTCGCCATCGCGAAAGCGTCTGCCTACTCTTCGATTCTTACGTTTTTCCCCGCGCTGCTGGTGGTCGGATCGCTGCTGGCCAACTCCCGCAAGACCGCTGCCTACCTGCGCGAGATCACCTACGCCGTCGACCGCATTCTCCCCGCCGGAAGCCCCACCGCTCTTTCCTACCTGAAAGGTACGTCGCCGCGCTCGGTGGGACTCCTGATCACCGCGTCCCTGATTACCTTGTGGACCGCCTCGGGCGTCATGATTTCATGGATGGAAGGCTTCCGCCGCTGCTACGAACTCCCCAAAATATGGGGCCTGGTAAAAGAGCGGATGATCGCATTTTCGCTGGTCATCCTCGCCGGCGTGCCGCTGACCTTCGCAACCATCCTGGTGGCCTCGGGAAGCCGCATCGAGCGCAACATCCTGTTCCACATGAATCAGGAATTCGGGCTCTACATCCTGCTAATGTGGACCGCCATGCGCTGGCTCATTGCCACGCTGACCAGCATCGCCGTGATCGCGCTCATCTACCACAACGCGGTGCCTCGCACTCAGCCCTGGCACAGCGTGTTGCCCGGCGCCACCCTGGCCACGGTCCTGTGGTTCCTCTCTACAGCGCTATTCGGATGGTATCTCCAGCACTACGCCGACTACAGCATCCTCTACGGCTCGCTCGGCGCCGCCATCGCCCTCCTAGTCTGGATGTATATGATTTCATTGGTCATTCTGGTGGGGGCCGAGTTCAACGCTATGCTCTTCCCGCGGGCGTTCCTGGGCAAGGAACTGAAAACCATGCCGACTCCGCAGACCGCAAACAAGTAATCGGTAGCCATCGAAATCCCAAAGTTGTCGTTCCGAGCATAGCGAGGAATCCCTATCCCCGCTAAGATCGCGGCCCTTGAATCCTCGCTGGGAACGTCTGCAACATGCTTAGTCATTTCGCATAATCGTTTCGAACTACCTCGCCGCCCTTCATCACGAACTTCACGTGTTCGAGTTGCTTGATGTCGTTGAGCACGTTTCCGTCGACAGCAATCATGTCAGCGTATTTCCCGGCCTCGATCGCGCCGACATCATCGGCCCAGCCCATCAAGTCGGCGGCGTTCACGGTGGCCGCACGAATCGCCTGCAATGGCGACATTCCGTAGCGCGTCATCCACTCGAATTCGATTGCCTGGGTTCCATGCGGAAACGACCCCGCATCGGTGCCAAATGCGATCTTCACGCCAGCGGCAAGCGCTTTCTCGAAACTCGTTTTGTGAATTGCCAGGCGGCTGGTCTTCCCTCCGGTCATGGCCAAGTCTCCCTTTTCCAGGGCGCAACAATACACTTGCAGCGTAGGAACTAAGTATGTTCCTTTGGCGACCATCGTCCGGATCGCTTGATCATCCAGCTCAATGCCGTGCTCAATCGACGCCACGCCGGCATCGATGCAATAGTGCAGCCCGGGTCCGTCATATGCGTGGCACGCGACCTTGATACCCTTCAGCCGCGCTTCATCGACAATGGCTTGTACTTCCTCGAAGCTGAAATTTGCGACACTGACTATTTTGCCGTTCGGCAAAAAACTGTACCGGTCAGTTCCGTAAATCTTGATCAGGTCCGCGCCGTAGTTGAACTGCTCTCGCACCGCTTTGCGCGCCTCATACGGACCATCGGCCATCTGCACGCCGGTCGGAACGGGCACCTGGGGCGCGTAGCCTTCCAGTTCATAGCCACCGGTGGACGAAATTCCCCGGGTCGCCACTTTCAGCCGCGGCCCGGGAATCAGTCCCTGATTGATCGCATTGCGCACATCGACATCGCTGTACATCGCTCCTTCGGTTTCGACATCGCGCATCGCGGTAAAGCCCGCTTCCAGATCGCGCTTTACGTTCAATGTCGCCAGGATCGTGCGGTACTGATAGGAATCCTTGAGCAGAAAGTCTTCGTAGTGAGAGTTGTCCGAGTCAGCGAGCATGATGTGCGTGTGACAATCAATCAAGCCGGGAAGGACGGTTGCCTGGGACAAATCAACCACCTTCGCCCCAGCAGGAATCTGCTCCTTGCTTGCCGGCGCGACGCGATCGATTCGTCCGCCGCGAATGACGATGACCTGATCGTCGAGCATTTTCCCGGAGCGCACGTCGAGCAGTTTGCCCGCTCGAACATACTCAGGGGCGGAGGAATCAGGATGTTGTGCAATAGGTGTAGGACCAGTCAGCGAAGCCGTCTGCGCCACAACCCCCAGCGCACAGGTTGCAAGCGCGATTCCCCCAGACAGCAAGACAACTAAGATTCTCTTTATAGCGCGGGGCATGGTCTCTCCAATCACCGATCAGACTCAATATCGCAGCGATTGTAGCTTAGGGACTGAAGTTCATTTGCTACAAAGGGGCACCGGGCTACCCTGTCATCCCGAGCGCAGTCGAGGGACCTTGCGTTTCGGCTGTGCTGCCGGACTTGGCTTTTCCTGCTGCCTCCGCTGCCGCCCCTCGATGCCACGCTGGCGGGTGGCCCACCTTTGCGTTTTTTTGCAAAGGTGGGGACTCATGCAGCCAGCGTACGGGCTTTCATCGTTGCCGCCCTGCCGCCGCCATTTTTGCTTGATCCCCTTCGCCAGAACAGATATGATGCTAAAAACGAAGTTAGCTATTTGAAAATAGCTGCGAGACCCTCGCTCTTTGAAAACTTAGACCGGCCGATGGACCTTGAACCCCATCCCGCTTCCAAAGCGGAAACGTGAATGTGCTGTAGAACGCTCTAAGTCCTTATTTCGGAATATTTTACGTGTAAGTCCTTATTACTCCTAGATTTTGAGGGTGGTCTGGCTCTAACCCCATCATTCCAAAAGACCAGGGGGGAGGGGGGGGTGCCCGGTACTAACTGGTAATATTCCCAAATCGGAGCGGTTCACCGCTTTCACCGATGATCATCGGGTTGCCCATCGAGTCCGTCAACCCACCGTATACAATAATGAAATCCACAAGCACCACGGCGATTCGGAAACCAATTTTGAAATCAGGCAAGTCTTCCAAGCAACTCGCGAGCGTCCCTGTCGACGCATCGCCTGCCACTTCCACCATTCGCCGAGCAAAGATCATCTGCACCGTTGGTCCCGCCTGCAATTCCGAAGCCATGCTGCGCGACCTCATGCGCCTAGGCATGGACGTGGCCCGGCTGAACTTCTCCCACGGCTCGCACCAGGAGCATGCCCGCAACATCGAGCGTTTGCGGCGCGCCGCGAAGAGCGAGAATCGCACCATCTGCATTCTGCAGGATCTGCAAGGCCCGAAGATTCGCACCGGCCGCCTGAAGGGTCGGATTCTCGATTACACTCAAGGCCGGATCACAGGTCACGATCACGCCGCGCGACATCGAAGGCACATCGAGCCTGATCTCGACCACCTTCCTGGGGCTGGCCCGCGAAGTTCGCCCCGGCACCCGCATTCTGCTCTCCGACGGGCTGATCGAGCTGCGCGTGGTTCGCGCCCGCGGCGAAGACGTCGAATGCAAGGTCATCAACGGCGGTCAGCTCGGCGAACACAAGGGCATCAATCTTCCCGGCATTGCGCTTTCCATTCCTGCCCTCACCAGCAAGGACCGCGCCGATCTGCAGTTCGGGCTCAAGCACGGCGTGGACATCGTCGCACTCTCGTTTGTGCGTTCCGCAGCCGATGTGCGCGAGGTCAAACAGATCATCGCCACTCACGGAGACGGTCAACCGGTGATCGCGAAACTGGAAAAGCCTCAGGCTCTGGAGCGCCTCGAGCAGATTTTCGAAGCGTCCGATGGCGTGATGGTGGCGCGCGGCGATCTGGGCGTCGAAATGCCGCCGGAAAAAGTTCCGGTCATCCAGAAACATGTGATCCGCCGCTCCGCCGAATGGCGCAAGCCGGTGATTATCGCCACCCAAATGCTGGAGTCGATGATCGAGAACCCGCGCCCCACAAGGGCCGAGGCCAGCGACGTCGCCAACGCAATCTTCGACGGCAGCGATGCAGTAATGCTTTCCGCCGAAACCGCCAACGGCCTTTACCCCCGCGAAGCGGTAGCAATGATGGCGCGAATCGTGATCGAGGCCGAGGGAAATACCGGGGACTTTGCTCAGATCCGCAGACGCCGCGAGAAGCATTCGATCACCATCGCGCAAGCCATTTGCGAATCCATCTCACATGCTGCCGAGGATCTGCGGATGGGAGCCATCGCGGTCTTCACCGAAACCGGAAACACGGCGCGTATGATTTCGAAGTATCGCCCCAAGGCCGCGATCTACGCCTTCAGTCACATGCTGCCAGTGTGCAACCGCATGAATCTCCTGTGGGGTGTAATTCCTGTAAGGACAAACCAGGCTCGCAGCGCCGAAGATATGGTCATAACCGCCGAGCGGGAACTGCTCAGCCAGAATCGTATCAAGGTTGGCGATGTGCTGGGAGTGGTGGCCGGAACGCAGATGGCTTCGGGGTCAACCAACTTGATCCGGCTTCACGTAGTGGAAGATACTGGTGCGCGCGTCGGTGCGCGTACACGCACGAAGTGATTGGCGGGTTTCCCCGCGTGAGACAATGGAATCGATGTCGCAGGAAATACTTTCGGTGGCCATCTTCGAGCCCTTGCAAGGGCACGAAGAAGCGTCCCTGACAACCATGCGCGCCCTGATCGCCGCGCTCTCAGCGGGAGGCTATAGCCGTGATGAGCTGTATCGAGATGCCAAGTCGCGCAACCAGTACATCCTGCTGCGCCACTGGAAATCCGAAGAGGCTCGCCGAGCCGCGCTGGAGGATCCCGAAGTATTGCGCTGCTGGGCCAAGCTCTCCCACGAAATTCGCACGCTGAAGATTTACGAAACCCTGGAAGACGCTCTGACCTGACGACCGGGATAATCTGCCAACATGATCCCCAGCCCCGAGCTCTTTACCGATATATTCCTCGATCCCTATGTTCGCGGATTCCTGCATCGGAGCGCTACTCCGTCGAAGGATGGTCTGGTGTTAACCCATGGCGCAGGATCGAACTGCAAAGCGCCACTTCTGGTGGCGCTGGCGGAGGCTTTTGCGGAGGCAGGTGTGACCGTTTTGCGCTGCGATCTGCCCTATCGGCAAAGCCGGCCGTTCGGTCCGCCTCGGCCGGGAGACTCCACTCGCGATCGTCAAGGCTTGAAGAATGCCGTGACTGCGCTTCGCAAGCTGGTTTCGGGGCGCGCGTTTCTGGGCGGGCAATCCTACGGAGGCCGCCAGAGCAGCATGCTTTGTGCGGATGAGGTGGGGCTGGTGGATGGCTTGCTGCTGTTCTCCTACCCGCTGCACCCGCCGCGCAAACCTGAGCAGCTTCGCACCCAGCACCTGCCCAAGTTGCAGACGCCCGCGCTGTTTGTGCATGGGACGCGTGATCCGTTCGGGACGCCGGAAGAGATCGAGGCAGCATTGAGTTTGATTCCGGGGAAGACTGCGCTGTTGCGTTTCGAGGGTGCGGGTCATGACCTTGGATTCAAAGGGAAGGCGAGGCGGGACGAATTGCCGGCAGCCGTATTGGTGGAGTTCCAGAAATTTGTGGAGTGGAGCTGAGTTTAGATACGGGGAAAAAACACAAGGTCCCTCGACTTCGCTCGGGATGACAGTGCTACGCGGGAGCCGCTCGCCTTCTTAGTTCACCCAGCCGGATTTTGAGCCGCCATTTTTCTTGTCTTCGGGCGGGATGTAGTTGCCATGCTCGTCGAAAGTGCCACTGAGCGGGCGATCCTGCTTGCGCATGTAGACTTCGAACTTGCGGGCGGCGCGGCGGCGCTTCCAGCGGTAGTAGGAATTACGCACGCTGAAGTATTGTTCCGTGGCTCCGAACGTGAGCCCGCGTTTGGGCAGAAACTTGACGTACAGGAATCCAAACAGTAGTCCACCCAGGTGAGCGATGTAAGCGACGTTCGAGCCGCGGCCCGCGCCCGAAGCACTGATGCGCTTCGACCAAAGTAATGAATGCGACTCCGGCAACGAAGTACTTGGCGCGAATCGTCAGGGGAATTGGAAACAACATGATTTCCCTGTCACCGTAGAGCATGCCGAACGCCATCAGGATGCCGAGGACACCGCCGGATGCGCCCACAGTCGGGGTTTGAGGGACTACGCCACCGACTCCGGTGTAGGAGATTGCAATGGTGGTCAGGGCTGCCCCGATCACGCAAAAGAAATAGAATTCGAGAAAACGTTTTTGTCCCCAGTCGGATTCCAGTTGGGCGCCAAACATCCACAGCCCCAGCATATTGAAAAGAATATGCATCACTCCGGCGTGCACGAAGGAATACGTCACCAGCTGAAATATCCAGCCGCGCATGACGTAGGCTGGTATCAGAGCCAGGACAAGAGTCAGCGCTTCGCCCAGGTTCGGAACAATCGCCTTCAGCAGCGACCAGGAACAAATAGACCGCCGCATTGGCAAGGACGAGCCACTTCACGGCCTTGGTGAAGGGAGGGAAACTCAGCGAGAGGGATCGTCGGCCCATAAAAGCAGTTGTCAGTTCACGGTTCCCGGTTGCCAGTTGGGGATCTGACAACTTACGGCTTCAGATGGCCATTTTAGCAGGTTAACGCTGCGGCAGGGGTGTTGCGGCCATACTCCGGTGGCCTTGATTGTCCACTGCGCGCACTGCGAATATCGCATTATCTTTCGATAATGGTACCGTCGTGCGGATTACATTTCCCACGGCTCGCACGTGTTCCCAGTCCGGGCTGGTTGTGGCACGCCATAGGACTTCGTAGCCGGCGGCGCCGGGGGATGGTTCCCAGGTGAGGGTGGAATCGTTTTCGAGTTTCGCCGCCAAAAGATGGACCTTGGCCGGCGGTGCAGGCGCCGAGGCCAATGACGCCAGGGTGGCCGCATTCAATCGCGCGACGTTGGCCACGTAATCAAAGTTGACGAACTTGGGAAGGTCTCCAAATTCGACGCCATTTTCGGTGCGCACGTTCTGGTGTTGATGGTTGTAGTCTTCGCGGAATTCGGTGAAGCGCACGGCGGCGTAGCCTTGCTCGTTGAACGAGATGTGATCGCCCCCGCGCAAATAACGATCGAGGCGAAATACCAGCATGGGCTTGACACCAGCATCATAGGTACGGCCGACCTCGGCGATGTAGCGCGCCAGTTGCCGGGAGGTGGAATCGTTCGCGCCCTCGAGATCGCGAATCTGGCGCAGTTCGGCATCGGTAGCATCAAGAGGCAACCCCTCGGAGAACACGCGTACCACGCTGGTGTCCTGCTGGGGGCTGCGGTCGCCGCCGACAATATCATTGTTCAACGCCGCTTCGATGTTCCATCCCGCAGACTTGGCCATTTGCGCGAAGTGGCTGCTGCCGTCGAGTCCCTGCTCTTCGCCGGCGACTGTCAGAAAAATAATGGTGGCGGGAAACTTCAGTTTGCTGAGCACGCGGGCACACTCTAAGCTGACAGCCGTGCCGCTGCCATCGTCGTTGGCTCCGGGAGCGATGCCAGTGGCATCGAGGGTATCGCTGTTGCGCGAATCGTAGTGGCCGGTGACCAGCACGATGCGTTTGGCGCTCTCAGGATCCGCACCTTTCAACACCCCATAAACATTGGTGATTTCGGTGGGTTTGGGAATTCGGCTGGCGGGTGCTTCGGTGAAACTGTCAGTCTTGACTTCCAGGCATCCACCGCAATCGCGGGCATAGCGCTCGAATTCCGACTTGATCCATTCTCGTGCCGCGCCAATGCCGTGTCCGGATGCGATCGCAGCGGGATCCTGCGCGGAAAGGGTTAGGCGAGTTTGAAAGCTGACGAGTTTCTCGATGTTGGCCTGAATCCGTTGCGCGGAAATCTGCTGCAAGGCTGCGGCAATCCGTGGATCCGGTTGGCCCGCACTTGCAGTATCCTGTGCAACCGCGACGGCCATCATCGCCAGTGTCAGAAAGACGCTCCAACCAGCGCGGACGAGAAGAAACGTTCGTCCGGAGGGATTCTTGCAACCTTGGCATTTGACTTTCATAATCTTTTTGGGGCCGCTGGCCCGGTCCTGGAAATCGGGGACTTGACCTTCGGCTCAAGAGACACTAAATATTATCAGGGGAGTTCTAACAGAATGGAGGCCATTGTGGTTCATTGTCCGGAATGTGAGACCAACCTCGACATCGACGAAGATGAGGTTGATGAGGGAGAAGTCGTCTCTTGTCCTGAGTGCGGCACTGACTTCGAAATCGTCACCGTCAGTCCTATTGAGTTGAAACCGGTCGACGAGGAAAAATATGAGGAGGACGAGGTAGAGGAAGCCGAAGACGGTGATCTCTCCTAGGTCCAACGCAACGCCCTTAGGGGTAGCGTTCCAGTTCCGTTCTGCGTCTCGAGTGGCCATCCTTGGGCTGTGCCTTCCGGCAGTACTGGGCCTCGCCGGGCCTGCTCATGGCACTGGAGGTTTGTCCTCGGGGGAAAGCAACCACGAAAAGCCTTATGCGATCATTTTTGGCACGGTGTGGGGGCCGGACGACCGACCAGTCTATGGGGTGAAGATCAGGCTACGCCGGGAGAATGAAAAGAAAGTCCGCTGGGAGTTGTATTCCGATCACAATGGAGAATTTGCGATTCGCGTACCCGCGGGTAAGCAGGACTACGTGCTCTGGGCCGACGTGGCGGGCCGTAAGTCTTCGAATGGCAATGAGTTAAGGGTTACAGAGGTTAAGGTGCACGTAGATGGCGACGAGCGCGTGGACACTGGACTGCATCTAAAGTAACAGGACTCGCCGATCCGATGTAGGTAAGGTTTGGGGGAGGACTCCATGAGAAGGTGCCGAGCTATAGTTCTGTTGTTGCTGGTCGGCCTGGCTGCGGTCGCTACTCCCTTCGCGAAAGAAAAGGACAAGGGCCCGACCGGCCGCTTGCTGACAGGCAAGGTATTCGATAAGCACGACAACGCGCTGACGGATGCCGTTGTGTACCTGTCCAATACGCGCACCCGGGCGGTAAAGAGCTATATCGTGGGAACCGATGGAGGATACCGCTTCCCGGAGCTTTCCCCGAACATCGACTACGAGGTCTACGCCCAGTACAAGGGCCTGAAGAGTGACACCAAGACAGTGAGCCAGTTCGATGACCGCAAGCAGGTGAACATCATCCTGCGAATTGATGCGAAGTAAGGCTGCGGTTTATGGACTTTGTCTGCAATCCGTAGGGATAAAGTCTCCTGCCAGTTCTTCCGGACAAGCAAACAGATCTTGCAGCGGCGATACCTGTAGTGTCGCCCATACCGGTGCTCCGGCTTTGAGTTCCATCACCCGGTAACCCACGCGAGAAAACAATTCCAGCGTTTCCGCCAGATTGGTTCGCTGCAGGTATTCGAACATCACCAGCCTGGGGCGATGGGACGCGAGCAAATCCGACATCCCGCGCAGCACTGAGTTTTCGTGGCCCTCTACGTCGATCTTGACGGCTGAAATGGGAGCTGGATGCGGGTGCTCTGAGTGAAATCTGTCGAGGGTAGTGCGCGGCACGGAGATGGTTGGAACGGAAGTGGTGAATCCGACAACAGTGCGGTTACACGAATCCACGCCGCCTGCATTTTCGATTTCGACGGTTCCTGCCTGATCGGACAAGGCTAGTTCATGCACTTCATAGTTGAGGTGGTTGAGGGCGAGGTTCTCACGGGCGCGGGCCGCCGCGATCGGGTTTGGTTCGAAGAGAATGGCGTTTTTAATCTTGTCGGCTAGCAGCAGCGTGACCAGGCCAACATTGGCTCCGATGTCGAGGAGGGTTCCGCTTTCGATGTGCTTTCTGAGAAACGACAGGCAGCGGAAATTCGGGATGCGTGTGTAGAACACCGCGGACGAAGCTTGACAGTCGGGAAACGCGCGAAAGCGAAGGCCGTTAAACAGCGGAATGATGACGGGAGTGCGGACCACTCGCTTCCAGACTTGCCAGCCCCCGGCCATAAACAGACGGCGCACCCGCTCCCGGCGGTTGGACTCATCGCGCCAGACTGATCCGACGACATAGCTCAAGGAGCGTATTGATGGCGAAGCGTCCAGACGTTCTCCTTCTGGCGACAATGATAGTCGTGGTCCGGTGTGGGGCGACAAGAAAAACTTGAACTCGACGACCGCGTCCATGGTTCAGCAACCAAAAACTGACTGTCGCACTGGAGGAAATCGACATAAAAATGACTCCAGCTTGACCGGGGGATGACAAGCGAATCGGGCAGTGGTTTTAGCCTGCATGCACGAGGAGCGAAATCATGCGTAAACTGGCAAGACTTTTTTTGATCTTATTAACGGGTGTCTTTCTCGGAATGCAATTCGTTCCCACGGCCACGACACCGAAAACCTTTGCAGCCACCGGGACGCACATGGCGGAGGTGATCAACCCGCAAGTGGGTGCGATTCTGGATCGCTCATGCCAGGACTGCCATTCGAGCCACACGAAGTGGCCATGGTACAGCCGGGTCGCACCGGTTTCGTGGATCGTCTCCAAACACGTCAGCGAGGGCCGTGAAATGCTGGACTTCTCGGACTGGACAAATCAGCCGCATACGGCGGACGAACGCATGTTAATCTGCGATGCCGTGTCCGACGGAAGGATGCCGCTGCCTGAATACACGGTGATACATCGCGACGCAAAGCTTTCAAGGCGGGATGTTGAATCGATCTGCGCCTGGAGTGCTGCGCCTGGGACTTCGCTGCAGGTCAGCACGCCAACCCGACAAAAAGAGTAATGGCGAGGGGAATTTGGCGGCGCGCTTTCAGGTGCGCGCCGTGACCGCCGCGTCCACAGGCTCCAGCCGGGCCGTGAAGTGGCGCAAGAACGAAGCCTCGTAGCTGAGCCTTAATCCCTGGACTTGTTCGCGCTTCTTCCAGACTGCCAGGATGACCTCGACGACATAGTCAATGTGGCTTTGAGTGTAGACGCGGCGCGGGATCGCGAGCCGAACCAGATCCATCGTTGCCGCCGCTCCGAACATCAGTGTGCCAATCTCCACCGAGCGGATTCCGCCTTCGAGGTAGAGTTCGTTGGCCAGAGCAACGGCGGGGAATTGATCGAGTGGAACATGCGGCAGAAAAGCTCGGGCATCAATGTAGATCGCGTGGCCACCGGGCGGCTGCACGATGGGCACTCCATGTTCGGCGATGTGGTTGCCGAGGTAGGCGGTCGAGGCGATGCGGTATTCGAGGTAGTCCTCGTGCAGGGCTTCCTGCACACCGACGGCAATGGCTTCGAGATCCCGCCCCGCGAGGCCGCCGTAGGTCGGATAGCCTTCGGTCAGGATCAGCAGATTCTTCTCCTGTTGAGCGAGGAGATCGTCGTTCGTGCACAGGAACCCGCCGATGTTCGCCATGCCGTCTTTTTTGGCTGACATGGTGCAGCCGTCGCCATGACGGAACATTTCCTGGGCGATCGCTTTCGGTGTCTTCGATTCGTAGCCGGGTTCGCGGGTCTTGATGAAGTAGGAATTCTCCGCGAAACGGCAAGCGTCGAAGTAGAGTGGGATACGATGCTTCCGGCAAACCGCGCTGACGGCTTTGACATTTTCCATCGAGACCGGCTGGCCTCCACCGGAGTTGTTGGTAACCGTCAGCATGACCAGGGGCACGCGCTCGCGGCCGACGCTCTGGATCAGGTTCTCGAGGGCTTGGATGTCCATGTTGCCTTTGAAGGGATGTTTCAGGCTGGGCTGGCGGCCCTCGGGAATGACGATGTCTCTGGCCTCGGCGCCGACGAACTCCACGTTGGCGCGAGTGGTATCGAAATGCGTATTGTTCGGGACAACATCGCCTTTCTTGCACATCACGCTGAACAGAATGCGCTCGGCGGCCCGGCCCTGGTGGGTGGGGATGACGTGCTTGTAGCCAAAGATGTCCTGAACAGAAATGCGAAAACGTTCGAAGCTGCGGCTGCCGGCGTAGCTCTCGTCGCCTTCCATCATCGCCGCCCACTGGTGAGTAGACATGGCGCCGGTGCCGGAGTCGGTGAGCAGATCGATCAGAACATCATCAGCCGGCAGAAGGAACAAGTTGTAGAAAGCCGCCCGCAGCAGTTGCTCGCGTTGCGGTCGCGTCGTCCAGTGGATCGGCTCGACGCTCTTGATGCGGAAGGGTTCGACGATGGTATGGGGCATGGCGGTCTCTTTACTATTCTAAGCTTTTGGGCGCATTCGATCGGCGCAGAATGCAGCCGGGCGCCTTTTTTCCTTGAGGCAGCCTCTCGTGATTGCGCAGTTTGGCATCGAAGATTATGGTCAGGACATGATTTTGGAAGAGGTTTCAGACAATGCTCAACACTCTGTCGCAAAATCTCCGGGTAGTTCGTTTCCGCATTTTCGGAGCGGTTCTCGCGATCATCTTTCTGAGCCTGCATCTGCTGAGCTGCAATAGCAGCTCGCCGGCACCGCGGCCTACGCCTCCGCCTCCGGGCACGACCGGAGCGAACGTGATGACGTATCACAACGACAATGCCCGCAGCGGACAGAATCTCAGTGAAACTATTCTCACCGCCGGCAACGTCAACTCTTCCAGTTTCGGCAAGCTCTTTGTCATTGGCGTGGACGGAAAAGTGGATGCCCAGCCCCTCTATCTTGCGAACGTCACCATCGCCCAGAGTTCGCACAACGTCCTATATGTGGCGACTGAGCATGGCAGCGTTTATGGCGTCGATGCCGACAGCGGAACGGCACTGTGGCATGTCTCCATGCTGGGAGCTGGCGAGACTCCCAGCGACGATCGCGGCTGCACTCAGGTGACGCCGGAGATCGGCGTAACTGCGACGCCAGTCATCGACCCTAAAGCAGGCCCGCACGGAACGATTTACGTAGTCGCGATGTCGAAGGATGGATCGGGAAATTACCACCAGCGGCTACACGCTCTGGATGTGACCACGGGCGGGGAACAGTTTGGCGGACCTCTGGAAATTCAGGCGTCTTTTGCGGGGACAGGTGATAACAGCTCGGGAGGAAGCGTGATCTTTGCTCCCGGCCAATACGAAGAGCGTGCGGGCCTGCTGCTTGCGAACGGCGTGGTTTACACGGCTTGGACCTCCCATTGCGACATTCGACCTTACACCGGATGGATCATGGGGTTCGACCAATCCACACTGGCGCAGGTCAGCGTGTTGAACGTGACTCCGAATGGCCATGAAGGCGCCATCTGGATGAGCGGTTCGGGGCTCGCAGCCGACACCTCCGGAAACATTTTTCTGCTCGATGCGAACGGCACTTTTGACACCACTCTCGACGGCCACGGGTTTCCCAGCCAGGGTGACTACGGAAATGCCTTCCTAAAGATCTCGACTGCCAACCGGCAACTGGCCGTGGCCGACTATTTCGAAATGTTCAATCAGGGCGTGGAGAATGGCTCGGATGAGGACCTCGGGTCCGGAGGTGCGATGGTGCTGCCCGATCTGAAAGATGGTACAGGGCAGACCTGGCATCTGGCGGTCGGAGCAGGCAAGGACTCACATATCTACGTAGTGGACCGCGATGCGATGGGAAAGTTCAATCCCAACACAAACAGCATCTACCAGGAACTTCAGGGCGCATTGGCGGGTTCGGTATTTTCGATGCCCGCCTACTTCAACAATGCGGTTTACTACGGAGCGGTAGGAGATAACATCAAGGCTTTTGCCATCAACAACGCTAAGCTTGCAGGTACTCCGGCATCGCAAACCGGAAATGCTTTCGGTTACCCTGGCTCTACTCCGAGCATCACTGCCAATGGAACCAGCAATGCGATTCTATGGGCTGCGGAGAACAGTGGGACTGCCGTTCTGCATGCCTACGACGCAACCAACCTTTCGCATGAACTGTACAACAGCAATCAGGCCGCAGGGGGAAGAGATCAGTTCGGCACCGGAAACAAGTTCATCACGCCGATGATCACGAATGGCAAGGTATACGTGGGGACGACCAACGGGGTGGGGGTGTTTGGGTTGCTGAAGTAGAAGCAACCCGTGTGGGGCGGACACTCCTGTCCGCCGCCTTAGGGAATTGATCCAAAAAGCGGACAAGAGTGTCCGCTCCACACGAACTAGTTGTTCTCGTTGCCGGCGCGCTTCCACGACATCAGTTCGCCGATGGTGGAACCTCCGGTGCTCGAAACCGGGTGCTTGTAAGCCTCCACTTCAGTACGCGAGGCTTCTTCACCCACAGCCTTGATACTGAGCCCGACTTTCTTTTCTTCCTGGCTCATTTTGATGATTTTGTACTCGTGCTCCTGACCGGGCTCGAGGGTCAAGGGCTGGCCATTGGCGTCGACGGCTTCGGAATTGTGGCAGAGGCCCTCGATGCCCTCGGCGATTTCGACGAACGCGCCAAAGCTGGCTACGCGCAGGACTTTGCCGTGCAGCACGTCTCCAACTTTGTGCTGGGCAAAGAAACTCTCCCAGACATCCGGCTGCAACTGTTTCACGCCTAATGACAACCGCCGTTTGTCGGGTTCGATGGCGAGCACGATGGCTTTCACGCGATCTCCCTTTTTCAGAATCTCCGAGGGATGTTTTACGCGCTTGGTCCAACTCAGGTTGCTGACGTGGACCAGGCCGTCAATGCCGTCTTCGATTTCGATAAACGCGCCGAAATCGGTCAGGTTCCTGTACCCGGCCCTCAACCGTCGCGCCGATCGGATACTTCTCATGCAGGGCGTCCCACGGGTTGCTTGCCAACTGCCGCATACCCAGCGAAATACGGCGTTCCTGGGGGTTCACGTTGAGTACGACGCAGTCCACATGGTCGCCAACGTTGACCAGCTTGGAGGGATGTTTCATGCGCTTGGACCAGGTCATCTCGCTGACGTGCACCAGGCCTTCGATACCCTGCTCAAGTTCCACGAAGGCACCGTAGTCGGTGACGCTGATGACGCGTCCGCCTACGTGCGCGCCCACTGGATAGCGATGCTCGGCATCCAGCCACGGGTCGGGTGTGAGCTGCTTGAAGCCCAGCGACACGCGCTGTTTGTCTTTGTCGAACTTCAGCACCTTGACCTGAATTTGATCGCCCACATTGACCAAGTCACGAGGATGGGTCAAGCCGTCCCCAGGACATATCGGTGATGTGCAGCAGGCCATCGATTCCGCCGAGATCAACAAACGCGCCGTAGTCAGTAAGGTTCTTGACCACGCCGGTCAGAATCGAGCTTTCCTCCAGGTGCTCCAGGGTCTTCGATCGCTTTTCATGCTGCTCGCCTTCCAGCACCTGCTTGCGCGAGACCACGATGTTGCCGCGTTTCTTATTCAGCTTGATGATGGCAACTTCGAGGACCTGACCCTTGACCGCGTCGATATTGCGAGCCGGACGAAGATCGGCCTGGGAGCCGGGGAGAAACGCCTGCGCCCCATAATGTCGACTGTCAGACCGCCCTTGATGCGCTCCACGACGGTGGCACGAATTGGCTGCTTCTCGTGATGGGCCTTCTCAATCTCATCCCAGGCGCGCAGCTTCTGGGCCTTCTGATGAGAAAGTCGAATGTAGCCTTCCTCAGCTTCGCCCTTATCGCGCATGACGTCGATTTCGTCGCCGGCCTGGAACCTGGGCTTGCCCTCGAAATCCAGCACTTCGGACAGGGGCAGCATGCCCTCCGACTTGGCGCCAATGTCCACCACGACGTGAGTGCCGGTGAGCTTGAGCACGGTGCCTTTGAGGACTTTGTCCTCGCGCACGGCCTCTTCACTTTCAGTGGTGAAGGTCTCGAGTGCCGAAGCGAAATCCTCGACACCTCCGGAGTTCGACTTCTCGTCGTGAGCCTCGGCCTGTTGGGAAGCCTCTGGTGTCCGTAGCTTCCGGGGGAGCCTCAAGGTGCTCGGTTAGGGTTGTGGTTGCTGAATCCTGGTTGTGGGGAGTGTTGTCGTCAAACAAGGTTTATGCCTCTCTGGTGTACTCGCGCGTGCGCGAAGGATGCGGGAACTGGTTTCAGCGGACAGCTGGCGTGAGTCTTAGGTTGTGTGGAGCCCGCCCTGGCGGACGGACCTGAACAATCCCAGCGGTCGGACGTTTCCAAATAGCGAACCCGCGTCCAAAAGGGAACCTCTTCGACTATAGCAACCGCTTGCAAACAGTGTCAAACCCCAAACTGAGAATTTGGTTAAAGCTGTGTTAAAAGCGGGTTTTCGGCCGCCTAAGCCTGAGGGCGGATTCCGGGAGCGCGAGGCTGATCCGGAGTTTCGAAACCGCCCGCTATCTGCTACTCTGCCCTGCGATGGACTATCTTTGGACCCCGTGGCGTTACGCCTATGTCACCGCCGGCGACAAAACCGCTGGCTGCATCTTTTGCGACCTTCCCAAATCTGGCGATGATGCGCAAGCCCGCATCGTGCACCGCGCCGAGTACTGCTACATCGTGCTGAACACGTATCCCTATACGCCGGGTCATGTCATGGTGGTGCCCTTCGCGCATCTCGATGAATTGCAGAAACTGCCGGTCGAGGCGGCTCACGAAATGATGGATCTTGTCGCAGAGAATGGAGCACGTTCTGCGTCAGGCTTTACGCTCCGGACGGCGTGAATCTGGGGATGAATATCGGCAAGGCCGCGGGAGCCGGGGTGGCTGGACACATCCACATGCACGTGCTGCCACGCTGGGTGGCGGATGCGAATTTTGTTTCGGTGGTTGGGGAGACGCGAATCCTGCCGGAGAGCTCTGGACGTTACCTACGAGCGGATCAAGAGCTGCGCTCCAATCACCGGTGTCATCCTGAGCGAGAATTGAAGGGCAAAAACCTCGCCCAGGATGAACGCCGCGAACGCAAAAGCGCACAATCGCAAGTCCGAAAATACCGGGCCGCGATGCTCCCTATGCGCCTATGCGCATCTCCACGAAGCTGCGCTGAGGGCGAATGTCAAGAACTCCTCCCGCTAGCGTCTCGAAAACATTGGCCGCCTAGAGACCCACAGGAAACACAACACCGCCGGTCGGTGGTGACCAGTTCGGTCGAGATTAGGTCGAGGCGGATGTGGGGTTGTCACAAGAATGTCAACACTTTGTAAGTTTTTGTAAGGACGACTAAATCCTTTGTGTCCTTTGTGGTTATGGGTTTGTTTAAGAAGAGCAATAACCACCAAGGACATCAAGTTACACAAAGGTGGTGCGAGCTGGGATCAACCGCCAAGTAACCTGTCCAAGTCTTGTTCGCCAATCACGGTTACTCCCAATTCCTTGGCTTTATCGAGTTTCGAGCCGGCATCAGAACCGGCGACCACGTAATCGGTTTTCTTGCTGACGGAACCGGAAACTCGTCCGCCCGCGTCCTCAATCATCTTCTTGACCTGATCCCTGGGACGAGTAAGCGTGCCGGTAAGGACGAATGTTTTCCCAGCCAGTTTCGTGCCGCGTTCTTTCTTCGTTCCAGTAAAGGTCAAACCGGCTGTGCGCAGCCCCTCTACCAGTTCGCGGTTCTTCTTTTCCCGGAAGAATTCCTCGATACTCTGCGCGATCCGGGGTCCGACTTCGTTGACCTGCTGGAGTTCTTCTTCGCTGGCATTCATGAGCGCATCCATCGATCCGAAATGCTCCGCCAGGAATTGCGCGGTCCGTTCGCCCACAAAACGCATACCCAGCCCGTAGATCACCCGCTCCAGAGGCAGTTTCTTGGAAGCTTCGATCTCATCGAGCACATTCTGCGCCGACTTCTCGCCCATCCGCTCCAGTGAAAGCAGGTCAGCTTTTGTCAGCTTGTAAATATCGGCGACATTCTTGACCAGCCCGCGGTCGCTGAGCTGGTTCACCAGCGCCTCGCCCATTCCGTCGATGTTCATTACGCCGCGCGAAGCGAAGTGGAGAATAGTTTCCCGTACCTTGGCCGGGCAGTTGGCGTTGACGCAGCGGTAGTCCACTTCGCCCTCGGTGCGAACCACCTTCGTGCCGCACACGGGACACTTCTCCGGCATGTGAAATAACTTGTGGCCGCGCGGGTGGTTCTTGTCCTCGACCACGCGCGTGACTTTCGGGATCACATCGCCGCCGCGCTCGACCTCGACCCAGTCGCCGATCTTCACACCCAGGCGCTCGATCTCGTCCATGTTGTGCAAAGTGGCGCGACTGACGGTGGTCCCACCAATGGGTACGGGCTTCAACATTGCGACAGGAGTCAGTTTGCCAGTCCGCCCGACTTGCACCAATACTCCTTCGATTTGCGTGATGCCCGCGCGGGCCGCGTATTTATATGCGATCGCCCAACGCGGTGCTTTGCCGGTGTAGCCGAGTTCGTCCTGCAGCGCGGTTCGATCGACCTTGACCACGATGCCATCGATTTCATAGGGCAGCTTTTCCCGCATGGTCTCTTGCTGCTCGATGAAAGCCCAAACCTGCTCAAAGTTCTTGGCCAGCTTTTTGCTGGCATTGACCTTGAATCCAGCGGCATCCAGAGCGTTCAAAGTTTCCCAATGCCGATCGAAGAATGTCCGCCCATCCTGCAGCAGCATGTAGGAAAAATAGTCGAGCCGCCGCTGCGCGACGATGCTGGGCTCCAACTGGCGGACGGTTCCGGCGGTCGCATTGCGCGGGTTGGCAAATAGTGAGAGCCCCTTCTCCTCGCGGTCTTCGTTCATCCTTCGGAACGCGGCGAGGGGCATCAGCATTTCTCCGCGGACTTCGAAGTTCGCGGGAATGCCCGCCTTCTTGAGTTTCTCCTTCGGAATGGAAAGCGGAATGGAGCGTACCGTGCGCACATTCAACGTCACATCTTCGCCGATCGTGCCGTCGCCGCGCGTAATGCCGCGTACCAGCTTGCCATCTTCGTAGTGCAATGCCAGCGACATGCCGTCCAGCTTGAGTTCGCAGACGTAATCAATGTCGTTGCGTCCGCTGAGTTCGTGGACGCGCCGCTCCCAGTTACGCAAGTCTTCCACGTTGTAGGTGTTGTCCAGCGAAAGCATGGGCGAAGAATGCGCTGCCTTGACCACGCCTTCGCGGGGCTTGCCTCCGACACGCTGAGTAGGGGAATCGGGGGTAATCAGCGCGGGATGCTCGGCCTCAAGCTTCTTCAACTGGTTCATCAGTTGATCGAACTCGCCGTCACTGATCTCCGGATCGTCGAGAACGTAGTAGCGGTATTCGTGGTGCCGGATCCTGTCGCGCAGTGCTTCGATGTTCTTGGCTGCTGTGGCCATCGAAAAAGATTATAGGCGAGGATTCACATGGATCATGTGGCGCGGGCGCCCTCACCCGTGCGGAGCGCTAGTTGAACTTGAGACAGCGAAAGCTGCCCCTGAAAATCTGGCTGCGGCTCTTAGCACCACAGTTCCACCGCGGATACAATGCTGGACGGTTGAGCTTCGCTAAAGCCGGACAGCCGAGGCGGCTGTCGCCACGTGATTCGTGCGGGGGTGCTCACATCATTACCGTACAATCTCCCTGACCAATGCGCAAAGCCATGCTGCTCTACAACCCGCTCTCCGGCCCCCGCCGCGGAAGCCGCCTGGCGGATGTAGAGGCGGCGCTCTCAGTCCTGCGCAACTCTGGAGTCGAAGCCACGGCCGCGCCGACGCGCGCCGCATCCGATGCCACCGATCAAGCCAGGCAAGCCATAGCCGACGGCTGCGATACCGTTTTTGCTTGCGGCGGCGACGGCACGGCTCACGACGTATTGCAGGCATTGGTAGGCACTCAGGTTGCGTTAGCCATCATTCCCCTGGGCACTGCGAATTCGCTGGCGCACGATCTGCGATTGCCTCTTTCCGCAGCGGCCGCGGCTCAGGCCGCTCTGACCGCGAAGCCTCGCAGCGTTGCAGTCGGCAAGATTGACTACCAGGATTTCACCGGGAAGCCTGGCTCGCGATATTTCACCGTCACGGTGGGGATCGGAGTGGACGCGCACGTGTTCTACAGCCTGAGTCCGCTCGCCAAGCAACGGCTTGGTATGGCTTCTTACTGCGCCACCGCGATTCGTTTGTGGCTGACCCACAGGATGGAGAATTTTGCGGTAGAGTTCCCGGAGGAAGGTCGAACTCGCCGCGCGGAGGTTTCACAATTGCTGGCCGTCCGTATTCGTGACTTTGGCGGAGTCCTGCGCCAACTCGCCCCCGGCGCATCACTCGAACGCGACGACCTTCGCCTGGTGCTCTTCTACACTCGCAGCCGTGTGGCGTATCTGCGATATGTGCTGCGCGGACTCTTCGGGACTGATTGGAAAGTTCCCGGAATCGAACTGGTGCACAGCGCGGGCGCGGTCTGCCGATCGTTGGCGCCACCTCCGGGCTCCGCAGCAAGCTCACGGATATATGTGGAGGCCGACGGAGAGCTGTTGGGAACACTGCCGGCAGAGATTACGATCACTCAAGAGACCGTGAACCTGCTGGCGCCTTAAGCGGTTATGCTTTCCGAGAGCGGAGCTGCCGGAGCCGTAGGTACCCTCCAAGCATTGCCATGGGCGCCATCGTGAGCAAGCCGGCGAGCTGCGGCAGGACCGGACCTCCGGTACGCCCAATGATCGCAGCCGCCCCGCTTACCGCGATTAAGAATGCCACTGCAAAGGCATGTTCGAACTTCTGTCTGGTCGCCAGCGATACCGACAAAAAACCGCCGAGCCCGGCAAAAATCATTCCATACAGAGTGCCTAGCAACATAAAAACTAAGCTGGAACGATCGTGAGGGTCGTGTCCAGAGACGGCAAAGAACGCCGCCGCTGCCCCGACGAACAGCAGATATCCGGCTAGAACGGCAATGACACTTCTCAGCATAGACGGGACTCCTGTTTAACAGCGCAACCGACGTTTTGGATCCCGATGTTGCAAGCTGCGATCATACGCCGAATTCCTTCTCCGGCTCCAAGTTGAGGAACTGGATCCAATGCCCCATCCGCATGCAACGTTTCGGTTCGTTCGCCCTGGATCGACAGAGTGATGTATTCTCACTAACTCAGACCACGAACAAGGCCTTCGTAGACTTTGGAACCCATTACTCACTTTCTGACCGGCGCCTGCATGGGGCGAGCCGGACTGAATCGCAAGACGGCACTCGCCACCGCGACGGTCACGCTGGCAGCCGAAGCCCCTGATCTTGACGTATTGGGGAGATTCCATGGCTCGGTGTTTGCCTTTGCTCACCATCGCGGCTTCACTCATTCATTTCTGGGCATCGCGCTGGTATCGGCCGTTGTAGTCGGCTTCATGTATGTAATTTGGCGGTTGCGGGGACGAAAGGTCAAAGATCCGAATTTGCCGCCGCGCTGGGGGTTGCTTTTCGGCTTCGCCTATCTCGCAGGATTGAGCCACATCCTGCTCGACTTCACCAATAACTACGGCGTGCGCCCGTTCTGGCCGTTCTCCGAGCGATGGTATTCGTGGGACATCGTCTTCATCGTCGAACCCATCATGCTGCTTCTGCTGACCGCCGGATTGGTGGTGCCTGCGTTCTTCTCTTTCATCGACCGCGAGATCGGCGTCCGCCGCAAGCAGCCCGGAGGCCGCTGGGGAGCCACGCTCGCATTGTTGGGCGTGGTCGCGCTATGGGGTGTGCGTGACTACGAGCATCGGCGCGCGGTAAACGCGCTCGAAGCCCGGACCTACGAGAGTGCAAGTCCGATCCGTGCCTCGGCGTTTCCCTTGTGGTGGAGTCCGCTGCAATGGGTCGGCGTGGTTGAAACCCGGAACTTCTACGCCACAATGATGGTGAATTCGGCCACTCCCGAAGTCGATCCTGACGGCGCGATGCAGATTCTATATAAGCCGGAGGAAACGCCGGTGACGCTCGCAGCCAAGCGATCCTACCTCGGACGCGTCTATCTCGACTGGGCCCAGTATCCCATCACAGAGACCGAGCCTCTGGAATCGGGAGAGCGGGGCTACCTGGTTCGCTTCAAGGATTTGCGCTTTCAGCAGCCTGGCCGGACGGGTGGGAGCGTCCTATCGGCTACCGTCGAACTGGATCGCAACCTGCACGTGGTTGGAGAGTATTTCGGCAAGCGCAAGGGGGGCGCTGACTAGAAACTAGAAGAAGACAAGCGCCTTTGACCGCACGGGAAGCTGGGGAACGATCCTTTGACTTGACGCCGACGCCCCCACAGGCCACAATCTTTGTTCAGAGTTCTTGAATACTGAGGTGATCCATCATGCTGGCTTATTTGTTCGTGCTGTTCGCGGTCGCAGTCCGGTTCATGCCCCATCCTTGGATGTTTACGCCGGTCGCAGGCGCTCTGTTGTTCTTCGGAGCCCGCGGTTCACGCCGCCAGCTCTGGATCCCGTTTGTGCTGCTGGCCGTTTCGGATGTGGTGCTGACCAAGGTAATTTACTCCTACCCCTTTTCCTGGGATCACTTCGCGAGCTGGGTGTGGTATGCGGGCATGCTGTGGCTGGGAATTTATCTCCGCGATAACCCCAAGCCCGTCCGGCTGGTGGGCACGGCTTTGGCCGGCTCGGTTTCGTTCTTCCTGCTCAGCAATTTTGCGACCTGGGCTTGCTGGAACATGTATCCGAAGAATCTTGGCGGGCTGATGACTGCCTATGCGATGGGGCTGCCATTTTTCCGTAACGCGCTGGCCGGCGATCTTTTCTTTACGCTTGTCATGTTTGCAACCCCGGTAGCTGTGCATGCCGTGACCCATTCCTTCCACAAAGAAGGCGATCACGCGGCGGCCGCGTAAGACAAAACTTAAGACTTTCCGCGGCGCAGAGAATGTCTCATGCGCCGCGTTTCAGTTTTTGACCCTTCGCGGAGTTTCTGCTCTTGCCCTCGCGCATCCGATGCATGAGCCAGGCTAAGAGACCCACTCCCACCACCAGCAAAACCAGGTAGAGATGTTCGCGGAATAGCAGCCCGAAGACGTGTACGACGTCCGGGCCGAACTTGATGGTCAGCACACCCAGCAGCAGAAACCGGACCATGCGTCCGGAAAAGATGGCCAGCAGGAAGCGAACGAACCCCATCTCCGATACAGCTGCAGCCAGCACGAACAGCTTGAAGGGCGTCGGCGGCGGCAACATTGCGGGCAGCATCAGGCTCCAGAAAGGATGCTTGTCGAAGGCCGCATGAATCTTTTCGAAACGCTCCGGCGGAATGCGTTTTCTGAGCAGTTCCTCGCCACCTTTGTAGCCAATCCCGTAAATCACGATGCTGCCGAGTGCCGACCCCACCGACGCCATGAAAGCGTAAAGCAGGAATCGCGCCCGGTCCTGATAGACGTAGCTGGCAACGACTGCGTCCATGGGAAGACCCAGGAATGCGCCGTCGAGCGCGGCAATCGCCAGCACGCCCCACGCGCCCAGGGGTTTCAGCAACGCCCACAGGAACGCCGTGTAGCGGGAAAGGATGTGCTTGATGGTGTTCAAAATGTAAGACTAAGAGTGTACGCGAAATGCGTGGTGGACGATGGATAGCTAGCTAGGTCTCTACTCGTGCTTGGTGTTCCCGCTCAGCACCTGCAGCGCGTGGGGCAGTAGGTCAATCACAGCCTCCAGCGACTCCACGGCGCCCGTGGGACTTCCGGGCAGATTGAGAATCAATGACTTTCCCCGCACTCCACAGACACCCCGGCTGAGCGCCGCCAAAGGCGTCTTCTTTGCGCCTTCGAAGCGCATGCGTTCGGCAACGCCCTCCAACAGACGTTCGCAGACGGCGCGTGTGGCTTCGGGAGTGACGTCGCGCTCGGCGACGCCGGTCCCACCGGTGGTGACTACGAGGCGCGCTTCCTGTACCCAGTAGGCAATTGCCTTCTGAATCTCCGATTGCTCATCGGGAACGACTTCGGTCCCGATGACCGCAAAATTCTTTTTTCTCAGGAGGTCTCCAACCGCCGGGCCGGAGAGATCGGTGCGGTCCCCACGCGCGCAGGAATCGCTGACCGTGACGACAGCGGAGGTCAGCCCTTCAGGAATCGAGGAGGACATCTTCTTCCTCCTCTGCTGCCGGTTTTCCGCCGTCGCGCTGGGCTTCGTCGAGTTGGCGCAAGCCTTCCATCAGCAAGCCTTGGGTATTAAGCGTGGTCGTCTGCTGTGTGGTTTTGCCTTCGAAATTGACTTGGAAATTTCCGTCTGTCCAGCGCAGCACCTTGAATACTGCGGGATCGCCCTTCAGCGAACCATACGCGGCATGCGTGACCTGGCCTTCGCTGAAATACAGCTCACATTTGTCGTCCTTGTTGGTGAGCGTTAGGGAACAGCTTTTGCGGCCCATTTCGAGCGACTGGACCAGGTCGATCACGTTCATCTGCAACAAGCTGCCGCGCAGCACTCCATCGGAAGGAGCAGTCTTGGCCATCTTCTCCAGCGCAATCTTGTCGATCACACGCTTGATGCGCTGCGTGGCTTCTCTCAGAAAGAAAGGTTTCTCGACGAAATCGTCCACCGGAAAATCGGGCGTACTCAGCTTTTCGCTGATATCGGTCTTGGTGGCCACGAGGATGACGGCTGCTCCGCCGGTGCGCGGGCGGCTCCTTAGTTTTTCGACCAACTGGCGGCCATCCATCCCCGGCATGCGGTAGTCGCACACCAGCAGGTCGGGAGGATCGTCGACGGCTTTAAGAAGTGCATCGGCTGCGTCGGTTGCAGTAATGACCATGGCGAGCGGAGTCAATGCCCCGCGGAGCAGCCCTAACACCATCGGATTATCATCCACCAGCAACAGCCGGACGTTGTTCGCCATGGCGCGCGTTATTTCTTCTTGCGGGCGCGGCTGTAATCGCCGCTTTTTCCGCCGGATTTCCGCTCCAGCACTATCTCGCGAATCTCGATGCCCTTATCGAGGGCCTTACACATATCGTACACGGTGAGTGCGGCAATGCTGGCAGCCACCAGAGCTTCCATCTCCACGCCCGTCACCGCTGTGGTTGAAACTTTGGAGGCAATCGCGACGCCATTCTCGCATAGCAGCATCTGCACATCAACGTGCGAAAGCGGCAAGGGATGGCACATGGGAATCAGATCGGAAGTCCGCTTCGCGGCCATGATTCCAGCAAGCCGCGCCACTTCCAGCGGGTCGCCCTTGGGATTCCTGGGCAATGCTTTAAGCACCTTGGGCTTCAGGACCACAAATGCACTGGCCTCGGCCTCGCGCCTGGTCGGGGACTTTGGGGAAACGTCGACCATTCTGGCTCGTCCGGAACGATCGTAATGGGAGAGCTTTTTTGGCATCCGAAGCAACTATCTTACTAGAAGCTATCTCCTATCGCCCCGCATGGCCGTCATCCAGGGGCAGCTCGCGGAAGTCGCTGCCAATCGGCCGCAAAGCTGTTTTTATCGCATGGTCGGTGCGGCCCCCCAACTGTCACATCCCATTGCGACATCGGTCACTGACAAGCGCTGGGCACAAGAGCGAGAATGCTTTGGTAGTGTCTCGCAGAGGATTCCCCCTCCTCTCATTTAATTCAGTTTGACCGCATGGGAAGGAGAGTAGCCCATGCCCAAGGAGCCGCATTGTTGGCGGTTGTTTCTCCGCATCGGCGCGTACACGGCAGGTGCCGGCCTGCCGATTGTGGTTGGGCTTGTTTTGTCGGTCCTTCTGATCCCGTCTACGTACAGTGAGCCGCATGAGGACACGGTAGCGGCGGTTACAAGCCCGTACGCGGCATTGCGCCTTGAGCCTCCTTCCCAGAATAGTCGCGCCTACCCACGAGTGGACCTTGGCGGCGGTCGTGAATTGGAGTATGTCGGAACATTCTGCGCTAATGCGACCTACACGAAGACGTCGAAGTTTTCTCGCGCTCTTGAAAAGCTGGGAGCAACCTCGCGACCCACTTCAGGTCTCGGTGAGGACGCCAAGCAGGTCGCGGCTCCCGGGTGGATGCTGCGTCCTGCTCGCAGGGTCGTGGAAGACTTTGAAACCCCGGTGCATGCCACGAAGATTGCACAACCTAAGTCCAAACCGGCAAATATTCGCGATGAAATAGTGACATTTGCCTATGGGCCAGCCCGGGTCATGGGTGCCCCGCATCAGGTTACAGCAGACTCCAAGCTGCGGGTCATCATCAGTGATCCGGACCAGCGGGCGGTCCATGTGCTTGATCCCAACGGCAAGACTTCGTTCAGTATTCTGGGTGACCACGGTCGCAGACTGCATTTGCCGGCGGGAGTCGCAGTCGATGCCGAAGACAACATCTACATCGCCGATTCCGATCGCGGAATGGTGCTGGTATATAACCAGCACGGGCAATTTCTCCGCTATATCGGGAATTTCCACGGCGAAAGCATGTATTCAGGTCCAAGCGGGATCGCAATTGACCAGAAGGCAGGCCGTTTGTACCTTACCGATACTCCGCGAAACCTGGTTTTCATCCTCGATTTGCAAGGCAACGTTCTGAAGCGGGTAGGCAGGGACAGGAATGGAAATGGCGGCGGAGAATTCGTATCTCCAACGGAGATCGCTGTGAGCGATCACGGAATTGTGGTGCTGGATACGGATCAGTCACGCATTCAGGTCCTGGACTTCGACGGCAACCGCGTTAGCAGCTATCGCCTGGCCCCCGGCGTTGATAGAAACAACGGGTTGGCCGTAGACAGGGACGGAGACATCTACATCAGCTATGTTGACGGGGCCACTATCGGCACGTACAGGCCGGATGGAACGTCGATGGGGACGTTTGGGCAAATCGGCAGCAGAATTGGAGAGTTTCGTCTACCCGGAGGATTGTGGGTCGATGCGGACAACCGCATCTATGTCGCGGATACGGGGAACGCGCGGGTGCAAGTCTTCCAACTCAGCACCGCTGCAACGCCGCCACGATAGCTACGCTGCCGAGACCGCGATGGTGCAGCGCCTGCCCTCCTGGGCTTGCGGGTGAGGTGCCCGTGTCGCACGGCTCTATGGCAGAAGTCCGTCCATTTGTACGATATCGGCATCGCCTTCGCCTACCGCCGCAAACACCCATTGCCCGTCCGACGACCACGAGATACGGCGCGCAATGAATGTGCGCTTCTGGCCAAAATCCGTGATCCGCGTCAGTTTTCCATCCGCAGTCGAGGCTACCCAGATGTCGGTCCCCAGGTTGCCATCCAGCGGCATGACCAGCCATTTCCCGTCTCTGGAGACCACGGGATGCAGGCCTTGCCAGAGGGGCACCCGCTCACCGGAGATTCGCGCCAGCAAGGTCGAGGGACCGTTTTCGGGACGAGCTACACGAAGTTCGTAATCGAGCGAGCCGTTCAGGTTTTGCAGCGGGACGATATAGTACAGCGCGGTTCCGTCGGGCGCTACCGCCGGCCCGCGCGCGTTATCGGTGCGTACCAGCACTGCATCGCCACCCTCGACGGGAATCTTCATCAGCCGGAAACTGCCGGTTGCCTGTACCGGCGACGACTCGGAGTAGTAAAGCCACTTGCTATCGCCCGACCAGGCCGCCCAGGCCCCCAATTTGAGAACAACATGAGGCCCGCCTCCGTCGGGATGGATAAGCCAATACCGAATATCCCGCCCGCGCACCGACGGTTGATTTGTGGCAAAGATAATGGAATTTCCGTCAGGCGACCAGATCGGAACTCCCATGACGACGCCAGGATCTTTCTCGTAAGTAATCTGACGCGTCTCGCCGCTTGCTAAATGCTGTATCCAAAGATTGCCATGGCCACCGTTATCCGACAGGTACGCGACTTCGCGGTCCTTCGGATCGAGGGTCGGAGTCTGTACCTGCCCCGTCTGGTGAGTGATGCGTACCCCTCGGCGCACATTCTCCGCAGGATCGCCACCCACGGGAAATTTCCAGATGTCGTAGTGCATTTGCTTGCGGCTGATCAGGATTCGTCCGCTGGGGTCCACATCGGGGTTCTCATCCCCTGATTCGCCAAAGGTCAGTTGCCGAGGCTCTCCGCCTGACGCTGAAATCAACCACAGATGCAGCGTCGGAAGGTACAGCAGGGTGCTCCCACGCGCTGAGCTATAGAGCAGGTGAGAGCCATCCGGCAGCCATGCTAATCCGCTCATCAGCGTGCCATCGTGTGTAACCAGCCGGGGAGAGCCGCCCGCCGCTGACACGGTGTAAATGTCGTCAGCCCAGTTTTCTGCGCTGTGCACATACGCGATCGTGCTGTCATCGGGGGACCAGCGCGGTTGCCGATAACTGAAGGTAGCAACCGCTTGCGTCACGACTCTTGGGTTCGATCCGTCGCGATCGGAGCTCACCAGTTCCATCTGCCTGGCGTTGAGGCGGAAAAATGCCAACCGCTTACCGTCATGACTCACATCGGCGCCACTCATGGCGGAAACGAGGCGACGGGGGCCGCCGCCCAAGGCGGGCACTTCCCATAGCGTGCCTTGTGCGTCTCCTTCTGGAGGGGGAGTGTAGTAAATGACGGCTGCTGAATCCTGTGACCATCTGGGTTCGAGGTGGTCGCCGGCGCCATGGGTGAGCTGAAGCGGCGGCCCCCCTGCCAGCAAGCGGATCCAGATCTGCCTTGAGCCGGTCGAATCGCTGACGAAGACCACCGACTTGCCGTCCGGCGAGAACGCTGGACTGTCTTCCATGCCCGCGAAATCGCTGAGGCGCAGAAACTTTACCGCCGCAGGCTTAGATTGTAGCTTCCCCCGATACCACCACGCGCCCCCGGCTGCGATTGCCATTGCAAGACACACGATCATCCAACGGGGTGCGGGAAATGTAGTTCCTTTTTCTGACATGGCCGCCGGTCGCGTCACACTCGAATCCGAAGGCGATGATGAGAGATGGAATGCCAGGTCGCGCGCCGACTGAAAACGCTCCTCCGGATTCTTCTCCAGGCAATGCTTAACGATGCGGTCCAGGGTCGCGGGAATATTGCGGCCGGTTGTAAGCAGATCCGGAGGCTCTTCCTTCAAAATGGCGCTTGCAGTATCTGCTGCGGTAGCTCTGCGAAAAGCGCTTTGCCCGGAGAGCATCTCGTAAAGTACCGCGCCAAAACTGAAGATGTCCGAGCGCCGGTCGGCCTTCTGCCCGCGCAACTGTTCCGGCGACATGTATCCCGCTGTACCCACTACCACTCCGGACTCTGTTTGCGGCAGGGCTTCGAGGGTGGTCACGGTGGCTTCGAATTCCGCTTCGGTCACCTTCGCCAGACCGAAGTCCAGAATCTTGACGCGCCCATCGCCGCAGATCCAAATATTCTCCGGTTTTAAGTCACGATGAACAATTCCTTTGTCGTGGGCGGCCGCCAATCCCTGCACGATTTGAACTGCGTAGTCCACCGCCTTCCGAGGTGGCAGGGCGTCGTCACGTAAACGGTCTCTCAGGGTTGCTCCCTCAAGTAGTTCGGTCACAAGGTAGGGAGTGCCATCGTAGGCGCCAACGTCGTAGACCACGAGGATATTGGGGTGGTTAAGTACGCCTGCAGCTCGCGCTTCCTGCTCAAACCGCCGAAGGCGTTCAGGATCGCGAGAGAAGGAGGTGGACAGGACTTTGATGGCGACTTCGCGGCCTAACCGCGGATCGCGGGTGCGGTACACCTCGCCCATGCCGCCCGCGCCGAGAGGCGCGACGATTTCATAGGGGCCGAGTTTTGTCCCAGGGGCGAGAGCCATCTGTTGGCGAATTATAGTCTGGAGTAGCGCGTTGCAGCAGCGGGCGCGAGTGCTGGCGCCGACATCCTGCCGGGGCACTCGCGATCTTATCGCATCAGGACTGGTACCCATTCGCCTGCAGCGATCCGCTCTCGATCGTGGGGAATCACAATGTAGCAGTTCGTCCGGGCCGTGGCAGCAATGTCTCCCGACCCTTGCCAGGGTACCAATTCGACCACAGCATGCTCAAATTCACCGGAGAGAATCGCGGGCAGAAAACGCTTCAGTCCAGGCTTGGTCTTGATCTCCGACTTCAACTTGGCGTGCAGGAAAGCCAACTTTCGCGGCGTCATGCCTGCCAAAGCTTCCAGCAGCGGGCGGGCGAAAAGCTCGAAGGTCACCATCGTGGACACGGGGTTTCCTGGAAGGCCGCAGAAATATGTGTGGTCGGGCAGGGCTGAAGCCTCCTCGCGGGCGGGGGCGCCCGCGCCACACGGTACTCGTCCAAATACCACCGGCCGTCCCGGTTGAATCTGGGCTCCGGTGAAGAAAAATTCCGCATCGAACTCTGCCAGTGCTTGTTCCACCAGATCATACTTGCCCATCGAGACTCCGCCAGTGAGCAGGAGCAGATCGTACTCGAAGCCGTCTGCGATCAGTTCGCGGAGACGGTGCGGTTCATCCGGGGCAATGGGCAACAACATAGGCTCACCGCCCGCAGCCTGGATTTGCGCAGCTAATGAGTACGTATTGGAATTACGAATCTGGTTCGGGGCGAGAGGCACATCGATGTCGACTACTTCATCGCCGGTGGCGAGTACGGCGACGCGAGGCTTCGAATACACCAGCAGACGCGACCTTCCCACCGATGCAGCCACGGCAATCGCTGCGTGATCGAGCCATAGGCCCGGGGAAAGCAGCCTGTCTCCTCGCTTCGCCTCCGAGGCGATGGGCACAATATTGTCTCCGGCGGCGATTCCCTTTGTGATCGCCACCTGATCGCCATCTCGCGATGTGTACTCGACCATCACGACCGCATCAGAGCCCGGCGGCGCCGGCCCTCCGGTCATGATCGCGGCTGCCTGCCCGGACTCGATGTTGAGCCTCACATCCGCCGCTCCCCCAGCTTTGATTTCACCGATGACCTTGAGCTTCGCGGGAAGTGAAGCCAGGTCAGCAGAGCGCACTGCGTAGCCATCCCTGGTGGCTCGCGGGAAGGGAGGGAAGTTGCGATCCGCGAGCAGCGGTTCGGCCAGAACCTGGCCCGGGCTGTCGAGCAGTTCCACTAGTTCCTTGCCCCGGGGACGCAAGGTTGCAGCGTGCTCCTCAACCACGTGCCGGGCTTGTTCGAAGCTCAGGATGGGAGCTGACACGGGGGTGGACATGGAGGAAATGATACGACAGGGAAGCTTGGAATTTTCAACTTTGGATTGCCGGCGCGGGCCTGACTGGGTCAAAAGATCCGAACCCTACGGGAAAGAGTTACCTTTGCAGGGTTTGCCGCAATTCCTGGGGATTGGACGCGTACATCAGTCCGGCATCGGAATCCACGACTCCAGCGCGTACCAGTTTCTCGATTTCGGCATCGAAATGCTGCATGCCCTCGCTGACTCCGTCCCTCATGGTCTGGAGCAGATTCTGACCCGAGAAATCATTCGACTCAATACAAGCCTGAGTGCGCGGATGGGATGTAACGATCTCGACAACAGCGATTCGGCCAATTTTATCTTTGCGCGGAATCAATCGTTGCGAAACGATGTAGCGGAAGGTTCTGGCCAGGCGGCTGCGGATCGATGCCTGTTCGGGCGCGGAAAATGCGTTTACGATACGCTCCACGGTTTTCGCCGCGCTGGCGGTATTCAAGCTGGTAAGCACAAGATGACCGGTTTCAGCGGCTTCCAGAACCATTTCCATGGTATCGCGGTCGCGCATCTCACCCACCAGGATCACGTTCGGGGATTGCCGCAAGGCCGCGCGCAGAGCCAGCGCAATGCTGGGAGTATCGCTGTGCAACTCGCGCTGGTGAACCGTGGCCCGCTTGTGATTGTGCAGGAACTCGATTGGATCTTCGATCGTGATGATGTGGCAAACTTGGCGCTGGTTGATGCTGTCGAGCAGCGCCGCCAATGTCGAGGACTTTCCTGCGCCTCGCAACCCCGTCACCAGGACGATGCCATCGCGAAGGCTGGCCACTTCTCCCAATTGCGGTGGTAAGCCAAGCGAAGCCAGTGCAGGAATCGAGGTGGCAATGACCCTCATCACCACGGCGCAACTACCACGTTGGATGAAGACGTTAACCCGGAAACGGGCAACCCCTGGGAGCCCGTAGGACACATCGCAGAAACCCTGCTCCCGCAAGATACCAATCGCCTGCTTGTTTTCACCGATCAGATCGGAGGCAATGCGGCGAGTATCGTCGGCGGTGAACGGACGGAGTCCGCGACCCTGTACACCTATCAGTTCACCATTGATTTGCACCTGCGGCAGCCGGCCAGGGGAAAAAATGAGATCGCTGACTTGATCATTCGCGCTCAGGATAGAGGTTAGGAGCGCATGTGTGGCCACGCCGCCCGACTCCATGGACGCTTCAATGACAACCGAGATTGGCGCAGTACCCGGCGCAGCCATAGCTTCATTTCTGAGGGAGGTAAGGCGCGAGCAGGGGAGCCCGAGTCCCAAGTGAGTCGTGCCTGAACTTTACTCTAGCGAAAACTGCCGACGGATTCCACGAAGAACGCCATGTGCATGGCCTTTCGTAATGTGGGCGCGAGCAGGCTACGGCGGTAGCCGATTCTCATCCTTGCAGGCAAGGAAAAAGGGCGGCCTCGGGGCCGCCCTGGAAGGGCAGGGAAGGCGGAGAAGCTATTTTTTCTTGGTTGCCTTCGGCTTTCCGAACTGAGTTTCCACGGTGGCGCCGATCGTAGCCAGCATGTCCTTGGCGGGTTGCGCGAACTGTCCGGTAGGATCAAGTTCGAGGTATTTGTTAAATGCTTCCGCGGTGCCCTCGGGAGCGACCATCATGTCTTGTCCCTTTGCGTCTTTCTTGGTGGTAGCTTTACCAATCAGGTTGACGCCCTTCCAATAGTAGGCTGCGGCCTTGTTGGGATCAGCGGCTATTGATTTGTCGAAGGCCACGATGGCATCGTCAACTTTCCCTCCGTTGGTAAGGATCGCACCCAGATTAAAGTAGTACTGGGCGGCGCCGGCGGGGTCCAGTTGGGCGGCCTGGTTATAAGCCTTAACCGCGTCTTCGGTCTTACCGAGTTGGGCATCGGCCTTACCCAGATTGTTATAGAACGCCGCCATCTGCTTGTTCGCGTCCGCATTCTTCTTACTGGGATCGGCCTCGAGCGCCTTTTGTTTGAGGTCCAGCGCCTTCTGGAAGGCGGCGGCGGCGGCATCGTAGCGCTTGGCCTTCTCCGCGCTGTCGGTCTGTTTGGCGGCGGAATTCAGGTTATAGTCTCCGAGCTTTGCCCAAAGCAACTCGCGGCTCGGGTCGACTTCCGTGGCCTTTGCCATGGTGCTTATCGCGGTGTCATAGTCGCCGGCATCGGAGGCCTGCTTGGCGGCCGCGAGACTCTCATTCAAAGTCTTGATGGTGTTGTTTTCCTTGGCAATCTTTTCCTGCAGCTCCTTCTGTTGCTTTGCCTGTTCCGGAGTCAAACCTTGGCCCTGAGCGACAGCCTGCATCTCCTTCTTCAGATCGAAATCCAACGTGTTTTCGTCCGCGACGACGTTAAATCCGTTGAAGTGAAAAATCTCCTTGCCATCTTTGCTCAGCGTAACGGTGTACTTACCCGCCACGACACCCAGGGAAAAATACTCGCCTCGATTGTTGGTCTTGAGATCATACTTGCGTCCGGTTTCCGTATTGGCCCACTCCACTTGCGCGCCAGCAATCGGATTCCCGTTCACGTCCTTGCAGACGCCTTTCACCGTACCGGTTGCGTCGGCGAACACTGAGGGAGTACACAGCGCGGCCATCAAACCTACCAGGACCAGCATCAGTAAACGTTGCTTCATTTTCCTTGCCTCCGGCTCGAACTTGAATTTGCGACTTCCGCTATACCTTGACCTGCTCCACCGCTTCACAATAGCGGACTGGGTCCGCAATACCAGCTTCCTGAAAAGCGCGAAGCCGGAGCACACAACTATCGCACACTCCACAAGCGCGATCTTCCCGGCTGTAACAGGACCAAGTTAAATCGAAGGGAGCGCCCACTTCAAGGCCGAGGCGCACAATCTCGGCTTTCCGCAGCGCGATCAATGGAGTCATGATTTCGATCCGGCCATCCTTGGTCCCCGTTCTTACTACCTCATTGAAAGCGCGATAGTAGGCGGGACGGCAATCAGGATATCCCGAGCTGTCCGGTTCCACGGCCCCGATGTAGACCTTATCTGCTCCGAGGACCTCCGCCCAGCTTACCGCGACGGACAATAAATGCGCGTTTCGGAAGGGAACGTAGGTGACTGGAATCTCTTTCTCACTCAGCGACGCCGTTGGGACCGCGATCGCCGGATCAGTCAGGGCCGACCCTCCGATCGCCCGCAAAGCCTGGTTTCGAACCACCAGCCGGTCATGAATAGCCAGGCGATCGCAAATCTCCAGGAACGCCCTGAATTCTCGCGCCTCGGTGCGCTGACCGTAACGGATGTGCACTGCAGCCACATTGAAATCCCGGGCCGCGAGCGCCGCGCACACACAGGAATCCATCCCGCCACTGAGCAGGACCACCGCGCGAGATGTATGGCCAGTCATCAATTTGCGATTGCCGAATTCCTTCGTGTACCTTCGTGTCCTTTGTAGTTGATGCGTTTAAAGGCTTTAACCACAAAGGGCACAAAGGTACACAAAGGAAACGAATCTAAGCCCAGGTTCATTTGGAAATCAGCATGAACGATCTTCACACGCTCTTCATTGCCGGATCCCAGATGAACTTGTGGATTTGCAATCCCAGGCGGGCTGGAACGTTGTCCGCGAGCATCCAATCGGCGAGTTCCCGCGGATCAAGCAAACAGTGCGAGCTGTCGCGGGCCCCACCTGAGTCCTTGCTGAACGCCGGCGAAAATAGCACCGCGTTCACTCGGAGGGCCAGATGATGCCGGATCACAAAATCCCGCGCGAACTCATAGTCCCTGCGATCAGTCAAAACAAACTTGACCTCGTCCTCGGGATCCAGAAACTCCAGGTTCTCCATGTGAAAAGTATCCGGCTCCCCTGAATTTGGACATTTCACGTCCACAATCTTGACCACGCCCTTCGGCACTCGCTCAAGCGGACGCTCGCCACTGGTCTCCAGCAGGACGGTATAGCCATCGTGCAAGAAGTGCTGCATGAGCGGCACGAGTTCCCGCTCCTGCAGCATGGGCTCGCCGCCAGTGATCTCCACCAGTCCGCCCGGGCTCAAATGCTCGACTTCTTCCACAATTTCTTCCACCGTCATGCGGTGTCCGCCGGTAAAAGTATATTCGCTGTCGCACCACGAGCAGCGCAGATTGCATCCGGTCAGCCGGACGAATACGCAAGGCAGCCCGGCATGCGTCGACTCGCCCTGGATCGATTTGTAGATCTCGGTGATCTGCATGCTGAGTAGCGCCGGCAACTGGATCGACGGGGCTACGGCTCCGAATAGGTAGCAGTGGTCGTGTCGGTTTCGAACACGGTGACGTTCTTCACTCGCACTCGCCCACTGGTCACGCGCTCCAGCTTCTCGTTGGCCTGGTCGTAAAAATACTTGGCCAGGTTCTCCGCCGACGGATTCAAAATCGTGAATGGCTCCAGATCGTTGATCATCTGGTGGTCAAGCCGCTCGATGGCGTGCTTCATCACCTCGCGCAAATCCTTGAAGTCGAGCAGCAGCCCCGCTTTATCCAAATCCTTGCCAGCCAGCGTAACCCGCACCTTGTAGTTATGCCCGTGCGGATTTTCGCACTTGCCCTTGTAATTGCGCAGGTAGTGTCCGGCGGCGAATGTGTCGTCAACAGTGACTTCGAACATGAATCCTCTTGGCGGCCCGTCAACAGGACAAAGCGCGGGACATCAGCCAACTAATTATTGTACCGCGAGGGGCATGGCTGCCGCCCATGATCCCTCCGGTCGATCAAGACAACCGGATAGCCTTCGCCTGTTCAATCGCAGGCACTTTCCTGAGTTCTGCCAATACCGGCTCGGGCACGACTCCGTCCACGTGCACCACTGCAATGGCTTCGCGCGGTTTCACATTCCCCACGCGCCGGCCCAAAGAGAAGTCGGCGATGTTGATTTTGTGATTGCCCAGAATCGTGCCTACTTTCCCGATCACGCCGGGCACGTCGCGATTGCGAAGGTAAATCAGATTGCGCTCGAGCGGAGCCTCCACTTCGATGCCATCGACATGCAGCAAGCGGGGTGTGTTCTTGTGCAACACCGCACCTTTGACGACATGCTCTTCCGCCTGGGCCTTGACTGCGATGGAGAGCACGCTCCCCGCTCCTCCCGTCGAGCCCTTAGGCTTGCGGTCTTCATGAATGCGCAGTCCGCGGGAGGAGGCAATCGCCGCAGCGTTCACCAGATTCGCTTTTTCCTCCAGAGCCTCGTTCAAAATGCCTTTGATGGCACCGTTGCGGATCAGTTCGGTTTTCCACTCCGCAATATGGCCGCTGTAGCCCAGCGAGATTTCCTCCAGCGCTCCTTCCGTAACCTGCGCCAGGAATGATCCCAGCCGCTCGGCCAGCACAATGTAAGGCTGAAGCTCGATATATTCATCGTGCGATACCGACGGCACATTGACCGCGTTTTGGATGACCCCGTGTTTCAGATACTCCTTCACCTGCAGGGCAATCTGATAACCCACGGCCTCTTGCGCCTCGTGGGTTGAGCCCCCGATGTGAGGCGTGAGAATTACGGCATCCAGGGCCGTGAGCGGCGAGTTCTTCAGCGGCTCCTCAACAAAAACATCCAGTGCAGCCCCCGCGATCTGGCCATGCTTCAAAGCATGCGCGAGTGCCGCTTCGTCGATCAGTTCGCCACGCGCGCAATTCACCAGGCGTACTCCGCGCTTCATCTTTTTCAACGACTCGGCGTTGATCATGCCGGTAGTCTGCGGAGTTAGGCCGACGTGCAAGGTCAGATAATCCGACGCGGCGTAGACTTCTTCGAGTTTGGCGATGGCGATGCCGTGATCTTTGGCCACAGCGACGGAGACGAAAGGATCATGCGCAATAATTTCCATCCCGAACGCTCGCGCCCGCCGAGCGACTTCCATCCCGACTCGCCCCAGGCCCACAATACCCAGCGTCTTGCCCCGCAGTTCAGTACCTTGCAGAGATTTCTTCTCCCACTTGCCGGCATGCATTAACTCGTTCGCCCGGCAGAGGTGACGCGCCAGAGCCAGCATCATTGCCAGGGTGTGCTCCGCGACCGCGACTGCGTTCGCTCCGGGCGTGTTCATAACGGCAATGCCCTGCCGCGTCGCAGGCTCGAGATCGATGTTGTCCACCCCCACCCCGGCCCTCCCGATCACCCGCAACTTGCGCGCCTTGGTCAATAGCTCCGCATTGACTTGTACCGCGGAGCGCACGATCAGCGCGTCCGCAGATTCCAACTCCGCCGCGAGGCCGCCGGTCATTTGCTCAGGCGTAATCACGACCCAGCGGGGCTCGCGCAACAAGTCCACAGCGGACGCGGATATCTTTTCAGCGACGACAATTTTCATGTTCAATCCAGCTACGGATTCTCACGGATGATACATCCGACCGTAGCCCTGACCCGTGTTGATCGGTGGGAATCCGTGGCGGGTGTTGGCAATTTCATCTTCGCGCGATCGCTTCCACCCGCACCGACTTTGCATACACTTCCTGAGCAGCGCGAACCGCCGCGCCATACTCCACCGGTTGTGCGGTCACGCTGGCAAGCACGTGCTCAAGCGCAGCCAGGATCCCAATGGTGTCGAGACAATCGTAGTATCCCAGGTGAGCGATGCGAAACAGCTGACCTTTCATCTCGCCTTGGCCATTCGCCACCACGGCCGCGAAGGCTTCTCGGAATTGCTTTACAATCGCGCCGGAATCGATGCCGGTTGGCGACTGCATGGCGGTGAGCGCAGCCGCCGGAGCCGTCGGCGAAAACAGTTTCAGTCCAAGCGCCTGCGCGCCGGCGCGCGTCATCTCAGATGCGAGTTCCGCATTGGCGACCAGCGCTTTGCGACCAGCCGCCAGATCGCCCTCGCCCATTTGCCGGATGAAATCGAGGGCAGCTCCCAACGCCGCGAACAGCGAGGTTGCGGGCGTGTATGCTGACTCGCCTTTGGCCGCGGCCTTGCGTTCCCTCCGGAAATCGAAGTAATAGCGTGGGGACTTGGATGTCTCCATGCGCTTCCAGGCGCGTTCGCTGACCGCGCAATAAGCCAGGCCGGGCGGAATCATGAGAGCCTTTTGCGATCCGCCGATGATGACATCGATGCCCCACCCGTCCACGTCGAAGTCGCGTCGTTCCGAGGCCCGTGATCGCATCTACGACCAGGAGCGTGTCTTCGCCCGCATCGCGCACCAGCCGCGCAATGCCTTTAACGTCATGCCGTGCGCCTGTGGAACTCTCGGTGGACTGCACGTAGACGGCGCGAATGTCGGGTGTAAGCTTCCGCCGAACCTCATCGAGTGCGAAGGTCTCGCCATAGGGAACGCTGACCAGTTCGACGGCGCATCCGAAAGCCTTCGCCAAATCGCGCCAGCGCTCGCCAAACTTTCCGGCAGTGAGAACCAGCACTTTGTCTCCCGGCGAGGTCAGGTTTGAGACGGAGCCTTCCATCACCCCGGTTCCGGAGGAAGCCAGCACCAGAACGTCGTTCGTGGTGCCGATGAAGTCCTTGATGTCAGCCAGCACGCGAGAATAAAGAGCCCGGAAGTCAGCCGTGCGATGATGCATGGCAAACGAGGCCATCGCGGTTTGAGCCGCGGGAAGAATAGGTGTGGGCCCGGGAGTGAAAAGACGGTTCTTGCGCAGCATGGGAGTAAGTTCCTCTGAGAAGGTACTGTGTAGTTTACCCGGAACCTCCAGTGCAATGCTGTGATATGGCGCACGTCTGCCTGAGACCACACCGGCGCCCGGCAAGACGTTAGTCCTGTAGAGGCGCAGCTTGCTGCGTCTGGTTTGCGCCAGACTATAATTCCACCATGAGCCTGATTGAACAGATTCAGAAGGACATCACCACCGCCATGAAGGCCCGCGAGGAGCAGCGGTTGTCCACTCTGCGCATGGTAAAGACAGCGCTGAAGAACCGCGAAATCGACAAGATGGCCCCGCTTGACGACAAAGAAGCCCAGCAGGTCCTGAGCACGCTGATCAAGCAGCGCAAAGAATCGGTCGAGCAATTCACCAAAGGTGGCCGCCAGGAAATGGCGGACAAAGAAGCCGCTGAGATCAAGCTGATCGAAGCTTACATGCCTAAGGCGGCAGGCGAGGAAGAGATCGTGGCCGGCGTGAAAGCCGTGATCGCCGAAATGGGCTCGCCTTCAATGAAGGACATGGGGACGGTGATGAAAAATGTCATGGCCCGTTTCGCCAGTCAAGGGCTTCGTGTGGATGGAAAAGCGGTCAGTGAAGCGGTCAAGCGGGAATTAACGCCGAGATAGCCGGGGGACAACATGGTTCAATCGCGACCTTACGGAGAACATCTGAAGATTCTGTTTTGTCTGGTAGGTTGCGCATTCTTCTTCGTTGCCGCCCCTCCGCATGCAGAGGCCCAGTTTAAGGCCTGGGTCTTAGCCAAGCTTCCGGACACGCCCGAGGGTCTTGCAGTCGATTCGCACGGCAACCTCTACGCGACCCTTATGCATATTGGCGAAGTCGTAATGCTTAAGGATAACGGGAGCTACGATCACGTCGCATGGGTTCCGTCGAAGGAAGAGAGCGGGAAGGGAGACCTGATCGGACTCGATCTCGACCAGTCTGGCAACATTTACGTTGCATACACCGGCCACTCGAGACGTGACTTCAGAAAAGACTTGGAGGATCCGTTCCATCCCGCTTGCCGAGATGCGACGGTAACCCGCTCCGGGGTTTATAAGATCGACGCTCAGACCCGAAAGGTGACCGCCCTCGCGACAAAAGCGGAGGGTTGGCCATTCTGCTATCCCGACGACGTCGCGATCGACTCTAGCGGCAACGTGTACATGACCGACCTCACCTACTCGGGAATTTGGAAGATCTCTTCTGATGGGAAAAAGGTCGACTTGTGGTCAGCGCATCCCCTGCTCAATTGGTCCTCGAAGCCTTACTCGGGATTCCCTCTGGGCGTCAACGATCTCGTGCTCGATAAGCAGCAGAAGAACATCTATGCCGTTACCGACGGCGACCCCCGGGTGCTCAGGATCCCGATTAAGGACGACGGAACGGCCGGCGAACCCGTGGCTCTGCCTTACGGGTTTTCGGCATTCGACGGGATCGAACTGGATGGCAAAGGCAACATCTACGTATCCGAGATTTTACTAAACCAGATATGGGTCCTTTCGCCCGATGGCAATCAGCGCATCCTGATAGCCACCAAGGCGAACGCGCCGCTGGACAACAACACCAGTCTGGTTCTTAAAGGGGATGTTCTTTGTACAGCCAACCTTGGCTTTACCCACGCCACACCCGAGGAGGCGGATCGCACCGTGGTCTGCATGAAGGGTTTCCCGCTGCCGAAATAGCGGATCAGACCGTCGCACACTTCGAGCGCCGCCGGACAAGAACGACATCACTTGCTCCTCTGTAATTCCCTGTAGGCCTCGCTTTTCGATATCCCCAGCTCTTTGGCGACTTTCTTCAGCGCGGCCTTCTCGTCCAGCTTCTCCTCCGCCATGATCTGTTTCAGCCGTTCGCGGATGCTCACCCTCGAAGGCAACGGTTTCTGCTCCGTCGCTTCCATCTTGCCGATCAGCAGGGTGATCTCGCCCTTGATGTCGCCACGTGCCTTCAGCGTTTCCAGAACGTCCCCGGCATGCCCGCGCAAGAACTCTTCGTGGATCTTGGTTACTTCGCGGGCGATGACGACATGCCGTTCCCCTCCCAGGATCTCGACGATGTCTTCGAGCGTCTCCTTCACCCGATGCGGAGCCTCGTAGAATACCTGCGTCCGTGGGGATTCGCGGATGCTTTCAAGAACCTGGCGCCGTTGGCCAACCTTCGCGGGCAGGAATCCGCTGAATCGAAACGAGTCCGTCGGCAGGCCACTAGCCACCAGCCCGCCAGAAACGCCGCCGCGCCCGGAATCGGCACGACCGGAACGTGATGCCGAATGGCCAGCGAGATCAGCCGGAATCCAGGATCAGAAATGCCGGGCATGCCCGCGTCCGTCACTAAGCGATCCGCGCTCCCTGCTCCAGCTCAACAACCAGCTCCGCGCGCGCGGGTCATTTCGTTATGTTCGTGATAGCTTGTAGTGCGGGTCGTGATGCCGTAGTGGTTGAGCAGTTTCTGGGTCTGGCGGGTGTCTTCGCAGGCGATCAGGTCGGCTTCCTTGAGCACCCGCAACGCCCGCAGCGTGATGTCTTCCAGATTGCCGATCGGCGTTGCCACCAGATAGAGTCCAGCGGACAGAGTACTTTCGCTTCCCCGATCCTTAGTTTCTCCTGGCGCCATCGACGCGAGTCTACCACCGAATGTGGGGGCGGGCGCCCGCGCCTGCATTGATTGACGACGGGGAGCGCAATACCTAGAATCAAAAGACGGTCTTAGAAACACTCCGCTGATCTTAGCGGGCAATTTCAGGAGTCCATGCCACTTTACGAATACGAATGCAAGAAGTGCCATCACCGCTTCGAGCGGATCGTGAAATATTCCGATCGTCCCATGAAGAAATGCCCGGACTGCGGCGGCCCAGTCGAGCAGACGATTACCGCTCCGGCCGTACAGTTCAAGGGTTCAGGATGGTACGTAACCGATTACGCCAAGAAGTCCTCCGCCACCGCGACATCTTCCAACGGGGATTCCGCTTCGAAGGAGGAGTCCGCCTCGAAAAAGGAGTCTGCCGCAAAAGACCAGTCGGCTTCGAAGAAGGAAGACAAATCCTCGAAATCGCACGACAAGTCCAAGTCGGAGGCCTCCAGCAAGAAGGCCGACAAGAAGTGACCTCTAGCTCTCGTTAACTCCCCGTAAGTCCCGCCGTGACCCGCGAGTTGCCGGTCAACGCCGCATTGAATCCTTCCACGGCCTCTGTCATCTAAAGGGGAGATAGTCGTTATAACGAGGATTTCTCTTATGATTAATATTCGGCGAAGTAACGAGCGCGGTGGCGGCGACTACGGCTGGCTCAACACCCGGCACACATTTTCCTTCGATCAGTACCACGACCCGCGTTTCATGGGATTCCGTTCCTTGCGCGTAATCAACGAAGACCGGGTCGCGCCCGGCGAAGGTTTCCCCACTCACCCGCACCGCGACATGGAAATTATTACCTACATCCTGGAAGGCGCGCTTGAGCACAAGGACAGCCTGGGTACCGGTTCGGTCATTCGGCCCGGCGATGGCCAGCGCATGAGTGCTGGCCGCGGCATCCGCCATAGCGAGATGAACCCGTCCCCTACGGAAGCGGCTCATCTGCTGCAGATCTGGATCATGCCCGACCGGTCCGGTCATGAGCCGAGCTATGAGCAGAAGGCATTTCCAGACGCAGAAAAACGCGGCAAGTTGCGTCAGATCGCGGGGCCGGACGGCAAGAATGGCTCGGTAACCATCCATCAGGACGCGCGGCTGTATGTGACCCTCCTGTCTCCTGGCCAGGAGGTCGCGCATGAACTGGCGAAGGGCCGCCACGCATGGCTGCAGGTTGCCAAGGGAGCTGTGGAACTGAACGGGAAACTCCTCAACCAGGGCGATGGGGCCGCCATCAGCGACGAGCAGAAGCTAGTCCTCAAAGGCGTGCAAGACGCGGAAGTCCTGCTGTTCGATCTGGCATGACAAAACCAGCCACGGATTTGCACGGATTCTTAAGGTCCAGGGTTCGATCCGTCTGAATCTGTGAAAATCCGTGGCACACTGGTGCAGGAGTCCCCGTGATTGCCTTCGTCTTCTTCCTTGCCGCAGCCTATCTGGGCGTGATTGGCACAATCATGCTGGCGTCTCCCGGCACCGTTTCGATGGCGCTTGGAGCACCCCTGCTCCGCGGCCTCGAACTGGCCGGGCCCTACATGTTCCTGCTGATGGGCGTTCTGGGAGCGCTGATTGGGTGGGGGCTATTGCGGCTGAACAACTGGGCGCGGCGGGCGGCTGTGCTGGTCGCATTCATCGGCATCGTAATGCTGGTTCCAAGTGTTTCTGCCAGCGCGATCAGCCTTCAGCTCGGAAACCTGGCTTGGGGCGGACTGGGGATTATCGTGCGAGTGATGATCGTCTGGTATCTCTTTCAGGAGCCAACCAAGGAGCGTTTCACGAACAGCTAGCCACGGATTTCACGGATCAAAGCTTTAGCTTCTTTCCTGATCCGTGAGAATCCGTGCATATCCGTGGCTGTTCATTTCTTGGTCTTTACCGGCTCTTCCTCGCCCACGCGCTTGCTGATTTCGAACTTCATCTTGCCGGCCTTTTTGTCCGCGTCCACGATCACGTGATCGCCGTGCAGCACTTCACCATCGAGAATCTTCATCGCAAGCGGGTCTTGCACCACCTTCTGAATCGCCCGCTTCAACGGCCGTGCTCCAAAATTTGGGTCGAAGCCTTCGGCGAATAGCAGCTCTTTCGCCGCATCGGTGAGTTCCAGCGAAATCTTTCGATCCGCCAGCAACCGCCGCACATCTTCCAGACGCAATTCGATGATCTTCACCAGCTGTTCCTTGCCCAGCGGACGGAAGATGATGATGTCGTCCACACGGTTCAGGAACTCCGGCTTGAAGTGTCCGTGCAGCGCGTTCAGCACTTGCTTCGAAGCCTCGTCGAACTCCTTCTCGGAGCGCAGGCCTTCCGCCTGCAGAAACGAGGACCCGAGGTTGGAAGTCATAATGATCACGGTATTGCGGAAATCGACAGTGCGGCCTTTCCCGTCGGTCAGCCGGCCATCGTCCATCAATTGCAGCAGGACGTTGAAAACATCCGGGTGCGCTTTTTCAATCTCATCGAACAAGATGACCGCGTAGGGACGCCGCCGGACCTGCTCAGTGAGCTGCCCACCCTCTTCATAGCCAACGTATCCCGGAGGCGCGCCGATGAGCCGCGAGACTGCATGCTTCTCCATGTATTCCGACATGTCTATCCGCACCATGGCGTGCTCATCGTCAAAGAGGAATTCAGCGAGGGCGCGCGCCAGCTCGGTTTTGCCTACGCCTGTGGGTCCAAGGAAAATAAATGAGCCAATCGGACGCTTGGGATCGCTCAGGCCGGCGCGGGAGCGGCGGATGGCGTTCGAGACTCGCTCCAGCGCCGCGTCCTGACCGACCACGCGCTCCCGCAAACGGTCTTCCATGTTGATCAGCTTCTTGACTTCGCCCTCGAGCATCTTCGAGACCGGAATGCCGGTCCACTTGGAAACTATGCGAGCCACGTCTTCTTCGTCGACTTCTTCCTTCAGCATCCGCGCCTTGCCTTTGCCCTCCATCTGCGTGGTGAGCTTGTTCAGTTCCTCTTCGGTCTGGCGCAGCAGGCCGTAGCGGATTTCGGCCACACGCTGCAAATTTCCCTTGCGCTCTTCGGCTTGCTCTTCGGTCTTTAACTGCTCGATTTTTTCTTTGAGAGCGCGGGACCGGGCTATCAGATCTTTTTCACGCTTCCAGTTGGCTTTCAGGGCATTCGACTTCTCGCGGATCTCGGCCAGCTCCTTGTCGATCAGAGAGAGCCGCTCTTTCGAGTTGCGATCGTCTTCCTTCTTCAGAGCCTGGCGCTCGATTTCGAGCTGGGTCGCCTTGCGCTCCAGTTGATCGATGTCTGTGGGCAGAGAATCGATTTGTATTCGCAACGAGGCTGCCGCCTCATCGATCAGGTCGATTGCTTTGTCCGGCAGGAAGCGATCGGAAATATAACGGTGCGACAAGGTTGACGCCGCGACAATCGCCGAGTCTTTGATGCGGACGCCATGGTGGACTTCGTAGCGCTCTTTCAGACCGCGCAGGATGGCGATGGTGTCCTCGACATTGGGCTCACCGACAAAAACAATCTGAAAGCGGCGCTCCAGAGCCGCGTCTTTTTCGATGTGTTTACGGTACTCGTTCAACGTGGTCGCACCAATCGCGCGCAATTCTCCGCGAGCCAGCGCCGGCTTCAGCATGTTGGAGGCGTCCATAGCGCCTTCCGCTGCACCCGCGCCGATCAGGGTGTGCAATTCGTCGATGAAGAGGATGATTTGTCCGGAAGAATCTTCAATTTCTTTCAAGACGGCCTTCAGACGGTCCTCAAACTCGCCGCGGTATTTCGCGCCTGCCAGCATGGCTCCCAAGTCCAGGGCAACCACACGCTTATTTTTCAGCCCTTCGGGGACATCGCCAGAGATGATGCGCTGCGCCAGACCTTCCGCAATGGCAGTCTTGCCCACGCCCGGCTCTCCGATCAGCACGGGATTGTTCTTGGTGCGCCGGGAGAGCACCTGCACCACGCGACGAATTTCTTCGTCGCGGCCAATCACGGGATCCAGCTTGCCGCGACGGGCCTGCTCGGTCAGATCGCGCGTATAGCGCGCCAGTGATTGATACTTGTCTTCGGGATTCTGGTCGGTAACTTTTTGCGTCCCACGGACTGACGTAAGCGCCTTGAGAATTGCATCATGGTTCGCGCCGTGCCGCGCCAGGATTTCCTGCGCAGTATCGCGCTTGAGTTGCGTTACCGCAAGCAGCAGGTGCTCAGTGGACACGTATTCGTCCTTGAAGTTACTGGCTTCCTTAAACGCCAGTTCTAACAGCTGATTCACCGAGTTGGAAATTGTCGCCTGCGCCGCGCTGCCTGAGACTTTGGGCAGGCTTTCAATGGCTTCGTAGGCATCGTGCAGCACTGCCTGCGGCCCGATCCCGATTTTCTCCAGCACTGGCGGGACAATCCCTTCCTTGTCTTCGACCAGCGCGGCCAGCAGATGCACCGGCATGAGTTCGGGATTGCCGTGCTCAGAGGCCAGGCTATTGGCGCGTTGCACTGCTTCTTGCGCCTTGACGGTGAATTTGTCCCAACGAATTGCCATGATTTTTCCTTTGTACTATTGTCACCCTGAGCGAAGCGAAGGGTCTATTTAATTGTTCGAGGCGAAAGAATACATGGATTCTTCCCTTCGCTCAGAATGACAGGCATTCATAGAAAACGGGAGACGGAATGTTGCCGTCTCCCGTCAAAACTGTCGAGCTGCGCTCGACCGGACAGCCGGGGGCGGCTGTCCCCACGTGAACAGATCCTTACGCGGCTTTGCTTGCGGCCTTGCTTTCCAGGGTCTTCTCACTGCCAACGTTGACCTTGATCTGCTTGGGCTTGGCTTCGGCTTTCTTGGCCAGGCTGATCTTCAGGATCCCCTTGTCATAGATGGCCGAGACCTTCTCCGCGTCTACCGTAGTGGGCAAGGTGAAGGAACGAGTAAAGCTTCCGTACTGCCGCTCCACGCGGCGAAAGTTTTCCTCTTTCTCTTCCTTCTCAAACTTGCGCTCACCGTGCACGGTCAGAGTGTTGTTTTCGATGCGGACGTCAATGTCCTTCTCCTCAATGCCCGGAACTTCGATCTTCAGCGTGATGTTGTGCTCGTCTTCGTACACATCCACGGCCGGGGCAAAGCTGCTCGTGGCCAAAGACTGATCCTGCGCCTCGGGACCGAACGAATCACGGAACAGCCGGTTCATGCGGTCTTGCAGGGTGGTGAACTCACGGAATGGCTCCCAACGGGTTAATACAGTCATAGCGAATGCCTCCTTCAAGGATCTTGGTGAATCTGAATTTTATGGCTCCAGCACTTGCTTGGATGCCTAATTAGCGTAAAAGAAGCATAAAACATGAGCGTATTATTGTCAAGCTTATATAGTATTTATTTTTCATCAACTTACAGCCAATACAATGCACTTCAGATAGGCGGTTTCCGGCACGGCCAAAAGGATCGGATGATCCCTGGCCTGAGTCCGAGTTTCCAAAATGCGAGGATTTCGGTGCGCGTCCTGAGCCGCCTGGGCGACCATTTCTACGAACTGTGCCGGGCTGACGTGATACGAGCACGAGCAGGTGACCAGAATCCCACCGGGCCGCAGCATTTTCATAGCCCGCAGGTTCAGCTCTTTGTAGCCACGAAGCGCGGTTTCCAGATTGCGTTTGCTCTTAGCGAAGGCCGGAGGATCGAGGACGATAGTGTCGTACTGTTTCCCGGCGCTCGAATAGTCTCGAAGCAAGTCGAAGGCATTGGCTTCAATCCATTCGATCTCGCTGCCGTTCAACGCAGCGTTGCGGTCCGCAATTTCCAGCGCCGGTCGTGAACTGTCGACTCCCGTAACCTTGGAACAGTGCTTCGCCAGGTGGAGCGCAAAGCCTCCCTGATAGCAAAAGGCGTCCAGCGCTTCACCGCGACTGTACTCGGCCGCAGCCGCGTAGTTCTCGCGTTGATCGAGAAACGCGCCAGTCTTCTGGCCCTCGAAGGCCTCGTAGTGGAAACGCACACCATTCATGGCAAATGATGTGCTGTTCTTTGCGCCTCGAAGCATTCCGGAAGACCGAACAGGCAGTTGTTCCAGGTCGCGCACCCTGGGATCGACACGTTCCAACATTGCCGCAGGCTTCAGTTGTGCTTCCAGTTCTGCAACCACGGTATTGCGCACCGCTTCCGCATCCATCGCCTGGGTAAGTATCTGCAGCGAGAGAAGGTCGTTATAGCGATCCACAATCAGGCCAGGCAGGAAATCCGCCTCGCTGAACACAATCCGGTAAGCGTCCGTGTCCCGGACGACGCGTTCGCGATAAGCGATCGCATCCCGGATTCGCTGGCGGAGGAGTTCCTCCAGGCCGGCGACGGCGTCCCGCGAGATCATGCGAATGGCAATCTGCGAGGCACTGCTGTACAGCGCGGTTCCCAGATTCTTTCCTCGTTCGTCGGCCACCCCGACCAAGGCACCCGGGAGAGCGCCCTCCGCCGAAGCCACATCCGAGCGGTAGACCCAGACGTGTCCTTGTTTGAGCCGCTCCGCGCCGCGGCGAGTGATCTTCACAATCGAACTGTCCTTCGAAGGACGAACGGCAGGGCCGGGCGATTTTGGTGGCATGAAGGAATACTAAACCGCTAACAACCATGTGGACAGTCTGCTCGTGGGATGAAGGCGGATCTGACACACGGACGTAGCCACGCTGGGGCAGGCTGGCACCTGCCCCGCCGTAGCCGTCGAGAAAACCAGCCTTCCAGTCCTAGTCTTGATGCCCAAGCACGGTTACAACCCCATTCATGGGAGTACCGAAATTGCCGTTCGAATCCTGGATCCCGCCTTCCGGCCCCGGAGCTTTCGGCTGGTTGTCCGCATCCAGCATGGCATGCAGACGGCAATAGAACGGGAAAACACCTGGATGTTTGAACGTCAGGCTGAACTTTCCTCCGTTCGCTGGCACGACATGATTGACGCCTCGGTGTCCCGCGGTGTTGTAGGCATCGTCGCTGACAACATAGTGGTCTTCACTATCGTTATTAACCCAGGTCACCTTCTGGCCGACACGGATGGTAACGGCGAAAGGCGTGAACCGGTCCTCGCCCGGCACCATGATTTGACGGGCTGGCGCCTTGTTGTCACCACTGGCCGCCAGGCCCCGGTTGGCAACGCCTAGGACAAGCAAACAAAGGGTGAGCATCGAGAGTGCTAAACAACGAATTCGCACAACAGACATAAGTGTTCCTCCTTGGAGCAGGAACTCTAGCCGCAGCACTCCGGCCACTTGTCACGGCGACGTTAACTTCCTGTCATTGCTCTGCTGGGCCTTGTCAATAATTTGTCTCGTCCGGTAAATACGGACGGACCACCTGCTGGAAGGAGGGTTGTTACGTGGATGGAACCATCAACTGGCTGCGGGATGCTCGGAAGGCACTGCATCTTGCTCCCGGCGGGTGCGGGGACGCGATTCCGTCCGGGCCAGATCAAGATCTCTGTGCAGCGCGTCAAGCGTTGCCGTGGGAAGTTCGTTTCCCCATTCCTCGAGTTCGGACTCGGACCAGGCCCCATTCAGCCGGATCGCTTCCTCGGTTAGGTCTTCGGGAAAAGCCAGGCGATACTCCCCTTCCCGCACCAGGATGTCGCCAAATCTCCGGCCAGCCGAAACGTCATATACGTGCCGGCTCGACGTGCCCTTGCTGTTGATATAAACCAGAAACACTTCCCCATGATCGGCAAAGCTCGGCTTGTAATACCACGCCTGGCTGGATTCAAACTTGGGATGAGCCCGGCGCCGCCTTGCTACCACGACCGGATCGGCCACCTCATCATTCGCCGGGTCGTAGTAAAGAATCCGCTGGCAGGACTCGCAGATGATAACCTGCGCTCCCGCGCGCACTTCATTGTAGGTCTGCGGACGCAGCATGACCTGGCACGCCAGGCACTTGTGATCGCGGGCTTCCGATAGTCCGGTTCCCCGATACTTCGCTACCCGGTCATACTGAGGAAGCAGATTCACATCCACGCCGGCCCGCGCCTTTTCGCGCTTGCCATTCCACTCCGCCAGCTGTTTCTCATCTTCGGCGGTCCGCTCGCGGGCTTCAATCTTCTCTTTTTCGATCTCAGCCATCTCCGCCTTCAACTCCGCTTCGGCGGCCTTCACATCTTTGTCACGGATTTCGGCGTTGACCATCAATTCCAGGATCTTGTCTTCATTGGCGCGGATATCCTGTTCCGCGAACTGGATCTCGTGCAGCAGGGCTTTGTATTGTTCATTGGTCTTGACGGCGAGCGATTGGTCGCGGTATTTGGAGATTTTCTGCTGCTCGTCCTGAATGGAGCTCTCGAATTTGCGGCGGGCGGCTTCGTCGGCCTTGACGGCGGCTTTGGCCTTTTCCAGCACCGCCTTGGTTCCCGCCAGCTTCTCTTCTATGGCGGCCACGCGCTTGGGCAACGCGGCAATCTCATCCTTCAAACGCAGAATCTCTCGATCCGCCCGTTGCAGCTCGATCAGGTTTTGCACGTCAGGAAGCATTTTCAAGAGTAACGCCACCCACGATTTTACCACGCCCATCCGCACGGACGTTGCAGGCGACCTCTCTGCCGGCGCACCTGGCCTTGGCCTGCACGAACCCGACCTGCCGGTGTAAACTCTTGTGCCTTGCCTCTAAGCAGCCGAACCTATGCGCGGAGATGCCCAGTGAAACTGCTCTTTCGTTGGACGATAATTTATGCGGCACTGATCCCCCTAGCCTTCGCCCAGTCAGGAACTCCCAATAATCCGGCAAAGAAGCCCCTCACCATCGAAGCCATCTTCGCCGCCGGCGGTCTCACCGGGCGCCCTCCGGAAAGCATCCAGTGGAGCCCCGATTCCACCCGATTCTCCTTCATCCAGCGCGACGATTCCGGCGAACACGGCGAACTCTGGTACGTAGACGCCGCCACTGGCGAGAAAAAGGTGCTGGTCAACGAAACTAAACTGGCAACGCTCGCTCCCCCACTCGAAAGGATCAAAGACGAACGCGAGCTCGAACGTCTCGCCCGCTATGCCGTCGAACCTTATCACTGGACGCCGGACTCCAAACACCTGCTTTTTGTTCCTCAAGGCCAACTGTGGTTCTATTCGCTTGAAAACGGAATCGGGGTTCAGCTTAGCGCCTCCCCAGACCCCAGTGTTGATCCCAAGTTCTCCCCTGACGGCAACCGCCTGGCCTACGTGCGCAAGCACAACCTGCACGTGCTCACTGGCTCCGACTACACCGAAAAGGAACTCACCAGGGACAAGAGTGAAAATCTGCTGAATGGCGAAGTGGATTGGGTTTATGCCGAAGAACTGGGCGTGCGCAGTAATTATTTCTGGTCGCCCGACAGCAAAAGCATAGTTTTCCTCCATACCGACGAAACCCGCGTGCCCACTTATCCCATCACCGACTGGATGCCCACCCACCCCACCGTCGATAAGGAAAAGTATCCCAAGGCCGGCGATCCTAATCCGGCAGTGCGCCTGGGTGTTGTCAATGCCGCCGGCGGCGAACCCAAGTGGATTTCGCTCGGCGAAGACCGCGATACCTACATTCCACGTTTCGGGTGGGTGCGCGATGGTGTGCTCTGGGCCGAGGTGCTCAATCGCGCCCAGGACACCTTGGACCTCTACTTTGTCGATGTCCGCTCCGCGCGCTCCCGCAAAGTCCTGACCGAGAGCGCTCCCGACGCCTGGGTCAAAGTGAACGACGACATGAGGATTCTGAAGTCAGGAGACCGTTTCCTGTGGTCAAGCTGGCGCGACGGTACGACTCAGCTCTATCTCTATAGCTTCGACAAGGGGGATCCGCTGGCCGCCGACGCCAAGCTGGAACGCCAGCTTACCAAGGGAGACTTCGAAATGCTCGGCGTCGAAGCAGTAGATGAGTCCGCTGGCGTAGTCTATTTCAACTGCAACAAAGACGATCCTCGCCAGCGCCACCTCTACTCCGTGAAGCTCGACGGTTCCGGCTTTACTCGCCTCTCGCGCGAAGACGGAACCCATCACGCCACATTTGCCGCTGACGGCAAGCAACTCGTGGATGAATTCTCAGCCCTCATGACCCCTCCGCAAATGTGGTTCTGCGGTACCAACGGGAACTGCAAGAAAATATGGACCTCGCGCAGTGTGGGCGACTTCGGCTTGACTGCGCCCAAGTTCCTCGAATTTAAAGCCGGCGACGGCACTACTCTCTACGGCGAACTCCTGCTTCCCCCAGATAGCACGCCAGCCAGCAAGATCCCCGTGATCGTGAATGTCTACGGTGGCCCGGCCGCACAACTGGTCACCAATAGCTGGATCCAGGACTGGGTCGGCTCCTCCGGACTCTTTCATCAATTGATGGCACAGCGAGGCTTCGCAATCTTCACCGTAGACAATCGCGGCACCCCGGGTCGCGACCGCAGGTTCATGACCGCCGTCCGCCATCAGTACGGCGCCATTGAACTGAAAGACCAGCTCACTGCGCTCGATCAGCTTTTCACCCAGTATCCCCAGCTCGACCGCAGCCGCGTCGGAATCTGGGGATGGAGCAACGGCGCTTCCATGACGTTGTACGCCATGACCCATTCAGACATCTTCAAGGCCGGCGTCGCCTTTGCCCCAGTCACCGACTGGCACAACTACGACTCCATCTACACCGAACGCAACAACGGCCTGTCCACCGACAAGAGCTCCACAAGCTACATTGACATGGATCTACCCAAAGTAGCCGACAAGTTGCACGGGTCACTGCTGTTGGCGCACGGAACCGGCGACGACAACGTCCATTTCCAGAACAGCATTCAAATGGTCGACGCGTTAATCAAGGCGGCAAAGCAATTCCGCTTCATGGTCTATCCCCAGAAGACCCACAGCATGCGGGGCTCCGAAGACCGCGACCACCTCTTTCACCTGATCGAAGACCACTTCGAGCACGAACTGAAATAACTCACGCGGGAACAGCCGCCCCGGATGACGCTGTCATCCTGAGGACCGGACAAACGAGAATCAGTCAAGGCCCGCCAGTTTTGTACATTTCCCGACGCCGCTACAGGTTTTCCCTTATAGGAACGGAATGGATCACCCTGATAAAGTAGGGGCCGGGGAATGGGGAAAGATAGTGCGCCTCTTCCCCCGTGTAGTATCGCGGACGGGTGCCGCTATCTTTCTCTCCCCGTCCACTGGCCGTTGCCCCCTAACGCTGAGCCTTGTCCGGAGTGTGCCGAGCGCGTTATTGTCTTGACTTTCATCAACTCATCCAGTTAATCATGTATCTGTAGACTAATCTTGTAGATAATACAGACTCCACTAACTCCTTTGGCTGGAAGAATTTTCGTATAAGTCCTTCTAACTCAAAGATTTTGGGGGTAGTCTGGCCCTAACCCCGTGATTCCAAAAGACCAGGGGGGAGGGGTATCTCTCAACGGTGCAGACCGCGCGATCCTGACCGCACGGGAAACCGGAGATTTTTCAATGCAGCGCTTGGCGCTTGGCGACTTCGAACTCACAGCCGTCTCGGATGGCACTTATCGCCTCGACGGCGGAGCCTTCTTCGGAGTCGTTCCCAAGGTCATGTGGGAGAAAAAGGTCAAGGCCGACGCCGAGAACTATGTCCCGGTCGGATTGAATTCAGTCGTGGTCCGAACCGGCCAGCAGACGATCCTGATCGAAACCGGTATCGGCAACAAGCTCCCTGAACGATTGGTCAAAATCTTCGGCCAGCCAGCCAGGTTGCTGGACAATTTAACCGCCGCTGGCATTTCCCCGGACGACATCGACATCGTGATCAACACGCACCTGCACTTCGATCACTGCGGCTGGAACACCATGTTCCAGAACGGCAAGATCGTGCCCACATTTCCGAAGGCGAAATACTACGCCCCCGAAGGCGAATGGCAACACGGACGCCTCCAGCTTGAACGCGACGCCATCAGCTACATGTCCGACAACTATGATCCGCTGATCAAAACCGGCCAGATGGAGTTGCTGCAGGCAGATCGCGAGATCGTCCCAGGAGTGTCGGTAAGAGTCTTTCCCGGCCACACCCAGCACATGCAGGCGGTAATCATTGAGAGTAAAGGCCAGACGGCTTGCTACATTTCCGATCTGATTCCCACCAGCGCCCACCTTGATCTGACCTGGGTAATGGCCTTCGACATCCTGCCTTTGCAAACCATCGAGAGCCGCAAGCGCTACTACGCTCAGTCGATCCCGGAAAAATGGCTGACCATGTTCACCCACGACCCGAACCTGCCATGGGCCTACGTGGAACAGGATCAAAGAGGAAAAATGACGGCGAGAGAAGTGAGTTAGCCTGTGACCACCAATGATGCAGTCCGTAATCTCTGCTCGAAAAATTCTTCAACCCGAGCCAGGATTTCCGGCGCACTCTTGGACTCGTAGATCGCCTTGCGCAACCCAGCTCCGCCCGGAACGCCGTGCGTGAACCACGAGGCAAACTGCTTCATCTTGCCGACCGCGTCGGGCAGCTCTTCCTCGATCAGCATCTGGAAGTAAGTGCGAATCATCTGGTAGCGATCGGCTTCGGCTGGTTCCTCGTAAGAACCACTTGCCGTGTATTGCGCAATCTGGCGGAAGATCCAGGGATTCGCCGGCGCCATCCGCCCGATCATCACCGCATCGCAGCCAGTCTGCGCGACAATCGCGCAAGCGTCCGCGGGCGTCCGGATGTCGCCGTTCCCGATCACTGGAATCTTGACCGCCTGTTTGACCGCGGTAATCCATTCCCAGCGCGCCGCGCCGCTGTAGCCCTGCTCGCGAGTGCGAGCATGCAGCGCGACGGCACATAGGCCGCAATCTTCGGCCATCTTCGCCAGCTCGACGCAGACAATGTTCTTCGTCGTCCCAACCTGCCCGGAACTTTACCGTGAACGGAATCTTGATGGCCGCGCGAACCGCTTCGAAGATCTTGCCAATCGCCGGCAAGTCGCGCAGCAGCCCAGATCCGCCATTGCACTTGACCACCTTCTTCGCCGGACAGCCCAGGTTGAGATCAACCAGGTCGAAGCCGAGATCCTCGACCATCCGCGCCGCGTCCGCCATTACTCGAGGATCGCTGCCAAAAAGCTGGGCCGAGATGGGATGCTCGTCCTCGTAGAAGTGCAGGTAGCGCTTGGCTTTCTGGTCTTTTGCCCGAAGAACTCCGTCCGCAGAAGTGAACTCGGTCATAATCAGCCCGCATCCGCCCAGGTTGCGAATGAAGCGCCGAAACACGGTATCAGTAACACCCGCCATCGGAGCCAGAACGGTCGCGGGAGCAATCTGAACGCTGCCGATCTGTACCCGGTCAGGTACAGAAACACCGGCAGGGACGACGACGCCCGCGCCGAGATTCACCGGATTCTCCCAGTACTTGCGCACCTGGCTATTTTACCGCCTTCCCCAAGTTATGCAGCTGTGTCACAATTTGCATCACATAACCTTATGGATGAGACTCCTAGAACGTCCTCCGCAGAACCGCCCACTCTTGATACGGCCAAATGGATAGGACTCCTGCTGGCTGCCGTGATCCTCGGCGAAGGAATCTGGGGCCTTATCGTTTCGCTCACCAACAACCTCATACTGCCGTTGCTGGCGAGGACGATGGGCGCCGATGCCCAGTCCCCGCTGTATCTAGGCAAAGGCGACTTCAACGCTCCGGCGCTGTTTATGTCAGTTCTGGAGCTTTGCTTCGCGGGGATTGTCGCGGTGATCCTGAATTCCTGGGTGCGACGAAGATCCAAGCCGATTCGCGGCAGAGTTGTGAGGTCAATTCCAATTCCGACAGACCCCACGATTACGATACCCTCGATTCCTGCAGTTGTGCCGGTTCAGGCCGCTGCTTCAGCGCCAGCGCCAGAACCAGCACCAGCGGCTGCGGCCGCGACCGCGACTTCGTCCGGCCAATTTTGGGCTCCGCCTGAACCGGATTCGCAGCCGAAGGCTGCAGCGCCTCCTGCGCCTCCTGCGCCCGCAAAGGCGCCTGCGAAGCCAGCCAAGCCGAAACCACCCAAAGAGGTCTACTACAACATCGTCGGAGAGCCTATCAACCCGACGGAAGACGATTAGAGAATCTCACCCTGACTGGTGACGAGGACTTCCGTCCTCCACCGATGGATTCTCGCGCAAAAACAAGAGCCTCCGCGACGGAGGCTCTCGACTTTCCTTAATCCGCGGCCGGAACCTAGGCCTTTGGGGCTTCTTTCTTGGCGTACTTGCGGCGGAAGCGCTCCACGCGGCCGGCGGTATCCATCAGCTTCTGCTTGCCTGTAAAGAAGGGATGGCAATTGGAGCAAATTTCTACGTGGATGTCGCCCTTATGGGTCGAGCGGGTGGTAAAGCCGTGGCCGCACGCGCACTGCACACGGATTTCGTTGTAAGCGGGATGAATGGCTGCTTTCATGGTCTCCTACCTCTGTACCGAACCATTCGATTCTAAAGGATACCTGCAGGATTCAGCAAATGGCCTCACGGCTTTGGTAAGCCCAAGTTGCGATTCGCCCGCACTCTAGATATCCACATTCCCCACCCGCCCTATTCTGGCGACGGCTGGTCCAGAGCCGAGAGGCAGCCTCTTCGGTCCGGCAAGCAGACCGAAAAGGCTGTCATTCTGGTTCAACTATCCTGGTTCGACTATGGCGCCGTGGCAGGCGTTCCGGCAAACGACTGGCACGAAACGTTGGGATGCCAGTTCACGAATGCGCCGTTGGGATTGTCTTTCCACGCCCATACGTGCAGGGTGTAGAAAGCAGGCAGGCCGAAGCGATTAGGGCTGTCGAACAAATGAAACCACTGTCCCATGAGATCCGGGGGAGACGAATGATTCTTATTCCACGTGTCGACGAGAACCAGATAGTCGGCACCGATCAGTTTCACGCCTCCGTTCGACGTTGGCTCATAGATCACGGCCTGGGGATGCGTAGCGTCGATGACTCCGCTCTTCACCAAGTCGAAGTTGATGTAGTGGAGGCCCATGGCGCCCTGGTCGTCTCCGCTGACGCAGCCGAATGTAAGGGCGTAGCCCTCCGCCTCAGCTACCTTCACATCCTTGAAGCGCGCGGTCGATTGCCGGACGATTTTGAGAAGGGCACTCTGCTTGCTCTCCTGGTCCGGCGTTAGTTCGTGATGTTGCGACATCGCCATGTGCGAGTGGTCATCCTGCGCCAGGACGCGCGCGGGCCAAACACTCAAAAGGACGAGACTGGCGATCATGGAATAATGGACTTGGATAGCGAATTGTCTGACGTTCTTTTTCACAATGTCTCCTCGTAGTGTTTTCATTTGGTATTTTTCAGCTCGCCAGAATTTGAGTGAACAGTGACTCCCAAATCGTTGACAAGCTGCCCTAAGAATTGCTCCAGCTTTTTTGTATCTACAGTCATGGTTTCCAAGAATCGATTTAAAGTGCGGAGAATCTAGTTCTTGGCCGGGTCGTCCTCGGGATGGATGTAATTGAACTGCAGCGGTGCGGCGCCGTGAATCTGGACGACGACTTCGCCGGAGGCCATCGCGTAGTGGTGCATGTCGGGATCGAGGTAGGCGAAGCTTCCGGCGGGGAAGGTCGCCATCCTGTCTTTATCGAAGGTGTCTCCCATCCCGACCTTGAACGTCCCGGAGATGACCGTTACGTTTTCGCGCAGGGGATGCCAATGGGGCGCGATGCGGTAACCGCCGGGCATTTTCACTCGCACGGTATAGTCCCCGGTGGATGCGCCCGGATTGCCCTCGATCACGGCGAGCTGTGCACCCGGGGCGATGAAAGGCGGCGGCGGACCCCACGGAATTGTGTCGGGGGTAAATGCGTTGTTGTCGTGAACGCCGGGATGTGCGGCGGTGGCGAAGAACTCGCCAGCGAAGCACAGAGTCCCAACGATTGCCAGGGTGATGAACAGCTTTCTTTTCATGAGCCTTCCTCCGATGTGATTCTGATGGGTCATCATCCCTTGAGGTGGGGAGCTTCACAATGCAGCGGATGTAACCTTTGGGTATCTTTTCTGTATCGTCGCAAGTTCTTGATTTTTATTCGATAATGCTTGAGCCAGAGTCTTCCATGGGCTATTCAAAACAGAGCACCGGCGAAGTCGAAGTCGACTTGGGACGCTACGAACTACGGCGGTTCGGACGGCGGGTCAAGCTCGAGAGGAAGCCCATGGAGCTGCTGGTCTTTCTGCTTGAGCGCCGCGAGCAGATGGTGTCGCGTGAGGAGATCGTGAAGCGGCTGTGGCGCTCCGATCTGTTTATCGATACTGAAAGGAATGTCAACAACATCGTGCGAAAGCTTCGCACAGCGCTGGGTGACAGTGCCGATAAACAGCGGTTCCTTGAGACCGTAGTCGGCAAAGGATACCGATTCGTCGGCCCGGTTCGGGTGATCGATGCGAAATATGCGCTCTCGGATCCTGGACGAAATTTTGTGCGCACCGACGTCCGGAAAGATCGGAGCGAATGGGGCGAGCGGTCTTCGATCGCCGTGCTGCCGCTTTTGAACCTGGAGAAGGCCACGGACGACCAAGGCTTGTGTCTCGGGTTTGCGGACGCACTCGTGTCGCGCCTTGGAAATCTATCGGGCGTGGATGTGCTGCCCACCACGGCAGTCCTGAACTTGCCTCTTGAACTAACACCTTCGGAAATCGCTTCTCGCGTGGGAGTGCGATTTGTTGTCCACGGCGCTATTCAGATGTCAAAAGGGCAGTGGCGTCTCTCGCTGGAGATGTTTGACACATACCTGCAGCGCGTCTGCTTCACGAAGAAGTGCGACATCGACGTCGGTCGGTTTGGGAGTCTCGAGGTCGAAATTGCGAAGCAGGTCAGTCGATCGTTGAACCGGCCGTATAGTCCGGCGATCGTCGAGCAGCGGCCACGCTATAGCAAGGATCCGATGGCGTACGCGGAATTCATGCGCGGCTATCGGATCACGGCGTCCGGCGATGCGTCGATGATGGATCAAGCGAGTCATCATCTCAGCAATGCCGTGACTCGCGATCCCACGTTTGCCCTCGCTCACGCGACCCTTTCGTTCGCGTGCGCAACCCGACATTTCGAATTCGACCCAGCCAGCGTGTGGCTGGAGAAGGCCGAATTCCACTGCCGGCGAGCTCTCGAAATTGACGCGAATCTTCCCGAAGGACACGTGGCTCGGGCTTTTCTGCTCTGGGGACCATCGAAGAATTTCCAGCATCTGGAGGCGATTTCAGATCTAAAGCGCGCTTTGCTCCTGCAGAACAACCTGCCTCATGCCTACAATCGCCTGGGCACCATCCTGGCACACGTCGGCCTGCTCGATCACGCGCGTGAGATGTTCGAAAGAGGACGGCCTTTTCAACTCAAGAGGGCTGTCAGTCCGAGCATCGTACAAGTTTATGTTTGGGGTCAGGAATACGACCTGGCGCGCCAGCAGATTGAAGTCTGGCGGGCGGAGAGCCCCGATAATAAGTACGCTGCCCATTTCGCTCCATTCCCGGCAATGATGACCGGGGACTGGAAAGAGGCGAGCCGCCTGATGGATGAAGCATTGCGGCTTGTGCCGAACGATCCGCTCATCATCAGCTCACAGGGTCTGCTCCATGCCTTGATGGGGAACGGAGAGGCCGCAATCAATTGTGTGAATCGAGCCTGTTCGAGTCCGAAATCCTTTGGACACGCACACCACACTTATTATCAGATCGCTTGCACCCTCGCCCTGACGGGAAGGCGCGACACCGCCTTTGAGTGGCTTGAGCGAAGCGTCAGCACGGGGTTCGCCTGCTGGCCTTTCTTCTTGAAAGATCCTTGCCTTGCGAGTTTGCGCAGCCTTCCCGAGTTCGAACTTCTGATCAGTGCTTTGCAGGCCAAATACCCGGACCATCTGGGATTGCTGTAGGAAACAACAACGACAGGCACAACCGTTGTTCGCACGACAAATAAAAACGGCAGGGCCGACCCCCTGCCGTATTCGATGTGAAATCTGGCCCCAGTTACTTACTGCGGTTGACGGCTTTCTTGAGTTCGGCGCCGGCGGAAAACTTTGCTACCTTTCGGGCAGCGATCTTGATGGTGGCGCCCGTCTGCGGGTTACGCCCATTGCGGGCCTTTCTCTGCGACACAGAGAAGGTGCCAAAACCAATCAGCGCTACCCGATCCCCTTTTTTCAGGGCGGACGTAATGCTGTCCACGGTTGTGTCGATTGCGGTAGCTGCTTGCACCTTACTAATGCCGCTACCAGATGCAATTCGGTCAATCAGATCGGCTTTGTTCATCGTCTCTCCTGGCAGGTTTCTTTGTCCTCACGGGGCGCGGGGAGGGAGCACTCCCTGAGTGAGAAACCCGGCGGCCCTATTTAGCGCCCGGCAAGAAGGAAAGTCAACTGTGAAAATCGGCGCTGGATGCCTTGTTTGGGTCGGGTGGGGGGCGAAATGTGTCCAATGGCTGGACTGGGCGTAAAACTTGGCGCAAGAAAAGAGCCACCCGGCATCGCTGGTTGACGATACTACGGGTGGCTGTCGAGGCGAAACTCTCATGAAGCCGCACCGCTAATATTTATCTGAACGCGCGCGGGCGAAGACGCCCGCGCCTATATTAATCTCCAGAAGGCATCAGGCTTTCCTCTGGCCCGGGTTCTGCGCCCTGCAGTTGAACGATCTCCGAGGGGCAGTCGCCAAGGATGGGCTGGCAAGCCGCGTCCGGTCCGCTCTTCGGGCGGACCTGAGGTTTCATCTGGGCGAACTGCTCGGCCTCGGTTGAGCCGGCAAGCGCCGTCACCGATGAGGTTCCGCCCGCGATCACCTGCGTGACCGTGTCGAAGTATCCGGTGCCCACGAAGCGCTGGTGCTTCACTGCCTCGTAGCCATGCTGAGTTTCGCGGCTGAATTCCTTTTCCTGCAGCCGGGAATATGCGGTCATGCCGGTGAGTTTGTATCCGCGGGCCAGTTCGAACATGCTCAGGTTCAAGGCATGGAAACCAGCCAGGGTGATGAACTGGAACTTGTATCCCATGGCCGCGAGCTCGGTCTGGAAGCGGGCGATGGTGGCATCGTCCAGCTTCGACTTCCAGTTGAACGACGGCGAGCAGTTGTAAGCCAGCAGCTTGCCGGGATATTTCGCATGCACGGCTTCGGCGAACTGGCGCGCTTCGTCCAGATCGGGATGGGAAGTCTCACACCAGATCATGTCCGCGTAAGGCGCGTAGGCGATGGCTCGCGCGATGGCGGATTCGATGCCGCCGCGGATGCCGAAGAAACCTTCAGGCGTTCTTTCTCCGGTAAGGAATTCGCGGTCGCGGGGATCCACATCGCTGGTCAGCAAGTGTGCGCTGTCGGCGTCGGTTCGCGCCATGATCAGCGTGGGCACGCCGAGCACATCGGCTGCGAGACGGGCCGCAACCAGTTTCTGGATTGCTTCGACGGTCGGCACCAGGACTTTGCCACCCAGATGTCCGCACTTCTTGGCGGACGAAAGCTGGTCCTCGAAGTGGACGCATGCAGCGCCAGCTTCGATCATGGCCTTCATCAGCTCGAATGCGTTCAGGTTGCCACCGAAGCCAGCTTCGGCGTCGGCGATCAGCGGAGCAAACCACTGCACTCCGTTCTTACCTTCGGCATGATGAATCTGGTCAGCCCGGGTGAGAGCCTGATTGATACGGCGGCAAAGATTGGGCACGCTGTCGGCGGGATAAAGACTCTGGTCGGGATACATCTGTCCGGAGTCATTGGCATCGGCTGCCACCTGCCAGCCGCTCACGTAGATGGCCTTCAGGCCTCCTTTCACCTGCTGCACGGCCTGGTTGCCGGTCATTGCGCCCAGCGCAGGAATGTACGACTCGCTGTGCAAAAGGTCCCAAAGCCGTTCCGCGCCTTGCCGAGCCAGAGTGTGTTCAATGTGGATGGATCCACGCAGACGTTCGACATCCTGCACGGAGTATGGGCGGGTGATGCCTGCCCAGCGCGTGTTCGATTTCCAATCCATCCCCAGTTGTCCTTTGCCATTGCCGTTCGTTGCCATGTTTCTCCCTATCGCCGGCTTCGCCGGCATTCTGTCTCGGTTAAATGGGATTGAATTCCCCGTTCACGATCATTGCTTCGCTGATGCGGCGGGCCTCGCGAAATGTTTCCGGCGTTCCAGGATCACGCGCCGGGTTTGCCAGTATCTTTTCGAGCTCCTCGTCGAACAACTGCGTGATGAGCTCTGGCGTGTGCAGAACCGGATTGCCTGAATCGCCAAGGATTGTGATCGTCTGGCGGTGTCGAACCCGCTGCGAAATCATCAGGCGATAGATGCGGTCGGTTGCAAGATCTTCCATGTAGCCATCGAGCAAGCTCGCGCCTTTACCATTGAGCACGCCATTGCGATAGCGAATCACCGTCCTAACTGCAGCTCGTGTTCCGGCCAGGGTGCGCTGACCCACGTTCTTGGGTGCGGGCCGCAGGTCCGGATAGCGCTCAGCTTGAGCTCTCCGCGCGTGTACCTGGTTCGGGTAAGGAAACTGGTCGAGCGCGATCTGGTTCTGATCGGGGTGGCCGGTCCAGGCTCCGTCCATCAGGCAGTTGGCTTCATTCTTCTTGTCTTTTTGCAGTGTCGTTAAGGCGCGGGCATTCAGCTCGGCGTCTTCGCGGCTGGGGTAAATCGCGGTCATGCCCCCGATCGCGAGGGCGCCCCGCTTGTGGCAAATCTCGGGCAGGAGTTCGCGAAGGTTCTGGAAGAAGGCGACATCATGCGGAATCGTATTGCGGTCGGGCAGCACCCACTCGGGGTCGTTCAGATTGAAGTGGATGAGGCTGGCCATGTAGTCCCAGCGCCCGAGATTGAGACCGAGGATGTGATCGCGCAGGTTGTAAAGAAATTCTTCCATCTGAAAGGCCGTGGGGTGCGATTCGACCAGGGCCATGCACTTGATGTAGTTCCGGGGCCAGCCTCTCGCTTCCGCAATGGCCTTGAACAGGTCGCTCCACCAAAGCGCTTCTTCGGCTGACTCGGACTTTGGAATGTAAAAGCAAAGAGGATGTTTGAGTTCTGCCGGGTCAACCCGATAGGCCACACAGGCCACGTCAAACAAAGATGCGGAAGTAAGTTCCTGCTCAAAGATTCCGCCCTGATGGATGTGCAGCCCGCGCGGCCTGGTCCAAATTACCGTGCCTCTTGGTTGAATACCCACGAGCTTGTCGCGCTTCTTGTCAAAATAGGTTAGGGTGCCGCGCAACGCCTCGAGGATGTTCTCCACTCCAAGGCGCTGATGTTCCCACTCGTTGACCGTGGAATCTTCCAGATCGAGCATGACGCCAGGAGCGCCAGAGTTCAACATCTTGACTACGAGTTCCGCATCGTCGGCAGGACCGGTCATCTGATTGCGCTGGTCCTGGCACCATTCGGGCAATTCCACCCGCCAGCCATTGCGAACCGCAGAGGCCGGATAGTGATGAGTCGGCTTTTCTCCCTGGTGGGATTCCGCCAATATTCTCTTTCTTTCATGGAGCAGAGCGGCTTGCCGGGGAGCGAATCGCCGGTGCAGGGGGGTGAGGAACTCGATGAAGCCCGGTGGGAGATCCTGTTCCGGGTTGAATCCTGCAGGTGGGGTATTCAGGCTAAATCCCACTAAATGAACGATATCGGTTGGCAAGCTACCCATAGTCTCTCTTTTTCCTCGATGCTGGGGGCCGTCCGGGACAGCACTCCGATGGCTAAACAACGAAAAAGACCGCCTGCGCTGAGCCTGCACCCGCATTCAAACTCAGTCCAAGCGGCCTGCGTCTGTGGGGATTGTGGGGGAGAGTCGGAGTCTGGTCAAACTGAACGTTTCTATCATGCTGATAAATGTTTGTTATCAGAGGCAAGGTCTGTGATAATGAGACGTTGTTAGGAGCTGGGATCGGCGGCGCAGGCATGGAAATCGACCAGGTTGAGACGTTTCTCGCGGTGGCTACGTTTGGCGGCTTTCATCGGGCAGCGGAGGCTCTACGAATCAGCCAGCCCGCAGTCAGCGCCCGCATCAAGGCACTCGAGGAGTCGCTAGCGGTGAAACTGTTTTCGCGCTCCCGGGGCGGACTGATGGTTTCCGATGCAGGACGCACATTTCGTCCTCACGCCGAGCTGCTCTTGAGGACGGCGGCGCTCGCGCGCCAAGCGGTCCACGAATTGCAACCGGCCAGTGGCACTCCTCTGCAGATAGCTGCGGCGCTGTCGATCTCCGTGTACTTTCTGCCGGATATTTTGAAGCGCTTTCAGCGGGCTCATCCCAACGTCATCATTAGTATTCGTCCCGGTCACTCGAAAGAAGTGTTGGATCTGGTGCTGGCTGGGGAAGCGGAGATTGGCCTGGCTCGTTCGTTGCACCATCCCGAGGTCGAAACCATAAGTCTTCGTGACGACCCATTGTTGCTGGTCGCACATCCGAAACGAGGGCCGAAACACTCGCGGCGGGCACGCCTGGAGCAGGTGGCGAGTTGGCCGCTGATCTTTTACGAGCGGGGATCGAGCGACTGGACGCTGACCCATAGCCTGTTTCGCACCGCCGGCCTGGTTCCGAACGTTGCCTTGGAAGTGGACTCGATAGAAACCGCCAAGCGGATGGTGGAACGTGGACTGGGTCTTTCTTTCCTGCCGCAGATCGCTGTGGGACGAGAACTTCGCACCCGCAAGCTCACCACGGTCAAACTCCTCGATGCGGAGCCGTTGCGGCGGAGCCTCGATGTGATCCATCCTCGGCATCGTCCGCTGCGAGCGGAAGTCCGGGCATTCCTCCAGATGGTCAGAGAGGCGGCGAATGAGGATTTCACCGGAGGCAATCCGGTCAGGAGCAAGCGCAAGCATTCTGGATAACTAGCCACATGTCCGCCGAGCACCCCCGTAAGATTTCGACCAGCCACCTTTTCCGCCCGTATCCACAACCTGGACCACATCTCCACAGCATGTACACAGCTTAAGAGTTTTTTCCTGTTGCGCGAGCTGGGATAATCGAGCACTCTTCACAACGCACCCAAAATCATGGCCTCGGTATCCGTGAGTTCTCGACGAAATCAACTCCTGGAGTGGTTTCCATTCTACGTTCACCGTCTGGTGGGGGACGTACGATACAGGGCCTTGAAGGACTATCAGCAAGCGTGGTATCTGAATCTGCTGTTTGCATCTTGGGTTTCGGAGCGACCGGGATATTTGCCAGACGACGGGCAGTTGTGGCGCCTCGCGAATGCGCGCACTCGGCAATTCTTTGAAAAAGAATGTGAGCCGATCCTGTGCATGTTCGAGCGCGAGGGCTCGATGACTGACGGTGCTGTTTGGATTTATAACCGCGTGCTGCTGGAGATCTACGATGAGCAGGTACTAAAATTCCACAAGAGGAAGCGTAAATCCTCAAAATTCACAGATGACAACACCACCTCTTATCTAGATTTTGAAGGTACACTTAAGAAAGAAAATGGAAGAGAAGAATGTACGCTTCATCCGCAGTCTGGCCTCACGCAATGGGGAACCTGCTGGGAATGCTATGCCCAAAAATGCAGCAGCCAAGCTGGCTGAGGATCCGCAGGCCTGCCCGATATGCGGCGGCACGGGGTGGAAGGATGTTGTTACTGGAAGTGACAGGCGGGTTGCGAGATGTAGTTGTTTCTTGCAAACACAAACAAAGCATATTCTGGTGGCGTCAGAGATTCCCGCACGCTACGCGGATTGTGAGTTTTCAAATTATGAGACTGGTGGGAACGATGGTCTCGCCGCCGCAAAGATAAAGATCGAAACTTGGACTGGTCAGTATCCGATAGATCGCAGCGGCTTATTGTTGGTTGGGCCTAGTGGAGTAGGGAAAACTCATTTATCTGTTGCGGCACTCAAGCAGCTTATCCAGAAAGGCGTGCACTGCCTGTTCTGCGACTACCGGGAGCTTCTGAAAAAGATTCAGAATTCCTACAATCCGTCAGTTCAGACCACCGAACTCGACCTCTTGCGGCCGATCTTCGAAACTGAAGTTGTGCTGCTGGATGACTTGGGAGCAGTGAAGCCTTCCGAGTGGGTATGGGACACCGTGAGCCTAATCTTGAATGCCCGCTACAACGAAAAGCTGACGACCATTATCACGAGCAACTTTCTGGATGGCGCGAGTGCAGCGACTGAAAGAGTCGATGGTCCACGGCGAGCGTCGCGCGAGGAGACATTGGGCGACCGCATCGGTGAGCGCATGCGCTCCCGGCTATTCGAGATGTGCCGGCTTGTGCAGGTGAACGGGAAGGACTATCGGCAGAAGTTCCGCAGCGCTGGGTTGCGCTAGGAAATTGTACAAACCAGTCCCTCGGCCCCTCCAGGGCAAACTCAGCAGGCCAAATCTGCACTGCGTCACCTCGATCGTCTCCGCTGTGTGCTTAATTCAAACTAAAATGGGCTAGTGCTGGCCAACTGCCTCGAGTTTGTCCCCGCCTGCGATGCTGAGCTCTGGGCCTCGGTCCCAGCCGCACCTTCTGTATTCCTCCTCCGCGGCGACGACTCGCAATCCGAGCCTTACGTCAGCAAGACTGCCAACCTGCGGCGTCGCCTCCAGCGGTTGCTGGGCACGCCTGTGGAACAGAGCAAGAGACTCAATCTACGCGATCGTGTGCGCTGGATCGAGTACACATCCACCGGATCAGACTTTGAGTCTGGCTTTTTGCTATACCGGCTCCTGCGGTCTACGTTTCCGAAAACCTATAGCAACCGCCTGCGGCTCCGTTTTGCGCCGTTGGTCAAGCTACACCTGGAGAACGAGTTTCCGCGGGCTTCCGTCACTACCCGACTTGGGCGCCTCAGCGGACGCAACATTTACTACGGGCCATTCCCTTCGCGTACCGCGGCGGAGAAGTTTGCCAGCGATTCGCTCGATTTCTTCAAGATGCGGCGCTGTGTGGACGATCTGCATCCCGATCCCAAGTTTCCGGGCTGTATATACTCCGAGATGAAGATGTGTCTCGCGCCCTGCTTCAAGGGCTGTAGCGACGAGGAATATCAAGCCGAAGTGGGCAGGGTGCAGGCGTATTTCGACACTGGCGGGGAATCGCTGGTGCGGGAGATCGCTGTGCAGCGCGATGCAGCTTCAGCCAATCTGGAATTCGAAAATGCTTCTGCGCTCCATGCGCGCCTGGACAAGCTCAAGCCCATGCTGAGCCAACTCCCCGAAATCGTCCACCGCGTTGAGCATCTTGCGGGGATGATGGTGCAGCGAAGTGCCAGCCCGGAATCGGTTAACTTCTTCCGAATCGATGCCGGCCGGATTTCCGGTCCGGTGACCTTTGCTATTCAGGCGGCGGAGCACACTAAATCACAGTCAATGGAATCGCGAATACAGGAAGCCCTGGGCGCGTTTCCACCGGCAGCGGCAACCAGCGCGCTCGAAACCATGGAGCACATGGCGCTGCTGAAGCGCTGGTACTATCGCAGCAGCCGCGTGGGCGAAATCTTTCTTGCGGACGAGAAAGGCACGCTACCTATGCGGCGCGTCGTTCGAGGGATCTCGCGGGTCTACCGGGGAGAGAAGCCAGAAGGCGAGGGTGACAGTTCGTCCCTCATCCCATTGCCGGAACATCGGAGTCAATCATGACTGATGCTCAGAACCGATCCTTACGGGAGCACGTTCTCTATCTGCTCGAGGGAGGCGGCGCCCATGCTAGGTTCGACGATGTGCTTGCGGGAATCCCCGCGAAGCTGCGCGGCAAGAAGCCGGCCCGTCTGCCGCATTCGCTCTGGATGCTGCTGGAGCATATGCGCATCGCGCAGTGGGACATTATTGAGTTCAGCCGCAACCCCAAATGCATGTCGCCGAAATGGCCGGAAGGATATTGGCCAAGAACCGACGCCCCGCCTACTCCGGGCGCTTGGAATGCAAGTATCAAGAAGTTCCGGCAAGACTTGAAGGCGATGCAGAATCTGGTAAAGAATCCCAGGACTGATCTGTTTGCTCCTATCGCCTGGGGTGACGACCAGACCATCCTGCGGGAAGCATTGCTGGTGGCCGATCACAACGCATATCACTTGGGTCAGATATTGGACGCCCGTCGTCTGTTGGGAGCATGGCCGGAGCAGTAAGATTCGCCACAGATTTACACGGATGACGTGGATCGGCTAGCTGGCCTTTGTGATTGGGGCATTTCGAATCGGCCGCTTTCTAAACACCACACGGACTCCCTCGCGCCAGTGCTCGTCAATGCCCAATAACACCCAATCAACCGCTGGCGAGATGTAATGCAGCAGGGTATCCGTTGCGGGATGGACGTGCAGGGCTGGCGCCACGAGAAAAAGTAGCGGCTTGTCGGCGCGCAACTCTCTTCCAGGAAAATATCCGAAGCGCTGGAACTCTCCGCGAGCGTGGTGCCAGGCCACGCGCGACCAGTAATCGAGACCCTGCAGGGGCAGGTGAATGTCTTCATCGGCCTTGAGTTCGACGCACGGTGAGGCGTCCGTCGCGGGTGACGCTCAGCACGTCGATCATGGCGCGATCGGCAGCGGAAAATGCGGGCACCTGAGAATAGAAACAGCGGGATCGAGGCGTTCGTCCACGGCGGTGACGTTCTGCACCACCAGCGATTCCAGCCAGCGTTCCGGATGCAGTCGCCAGAGCGGGTGATCGCGTGGGCCCTCGGGATGACGCACTTCGCCGATGCTGCGCACCAGTTGGGTGAATGCGGGCAAGGTTGGCTGTCGCAGAGAACTGTTTCTTGCGCTCCCACTCCGAATACGATCTCGGTGTGCTGCGGAAAGACTCCCGGCTCATGGGCGAGACGGGCGCGCGCAAACTCCAGGCCGTGGCAGCGAAAGGCGATTTCCGCGGGCGACAGAACGGCGATTTCGGCCTCGGGCATCAGTGCGCTGAATCTGCGAAACGGCGGCTCGCGAAACGGCTTGCGGGTGCTGGCTTCGTCGGTGCAGTGCACCAGGCGAGTCGGCAACGTTGCCGCAATCGGAGATGTCCAGCTCTTTCAGACTTGTCATCGCGCTCCTCGAGTTCGTACAGATGCCACTTGGCGGCTTGCGGATTCAGGTGGGCCATGCGTTCGCGGGTCAGAGCGCGATGCCCCGGCGGGCAGGAACAGCTTGAGCCCTTCGACGCGCGAACTTTCCCGGCTTTGGCGACCGGCAGGCGTCGAGCCACAAAATCGCGAAGGTCAGCGCGGCATCGATGGAGGCCTGAGTTTCCTGCGCATTCACGCCCAGGACAGCGAATGCGGATTGCCCGTGATGCAGCAATCCGCGGGAGTAAATCGGGCCGAAGGAGCGCTCGAGGTCCATCGACGTGCTCAGCCGGGCGACGCTGGAACGAGGGGAACCGGCGTTGCAGCACTCGTTGCAAGACGCGCTGGTAGGCGAGCACGAGCCAGGCGCTTTGCCGTGGGAGTGCGGCGGTCGCGTTCGCGGCAGATCTCGAGCTTGGTGGGCCGGGATTGTCCCAGGCGCTGCACTGCGAGGCGGAGGGTTTCGTTCTTGACTTCGGCTTCGAGACTCGCCGCACGACGTTGCGTTCCGAGGACCAGACGTGCAGCAGGCACTTGTTATGTTCTCCGGAGATGGAGTATTTCGACTGGGCCAGATCGAACAGACACGGCGCCGTCTTCGAGGATGACGGCATTGTGGGCGCTGGCGAGGAAGTCTTCAAGGGTGCGGGCGAGCGGATTCTGGGGTCATGGCGCAGATTGTTTCAGGCGAACTGACTCTGGGCGTCTGTGACGAGTGACCAGATCCCGCCGGCGTAGCGATCCCCAGTTCGCAGCAACGCGGGCGATGGCGCCCAGCGCCACATGAGGCTGTGGGATAATGAAGGTGTCCCGCTGGAGTCGTTCGCGGCTCAAGGGACATCTAATTATCGTGGACAAAAACCGATTCTTTTTCGAGCACTACGGGCTGACTGAGCGCGACCTGGAGCGCTATTTGGCGGCGGCGCTGTCGGCGGGCGGCGACTATGCCGACCTGTATTTTGAGTATCTTTCCTCGACTTCGCTGATGGTGGATGAGTCGATGGTGAAGTCGGCTTCCCAGGGCATTTCCGCGGGATGCGGAGTGCGCGTGATTGCCGGCGAGCGCACCGGATACGCCTACACCGACGATCTTTCAGCGGAGCGGATTCTGCACGCGGCCCGCACTGCGGCGCTGATTGCCAGCGGCCCGGCCAAGACTCCGGCGTCGGCTTCCAGGAAAAAGCCGCGCGCAGCCTGTATCCGGTGACGCTTGCCCTCGGTGGACGCGGAGATCACGGCCAAAGTTGAGCTGGTGATGCGGGCGGACCAGGCGGCGCGGGCCTACGATCCGCGGATCAAAGAAGTGCGAGCCAGCTATGCGCGACGAACTGCGAAACATTCTGGTGGTCGGATCGGATGGAACTTTCGCCGAGGACTCGCAGCCGCTGGCGCGGTTGAACGTGGCCTGCATCGCCAAGACCGAGGGTAACTCGGCGCGGGGCAGTGCCGGCGGCGGCGGGCGCGTGGCGCTGGACTTCTTCTTCGGAGAGAAGACTCCAGAGTATTTTGCCAAAGAAGCGGCGCGGCAGGCGATCCTGCAACTGGATGCGCGCGAAGCTCCGGCGGGCGAGATGGAAGTTGTGCTCGGTCCGGGTTGGCCGGGCGTGCTGCTGCACGAAGCCGTGGGTCATGGACTGGAGGCAGACTTCAATCGCAAGCAGACCTCGGCCTTTGCGGGACTGATCGGCAAGCGTGTGGCCAGCGAGAAGTGCACGGTGGTGGACAACGGCACCATGCCGTGGCGGCGCGGATCGCTGAACGTGGACGACGAAGGCAATACCACGCAAGACACCGTGCTGATCGAAAAAGGAATCCTGAAGGGTTACCTGAGCGACAAACTTTCGGCGCAAGCTTGATGGGAATGGCCAATACCGGCAACGGACGGCGCGAGAGTTACGAGCACATTCCCATGCCGCGCATGACCAACACCTACATGCTGGCGGGGCGAGGATGATCCGCAGACATCGTTCGTTCGGTGAAGCGCGGCGTGTACGCGGTGAACTTCGGCGGCGGGCAGGTGGACATCACCAACGGCAAGTTCGTGTTCTCGGCGTCGGAAGCGTACTTGATCGAAGACGGACAGATCACCGCGCCGATCAAAGGCGCGACGCTGATTGGCAACGGCCCGGATGTGCTGACGCGCGTTTCGATGGTCGGCAACGATCTGAAGCTCGACGAAGGCGTTGGCACCTGCGGCAAAGATGGTCAGGCGGTGCCGGTGGGCGTGGGCATTCCGACGATCAAAGTGGACCGGCTGACCGTCGGCGGGACCGGCAGGAAAGATCCCGGCGGCTTCATGCAGTAAGTCAACCATGACGACCACGGATTTGCACGGATCAACACAAGGAATGATTTGCGCAATCCTATGTCTTCTAACTCAACTCGAAACTCGAAACCAGAAACTCGAAACCGATCTCAAAGAACTTGCCCAGGACATCGTGCGCCGTGCCATGGCTGGCGGGCGCTACGGCGGCGGAGTGTGTGGTCCGCGAAGGCGATGAATTCTCCACCCTGGTGCGCCTGGGGCAAGTGGAGACGCTGAAAGAGTCCGGTTCGAAGGCCATTGGCGTGCGCGTGTTCAACGGCAAAGCGCGCCGCCAGCACCTATTCGAGCGATTTCTCGCGCGAAGGGCTCGACCGCATGGTGAAATCGGCGCTGGAGCTTGTCGAAGATCACTTCGGAAGATCCGTTCGGAGGAATTCCGGAGGCGTCGCAGCTGGGGTCGATTGCCGGGCGATCTCGATCTCTATTCCGCGGATGTTTACTCGCTGCCCGGAGAAGAACGCATCAGCTACGCGCGCCGCGCCGAGAAGGCGGCGCTCGACTACGATCCGCGCATCAAGAATTCCGAAGGCGGATCGTTCGACGCCGCCACCGGCCACAAGAGTGCTGGCCAACTCGCACGGATTCGTCGGCGAATACCGGCGGTCGTATTGCTCGGTGGCGGCGGTTCCGATTGCGCAGAACGAGAACGGCGCCATGCAGCGCGACTACTGGTTCTCGGTGGCGCGCAGCCTGGGCCGGCTGGAATCGCCCGAGCATGTGGGCAAGGTCGCGGCCCAGCGCACGCTGCGGCGGCTGGGGGCGCGCAAGGTCGAAGACGGCGCATGTGCCGGTGGTGCTCGATCCGCTGGTGGCGACTTCGATCCTCGACCACATTTTCGAAGGCGTGAATGGAGACTCGGTGTATCGCGGAGCTTCGTTCCTGGCCGGCAAGCTGGGCGAGAAGATCGCCGGCGACCGGCGTCGACGGTGATCGACGACGGCACCATGCTCGGCGGTTTCGGCACCAGCCCGTTTGACGGAGAAGGCATTCCCACGCGGCGGACGCGTCGTGATCGAAAACGGCGTGCTTGAAGTCGTATCTGCTGAACACCTACACCGCGAAGAAGCTGGGCCTGCAGACTACCGCCAACGCTTCGCGCGGGCTGGCGGGAACTCCGGGGATTGGGCCGGGAAACTATTTCCTGCAGCCGGGAGCAAAGACGCCGCAGCAGATTATCGCGGAGATCAAAGACGGCCTGTACGTAACCGAATTTCTGGGCCACGGAGCGAACCTGGTGACTGGCGACTATTCGCGCGGCGCGTCGGGGCTGTGGATTTCGGGCGGAGAACTGGCGTATCCGGTGGAAGAGATCACGGTCGCCGGCAATCTTGAAGGAAATGTTCTTCAACATCTCCGAGATCGGGAACGATCTGGAATTTCGCGGAGCCGATGGCGTGCCCGACGATCCGGATCGACGGGCTGACGGTCGGCGGGCGAGTAGATCCAGTGCGGGCGCTTGCATCTCGCCCGCTCAGTCTATCTTACGCGTGATACAATCGCCTCATGGGCGGGCTGATCGAGCCATCTCCGCTGACGGAAAAAGAGCGCGACTCCAACGTTCGGGCCATTGTTATCGGAGTTGCCGTCGGTGGTGATCGTAGTCGGCGTGATCGCCTTACTTGACTCGCGGCAAGCCCCAAGAACTCCGGTTGCGCCCCATCCTTACGCTTCCAACCTGAAACTGTCCGATCTGAAAATGAGCGCGGCGGAGAATTTTGTCGGGGCCAGCGTGACCTACATCGATGGTACTGTCACCAACGCCGGTGACAAGACGGTGACGCCACGCGGCGGTACACGTAGCCTTCAAGAACTCTCTCGGTGAAGTCGCGCAAGCCGAAGATGTTCCGCTCGCACGTTCTGCAGACCAGCGGACCGTATCCGGATGCGGTCGATCTCAACCTGTCGCCGCTCGCTCCGGGCCAGAGCAAGCCCTTTCGTCTGACCTTTGAACACATCAGCACTGACTGGAACCATGCCTATCCCGAGCTGCAAGTGACTGACGTCTCGGTGAAATAGCACGCTCCCTATTGAATCTCTTCCTTTGTGTTACTTCGTGTCCTTTGTGGTTATGGTCTTTGCCGGGAGTGGCAAATCTGCAATTCCTTTAGAATGCCCTCATGGCTGAGACAAAGCCAATTCGTCTAACGGAGTCTGTAAAAGCTGCGGGTTGAGCGTCCAAGCTGAGTCCGGCGGCGCTGGACACGGTGCTTGGGAAATTAGCCCGGCAACATGACCCGAACGTTCTGGTCGGCTTCGATCATGCCGACGACGCCGGAGTGTATCTGATCGGTCCGGGCACGGCCCTGGTGCAGACGGTCGACTTTTTCACCCCAATGGTCGACGACCCTTACACCTTCGGCCAAATCGCCGCCACCAATGCTTTGAGCGATGTCTACGCGATGGGTGGCCGTCCCCTCACTTCGCTCGCACTGGTATGTTTTCCAGAAAAGGCTGACCTGGCGATTCTGGAACGCATTCTCGCGGGCGGCCTCTCCAAAATGATCGAAGCGAGTTGCTCGGTAATTGGCGGGCACAGCATTCGCGACGAAGAAATGAAGTTTGGATATTCCGTAACCGGCCTGGTCGACCCCGCCAGGGTGCTCACCAACGGCGGCGCGAAACCGGGGGACCGTCTGTTGTTCACCAAAAAACTGGGGACAGGCGTAATCTCCACCGCGATTAAGAAGAAGGCGGCGAAGCAGTCCTGGATTGATGGCGTGGTTGCTTCCATGACTACCTTGAACAAGAAAGCCGCCGAGATCGTGACAGGCAGCTTTGCGGTGCACGCCATGACCGATATCACCGGCTTCGGCCTGATCGGACATGCCCGCGAGATAGCATTGGCATCGAAAGTTTCGCTGCGCCTCCAGGCCAATCGCATTCCGCTGCTGGAAGGCGCATTGGAATGCGTCCGCGGCGGCCACATCCCTGGAGGCCTGAAAGCCAACCGCGAATTCGCCGAGTGCGTGGTTGGCTATGAAGATGGAATCAGCGACGAGATGAAGGCGATTCTTTTTGATCCGCAGACCGCTGGGGGATTGCTCATCTCGGTTGCGTCTGAGGATGCGACTCAACTCTTGCGGACCCTCAATGCGGCGGGCGCTCCGGCTGTAGAAATCGGAGAAGTGTTACCCGCAACCAAACCTTTGATCGCTATTGTGCCTTGAGTGCGATGCCGAGGGAGACGCGCTAGTGGAACGCTTCGCCTCGTTTCAGCATCGCAAGCATCATTTCCATGCGGCGCTGCCTGGTTTCTGGCTTCTTTGCGGTTTGGAGACGGTACGCAATTGCGTAACGGTTCGTCCGGCTGAGCGACTCGAAGCACGCCGTCGCTTTCTTGTTCTTGCGGACTGCCGCCAGAAAATCCTCCGGGAACGTTGCCTGGCTTGAGGAATCGTAGGCTGCTGCCCAACGGCCATCTTCCTTGGCGGCGTCGATTTGGGCCTGGCCCGCCGACTTCATCCGGCCCGCCTTGATCAGCCTTTCAGCGTGCCGGGTGTTGATCTTGGACCAGCCACTTTTGGGCCGTCTCGGCGTGAATCTTTGCCGCCAGGAACGCTCATCGTGGCTTTGCTTCAGGCCGTCAATCCATCCATGGCAGAGCGCTTCATCGAGCGCTTCCGCATAGGTGACGGTAGCTTCTCCAGAATCCTTCTTGAAGATGCGCAGCCATATGCCGTCGGATTGGCGATGATTCGCGGCCAGCCACTTGCGAAATTCCGCGCGTGACCGAAAGCAAAGGATTTCATCCATAGACGACGTAGAGTCTACGCCCGAGATTCAGTTCCGTGTACCAGCTCCCAGATTCGCGCCAGATGATGGTCATCGTGCTCCGCTGCGAAGTATAGATGGTCAACCAGTCGCATGGGTTTCTTGAGCCGCGGATGCGGAATTGATCGGGCAAACAGCGTCACCATCGAGCGTCCCAACTCGATCCACCAGCCGCAGTCGCGCCTGCCGGAAGTCGGCAAGAATATCTTCGATGCGCCGCGCGTTGTGCCCCGCTTCGTGAGTTCTCTGGTTACTCAAGTCGGCCGCGGTTAGCTCATCGGTTCCCGCCAGGTAATCGTCAACCCGCGCCATCCATAAAGAGTCGAGGTCGAGTAAATGCCCGGCATGCTCCTGTGCAGACCATTTTCCCTCGGGCCGTTCAACCAGGCGCTCGTGCGATACGCCGCGGACGATCTCTTCCAAGCTGGCAGGCGTTCCTCGCAAGCGGACGCAAAGATCCGGATATAACTCCACGGGAAAGGTAAATTCGAACTTCCGCTCAAACCAGTTTGCAATTTGACTCATAGAGGCAACCCTCACAACAGGAGTGTCATGCTGAGCGTAGAAACAGATTCGCGAAGCGAAGCTGTTTCGCAGTCGAAGCATCGATACCCGGAGTTGGCTGCCGCGGTAGGGATTCCTCGCTGCGCTCGGAATGACAACCCACAAGATTTCAACCGGCGTGCGCCCCTGATACCTGGGAGGTACGCGCATCCGTGAACTAGTAAATCAGATAGAAATTGTTGGTGTCGCGCTTCTAAATGTTCTGGTCTTCGCTGCCCATGATGAAACCGGTTAACGGACTTACACGGGATCAACGTGGATAAAAATAATGAGGGGCGGCCGCTTGGCCGCCCCGTAATCCAATAATGAAATAGTGTTACGCCCGTGCCGGACTCTCGCCACCCTTGGCGATTCCCGGCCGTCCCGGTTCCGGCTTCAGTACCTGCTGTACTCCATCGTCGGACTTAGGCGGAGGCGTCATCTTGGGCAATTCCTTGCCTTCAATGATCATCTTGATTTCGTTCGCATCGAGCACTTCACGCTCCAGAAGTGCCAGCGCGATCCTGACCAGCGCATCCATTGTCCGCCGCCAGAATTCCTTTCGCGGTGTTGTAGCCTTGGCCAATAATGCGGCGAACTTCATCGTCGATCTTAATCGCCGTAGCCTCGCTGTAGTCGCGGTGCTGAGCAATCTCGCGGCCCAGAAAAATCTGCTCTTCCTTCTTGCCGAAAGTGAGGGGTCCGAGATCGCTCATACCGAACTCGCAAACCATCTTGCGCGCCAATTCCGTGGCTCGCTCGATGTCGTTGCCCGCGCCCGTGCTCATCTGGTTCAGGAACATCTCCTCGGCGATTCGCCCGCCCATCATGATGGCGATTTCCGTCTCCAGATATTCCTTGGTGTAATTGTGCTTGTCGTCGATCGGCAACTGCATGGTTACGCCGAGAGCCATGCCGCGTGGGATGATCGTGACTTTGTGCAGCGGATCGGAGTTAGGCAGCTTGGACGCAACCAATGCATGACCCGCCTCGTGATATGCCGTCACTTTCTTCTCTTCTTCCGTGAGAATCAGCGACTTGCGTTCCACGCCCATCAGGACTTTATCTTTAGCCAGTTCGAAGTCGTACATGAGAACGGCCTTACGATTTTGCCGCGCCGCGCTCAAGGCAGCTTCGTTCACCATGTTGGCCAAATCAGCGCCGGAGAACCCCGGTGTACCGCGGGCCAGAACTGAAAGATCAACGTCATCGGCCAATGGAATCTTCCGGGTGTGCACGCGCAAAATCTCTTCGCGTCCGCGTACGTCGGGACGATGCACCACCACCCGGCGATCAAACCGGCCAGGCCGCAATAATGCCGGATCGAGCACGTCAGGCCGGTTGGTAGCGGCCATCAGAATGACGCCTTCGTTCGATTCGAAGCCATCCATCTCGACCAGCAACTGATTCAGCGTCTGCTCGCGCTCATCGTGTCCACCGCCAAGGCCAGCGCCGCGGTGACGTCCAACTGCATCGATTTCGTCGATAAAGATGATGCACGGGGCATTCTTCTTGCCCTGCTCAAACAGGTCGCGTACCCGGCTCGCGCCTACGCCCACGAACATCTCTACGAAATCCGAACCGGAGATCGAGAAAAACGGAACGTTGGCCTCGCCAGCAACCGCTCTCGCCAGCAAAGTCTTACCGGTTCCCGGAGGCCCGACCAGCAGTACACCCTTCGGAATGCGTCCGCCCAGCTTCTGAAACTTCTGCGCCTCGCGCAGGAATTCGATGATCTCCTTTAGCTCTTCCTTAGCTTCTTCAACACCGGCCACGTCCTTGAACGTGACTTTCTTCTGCTGCATGGAGAGCAACCGCGCCCGGCTCTTTCCGAACGAGAGCGCTTTGTTCCCGCCCGTCTGCATCTGCCGGATCATGAAGAACCACAAGGCAGCCAGCAGAACCAGCGGCGCCAGATTCAGCAGCCAGCTGGGCCAGCTCCCGCTGCTGGCATCGCGGACGTTAATGTTCACGCCCTTGTCGCGCAGCACCTTGATCATGTCGGGATAGTTCGTCGGAACCGTGGTATGGAAGGTCGTACCGTCGTTCTGGAACTTGCCGCGCACGTCCTGCAAGTTGATGGTGACCTCTTTGACGTTGCCTTGGTCCACATCCGACATGAATTGCGAGAAGTTGATGTCCTTCTCTTTTGGACCGGCATTGGCCCCTTTGACCACCTGCCAGAGCAGGAACGCCGAGACCACGATCACCAGCCAGAAAACCACGGTTTTAACTGTCGAATTCACCTAAAAACTCCTGAGAAAAGTAGCGCTTTGTCCAAAAACGCAACTGGGACTCCATTCAACTGGTTTAGATGCCAGCCGCAAGGTTTGGATAGAGGAAATTGCCAACCCTCCCATTCTAACCCTTCTTGTGGAAAAAAGAACGGAGTTGTTATCGTAACTTAAGTCACAGACAGGCCTCAGCTTGCAGCTGCCACGTAGGGCAGATTGCGATGCGTCTGTTCGGCCGATCCCAGGCCGTAGCCTACCAGGAATGCTTCGTCCACCAGAAAGCCGAAATAATCCGGCTGCAATTGCACTCTCCGAGCCGCTTGCCGGTCGAGCAGCGTGGCCACCTTAACGGACGATGCGCCCCGGCCTCGCAGATCATTCATCAGAAACTCGGTCGTCACTCCGGAATGCACCAGGCCCTCGATCAGCAAGACATGTTGTCCAACAATGGCGAGTTCGTGGCTGAAAAATATCTCGAGAAAGCCCGCCGGAGTGTCCGCTTGTTCATGGCGATACCTGGGCTTGATGAACTGACAAATGACGGGCACTTCCAGCGCCCGCACCAGGTCGGACATAAAGATGAAACCATTTTCCAGCAGCGCCAGGGCGTGAATCGTCTTGCCCTGGTAGTCGTCGGAGATCTGCCGTGCCATCTCGCGCACGCGCTTCTGAATCTGCTCGGTGGGAATCACCATGCGCAACTGCTCGGCTTTTTGGTTGGCATTCATGAAATTTTACCTAGCTCCCGGATCAGGACAGGCCTGCCGTTTCGTGGGCGCAACCTTGCCGGCGTCGGAAAACCTCGCACCCAGACCACATCCGTCCCGCTGACCACCACCGGCCACAGCTTGCGTTCCGGGCCAGATACTTTCCGCTCAACCAGCAGCTCTTTAATCTTTTTGGAAGCCTTAGTATGCGCCGGCCAGAAGCGGTCGCCGGGACGCCAGTTCCTTACTTTCAATTCTGGAGCAAGTGAGGCCCCATCCAACAAATCCTCGGGATTATAACCTTCGGCGCCATTTCCCGGAACCAAAACAGTTTCAAAGCGCGTTTGCGTCTCGCGAACCTCGATTGAACCCGGCACCGGAAGGTTGTATTCATAGTCCGGCGTCTCTGACCGAGTGCGCCGAGGCTCCCATATGAGTCGACCCTCCCGCCTTGAAACCACCCATCCACCCTGCAACACAGTTGACTGAGGACCCTCCGAGCAGAGGGCAAGAATCTCCTCCACGTGTTGAAAATCCAAGCGCAAACTCAAAGATTCGCTGGCCGCCCGAATCACCCGCCTGCGCAGCGCAAGAGGCAATTTCACCAAAGCCGGCACACTAAGCGCCGACCCCTCCCAAACCGACGGCAAAACCCTCTCTAACTCCTTCTCCCAATATTCTTCCTCGGCGCGAGCGATCTCCGCTGTCTCGGCGAGAGCCTCACGCACGGCAGGGTTCAAATAGCGCTCCAGACGCGGCAAAATCCCATGCCGTACGCGATTGCGCATGTGCCGCAAGTCGCGATTGCTCCCATCCTCCCGCCAATCCTGCCCCAGCTCAAGCAGATAAGGCTCAAGCTCTTTCCGCCTGATTCCAAGCAAAGGGCGAACGATGCTGGCGCCCCACCTTTCCTGTTCCGACTGAGAGCTGAAAGCTGAAAGCTGAGAGCGGTCCACCCTCAACTGAGGATAAACCCCCGCCAATCCTCGACCTCCCGCCCCGCGGACGATCTTCAAAAGCACTGTCTCCGCCTGATCGTCCAACGTGTGCCCGGTAGCAATCCGGTTCAAACCGCGTTCCTGCATCAGTTGCCGAAAATACTGATAGCGCATTGCGCGCGCCGCCGTTTCCAGACTCAAATGCTTCCCGGAAGCATGACCCGCCACGTCGCCGCTTTGGGAGTAGATCTCCAGCTTGTGACGCTTGGCCAATTGCGCGACGAAGCGTTCATCCTCATCGGACTCAGCCCCACGCAACTTGTGATTGAAATGAACCACTGAAAGGACGACGCCGATTTCTTTGCGCAATTCCAACAGCAGACGAAGCAGGGCAACCGAGTCCGCCCCTCCCGAAACCGCGATCCCTACCCGATCCCCGGCCCTCAGGAGTGCATGTTTCCAAACGTATTCAAGTACAGCCTGCTGCAACCTCTGCACGGGAACATAGTACAACCAGCCAAACAATCACGTGGGGACAGCCGCCCCGGCTGTCCAGCCGAGCAACGCTCGGCAAGATGCATCTTCGCTCAGTCCGCCACTCGCCCCAGCATTCGGTTCACATCTCCGTGCGCGGGCGCATCCTCCAGGGTCGTGTAGGTTCCGGAGCTTTTCAATTCTTCTGCCATTTTGCGCACCAGGCCTAGCGTCGCACGCATAGGAGCCGAGCCCAGGCTCACGCGAGCAACCCCGAGCTTCTCCAACTCAGGCACCGGCGGAAACCCGGGTCCGGCAAGGATGTTCATGGGACATTGCACATCCCGGACCAGCCGCGAGATTATCTCCGAGTCGCGCAATCCGGGCGCAAACACGCAGTCCGCTCCGGCGTCACGAAAAGCGGTCAACCGCCGAACTGTCTCGTCATAGCGGTTTTCTGGAGCGCCTACCTGCTCCAGATAAACATCGGTCCGCGCATTCAGCACCAGCAGGACACCCGACTTCAACGCAGCCTCGCGGACCGCCCGAATTTTTTCCAACTGCAACGACAATTCGACAAGCTGGCCGGGTCGACCCGTTGCATCCTCCAGATTCATCCCAATCGCGCCGGCATTGATCACCTCGCGAGCGGTCTCAGCCGCATCTTCAGGCCGGCCGCCGTACCCAGCCTCAACATCAGCCGTCACCGGAACCCTCACCGCGCGAGCGATTCGCCCCACCCGCGCCAGCATCTCCTCACGTGAGATCTTCTGCCCGTCGGGATAGCCCAGCGTGAACGCAACCCCAGCGCTGGTCGTAGCGATTGCTCCGAAACCAGCTTCTTCGAGTACGCGTGCGCTGGCCACATCCCAGGCATTGACCAGCAGCAGAACCCGCGGCCCGTGGTGCAGCGCACGAAACGCATGTGCCTTCGCTTTTTGCTTTTCGATATCGATCATGGAATTCAACCTCGCCTGTGTGGAGACGGGCGACTCGCCCGATTGTCATTCTGAGGGAAAGCGAAGAATCTGTGCAATTCTTCCCTGGCGAGCGAGGAAGCATCGCGCGGCTTCTGTGCTCATTTCCGTCGCTTCATCTTCTCCATAAACCTTCCCACACTCACCACGGCTCGTTCCACCGTCCCCCGCCCTATCTCTTGAACATCATCCCACGCAGTTACGCGCACGGAATAAAACTTACCATCGAACGACTCCAGTACCGCCTCCGCGCGTACCCGGGAGCCGACCCCGCTCGCCGCCCGATGCTCCACATGAATGGCCGTGCCCACCGTGATCTCGTCGCCTTCACAGTAAGGCTGCAGCGCGTGGAAAGCCGCCGTTTCCATGAGCCGGATCATGTCAGGAGTCGAATACACCGCAGGCAGCTCGGGATGACGGAAAGTCAAAGTGTGCTCGAACGCAACCGTCTCCTCAGCCGTCCCGCGAGTGCCCAGTGGCATCGTTTTCGCCATAAGATAATCCACAAAAAGAAAAGCCAATGATTCTACCGAATCACCGGCTCAACCCGGTCAGGCTTCTGGCTGGGCTATTGTGCGCTAGCCCCCTGCAGAGCGGCGTCTAACTTCTTCGGATCGATGTGTGACTTCTGCAGTTTCTTAGCTGTCTGCTGAAGATCGTCTTTGCTCATTGTCGCCTTGAGCTTCACGGCCTCACCCAATGCGGCCTGATTCCCGTTGATGGCCGCTCCCACAAACCAGACGAAGGCCTCCGAACGGTCAACCTGACCATTCTCGCCGGTCGCATAGATTTGGCCCAACCTTTGCATTGCGAGCGCATTGCCTTGTCCCGCCGCTTGGCGATACATCTTGATGGCCCGGTTGATATCCCTTTCGACTCCCAATCCATGCTGGTAAATGAGTCCGAGGCAGTATTCGCCTCTGTTCTCGTTACGCTTCGCGCTTTGTTGGCACCAGCCGCGGGCTTCCGCATAATCTTGGGGATCTTGTCGTTTGATAAGAACGATTGCCAGCGCGATTCGAGCGTCAGGGTCTCCCCGTTCAGCAGCCTCCCGGTACCACCTTGCCGATTCGCCGAAGTTGCGTGGCAGCTCTTCGCCCCGTTCGTACATCTCGCCTATGTCAACCAGGCCGCTGTTGATCTTTCCCGGAGTAAGTTCCGACTCCGCTCGGGCCACAGCGTCTGAAGCGCTAGCACTCCCTTTCTCCTTAGCCAACAAAAACCATGCATACGACCTGGAGTCGTCAATATTTACTCCGTCACCGTTGTAATAAGCAGCTCCAAGATTGAACATCGCACTGGCATAGCCTTGCCGGGCGGCCTTTGCATACCATTTCAAAGCCTCTTCTTTGCTCTTTTCCACCCCGCTCCCGGCCCGGTACAGGATGCCCAGATTGTTTTGCGCTGTGGCGTTTCCCTGGTCCGCTGCTTTTCGATACCACTTAGCTGCGAGTTCATTATTCTGCGCAACCCCGTTCCCGTCCTGATAAGCCCGCCCAAGCGCCGTTTGGGCCACTGCGTCACCAGCTTCGGCCTTGGAACGAAGATCGGCTTCCTCTGCACTGGATGGCCTACCTGAAGTTATCGTGTTCGGGGTGGGGGAAGATTGGGTTGCCGCACCGTTTCCAGACAACTGAGCAAGGCTGAGGGCAAGAGCTAAAACAACGAACATGGCGCAAAGAGTATATCTCTGTCGACAAAAACAGAGCCACTGATTTCTCAGCGGCTCTATTTCAATAAAACAAAGACTGAGCTGCTACGCCGCGACCTTCTCCTTGCGGCGCGCCTCAATTCCATCCAGCGCTTGCCAGAGTGCCTTCGCGGCATTCTCCCCCGCCGCCAACGCCCTATCGGCCATCTGAGGGCTCGACTCCAACCGTTTCCCCAACTGTTGACGCCAGACCTGAGAATGAAACACATCAGCGGTCGTGTGCAGCGTGAAGTAGGCGGTGACCCGTTCGTCGGCGCCATACATCTCCCGCAGTCCGCGAGCCTTCTCCTTCGCGACCCGTGGCACCTGGGATTCATACGCATAGAAGGCTGCCAGCGCCTCTTCCGGCGCGCCCTCACTGGCCATGCGGTGGAAGAATGCAATCAGCTCCTTGATTTCGGGCACCGGACGATGTCCACGCATCTCGCGAGTCGCGCCCATGCCTTCGGCAAAGTCCAGCCACATTTCGGAGTGCGGCGTTGATTCTTCGCCCACCGCGTCGGCCATCCCCTTTTCGTCCGCCATATTGGCCAGCACCGCCCGGCGAAGTTCGCCGTCTTCAAGGCGGATTCCCAGCTCCGCCAGATAGATGGGGAATGCTTCCACATGATGGTAGTAATCACGCGCGTACTCCCGCAAATCCTCGCGCGTCAGCTCGCCTGCACTCCACGCCTGATAAAAAGGATGGCAAAGCAGATCGTATTTCGCGATCCGCGTTTCCAGTTCTTCGTAGAATTGCTCAGTAGTCATGATTGCGCCTCCGGGACACTCCAATATACGGGGCCAAGAGGGCGCTTGCAACTAGCCCAATCCGGGAATTCAACGCACCGAAAAAGCGGTTTCCACCGAGCCAAGAGCAGATCCCGTCAGATAATCAGGTTGTAGATGCGGGTGCTGGGAAACCGCCGGTGTGAACATGATCAAGCGCGTCGCGATAGTCGTCAACGCATTGCTGATCCTGACTACGGCCATCGCTCAAACTGGACGCCCCGAAATCCTCCGAATCTCTCCCACTGGCGGCCCTGAGGGTTCCCGGGTAGAAATCACCGGCACCAACTTTCAAGAAGCCTCGGCCGTTCTCATGGGCACGACCAGCTCCACTTTCAAGCTCATTTCCTCCGAAGAACTAATCGTGCTGATCCCGCATAAGAGTTCCAGCGCCACAATCACAGTGCTGACACCGCGAGGCCGCGCTGCAAGCCCCTTCGCCTTCGTGGTCTTGAACGATCCTCGCGTCCCCGACGAAGCCAGCTACAAAGCAGGCTACGTGAACCCGCTCCGGCCGCCGCGCGACTTCACGTCGGCCCTGCTGTGGGGAATTGCGATTGCAGACACTCGCGTCCCAGGCCACGAATCCGCTGAAGTGGAAATCGCCTCGACGCAACTCACCTGCCGGGTCAATGGCGAGGACGTGATCCTCAACAATGACACCGGCAACCTTCGCGGGGGTCTCTACCGCCGCAACCCGTGGTTCGGAACCGACCAGCACGACCCCATGCCCCTGACCCACGATGTTGCGAACCGCGCAGTCATTCTCCCAGTCGGCCAGCACGCCGATCGCGTGTGGCACTTCTGGAGCCCGTCGCTTCGAGCCGCGCTACCCAGGGGAAACGTCGAAGGCTGCACCGTAAAAGCCCGCGTCAAAATTTCTCCGGGAGCGCTACTGCAAATGGGAATGGACTACTGGCGCACGCCCACGATCGCCTACGGCCCCGGGGGAAACAACCGCGAAGCCGGAGCCAGCAACTGGTATTTCCCCTCCGACCAATGGCAAGAAGCGGTATTCACCGACATAGGAGGCCCGCAATTCTAGTCGCAACCCGATTTCCTTTGTGAACCTTAGTGTCCGGAGTCTGCCCTGAGCGGAGTCGAAGGGTGGTTAACGCTTTTCGCCGAATCCCGCAAAATCCCACCAGTTGCTAGAATAGAACCTCGCTAATGCCGCCCTTCACCGAACAATTCGATGTGGTCGTAGTGGGTGCCGGACACGCTGGCTGCGAAGCTGCCATGGCCGCCGCTCGCATGGGTCTGAGTACTGCCCTCTACACTCTGAATGCAGACCTGATTGCCCAAATGTCCTGCAACCCTGCCATCGGCGGAATCGCCAAAGGGCATCTGGTCCGCGAAGTCGATGCCCTCGGCGGCATCATGGGCGAAATCACGGACGCCGTCGGAATCCAGTTTCGCCTTCTCAACACCTCTAGAGGACCGGCCGTCTGGTCTCCCCGCGCCCAGTGCGACAAGCAAGCCTACCGCCTGAAAATGCGCGAGGTGTTGGAATCCCAGCCGAATCTGAAAATCAAGCAAGCAGAAGTAGCGGACTTGATCATCGACGGGGCTTCAGGTATCGGGCTTCAGGCTTCAGGATCACTGCCATCCGAACCGTTCCAGTTGAGCGACGAGATTGTTCTTCCTGAAGCCCGAAGCCTGCAGCCTGAAGCCACACGCATCTGCCGCGGCATCCGATTGCGTGACGGCCGCACCGTCGGCGCCTCCGCCATCATCATCACCACCGGCACGTTCCTCAACGGCCTGATCCACTGCGGCGAACAACAATATCCCGCAGGCCGCTCCGGGGAACCCGCCGCTATCCTCCTCGGCGAATCGCTCAAGCTACTCGGCCTGCGCGGCTGCCGCCTGAAAACCGGAACGCCTCCGCGCCTGGACGGCCGCACCATCGACTGGTCCCAATTCCAGCTTCAGCCCGGCGACGCCGACCCCACTCCGTTCAGCTTCCGCACCAAGCGGGTCGCTCATCACGATTCGCAAGTCCCCTGCTACATCGCGTGGACCACGCCGGAGACTCAACGCATCATCCGCGAGAACGTACATCGGTCCCCCATGTACAGCGGCCAGATTCAATCCATCGGCCCACGCTATTGTCCGTCGATCGAAGACAAAATCGTAAAGTTCCCCGACAAGACCACGCACCAGCTCTTCCTCGAACCTGAGGGGCTGAACACCCACGAGATCTACGTCAACGGCATGAGCACCTCACTGCCAGTCGAGGTGCAGCTGGCAATTCTCAAATCTATCCCCGGCCTTGAGGCCGCGGAGATGCTGCGGCCCGGCTACGCCATCGAGTACGACTCCATCGATCCCACGGAACTCGAGCGCACACTCGAAACCAAGCAGATCGCAGGCCTGTTCCTCGCCGGCCAGATCAACGGGACCAGCGGCTACGAAGAAGCCGCCTGCCAGGGCCTGATGGCCGGAATCAACGCCGCCCTGAAAGTGAAAGACCAGCCGCCGCTCATCCTCGATCGCACTGAAGCCTACACCGCGATTCTCATCGACGACCTGATTTCAAAGGGCACCAACGAGCCTTACCGGATGTTCACTTCCCGTGCCGAGTTCCGCCTGCACCTGCGCATCGACAACGCCGACCGCCGCCTGAGCCCCCACGGCCGCAGAATCGGATTAATCAACGACGCAGCATGGGCCGACTTTGAAGCCAAACAACAGCGCCTCGAAGCCATGAAGCAATTGCTGGAAAAAACCAGGCTAACCAGCACAATGTTGGAAAAGATTGGTGCTCACGCGCGGACAATCTCTGTCATCCCGAGCGAAGAGGGACCTTGCGTTTCCGCCGGTTCACCACTCGATCTGTCATCAGCCCTGGGCCAGACCTGCGCCCAACTCCTCAAGCGCCCAGAAATCACAATCGAGGCCCTCGCCCCAAGCCTCCGCGAACTAGACTCACCATTCTTCGAACGAGAACAGATCCGTGTAAATCCGCGCCAATCCGTGGCCGCTTTTTCTTCCGAAGTCCGCAACGAACTCAAGTCAGTCGAAACCGAAATCAAATACGAAGGCTACCTGCTCCAGCAACAGCGAGCCATCGACCGCCTGAAGAAAGCCGAGCAGCAGACCATCCCGGACTGGTTCAACTACCAGTCGGTCAGCGGCCTTTCCAAGGAAATGCAGGAAACCCTGCTGAAGATACGACCGCGCACACTGGCACACGCTTCGAGGATTCCCGGCGTAACCCCAGCCGCAGTCTCGCTCGTCCACGTCTACATCGAGATTCAAGCCAAACGCCGCCAACAAGTCGCTGCTCTCTAGCTCACGTGGGGACAGCCGCCCCGGCTGTCCAGCCGGGCAAAGCTCGGCAGTTGGCCCAGAATGATGTCCGAAAACAGCCAGACACTTTTCACCGCGATGGTCTATCTTGGTGACGGCATATGACCGCAACGTCGTACACCAAAATCGAAAGCCCACTCGGCCCCTTGCTGCTAGCCGCCAACGATGCAGGACTGCGAGAAATTCGTTTCGTGAACGGAAGACATCCGGCCCAACCAGATCCTTCGTGGAGAGAAGACCGCGCCCCGCTCGTCCAGACGATCCGCCAACTCCAGGCTTATTTCGCCGGCGATCTGGAAAAGTTCGACCTCCCACTCGCGCCCGAAGGCACGCCCTTTCAGCTGGGAGTCTGGCGCCGCCTTTGCGAAATCCCCTATGGCGAGACCATCTCCTACGGCGAACTGGCTGGACGAATCGGAAATCCCAAAGCTTCCCGAGCCGTCGGCCTCGCCAACGGCTCCAATCCGATCCCCATCGTGATCCCCTGCCATCGCGTCATCGGCAGCAACGGCAAGCTCACCGGATACGGCGGCGGTCTGCCTATCAAGGAAAAACTGCTAGCCCTGGAACGCCGTCAGCTGAGGCTGCTGTGACCTTCCTACCTTGAGTTCGAACCACAGCTCCGGCACGGAAGCCCGGTTAGAGTAAAATATGAGCTGCTCCTACACTTGGTGAGGAACCCCGGTTTAATGCGGTTTGTCCTGGTTTTGTTGACACTTCTTGGCTTCGTGGCCTCCGGCCTTGCGCTCCGGGAGCACTATCGTACAGATTCGTCTCCCTGCAGCATCAACGAGCGTTGGGACTGCGGAATCGTCAACCACAGCCCGTTTGCGGTGGTTGCGGGCGTGCCGGTGGCGGTCATCGGGATGGCGGGCTACGTCCTTCTAGCCGTGCTTGCTCTGAAACGTGCTCATCGCCTGTTTCTGGCTGCCGCCCTGGTGGGCCTGTCATTTTCGCTGTACTTGGCGCACGTGGAGGCTCATATCCTGGGCGTCTGGTGCATCTACTGCGTTGCTTCACTGGCGGTGATTTCCTTGTTGACGATCATGAGTTTTGGAATAATTGTGGCTTCGCGCACCGGCAATACCGGCGCGGCGCACTAGAGAGACTGTACCTGGCCTTAAGACTATTTATGAAAAGAACCCTTACTCGATTTGCATTCGTGGTCGCGCTACTTGCCTCCGTAGTTTTCGCACAGGACTCCGTTAACCCGGCGCTGCGTCCGCCTAAGGGCGCGCAGATCGCCATCGTCGTCTTCGAGGACCTGCAATGCCCGCAGTGCCGGCTGCAGGCCCCGCTGGTGCAGAAGGCCGGGCAGACCTACAAGATTCCCGTCGTTCGCCACGACTTTCCCCTGCCTATGCACAACTGGTCCTACGACGCGGCCGTCATCGCTCACTATTTCGACAGCCGCTCCAGGCAGATTGGGATCGACTTCCGTGACTACATCTTCGAGCACCAGCCCGAAATCTTTCCCACCAACTTGCGCCAATTCGCGGAGAAGTTTGCGGCCGCCCATAAAGTGGATTTGCCCTTCGTCGTCGATCCTCAAGGCAAGTTTGCAGCGGAAGTCAACGCCGAACGTGAATTGGGAAAAACTTTGAAATTGGAGCACACCCCGACGATCTACGTGGTCAGCAGCAAACCCAAGGGCCATCCCTTTGTGGAGGTCAAGCAGCCCAACGACCAGCTCTTTCAGACCATCGACGCCATTAAGGCAGAGTAATGGCCGATCTACCCTCGTTCGAACGCGTGCTTTTTCTCCAACTCCTGCAACGCCGCTCGCATGTCATCCTCAAATCTGGCCGCCTGCCCCATGAGCGGCGCATTCGCTGTCGCCGTTTCCCCGTCCAGTTTGATGAGCCCCTGCGCTTCCAGTTTCCCGGCAATATCCAGGAGATGCTCAGGTGTGGTCTCCACATACAACGCCTCGGCCGGATCCCCTACCCAAACCGCTCCGCCCACCAAACGCGTCTGCCAGTAAACTTTCCGCGCCACCAGCAGTGACATCTCTTCATCGCTGGCTTTGCCGAACATCCATTTACTACGCTTGAAGTCGTAGTGGCGGCTGGAAAACTGCATTGGCACGAGCTTGCCTGACTTCACAAACTCCACCTGTCTCTGGTCCACTTCTTTCCGCAACGCATTGATCACCGGCTGCTCGACATCCTTCGCCTCGAGCGAAGGCAGCACCTCACGCACCGTTGCGGACAGATTCACTGCCACCGGTGCGTGCAACCCCTCCGAGCTTTCCAGACGGATATCAGCATGCAGAAAGAAAAAATCCGCCCCCGAAGTAGACCTGCGAAAGGGCCATTCGAAATGAAAGGACAGCGGCAACCCCGCCCGGGTTACATAGATTCTCCTCGGTCCGCCACCCGCAGTCTGATCGCTCATCGCATCTCCACGAACTCGCCGATATTCTACCGCGAGACCAGCACCCCAAAGAAAAAGGCGGCCCAAAGGCCGCCTTACTGAGAATAACAACAGAGAACTAAGAACTGCAGTTAAACTATTTCCCGGCCGCCGCACCTCTGGCCTGTGGAGTGGTCTGGTTGGCAGCCATGAGCGCAGTGATCTTCGCTACGACATCCGCCATGCTCCGCCCCGTGTCGATATTCGCATCCACCGCCGGATGTCCTTCCCCATCCGTGTGCATCACTAAAACGCGCGTCGCCGTTTGCGCCTTCTTGATCACATAGGGCAGGTGATGCCGGTCGTTCTTGGTCAAGGTAGGACCGAGAATCACCAGGTCGAAAGCCCCCCGGCGCACCGCCTCGTCGATACCCTTGCGGCCCACTGCCGTCTCTACCTGATGGCCCGCCTTTTGGATGGAAACTGCTTGTGAGGCAAGCACTTCCGCGTCGCCCTCACCGTATAGAATCTTCAGTTGAAATGATTTCTCACTCTTTGCCATGATTGACTGAGCCAGCCCTTTCTTGCTGCTGGCCTATCACGGTAGCAACGCCCGGAAGATAAGAGAACGTCACCGAAGACCAAGCCCGGGACAGGAAATCTCCCTGGCCAGACTTGCCCTGTCGCGTCAAATGGCGATAAACGCCAAGCCCCGGACGCCTCGTCTAGCCCCCAGAAAGACCATACGAAGAAACCCGCCTCGGCTGCGTCAATAACCGCCGTCCACCGAATTCCGCCTGCATTTCTCGCGCTGTCGACGTACAATGAATCCGCATTGGCAGCACAGCTTTGAGAGCCTGGTTCGCGGGGGGATATTTCATGCGTGCGCTAGCCGTCTGCATTCTCTTAATCAGTCAGTCGTTGTTCGCTGCTGCGGCCGCTCGACAGACCGATGCGGCCGACCCAACCGTGACCGCCACCTGTGATTTCGAGGACGGCAAGGAAATCACTGCCAAATACGACAGCTCCGTCATGAGCACCAAAGACCAGCCCCGCAACGGAAAAGTATGGTTGCCGGCCGGTTCTCCCATCACCTTCTTCACCCAGGTCCCCGTCATTCTGAATCACGTCGAGATCCCCGTGGGCGCGTATAGCGTTTACGTCATTCCTGACCGGAAAGAGTGGACCCTGATCGTCAGCAAGAACGTCTCCACGCCAAAAATATACGACGACAAACAAGACCTGGTACGCGCTCCCATGGAACTCGGTGGAGTCAACTCTCCGCCCAAACAACTGCACCTTTCATTTGCCCACATCGGCCCTAAGACATGCAGCATCCGGATCTACTACGAGACCAACGGGGCGTTCGTGGACTTCACCGAAAAGTAGTTCGCAAAGCTCGACTCAATTTAGGCTCTTTCTCGGTTGACTCCACTCCGTTAGTCCGCGACACTTCCCAGATGCGGACTCTTGCCATCCTTCCATTCGTGCTTGCCATCTCTCTGCTCGCTCAGACCTCTCAGAAATCGAACACCACCGAAAACCTTCGCGGTATCAGTGCCCTCGCCAACAAACTAGCCTGGGCCAGTGGCACGCACGGAACTTACCTCCGCACCACCGACGGTGGCAGCACCTGGCAAACCGCCCAGGTCCCCAGCGCCGAAGCCCTCGACTTCCGCGATGTCGAAGCCTTCAGCGAGGATCTCGCATACCTGCTGAGCGCTGGCCCCGGAGAGCAATCGCGCATCTACAAAACCACCGATGCAGGCAAAACCTGGACGCTGCAATTCACCAACAGAAATCCCAAAGGTTTTTTCGATTGCGTGGCATTCTGGGATCGCGATCACGGCATCGCCGTCGGCGATCCGGTCGCGGACCCTTCAGGCAAGCTTAAATTTGAATTGATCATGACCGAAGACGGCGGCAAGAACTGGAATCCAATTTCCGACTCACTTCCCCCGGCCATCGAAGGCGAAGGCGCGTTCGCCGCCAGCGGAACCTGTATCGCTGTCCAGGGAAAGACGAATGTCTGGTTTGCTACGGGAGGAAAGGTCGCCCGCGTCTTTCGCTCCACCGACGCCGGCAAAACCTGGACCGTCGCCGATACTCCGATCGTCCACGGCCCTGACTCCGCCGGCATTTTTTCCATCGCCTTCCGCGACGCTACCCATGGCGTAGTCGCTGGCGGAGACTACAAACATCCCGAGCAGGACGGCCCCAACCTCGCCGTTACCGCGGATGGCGGCCTGACCTGGACGCTGTCTACCGCCTCACCGCAGGCATACTTTTCCGCCGTAGCCTTCGCCAAGCCGAGCTCAGGAAGTACAGCCATGCTGGCCGTGGGATCGACCCGCGCCGCTTACACCGATGACCTCGCGAAAAAAGCGTGGCAGAAAACCTGGGACTTGAATCTGAACGCGTTGAGCATCAACTCAAGCGGCCAAGCGATTTCTGTCGGTCCCAAGGGCCTGATCGTCAGCTTTGATCCAGCGCGCTGAGCCCTCAGGTGGCCCCGGACACCGGCGCCAACGAATCCGTCAGTTCGAAAATCTGGGCCATGAAGTGCACCAGCCGAACGGTGTCGGATGATCACTCGCAATTTACCCGCTCGCATGCCCTTGGTGTTCTTTCCGAAAGGGCGAGCGTCTCAGTTGTCATCCCGAGTGTAATGTTCTCGTCGCTAACTTTTTACATCCCTCCGACCTGAGTGTGACACCTCCCATCGTTCGCATCGGTAGCCTCGAAACTGTAAGCGAATTGAATCACGGGTGCGTCCAGGCCGAACGCAGACGAAGTCGGGAATCTAGAGCCGATTCGAGCAATTCGCACAATCAAAGAAGAGGAAAACATGAAGAAACATTTGTTCTTTTGCTTATTCGCACTGCTCACAATAGTAGGCGGCACGTGTGCTCTGTTCGGTCAGCAAACGTCGTACAAGCAGACTAATCTGGTCGCCAATATTGCCGGCGTCGCCAATCACACGGACTCTCAACTCTCCAATCCCTGGGGAATATCTTTTCTGCCGGGTAACCCATTCTGGTTTGCCAACAATAATGGCGGCACTTCCACGCTGTACGACGCGCAAGGCAACAAACAAGCGTTAGTGGTTGGAATACCAGTGGCTGCGGTGAATCCCTGCAGCCCGGGTTGCCCGACCGGCACAGTCGCAAACAACAGCACGGATTTTAACGGCGGAGCTTTTATCTTCGATACCGAGGATGGCATCGTCGCCAACTGGACCGGGGCCAACAACGCAGTCGTGGCTTTCGACAATTCCGCGAACGGCGCGGTCTACAAGGGGCTCGCCCTGCTGAACAATGCCTCGGGGAATTTTCTACTTGCCGCTAACTTCCGCACCGGCAACATCGATGTGCTCGACCGGAATTTCAAAATCACCGCGCTGGCCGGCTCTTTCACCGATCCCAATCTTCCGCCAGGATTCGCCCCGCACGGCATTCACATCATCAACCACCATGTCTACGTCGCCTACGCCATGCAGGATTCCGCCAAACACGATGCCACTCCGGGTGCTGGAAGCGGCGCGGTCGCCGTTTTTGATGAAAACGGAAACTTTCTCAGGACCTTCACTTCCGGCGGAACCCTGAACGCGCCTTGGGGCATCGCCTTATCGCCGGCCACATTCGGAACGTTTTCCAACGCGCTCCTGGTGGGAAATTTCGGCGACGGCACCATTAGTGCCTTCGATTCCAATGGAAACTCTCTCGGTCAGCTAACCGATTCCGCCAATAATCGGATCGTCAATCCCGGCCTCTGGGACATGGTGTTTGGCGCCGGCGGAACCGGCGACCCGAATACCCTGTACTTCACCGCCGGAGGCAGTTCCCAGACCAGTGGCCTATTTGCCACGCTCGTACCGGCATCCACAGTAACCACCGGCGATTTTTCACTGGCTTTCTCCGCCCAGAACGCCACCCTCGTCGCAGGACAATCGGCCATGCTGACGGTCAGCGCCAGCGCCGTCGGCGGATTCAATGGCCCAATCTCGTTGTCCTGCTCGCAACCTGCTGGCGTAACCTGCTCTCTGTCTCCGGCAACCATCACTCCCGGATCAAGCACCGCGAAATCCACCCTCAAATTCACCGCAGCTTCGAGTGCACCGAGCGGAGGGTATGGAGCGCCTTACGGCATGGCAATGGGTTGGTTATCGCTCTCAGGTGCGGGAATGTTTGGAACCGTTCTCTCGGTTCGCAAAAATAACCGTAAGCGGGGAGCGAAGTTCCTGAAGCACAGTTTGTGGATCGGTACTTTGGGAGTCCTTGCCTTGTGGGTGCTGGTTATGGTCGGCTGCGGAGGGACCAGTTCAAGTTCGAGCCACCAGCAGAAAAGCACGGTTACGGTAATGGTGACCGGTAAATCTGGATCGATCAGTCACTCGACGCCAATCACGCTCACCATCCGCTAAGCCCAGGAAAAGTAACGGAAGGGCGCGAAAGCGCCCTTCCGGACTAAATCAGTTTCACTGTGCCGCGCTATTGATAAGTGGCCGAGAATCCTTTCAAAACACCGTTCTTATCAGTATAGGCCCCCACGACAACGTGCTTGTCGTTGATTCCATAACCGAAAGTCCGATCTCCGTGGGGCACGTGGAACTTGTAATACTTCCCTGCGTGCAGCAGCGCTCCGCCGTATGTGTCGGTCGTACCTTCCCACGAAAAAACCACGTCCCCGTGGTTGCTGATACCGCCCGCCGAGGTGTCCGGCTCGCCCGGAACATTGATGGTGGTGAACGTCGAGCCATCATAGGTCGAGGACTCGGCGTCGAATGTTGAATCCAGCCATACCTCGGTCATCAGATCCGCATTATTGATCCCACCGCCCAGTGTGAACGAAGCCCCAGGGACGTCAATCGTCGTATAGTTGCCCCCCTTCAGCAGGAAGCCGTGCGAGTTGCCGCTCGAGTCTCCGTAGTTGCCATTGATGTCACCGTGATCGTTGATCCCAATCGCTTGCGATCCGGTCGAGTTGGCAGGATTAATGTCGCTGAACTTTCCGCTCTTGTACAGAAATCCCTGCGCATTGTGGCTTGATGTCGAGTAATAACCCACAATCCACCCTTGCTTGTTGATCCCGAAACAGTAGGTATCGCTGCCATTCGGATCGTCGATCTTCTTCACCTTCCCGGCCACCAGGCTGAAACCATGCCGCACCCCGCCGCCGTCCACATACGATCCAACCATCGCACCCGCGTTATTGACGCCATAGACCGCCGTGCTCTGCGCACCCTTGACTTTGACGGTGGTGAATGTGAACGCCAGCTTTGGCGTCTTCGCCGCCGCCGCCGCCGCGGATAGCAGGATTATCGAAAATACGAAAAGCCCAAACTTCGAAATGTCATTTCTCATGGAATTTCTCCTCGCCCTCAATAAGTTGCCGTGAATCCTTCCGCGACCGCGCCACCGCTGGTGTGATAAACCCCCACTACCATGCGATTGTCATTGATGCCGTCCCCGTAGGTCCCATCCGTCCCCTTGGGATCGTTAAACTTGTAATACTTTCCACCCATCCGCAGCGCCCCGTGAAAAATGCCGCTCGAGTCCGTCCAGGAATAAACCACGTCGCCCGCCAGATCGATGCCGTGCGCATAGCTGCTCACCGCCCCCGGCACATTGATGGTCGTGTACTTCTTGCCGTTGTAAATCGCTCCCTCGGTGTTTCCGTTGGAGTCTGTCCATTGCACCGTTACCATTCCCTTGTTATTAATTCCCCAAGCCAGCGTCGACGATGCACCCGGCGCATCCAGTTGTTTATACTTCTTTCCATTCTTCACAAATCCGTGAGTCGCCCCGTTGGCGTCGACGAAGTAGCCGGAGATGTCGCCGCTATCGTTGATTCCGACCGCCTGCGAACTCGTCGCTCCTGCCGGCCCAATGTCTGTAAATTTCTTACCATGATGCAGGAAGGCTTGGGTTATCCCACTCGTGGTGATGTAAAAGCCCACGATGTCGCCCGCTGCGTTGATCCCGTAACAAGTGGTGTTCGTTCCGTTCGAATTGTCGAGCGTCGTCACCTTCGCGCCTTTGCGCATGAAACCGTGGCTCACACTGTTGCTATCGACGTACGTCCCCACCAGCACGCCCGCATTGTTCGTCCCAAAAACACGAGTATCTTGCGCGCCTTTAACTTCGATCGTCGTGAACTTGAACGTAAGCTTCGGCGCATCGGCCGCCGTGGCCACGAAAACAAAAGCAAAAACTGCAATCATTGCCGCAAGAACTGCTTTACCATTTTTCATTTTCGGCTCCCAACGAAAGTACCGTCCCAATGTCGCGAATGCCCGAACCGCGAAATTTCGGCGTAGGAAACTATATGGCAATCGAACCCGCTGTCAATAGAGCCTATCTTCCCTAGTTGTCCCACTCACCGGGCTTTCCCCCCTGATAAGCCAGCGTCCCGCGCCGGGAAATATCGCCCTCATCCCACCATTGACGATGTTGATTCGTACCTCCCAAGCTGCCGCCCGAAGCCAGATGTTCCTTTGTGTACCTTCGTGTCCGGAGCCTGCCCTGAGCGCAGTCGAAGGGTGGTAAACGCGGTAAGAGGTCCCAGCAGGCGAGAAAATCAGAACTATGCTCCGGGATAAATCAACCGCACCACCCAGAACGCAACTGCAGCGACCAACGCCGACGCCGGGATAGTCAGACCCCACGCCCACACGATGCGCGCTGCCACTCCCCACCGCACCGCCGAAAGCCGGTGAGTCGCTCCGACTCCGACGATGGCTCCCGTGATCGTGTGCGTCGTGCTCACCGGAATTCCCGCCAGCGCGGTTGCAAAAAGCGTGATCGCTCCCGCCGCTTCGGCGCAGAATCCGCCGACCGGCTTCAGTTTGGTGATGCGTGATCCCATCGTGTGAACAATCCGCCACCCGCCAAAGTACGTTCCCAGTGCGATCGACGCATGCGCCGCCAGGATTATCGGCCAGTGAAATTTCCCCCAGTTGCCCGCCAACTCCGCCGAACTCAAGTAATGTGCCCCATACAAGGCGCTGGCCACGATTCCCATCGTCTTTTGTGCATCATTGCCTCCGTGGCCCAGGCTGTAGGCCGCCGCCGAGAGCAGTTGCAGCTTGCGAAACCAGGCGTCGATCCGCCGCGGCGCTTTATTTCGGAGCAGCCAGAAAACCGCAACCATGAACGTCAGCGCCAGAACCAGTCCCATCACTGGCGCCACCACGATGAAGATCAGGGTCTTGTACCAGCCCTCGGCGATAATCACGTGCCACCCGGATCGCATCACCGCTGCCCCCGCATACCCCCCAATCAAGGCGTGCGAAGAGGAAGTTGGAAGCCCCCACCACCACGTCAGCACATCCCAGACAATCGCCCCCATCAGCCCCGTGATCACCACGTACTGTGTCGTGTAATCGACCCGGATCATCCCCTTGCCGATCGTCTTGGCCACGGCGGTTCCGAGAACGAAAGCCGCCACAAAATTAAAGAATGCGGCCCATACCACCGCCAGCTTTGGGGACAACACTCGAGTCGACACTACGGTCGCAATGCTGTTGGCGGCGTCGTGAAATCCGTTCAGAAAATCGAAAATCAGCGCGACCAGTATTGTGATGATCAGCAGCAGCAGCTCAGGCTTCACCGGGGTTCCTGTTTGCCTAGAATATTCGCGCTTCAGGTGTTCTTTAAAACCACCGTCTCCAGCACATTCGCGACGTCTTCCGCCTTGTCCGTCGCGCGCTCCAGAAACTCGAGCAATTCTTTGATCTTGATCAGGTTGATCGGATCTTTTTCGCATTCAAACAGTCTGGCAATGGCGTGCTGCGCCACTTGGTCGGCTTCGTTTTCCAGACGGTTGATCTCCACGCAATGGCCCAGGATATTGCCGTTCTTCTGCATCAGCGACACCGCCTTCTGCAACTCCTGGCACTGCATCAGGATGATTTTCGCCAGTTCCCCCGCGGCCGGTGGCGGCGTCGTGATCCGGTACATCACGATTCGCGCCGCCGAAGCATTGATGAAGTCCAGAACGTCATCCAGCTTGGAAGCCAACTGGTGAATGTCCTCCCGATCGAACGGCGTGATGAATGTCTGGTTGAGCTTGGTGAGGATGGCATGGGTCAGTTCATCGCCCTCGCGCTCGATGCGGTGAATCTCGTCGATCTTCCGTTCCACATCCTGGTAGTCCGCGAACAGATCCACTAGGGTGCGCCCCCCGGCGATGAGGTTGTCGGACATCGCCAGGAACATCTTGAAGAAGCTGGTATCTTTTGGAATGAGACTGAACATTTGGGAGCAACAGACTCCAGGGCCTGTTTGCGTTTACAGTCCGCTGCAGTGATCGAAGCGAGTCACTATCTCACGCCGCATCGAATCGAGTCAAATGGGATGATTTATTGCTGTGGCAGTTTGTCGGTTGTTCGGCGATTGACCACCACCGAACGTCGAGGCAGACCGAGCCGAATGAAGAGGAACAACAAAAGCACCGTACCCGCCCCTACCGCGATGAGATGCAGAAAATCTCCGAAGACAACATCCAGGCCCATTCCAGCATTGTGCAACTCCCCGGAAGCCTGCGCGACATTACGATGATGCTAGTCCCATCGCGCGCCCGCCCTCCTTATCTGAACCATGCTTGAAAGCACGGCCAATCCCGATTTCCTTTGTGTACCTTCGTGTCCTTAGTGGTTTAAGCTTTTGACGCCTGAAACAACGCTATAATTGCCATCCATCGATGGCACTCTCTTCCGGAACGATGCTCGGGCCGTACGAGATTCAGTCCGCGCTGGGCGCGGGCGGCATGGGCGAAGTGTACCGTGCCCGCGATACCCGCCTGGACCGCACTGTTGCCGTCAAGGTCCTGCCCAGTCACCTCTCCTCGGACCCAAACCTTCGCCAGCGCTTTGACCGTGAAGCCCGCGCCATTTCCAGCCTCAGCCACCCCAACATCTGTCATCTCTACGACGTAGGTTCACAAGACGGCATCGCTTACCTGGTGATGGAATATCTTGAGGGCGAGACTCTCGCCGACCGTCTTCGCAAAGGCCCTTTACCGCTCGATCAGGTTTTGAATTACGGCATCGAAATTTGCGCGGGACTCGAAAAAGCCCATCGCAGCGGCGTCATCCACCGCGACCTGAAGCCCGGCAACATCATGCTCACAAAAAGTGGCGCCAAGCTCATGGACTTCGGCTTGGCCAAACCCGTGGTTCCCCTGAATCCGTCGAGTTCCAGCCTGACCCAGACCTTTGCCACGCCCCAGCATCCCCTGACGACGGAGGGCACCGTGGTTGGTACCTTCCAGTACATGGCGCCTGAGCAGATCGAAGGCAAGGATACCGACGCCCGCGGCGACATCTTCGCTCTGGGCGCAGTCCTCTACGAGATGGCAACGGGCAAGCGCGCCTTCGAGGGTAAGACGACAGCTTCAACCATTGCCGCCATCCTCGCTGCCGAGCCGCCGCCCCTCTCAACCGTGCAGCCCTTGTCCCCGCTTCCTTTCGAAGCCACGGTGAAGAGCTGTCTGGCAAAAGATCCCGATGAGCGCCTGCAAACCGCTCACGACGTCAAGCTCCAGCTCAAATGGATACAGGAGAGCCTTTCATCCTCCCGCCTCGTCCCTGCAGCCGCACCCGCGGCGCGCAAATCCTCGGTGGGCTGGGTGGTGGCCGGATTATTGTTGCTGCTCTTGCTCGGTGGCGCATCCGCCTGGTGGCTTCGCGGCCGCGAAACACCGCCGGCAATGTACTTCAACAGCTCGGTACCATTCCCTGCGGCCTACGTAGCGCTATCCCCCGACGGACGATCCCTGGCCATGGTCGCGTACTCGGATCAGGCCAACAAGAATGCCATCTGGCTCCAACAGGTGGGAGGCCGCGGCGCCGCCGTGCTGCTCGGAACCGAGGGTGGATCCTATCCCTTCTGGTCACCGAATGGCCGCTCATTAGGTTTCTTCGCCGACGGCAAACTCAAAACGATTGATGTTGCCGCCGGACGATCCGCCCAAGTTTTGGCCGATGCCCCTTTTGGCCGCGGAGGTACTTGGAACCGGGATGGCGTGATCCTCTTTACCCCCGATGCGTGGAGTGGGCTGTACCGCATTTCATCGTCCGGCGGAGCTCCCGTGCAGGTCACCAAGCCGGAGACCTCCCAATACCAGATTAGCCACCGTTGGCCTGTGTTCCTCCCCGATGGCCGTCATTACCTTTATCTAGCCTGCAATTTCTCCGGGCGCCTCGATAAGAACATGATCTTCGTCGGCGCGCTTGATTCCGATGAGAAGCATTCCGTGGTGAGTGCCAGCACCAATGCCATATACGCCGACCCTGGCTTCCTCCTCTACTGGCGCGACAACGGCCTGGTTGCCCAGCGCTTCGATCTGCACACTTACTCCCTCACCGGTGAACCCCGCATCGTCAGCGACGCCGTGCAATATTTTCCGCAAACCAACCTGGCCATCTTCGCCGTGGCCGGACAAACCCTGGTCGCGCAAACCGGCGCCGGTAAAGGCGTCAACAAATCCCAGCTCATCTGGTTTGACCGGCATGGCAAGCAGACGGGCTTGGTTGGGCCTCCGGATTTGGTTGCCAATCCCAAACTCTCGCCCGACGGCAGGCGCGTTGCCGTTGATCAGACCGATACCGACGGCCGCCATGTCAACATCTGGATTCATGAACTGGCCAGCGATGCCGTCGCTCGCATCGGGTTCGGTCCGTGGCTGGAACAGGTTACCGTTTGGAGTCCCGATAGCAAACAGGTGATGTACACCGCCAATGAAAAGCTCTTCTTCAGCATTTACCTGAAAAACTCGGACGGATCCGGCTCGGCGCAGAGCATTATGGACTTCGGTTCTCCGCAACAGGGACCGTGGGACTGGTCTCATGACGGCAAATACGTGCTTGCCCGCAAGGACCGCGAGCTGTGGTACATCACCATGCCCGACCGTCAGTCTCATCCCCTGCTGCAATCACCGTGGCTTATCCGCAACGCGCAATTCTCTCCCGACGGAAAATTTGTGGCTTATGCCACCAGCGAGACGGGAAACTGGGAAGTCTACGTTTCGCCCTTTCCAGATTTCACCAGCAAATGGCAAGTCTCGCGCGGCGGCGGAGAAGAACCTCGCTGGAGGAGAGACGGCAAAGAACTGTTCTATCTCGCCCCGGATGGAAGGTTAATGGCTGCGGACGTAAAAAGCGCCGCCGGATTCGAAGCCGGACCTCCAACCGCATTATTTCAAACCCACCCCCGGCAACCAAACTCAGCCATGGATTTCTTCTCTTACGATGTCACCGCGGACGGGCAGAAATTCCTGGTCAACACAAAAGTAGACTCCTCCAACTCCGCCCCCCTCTCAGTAATCCTCAACTGGTCTTCCGAAATAGAAGAGAAGTAAAACCGACTTCCTTCGTGTACCTTCGTGTCCTTTGTGGTTAAAGCCCTTAAGCTGAGAACCGAGAAAAACCGTGCAAGCTCCCACTACCCTACCAAAAATCGCCATAAACACATCCCGCGAATCCTCAAAGTGGCATTAATCCGCACTCTCTGTCCCACAAGCTTACAACCCAGATTCTTGCCAAGCCGAATTCTAACCAACGAATGCGCTGCCCGGTCGTCGCAGACGTTTCCCACTTTACCGCCAAATCCAGCATCGGAGACGCTGCATCGGGACTCCATCGCCGCTTGTGTTCCCACCATTTACCATTCAGATTCGTGCCCGACTCAATTCTGCAATCTGCCCCGGGAGCAAAAAAAGGGCGGCCCTAAGCCGCCCACCGACGAACGACTAACGACCACCGACCAACGACTACTTCCCCTTCAACATCCCCACCACCCGATCAAAATCCTCGAGCGTCGCATACTCTATCTCGATTTTCCCTTTTCCCTTGCGATCGCGAATCCGCACTCGCACTCCCAGCGTCCGTTCAAGCTCGGTCTGCACATGCCGCACATTCGGATCCACCCAGCGCGCCGTTCCCGGCTGTTTCTCTTTCTGCAACGGCACATTTGTGTTGAACACCAGGTCTTCCAGTTGCTCAACCGACAAACGCTTGCGGACCGCCTCATCGGCAATCTTCGGAATTACGTTCGGATCGAGCAGCGTCAGCAACACCCGTGCCTCGCTGAATCCCAACTTCCCCACCTGCAGATACTGAGTGACCGAACTCGGCAGCCGCAGCAGCCGCATGTAGTTCGAAACCGATTCCCGCGAGATCCCCACTCGCTGTCCAATCTGCTCCTGGGTTAGCTTGAAATCCTGGCTCAACTTCGAGAATGCGGCTGCCTGCTCCATGCAATTCAGATCCTGCCGCTGCAGGTTCTCGACCACGGTCATCTCCGCCGCCTGTTGGTCGGAAACCTTGCGTACAATCGCCGGAATCGTCGTGCGCCCGGCAATCCTTGAAGCCCGGCAGCGCCGTTCCCCCAGAATCAGAACGTAGCGCCCCTCCCCGCCCGGCCGCACCGAAATTGGCTGAATCACTCCGTTCGCCCGGATCGAGTTCGCCAATTCCTCCAACGTAGTCGCAACCGAATCCTCCGACGCCGCTTCGTCCTTGACGAAATACCGCGTCTGATAAGGATTCTCATCAATCAAATCCAGCGCAATCTCCGCCACTGCCTCGCCCCGCGCCGCCTGCGCATGAATCTCAGGCAAAACCTCAGACTGTGTGGCGCGGGCGCCCTCGCCCGTGTTGGGAGCCTCCACCATGCGCGGCCCCGAAGGCAGCAACGAATCCAACCCTCGCCCCAAAGCCCGCCGCTTCTCAACCACCTTGTCGGTACTTGTCGCCGCCGTAGTCGTCATTGTTTGTTCATCCTCTATTCTCTGTCATCCCGAGCGCAGTCGAGGGACCTTGCGTTTCTGTCTGCTAACATATAGATACTCATCGATCTAATATATTGATGGTCGTCAATTTGTTCCGCTCCTTGATCCACCGCTTCCACCGCGGAGCATTCACCACTTGCTTCTCCTCGCCCTCAACCGGCGCAGGCATCTCCACCGGCAGGCTGTGCTCGATGATTTCCTTGGCCAGTTGAATGTAACTCTCCGCTCCCCGCGAGCGAACGTCGTAAAGCAGCGCCGGCTTGCCATGGCTGGGCGCCTCCGCCAACCGCACATTGCGAGGGATCGTCGTCTTGCAAAGCTTGTCGCCAAAATATCGATTGAGCTCCGCAGTCACTTGCTGAGCCAGGTTGGTCCGGTCATCGAACATGGTCAGCACCACGCCCTCGATAGTGAGCCCAGGATTCAGAGACGTCCTGATGCGCTCGACTGTATCGAGCAACTCGGACACGCCCTCGAGAGCAAAGTACTCGGCCTGCATCGGAATAAGAATCGAGTCCGAAGCCACGAGCGCATTGAGCGTCAGCAGATCGAGCGCCGGCGGACAGTCCAGGACGATGTACTGAAAGCGCTCCCGCAATGGCGCCAACGCGTCCCGCAAGCGGAACTCTCTGCGCTCGCCATCGACCAGCTCAATGTTTGCTCCAATGAGGTTCTTGTGCGAGGGGATGATCCACAACTGTTCGAGTTCAGTCTTCTGCAGAGCCTGCTCGGCGCTGGCCTCGTTCATGAGCAAGTGGTAGGTGCTGATTCGTTGCGGATCTTTGACCAGGCCCAGCCCGCTGGTGGCGTTCGACTGCGGATCGCAATCGACCAGCAGGGTGTCCACCTCTGCTGCGGCAATGGACGAGGCCAGATTGATGGCAGTCGTAGTCTTACCTACGCCGCCCTTCTGGTTGGCAACCGCGATGACGCGTCCCATTTAAGTTTTTAGAGAATCGGAGAGACGTCTGCAGAATAGGCCGAATCGTTGTTCATTTGCAATGACAGATTTCAGTGCAACGAAATGATAAGGACATTCTGTTGGCACGTTAATGAGTTACAGGTGTGCGCGGGCCATCTTTGCACAAGGACAAGAAGTGTTCCACGTGGAACATTTGCATCCGTTCATCACTAAGTGTTCCACGTGGAACACTTCTTCAAGTGTTTGCGTGTGTTCCACGTGGAACATTTACCGCGACTTGTCCTGAGAGCTATCCGCTTGGATCATCGAATGACGGCCTGCGCACGGCGAGACCATCACGGTTCCCACTTCTGCCCTATTTTTTGGACGTCCATTGCACACGAGACAGTGAACCACGGCCAAGTTTCTAGATCGACGTCCCACTTGTTACTTTATTGGTTCCTATAATTATTCGGGTTGGCGTCTAGCTTGGTTCGCGTTTCTTGGTACCAATCGCGAGGATGCGACTTGACGAGAGGGGAATCAGGGCTAGGGGCTGCCAATTGAATTCTGGGGTGAGTGCTTTGGCGCGGGCGAGTTGAGCTTCGCTGATGAGGAGAGCCAGGCGGCCGGTTTGGGCGACTAGGCTGGCGGCGATTGGCAGGGCGGCTTCGAAGCGCTCGACTGCGCGGAGGGTTACTACATCGGCGGGCGGGTTGGGGTAGTCCTCGGCGCGTCCGTGGAATACATTGATGTTGGTCAATGTAACCGCACGGGCTGCCTCGCCTAGGAAGGTGGCTTTCTTTTGATTGGACTCGATCAGGGTGAGGTGGATGTGGGGGACCCAGATTTTTATGGGGAGGCCGGGGAATCCGGCTCCAGAGCCGATGTCGATGAGGCTAGGAGCATCGGAGGGCGCTGTGATCTCTGCGGGTGAAGTCTTCACGGGCGAGGGCCCCGTTCGACTTCGCTCAGGGCAGGTCCGCGCCACACGGGGGAAGAGGTGGGTGGCGGCGAAGAGGGATTCGCCGAAGTGGCGGGTTACGATTTCTTCGGGATGGCGGATGGCGGTGAGGTTGATGCGGGCATTCCATCGGAGCAATAGATCGATGTATATCGATATATGTTGCAGTTGAGCGGGGGAGAGCAGGGCTGGCGAGAGAAAAGGCTGCAGCAGTTCGGCTATGCGAGTCGTGTTCACGTGCGTTGAGATTGTAGACGGTCGGGGGAAAAATCTTAAATCGCAACGGAAAGAGGCTGCGCTGATCCGGTGAAATGGCGGGGACGCCCGTGCTCCAGTCCCCGCATTATCTGTCCCCACATTATCCTGGAATTAGGAGAGCTATCCCTTCAAGTGTTTGCTCGACTGTGAGACGAACGAAATATTCCGGCTTCGTCACACAAGTGTATGACGCACGTCACGGCATGGAACGCTAGGGCCTGTTGTACTGTACCGGGACAGTAGCGCTTCAAGAACTGAGTTCCTTTCATAGTAAGCAATGTTCCCGTCGAGGCAAGAATACCTTTTCGGGGATGAGCAAACAAAATATCTCCAGGAGGAACACAAATATGGCTCCCGCAACTTTGGTTGAAGAGACTGTAGCGAGCAAACCAAAAGCTACGAAATTCCAGACGGTACCATTGAATTGGAAAGAGGTCTGGTACACCAACTGTCCGCTTGTGTCCGCGAGCAACGTTGACCAGGAACTGGGCTGGACGCGAGAGGAATACAAGAAGATCGGCGTGAAGTACGCCTTTATGCGCTCGGCCGCAGGGAACGACTGGTACCCGCATTACATTCACAACCTTGACAACCTCATTCGTTTCGGTGGGCTATTTCCCCCCGTCCACGTTCACGCCGACATTCGCAAGACCAGACTCTTGGGCGTAACCCACGCACCACACGAGGGCGGCTGCATGCTGGTGCGCTCCCGGGACAATGTCTACCGGATGACCGATCTGAAAGGCAAGAAGATCGGTCTCACGAAGAGCCTCAACACAATCAAGAATGACTGGTGGCGCATTCAGGAGGAACAGGGTATCGAGCTGATGCTCCGGATGAACGGCATGACCCGCAAGGACGTGGAGATCGTGGAATTCCCCTACGCGGACGACTGGTATGACAAGCCCGAGATGCTTACGCCCATGGAAAACCCCTCTGAATTGTGGCTTAAGCGCGATCACAAACACGACTTGGCCTTCCGTCCGCTGGAAACAGGACTGGAGAAGGGCGTTGTCGATGCGATCTATACGCAAAGCAAACCCTTCCAGCATCTCCAGGAGGCGACGGGCAAGTTCAAGGCGATCGAGGACCTGTCCAGATATCCGGACTGGACCTTGCAAGTCGCCAACATCCCCGCGGTCATCACCTGTACCGACGAGATGGCCGAGAAGCACCCCGAACTCGCTGTCACGTTTATGAAAGGCATGATCAAGGTCGGGCGCTGGTCCAATCAGAACAAGCACGCTGCAGCGGCGATCCTCGACAAGCAGACCTTCTACCTAGACGTTGAGGATACATACGAAGGCATCAAGCACATCGACATGGTGCCCAACCTGTCGGCTCAGAACCTGGTTTCGGTTGAGATCGGGAAGGACTTCATGTTCAGCCACGGCTACATCAAGAACAACTTCGACGTGCAGAAGTGGGCAGCACCGGAATTCCTCGAACAGGCAAACAGAGAACTGCTGGAAGAGGAATGGAAGAAGAGAACCACCGCAAAACTCCCGGCGACGGCTGCGCCGCTGGCCTCTGGAGGACTGATCGGATAGTCAGAAGAAAGCTCAAGTGAAGGCGTGCCGTTTGCGCCTTCGAGACTGTCGCGGTTAACGACAGCCAGCCAACGCCAGCCAGTTCGCATTCTTGCTGGCACTGCGTCGAGGGGAAGAGCTGCTGCAGAGGCAGCTCTTCACCTTAATGCACTCACAATTGCAAAACAAACAACAGGAGGGAATTATGACGCGTAGCAAACCGCTGGGAACCGTATCCATCGCGATCCGGTTGCTCACGTTAGTCGCACTGTCGAGCATATTGGTCTCCGCCCAGACCAAGGTAGAAGGAGTGATCAAAGGACGAAGCGGATCGACAATCATCTTGCAGACTGCGGATTCCCCGAAGGTTATTGTTTTACTGACTGACAGCACTGATGTGGCGCAGGTACAGGGCGCACTCAAAGCACGCAAAAAGCGAATGTCAATGGCCGCCCTCATTCCCGGACTTCCCATTCAGGTAGAGGGAGCCTATGACGCGCAAAATCAGCTGCTTGCGAAGACGGTAAGGTTCAAAGGCAACGATCTGGAACAGGCACAGGCCATCCAGGCTGGTTTGGCCGAAACCAAGCGGGAAGCCCAGCAGAATAAAGAGGAATTAGAAAAGCAGAACGCCGCGCTAAAAGAACAGCAGGAGGCGTTGACCGAACAGGAGAAGAAGATTGCCGCCAATAAAGCGGCCGTTGCCGCTGCGAGTGCGCGATTCGGCCAACTCAACGACTACTACATCCTCGACGAAGTAACTGTATATTTCGGAAACGGCAAGGTGAGAGTTGACCCCAAGTACAACCCACAACTAATAGCGTTAGCTGAAAAGGCCAAGACAATCAAGGGGTATATGGTTCAGGTTAAAGGGTACGCTTCAGCATCCGGCAGTGCTTCCTTAAACCAGAAGCTCAGCGAAGATCGCGCCAACAGTGTCACTAACATCCTGCTACAGCAGGGGCATATCCCGCTTACCAACATGCTTGCGCCCGGCGCGATGGGCGAGAGTCGCCAGGTAGACAAGGACAAGACAGCAGACAGTGAGGCGGAGAACCGTCGCGTAGTGGTCCGCATTCTTCAGAACAAGGGCATCGCGGGCCTGTGATCATTCGCGCCCGTGCTTTCCAACTGGCGCAGGGACGGCAATACCGTCCAGCGTAGGATTGTGCAAATTATTCGCGTGAACGGGAAGGAGAAAGTAATGTCGATAAAACAAATGCTCTGCGGAAGTGGCGCCACATCTGTAAGGCCAGCGGACGAAATCACGAATTTGATCAGGAATGGAGCTTTCATTCTCGACGTGCGGACAAAAATAGAAACGAGGAAAGGGATTGCACCAGGAGCCACGAATATTCCCTTGTTGAGGCTCAAGCGCCACTTGAGTGAATTGCCACATGACAGGACGCTCGTGACCTATTGCGGAACGGGCGAGCGTGCCGGCAAAGCGAAAGACATCCTGGAAGCGGATGGCTTCAAAGCCGTCAACGGTGGAAGCTATGCAGGGATAGTGAAGATCCTCGGAAAGATGTAGGGATCGATCCCCATCCTCGCAGCGTGTAGAAGAACCATCCCGCAGCGAAGTTCCGCGCACCTTGGATACGCTCGGTTCGAGGTAAAGCGAAATGACTGAACCAAGTACAAATATTCCTAAAGGCAAACAGACGGTGCTGGGTCTCTACGTGACGGCGAAGGAGGCCTATGAGAAGTGGAAGGCAGAGCCTGAGAAGGTAAAGATCCTGGACGTCCGCACTCCGGAAGAGTATCTCTTTGTCGGTCATCCGACCATGGCTTGGAAGATCCCCGTCGCCGCTCAGACTTATGAGTGGGATGCCGGCAAAGGTCATTTTCCGATGAGGCTCCTGCCCGAGTTCGTCTCCCGGGTGAAGGAGTTTGCCAAGCCCGACGACACGATTCTGGTCATGTGCCGGTCGGGCGGCCGTAGTGCCATGGCCGTCAACCTCCTGGCCAAGGCTGGGTTTGAGCAGGTTTACCAAATCATGGATGGCATGGAGGGAGATGCGGTTGAAGATCCTGCTAGCGTCTTTTTGGGCCAGCGGTTGAAAAACGGCTGGAAGAATTCGGGGTGTCCATGGACATACAAACTCACTCCCGACAGGATGGTGCTTCCCCAAGGCCAACAACCGATAGCAGGTACGTGATTATGCGCGAATGGATCGAAATGGCATCGCTCGGAATCGAGGGACTAGCCGTCGCAGTTATTGTCGGCTCGATCACTTTTGGTTCCTTGCGCTTTCTACTGCACGTAGCGAAAGAGGCAAAAGATCCTTACCGGGCGTACAAAGAGCTAATTGGCCGGGCACTCTTGTTGGCGCTGGAGTTTCTGGTCGCGGCAGACGTCATCCGTACGGTGGCGCTCGACTTGACACCCCGCAGCGTCGCCATGTTGGGCGCGCTCGTGGTCATCCGGACATTCTTGAGCTGGTCCGTAGTTGTCGAGATGCATGGCCACTGGCCATGGCGGTTGGGCGCGTCCGGGGCTTCTGAGGGATGAGAGACCATTATGCTTGAATACTGGCTAGCGCGCGTTTGGGATAACGTGATAAGTCGGCCCGGCGGACCGATGCAATTCCGCTTTTTGCTGCAACCTGCTATGGCGATTTTCTTTGCGGTTCGCAGCGGGCTGAATGACAGCCGTGAGGGCAAGCCTGCCTACGTCTGGGCTCTCTTTGTGGATTCCGCACACCGTCGGGAGTTGCTGCGCGACGGCTGGAAAGCGGTGGGAAAGGTTTTTGTCGCGGGTTTAGTGCTCGACTGTGCGTATCAGATTTTCGTTATGCGGTGGATCTATCCGGGTGAGGCGATTCTGATTGCGTTTGTCCTGGCAATCGTCCCCTACCTGCTAGTCCGGGGTCCAGTCAACCGGATCGCCGGTGCTTGCAAACCGACCGCCCACAGTTCAGCGGCGGGGCGTCCCTAAGATCCAAGAACTTCAAGGAGGAGCGTATGAGCAGCTCTCCAGCAATGATTCCTTCGAGTAACGAACTGGGACTTGAACGGACCCATCTTGCTTACGAACGCACCATGATGGCCTGGATCAGGACATCAGTCTCGCTTATTTCCTTCGGCTTTAGCGTCTACAAGTTCTTCGACTACTTAGGCGAGGAGCAAGCTGTATCATCCGGCGTCATTGGTCCGCGACGCTTCGCCATGATGACGATCAGTGCAGGCATCTTCGCTCTAGTCGCTGCCGTGGCCCAACATTGGTGGGCGGCCCGTATGCTGCACAAGGCAGGCGTGAGGCTTCATTCGCTGGCTTCCGTGGTTGCCGCATTAGTCGCGATCGTCGGCGTTCTGGCGTTGACCGCAGTTATTCTCAGGCAGTGATGTCGTGTCCGTCGAACTGCTAGACGAGCAAAGGATCGAATGATTCGGGGCCAGGAAGCTGGGAAGAAATTGTATTTGATAATGCCGGGTGAGATAACCGTGTCGGCTCCTTTCCTCCGAGCCTTGAGAAAGGCCGCCCACACGTTGGGTGTACCGCTTATCGACAGAACGTCACCCCTTCACTAGACTATAGGCCGTACGAATTGCGCCTTGACCTCTGGAGGAGGACTAACATGCACCAAAACCGGTCGTGGATGCTGTTGATGACGATCTTTCTCCTGCTGGCCACGTCCACCGCAAAGGCGCAATGGGTGATGGTGGCCCACGCTGCCAAGAACCATATCCAGCGCATGACGCAGAAGTCTGAGAACGGGAATGCGGGGTATGACATGGCGACCGTGCTCCTCGAAGCTACGCCGGGTAAGGTTTACGACAAAACAGTCCAGCTCCTGCAAACGCACCCGGAAATCACCATCACCAAGAATGACAAGAATACGGGACGAATCGAGTTTCGCAGGGGCCACGATGTGGCCGGTTTCCAGATTGCCTCTTTGGGGGAAAAGCTGACACAGCTCATCATCGTCTCCAACGTAGGAGAAACGTCGCAGCCCGGTGCCAAGCCTCTGGTCCTTGACTCTGTGCTGCGCGTCTGTAAAGAGTTCAACGTTGAGTGCACGGTGCAGCCAGAATAGGGTGTCGTTAGAACACATCTTCAACCGGGCCGGTGCTCAGCCACCTTCAACAGCGGCCTCATTCACCCGCTGCGTAGCTTTCGCCATCGACCAGCCTGAACACATGGATGTAGACGAAATCCAGTTCCGGCCCACGCCCGGAGCTGTAAGCATCGCTGGCTTGTTTTCCGTTCGCAAAGTTGCTTATGCAGGAAGCCTGCAACCGGGGGTTTTGAGTGAAATGGCCATAGCACTTATCTATTCTCTACCGGGGTCTTGCGTGCTACCGCCTGGCTGCCTCGCACAGTCAGTAATGGATTTTGAAAACCATGCCAGCCTGCCCTGACCAGCCAGCGGTTGTGCCGTACAAGATGCCTTTCCCACCAAGCAGCACGCTGGCGACTGGAATATGATTGTCTCTGGGTATGAAGCTGTAAAGCACGGTCTCGGTCCAAACACCGGCGTTCTGCTTCATTTGGAACACCGTGCCGCCGCTTGATGGAAGTCCGCCGCGCTGTGTGGTGCCATAAAGCGCGCCTGTCTTGTCCATAATCAGGCCTGCCCACGGAAGGTATCCGTCTTCCCCGGTTGCGAAGGAATGGAGAACGGTCTCCGTCCACGGACCGCTGTGACTGGCGGGCGGAACCAGTTCGAACACCGTGCCCGCATTATCCGTGCCGCCTTTCACGGTCGTTCCATACAGATTGCCTTTATGGAGTAACAGACGGCACAACGGACCGAAGCCATCAGAACCGCCGGTGAAGGTATAAATGGTTTTCTCGGTCCAGGCCCCTCCTTGCGGGGTTGGCGGCTTCAATCGGAAGACGGCGCCAGCCCCGAACGTGCCGTCGTTCGCGAGCGTGCCGTAGAGAAAACCGTGTGCGTCAAAGACAACTGCGGCTCGAGGACTCGTGCCTTCATTGGTCAGGAAACGATGCAGGACGGTTTCTGTCCAGGCGCCGCCTTGCCCGGGCGTCAGTTGAAAAACGATTCCATTCCCAGGCGATCCTCCGTTGTCAGTTGTGCCATAGAGGTTTCCGGAGGCGTCAAAAATCAAATCCCCCTGAGGGCCCAAGCCATCGCTCCCGCCGACAAAGTTGTAGAGGACGGTTTCAGTCCAGCCGCCTCCACCCGACGGTGGCGTCAGCTCGTAAACAGTACCGGCATTCGATGTGCCGCCGAGGTAGGTAGTGCCGTAGAGGTTTCCTGCAGTATCGAAGATCACGCCACCATAGGGCTGCGCGCCATCGTTCCCGCCGGAGAAGTTGTAAAGCACCGTTTCGGTCCACGCCCCATTCCCTTGAGGCTTCGCCAGTTCGAAAACAATCCCCGCCCCGGCGGTGCCACCAAGAACGGTCGTACCGTAGAGATTGCCCGCTGGGTCGGAAACCACACGACCAAAAGCTCCAAGTCCGTCATTACTCCCGCTGCGAAAGGTATGCAGCACCGTCTGCGTCGCTGCCGAAGCTAAGACAGTGCCAGCGAGCATCAGAATGGAACAGAAAATCCCTGGGATGGAAGCATTGGGCATGAGAATTTCATGGTTTTCAAGAGGATCACCTCATTAGATCTTCGGATCGATTGGTACGGCAATACCGGGACCCGTAAACTGAGGGAGGAAACGCGACTCGCATTCTACATCCGTTTGGGCAATTCTGATGGTATTTCTTCGGCAGCGCACGACAAAAGCTTCTTCCCCTGCTTCGTCACCGTTCAGGCGGAAACCCCGCGCCAAAGTACATAACCCGGTCAACTGGCGATAAATCGCCGATTTCACTCATTGACACCCAGCAAGGGGATTTTGAGTGTGTTGGGCATGATTTCGTCAACAATCAATTTTTCGTCCAGTTGGATTGCTTCCGAGCAGTTCGTCATGCTGGAATCGCACCGATATGTAAAAGTCCGATCAGGCGCGGCTGACACCGTATGCATCCAGCACATCCCGGAGCGTCACGATGCCTTCCAACTTGTGCACATCCGCACGGTTCACGACGGGCAGGATTTCGATCTGATTTGCTCCCATGCGCTCAAGTGCCAAGTCCAGCCCCTGATCGGAGTGGACGTGCGGAAAAGCCAGCGCATCCACCAACTCACCTGAGCTTCTTATCCGCACCTTCCGCCAGTTCACGCTCCAGCCGCGAAAGGTTGATAACGCCAATCACACCTCGCCGATCCGTCACGAGCCACGTTCGGACTTCACTCGAGCGAACCCGCTCCAGCGCCTCCCGAACCGTGATCTCGGCTGGCAGCAACTTGGCTCGCAGTCTGCATGACTCTTATTACTTGACGCCGACCGTGTCGCTGGCGCGTTTCCGCCGTCGGCAGGTGTATGCCATCCTGCACGGCCAGCGCTTCGTAGATAGGCTCCCGCTGCAACCGTGAAGCAATGAAAAGGCTCACCAGATTCGCAATCATCAGCGGCACGATCACCGCATAGTCCTGCGTCATCTCGAAGATCATCAGCACCGACGTCATAGGAGCACGCACGATACCCGCGAAGACTGCGCCCATCCCGACCAGCGCGTAGGCGCCCGGCGTAGCGGTGTAAGCCGGTAACAAATGATGCGCCACGGTCCCCACCGTGCCTCCCAGCATCGCGCCGATAAACAGGGCGGGGCCAAAGATACCGCCCGCGTTGCCCGAAGCATAACTGGTGGTAACGGCGAAGAGCTTCAGCACCACCAGCAGCAGCATCATTTTGAACGCCATGTTTCCGTTCAACGCGTCGCCGACAAACCCATAACCGACGCCCAGAACCTGCGGCACAAACCAGCCCATCAGTCCGACCAGCAACCCGCCCGCTACCGGTTGGAACCAGACCGTCTTCTGCGGGAACCGCAGGAAGCGCGCCCGCATGCCCAGCAAGAGCTTCGCGAAGGCCGCCGAAACCACACCGCCGGCCACGCCGAGCACCGCGTACACCGCAAACTCCGCCGGATGGACCAGCTGATATTGCGGAACCTTGAAGAGAGGATGTTGCCGAGCAACACGCGCAGGACCATCCACGCAGTCGCCGAAGCCAGCACCACCGCGCCCATCACCGGTGCGTGGAGATCACCCATGATCTCCTCAAGCGAAAACAGCACCGCTGCCAGAGGCGTATTAAACGCCGCTGCAATGGCCGCCGCTGCTCCCACCGGGATCAATTTCTTCACTTGCTCGGTGCGCAGTCCGAGGAGCCGTCCCAACACGGAACCAATGCCCGCGCCGACTTGAACCGAAGGCCCTTCACGTCCCAGCGGGATTCCGCTGGCGAGCGTTGCCGACGTGCAAAAAAACTTGCCCAGCACAGTGCGCAGCGTGATGCGACCTTCGCGCGCGAACAGCGCAGCTTTGGTCTGCGGTACGCCGCTGCCTCGCGCATCAGGAAAATACTGATACAGCAGGTAACCGATACCCAACGAGCCCACGACCGGAAACAACACACGTCGCCACGGAGCACCGCCAACCGGGTACAGCCGCATCCCCAGTCGTTCGGTCAGCAAGATGAAGGCGACGACCGCTAACCCTGTCAATGCGCCGATCACCAGCGCCAAAACCAGAAATATCTGGTCCTCACGTTGCCGTAGTTCGGCCACACGATGTAACAGCCGGCTCTCGCCAAGTCGCGCTCGTCGTGTGGACTCCTTCACTCATCGCCAGGGAATGTTCCACCAAAAGGATAACTCACTGATGCCTTTGGGAAGGCGGAAGAAAAGACGGGACGCGGGACTGCCGAACCAGCCAGCCCGTCGGTGACACTCAGTCCGTTGCAATCAAGCGTCGGTCACGATGCTGGCCCTGTACGAGGCTGCCCGGTGCTGAGTTCGCACTTCTCGCCCGGTCCCGCGCCACACGTTGGGCAACGGACAGCCTGCACTAAAACCACACATTGATTCTCAATCCGATGACGTGGATAATGAACCATCTTTTTGGAGATCCCCATGAAACGCCCTCCCCTAGTTTGTGCGTTACTTGAGCAGCGTTCAAGCTGAAGCGTTTCTTCTGTGGGATCCCGAGGCCGATGTGCTTTACCTCGTTCCCAAGGCCAGCGGCAATGTAAAGCGAAGGGAAGGTGGTGAGATTTCTTGGACAAACATTGGGACGGCTACCAAGAAATGAAGAGTCCGAGAAGAGAAAGTGGGTTCATGCTTTTGTGTGCTCTATTTCTGGGCATGATTTTTTGGGGTTCGCCCAGTTTGGCCCAGAGCAAAACAGCACTTCTGGTCTACAACAAGAATGTTAGTTTTGAGGATCTACCTGCCTCGATCGAAAAGCGGGATCTTCCTGGTACAAGCGAGGCCGATCTGCGGAAAATGCTCTCACTGCAGCCATCGATCACTCTTGACCACGCAACTCTCACCGTAACTGCGCGAAGAGTTGGCACTGGTCGTACCATTGCCGTCAAAAGCCTTGAGCTAAGAAACGGCGCTCGCATAGTGACGAATGGAATCAACCTTGAAATCGACGCATTATTGATTAGTTCAGACAAAGGCCAAATACTTTCATTCAACGGTTCAACCAAAGCACCAGCAGATCCTGCGGCTCCAGGCAATAAAGGCAGGCCTGGCCTAAGCGCTGGGACAGTGGTACTCAATGGAAAGTTGAGGGGCGATGAGGTTCTAGTGGTATCGCTATCAGGTCAAGATGGGCAAAAAGGAGGTCGTGGCATCACGGGAACACGTGGCGCCCATGGTCCAAGAGGTAGCAACGCGGCCGATCATGTGTTCCGTTGTGCCAGTGAAGCTGGAGATGGCGGCGCTGGTACAGCGGGAGGAAAGGGCGGGACTGGTGGTAACGGTGGTTCCGGAGGAAACGGCGGCCGGCTGGTCTTAAGAGGCGATCTAGCGAGCCAAAGATCTCAGATAGAATTCACCGCCCCGGGTGGGAATGGTGGTGGCGGAGGAGATCGCGGGAACGGCGGTCCAGGAGGGCTCGGCGGTTACGGGGGAAGCGGATCGACCTACTGCAGGGGCGGTTCAGTCGGCCCACAAGGTCCAACAGGGCCCCCCGGGAACCTCGGAACTCCTGGTAATAACGGACAACTCGGCTCTGTCTCGGCAGATTAGCTTCCCGCCCAGGTCTCGCAACACCGGCGAGACCTGGGGCACCCGGCGGGGGCTGGGTCGACGGCAGCGGGCGGGGGCGCCCGCTCTACACATTTTTTGGTCAACTGCAGCGGACAGGAGTGTCCGCTCTACACGGACAGGCGAGACGCCCGTCCTCCATCGGGTTGGGGGTAACTTGGTCTGTTTGTGGTGGATGGGCACGGTTGGAATTGTCCTTCGGGTATCTCCGGCGGTGGGGTTGGGGCTGCTAGACTCGCGCTTATGGCGGTTTTCAGCGAGGAAATGCCGGGGATAGACTCCGATAAGTTGCAGGCGCTGGTGCAGTTGCTGCGGACGCGGTCGTACGAAGAGATTCGGCAACGGATGTACGACAACCCTCCGGGGAGCCCGTGGTGGGTGGCATGCAAGACGGAACTCGACATCCGCAATGGGGAGCAGATGGCGGCGGCGCTGTCGGCGACTTCGCGGGTGCTCGAGAAGCTGCGGGGATCGACTCAGCACTTCGAGCAACTGGCTGAAACCTTGCATGAGAGCACCAAGGAAGTCGTCGATATGCTGGCTGGGACTAAAGAGGCGGGGCGGCGGCTCGAGATTGCGGTTTATGTCACCATCGGGATCACGCTGGTGCAGCTATTCAATTTGATTTTTGAAGTGTTTCGGAAGCGGTAGCTTCTTGGGTCGAAAACGTCAAAGGCTTCATCTGTTTGTACTTACCAGGTGGCGCAATTCTTCGAACCAGTTCAGGATCAGGACTATGTGGGTGGGGGCATCGCTGCCTTGGGCATTTTTTATGACGAGGATGCGGTGGCCGTCTGGAGTTACTGCGTAGTCGTTGGTGGAACCGGCCGGGTGGTAGAGGCCCTTAAAGAAGAGTTGTGGAGTGCCGACTTTGAATCCTGATTTCGTGTCAATGGAAACCACCATGACGTTGTCTTTCCCATCGACGTAGAACAGTTGCTTTCCGCCGTTCTCTCCATTCGACCAGCGTGGTTTGTTTCCTTCCTGGGTGGAAGCTTGCCAGCGCCCTCCATTGGGCGGGTAGGGCTGCACAAACACCTGCAAGTCAGCATTCGTGTTAGAGACGTAGGCGATCCAGCGGCCGTCGGGAGAGAAGGAGGGATTGAGCCCAGTGGAATCGACCGACGAAATGGGTATAGGTTTCCGATCCCCTTCGAGTGGTAACAGCATCATGCCGCCGTTCACGTACTCATAGCTGAGAAATTTTCCGTCGGGAGAGACGGAGACGGGGAATCGGGACTGGGAGTCGGGCTCGACCAGCGGCTGGGAGGGTCCACTTCCATCGGCCAAGATCCACTTGAGCTGAGACAGGCCTCCGCCCAAGGCGGACTGATAAATGATTCGTTTGCCATCCGGGGTCCAGATGGGGGACAAGGCCTGGCCTTCGAAGGTGAGGCGGTTCAGGGTGTTGGCGGGGATATCGTAAATCCAGACGTCCTGAGTTTTCTCGGCGATGACTACGGCGGCATGCTGGCCATCGGGGGATAAGCGAAGGTCGCGATAATGGTGAGCGGGCGCTGGCAAATCCGTGATCGTACCGGTGCGGTCGACCCAGGCCAGAGAATTTCTTTCGTTGATGGCGGGGCCGGAGACATAGATGAGATCGCTGTTGGAGACGCTGAAGAAAGCGGCGCCAGAACTGGTATCGGCGGCGACGTTCGAGACGATGGGTGTGGCGGCACCGGTGACTTGCAGGCGGCCGGCATCGAACGGCACGGCGAATAGCTGTCCTCCACGGGCATAGATGAGGTGACCGGTGGGAACGTAGGCGGCCATGCTGGCGCCTTTTAGAATTGCGGTTCTCTTTCCGGTGGCGATGGATACTACATCGATCTCCGAGTCATCGTAGAATTCCGGGCTATCGGCGGTTCCCACGGTGAACAGAACATTCTTGCCGTCGGGGAGAACCTGGGGCCAGCGATGAGTGCGTTCCTTCTTTTGTGGATCGAGGGTGGTTAAAGGTTGGGGAGTGCCACCGGAGGCGGGCACACGCACTAACCCCAAGGTGGCGGAGAGGGAGGCGTAGATGTTTCCGTCGGGGGCCCAGCTGGCGCCGCGGGAATTGTTGTTGATGCGGGCGAGATCGACAACCGGCCCGCCAAAGGCAGGAACCTTCATAAGATGGCCACGGGCAACGAAGCCGATCCAGTTGCCATCGGGGGAGAAGAAGGGGCCGATGGCGCCTTCGGTTCCGGCCAGGGGCTGAGCCTCCAGGCGATCGAGGGAGCGCACGAAGATCTGAGCCAGAGCCCCGCGACGCGCGGCATAGGCGACGCGGGTTCCGTCGGGTGAAATGGCGACTGGGGGATTGCCTTCAAAGTTGAAGGATTCGCCGGGGGCGAGAATCAATTCAAATCGCTGGATTGGCCGCTGGCTGAGACGGTTGGCTTGCCACCAGCCGGCGAGAGCAGCGACGATTGCCAGAATCAGCAGAGCTGCGAGAATCCAAGCGGCGCCGCCCGTCCGGCCTTGTTGCTGGACTTGAGCGGGAGTTGAAGTGGGTCCGTCGGCGGAGAAGGCTTCATCGAGAGCGATGCGGATGTCGCCCATGGATTGCTGGCGCTGTTTTGCATCTTTTCGCAGGCAGCGCTGGATGAGGTCCCGAAGCTTCGAGGGTGTATCCGAAGGCAGGCGAGACCAGTCGGGCTCGGCGCGGACGATTGCGGCCAGCGTATCGGTGACGGTTTCTCCCTCGAAGGCGGGTGTGCCGGTCAGCATTTCGTAGAGCACACAACCGAAGGCCCAGATGTCGGTGCGTCGATCTACGATTTTTCCTTTGGCTTGCTCCGGGCTCATGTAGGCGGCGGTGCCTAGAATCATTCCTGCCAGAGTGTGCGCGCCCGTGAAAGTCGGGGAAGATGAGGGATCGGAACTGCCGCCGAGGTCTGGTTGCAGGACTTTTGCCAAGCCAAAGTCGAGAACCTTGGACTTTCCATCTGGAGTGATTTTGATGTTGGCGGGCTTCAGGTCGCGATGAGTTACTCCTTTTTCGTGGGCGTACTCGAGGGCATCGGCGATCTGGCGGGCGATGGGGATTGCTTCCGCCACGGGAATGGGGCCGCGCGCGATGCGGTCGGCGAGGGTGACTCCCTCGACTAGCTCCATAATTAATGCAGGAGCGTTGCTAGTGTCTTCAATACCGTAAATGGCAGCGATGTTCGAATGGTTGAGCGACGCGAGTACCTGAGCTTCACGGCGGAAGCGGGCCATGCGTTCGGGGTCGGTCGCTAGATTCTCAGGTAAGACCTTTAAAGCTACTTCACGATTCAGTTTGGTATCGCGGGCTTGATAGACCTCTCCCATTCCGCCCGCGCCCAGTGGCGAGTGTATTTCGTAAGGACCGAATCTGGTGCCGCTGGAAAGTGCCATAGAGAAGTGGCTGGATTATACCTTTTGCGCGGGCGGGTTCGACGCTCTCTCGGCGCATTTGCGGAATCTGGATTGGCACGAATCTGGAAAATTAACTGTGGGATGAGGTGGCTTGAATTTGCTTTCTTTGTCTCCTGCTGTGCGTGGATTTTTTAGCGGAGTGGGAGTTTAAAAAAACCAGTTCTCGTTTCCTGGTTCTCTGTTCTCAGCTAGACGGGGTGTGGGATCTCTACTGATACGAATCTGGAGCGTTAACTGTGGGACAACCGGGCTTGGATTTTAGTTCTCTGTCTCTGCTGGGGTGGATTTTTTGGGACAGAGTGGGAATTTTAAGTCAGTTCTCAGTTGATCGGGCGTCACAACACTTTTTCAATGGCGGCGCGGAGATCTTCGTATTGCATGAGGCCGGGGTGGTAGAGGGCTACGCGGCCTTTGCGGTCGAGGAGGACCAGGGTCGGCGTGGTGCTGGCGCCGTAGTTGGTGAAATTGGTTTTGCTGATGGGGACGGAGACGCTCTGCAGGCCGGGATAGTAGTGTTGCCAGACCTGGGCGATGTAGGCGAGTTCGTCTTTTGGTTTGGCGTCTTCGCCCTGGGCAGCGTATCCGTAGAGTTGGGTGGGGGCGAGAATCGAAAGGCCTTTGGGGGCGAACTCAGAACTCAGGCGGCTGATGATGGGGCCTTCATACTTGCAGTCTCCGCACCAATGCGCCCAGAAAAATAGTAGAACTGGGGAACCTTTGAGCTGGGAGAGGGGAGCGGGCCGGACGCCGAGATACTGCTCGGTGCTGAGGGGCAACGCGGGTTGCGCGGTGAGGCTGATCAGGTTCAGATTTTTGTGCAGGCGCGGGGCGATCGAAGTATTGCGATAAGTCACGAGGGCGTGCTGGAGCAGGGCGGCAGCCTGGCTTTTCTGGCCGCGAGCGGCGAGGACCTGGGCCTGGACTTCGAGGGCGGCGCCGAGAGCGGTGGGCAGGTGCGGTTCGGCGTCGAGCGCTCGTTTCTGCAGTAGCTGGCGGGCCAGGGTTTCGGTTTCTTTCGCCCGGGTTTCGGCTTGATCGAGTTGGTTAGCGGCTAACGCTTCGCGAGCTGTCCAGGAGAGGGCTTCGAGGTATTCGGGATCTGCGCCGTGCTGGGTCCGGTATTGTTGCAGTTCGGAATCGGCGGTGGCGAGATTCTTTTGAGCGAGCGCGGTGCGAACGTCTTCGATGATGCCGGCGGAGGCGAAGGAAGTCAGCAGAAGCAATATCACAAGTCGGCGGAAATGCATGTATTCATGATGCCGCGTAACGGGAAAAGTTTCCAGCAAAGTGGATTCGCAAGCTCGCTTAGAAGGAATAAAGCAAGTTCACGGCTGAGGTGAACTGGTTCCTCTTAGTGGGATTAGCTGCCTTCGAGGAATACATCCTGGTCCGATAGGTCCAGCACGCAAGTCGCCACGCACCACGAATTTGCCGTCCGCCTTCCGGAAATGAGAGTTCAGCCGGGAGAATCTGACGTTCATGTCGTATTCGGGAGTAATGGTGAACCCCTGCAGAGTCTGATCGGTACCGGTGCGGGTGCCACCGCCGTCGTAGAAAACCTCTCCTCGAAATGCCAGCGAGAACTTGGAGGTAAGACTGTACTTGGCATATCCGGCCAGCCCTTTCCAAATCGCGTCGTGACCAACCGCGACACCATTCTCTTCGTGACCATAGAGTCCGTCACCGCCCAGGGTGAGCTTCGAGACCGGTTTCCAGGTCGCGACCAATTCGTAGACGCTGCGCTGGTCGTGACTGTATCTTGCCGACGCTCCGGGCCGTGGATGAAGTTGACAGTCACACTGGTGGTTTTGGTCGGGAGTCAGCGCCAGCTGCGTCCCGACGGTGTAAGCATGGTTGAGTCGCTGAACGTCGTCCCACCCGTTGGTCAGATGGAAACCATCGCCGTGATCTTGCGGCTGAAGGCGTAGATCGGCCCGACGCCCGGTGTGGGTAAACGGTACTGCCGTAGCCGAAAATGAAGCCGCGGCTGAAGTTGTCGTTGTAGCCGTCGTACCCGCCAATCACTTCGTATCCCATGTGGGTGGCGAACTTCCCCAGATCAAAACGCAGACCCTTCCCGACGGGCACGATATAGCTGAGGAAGAATTCGGGAATATCCACATGGTGGGCGACTCCGGTATGGGTGTTGCGAAATAGTCCGTAGGCATGCGGTCACTTCCGGAACACCGGAGCCTGCCATCAGATCGAAGCGGAAGCCGAATTGTTTCGGCTCGCTGATCGCACGTTGAATGACCAGTTGGGCGACATCCAGTTGGGGATCGTCATCATTGAAGTCGAAAACCCGGAACTGGTTGATGCGGGGGCTGGGCTCATTGACGTTGTAGGTGTAGGAGAGAGACAGGAAGCCGTTCGTTGTGATGCCCCACCAGGGAGGTTTCGCTTCTGCGATGCACCGGCCGAATCCGCGGACCGGAGCCGGCTGCGGGAGAACTGGCCTGAGCATGTGCTGGCAGGGATGACGTGACGATCACCCCTGCCGCGATTCCAAGGACCGGCATGACCGTCGCCAAAGTCCCTTGCCCGTCATTTCCGGCCAGCCAGGTCCTCCACTGAGCCTGGTTTACGGCATGAGCCAGATCATCGCTGCTGAAAGACGTCTTCGTAGGCGTGCTCGCCGTGGATGGATTCATCGAGGCCAATTTCCTCGCTCATCTCGTCGACCTTCACCGTGGTGAACACATCGATGATCCGAGCATGGCGTAGGTAAAAACGAATGCCCAGACCGACGAGAAGATCACGGCAACGACTTGCTTCAAGCAGGAAGGTCGGATCGCCGTAGAGCAATCCGTTCGCACCTGCGGGGTTATAGGCTTTGCTGGCGAAGATTCCCAGCATGACAATGCCGAGAAAGCCACCCACACCGTGAACTCCCCAAACATCGAGGGCGTCATCCCAGTGCAGTTTGTTTTTCATCTCCACCGCGTAGTAGCAAACCACTCCGGAAACACAGCCGATGATCACGGCGGTAGTGGGAGAGACATACCCGGCCGCGGGAGTGACGGTCGCCAGTCCGGCAACGGCTCCCGTCAAGCAGGCCGAGGAACTTAGGCTTTTTCTCGTTGAACCAGGCGACCAGCATCCAGGCGACGGCGGCGAATGAGGCTGCCAAATCGGTGTTGAGAAATGCGGTAGCGGTCACCGAATCGACCCGCATCTCACTGCCGGCATTAAAGCCGTACCATCCGAACCACAGCAGGCCGGTTCCCAGCGCAACCAGCGGAATGCTGTGCGGGCCGCGGATCCAGCCGTGCGCCGTCTTGCCCACATACAGGACTGATGCCAGAGCGGCGATGCCTGCGATGTTGTGAACCACGATGCCGCCGGCAAAGTCGATCACGCCCCATTGCTGCAGCATGCCTCCACCCCAAACCATATGGACGAAGGGGAAATAGACGAAGGTCAGCCATCCGGTGAGGAACAGCATGTAGGCTTTGAAGGTGACCCGGTTGGTGAATGCGCCGGAAATGAGAGCGGGCGTGATGATGGCGAACATCATCTGATACGCAACGAACACAAAGGCCGGGATGGTGATGTTCGGCGACGGAGTGCTGAGATCGATGCCGCGCAGAAATGCGTTGTGGAAGTTGCCGATGACCCCGTGCCAGTCTCCGCTGAAGCACAGAGAATAGCCGTAGATGTACCAGATCACCGTCGTCCAGCCCATCGAGACAAAGCTCTGAATCATGATGGCGAGCACGTTCTTGCGGCCCACCAGGCCGCCATAAAAAAATGCGAGACCGGGCGTCATCAGCATGACCAGGCTGGTGCATAGAATCATGAAACCTGTGTTACCAGTATCGAGATGCAGCATTGAGGTTTCTCCAAGCGAAAAGTTTAGAAGGCATAGAAATTCCTGAGGGCTACCGAAAAGCGCGAAGCCGAGTGTGCCCTCTGCGCGATCGAGACAACAACTCAGACCAAGGAGGAATTCAGGTCATCCTTGATTTAGAAGAGCGTGAACCTTGGCGAGCCCAAACGCGGTGAAGCCCATCACATGTGATTGTGACGGCGAGTGGCTCCCCTCCGAGTACGGCGGAAGAGCAGCAGCCCAGATACGTGGGGCGCTAAATTGGTAAGATATTGATATAAAATGGCTTAGTGTGCCAACAGTGGAATATCTTGGCAATTTCAGGAATGTCTGAGGTACAATCCTGCTGCGTTTCAGCTTTTGCAGTGCTTTGCAGTATTCAGCCCTCCCGCTACAGCAGCGTGACCTGCCTGCAGACGTTCTGCGATTGACACAGCGCACATCTAAAGAAAAAGGAATCGAGCAACACCATGGAAACAGGAACAGTAAAGTGGTTTAACGATGCCAAGGGCTATGGGTTCATCAGCCGTCAGAGCGGCGAGGACGTGTTTGTGCACTTCTCGGCGATCCAGGCGGGGGGATTCCGCAGCCTACAAGAAGGCCAGCAGGTACAGTTCGATGTGGTCAAGGGCCCCAAGGGGTGGCAAGCCGAGAATGTAAAGCCGGCATAAACCACTTACAAATTTCGGAGAGAGGGCGGCTGGCCGAGCCGCCCTTTATTTATTGGGGGCAGTACTTTCTTCTCCCCCAGGACGACACCATTGACAGGGCTTTCCGTCTGTAATAGGTTCTGAGTCGCGCCGGTTCGTTCGGTGCGCGGGGCACGTTGTCCTCCCCCATTTTCAACGCCCCGGTTGTCTAGCTCCCGTGACAGTGAAGGACGGTTGTGTCAGTGCTGAGTGTGTTTGCGGCACGGCACATGTGCGGGAACGCCCGCGCCTACACGGGCGTAGGGGGAAAACATGAAAAGCGTGCTGGAACGGTTGCGGGTCGTGGTTTTGGCGGGAGTAGCCGTAGGAATGTTTGCGGCCGGAGTGCAGGCGCAACAATATCTTTATACCAACGACAACGTGTCCACCGGGAGCAACAGCGCGACCGCGCTGACGGTGAGCTCGAAAGGGGCGGTAAAGGTAATCAATAGCTATTCGACGGGCGGGAAAGGCGCGGGCAACGGATACTTTGCGCTGGTTCCGATAACGTCGGCAAAAACCAGGTTAGGGAGTTGCGTGTTTGTTTCGAATGGCGGAGACAGCACGATCGCCGCGTTTCAGGTGAATCTGTTTGATGGGACGCTGAAGGCGGTGCACGGCTCGCCCTTCTCTGATGGAATAACGGGAGCACAGCAGTTCGGCATCGGGCTGGCGACGGGCAAAGGGCGGCTACTTTTCGCGGGCAATACCAACAACAACAGCATTTCAGTTTTGAAGATCAATTCCAATTGTTCGCTTAAGGCGATGACAAAGCTCGGGGTAGCGGGTTCGCCGGCGGGGATGAAAGTCACGCCGGACGGGAAATACCTGATCGCGGCTTACATCGGGTCGGTTGATTCGTTCGCGATTGACTATTCGACTGGAAATCTTACCGAACTAGGTCCGTTCACTCCCAAGGGAGCGGCGGCGGGGGTGGAGATCAGTTGCGACGGTAGCACCGTGTACTTTGGGGATGAAGCGAACAGCACGCAGGTGGAATCGTTCAGCATCAGCGCAGGCGGCGAGTTGAAAGAGCTCACGAACTTCACCAACCAGAACGGCCGCGGCTCAAATAACGTGATGCTCAGCGTGGATGGGAAACATTTGTACGTGAGCAACACGATGTCGAACCAGATCACGATACTATCCGTGGGGTCGAACGGGGCCCTGTCCTGGGATAACACGGTGAAGCTTGCGAAGCCCGGGTTGTTTGCGTTGGGATTGGGAAGCGGGACGTCGGGGACGGATATTTTCGTTTCGGAACAGAACAATCCGGAAGCGATCGGGGTTCTGGCGGCGAGTGATGGGAACTTGAAAGAGGTTACGGGATCTCCGTTTGCCGTGGTGAAGAACGGATCAGATCCGGCGGGGTTGACGTCGCTACCGGCGAAGTCCTGCCACTGAATCATTTATTCCACGTTTTCGCAGAGGTGGGTTGGCGAGAACTTTCCGGGACTTGAATCGTTCTCGCCGGGCCGGGGCTGCGCAGTTTTCTATTGACTGATTTTTGCTCCGATGGCTTCGCCGGAAACGATGATTTCCACGCGCCGGTTCTGCTGCCGGCCGGCGGCGGTGTCATTGCTGCCCACGGGGTTCACCTCACCCATACCCTGGGAAGTGACGTCTTCGGGTTTCAATCCCTGTCCTATCAGGAACACACGCACCGCATCGGCGCGCTGGCCGGAGAGCTTGAGATTAAAGGCCTCGCTGCCGGTGGTGTCGGTGTAGCCCTCAATGCGCAGCTTCAGGCCGGGATGGGCGAGGATGACGCCGGAAAGCCTGGCCAGCTTGAGATTCGCATCCTGCGAGAGCTCGTATTTTCCGGTAGCAAAAAGAATGTCGGCCATGGTGACCACGAGTCCGCGTGGGGTGTCGACGGTTTGCAGCACGGCATTCAGTTGAGCGAGCAATTGGGCGCGCAACTCTGCAGCTTGCTGGCGGGTCCGCTCGGCGTCGGCGCGGGCGGCCTGTTCCTTGGCTTTTAGCGCGTCTTCCTTCGCGGCAGCCAGTTCAGCCTGGCGTTGGGCTTCGGCGTCGGCTTGCTGCTTGGCGGCGGCGGCTTCGGCGGCCGCCTTAGCTTCGGCTTCCGCCTTGGCCTTGGCGGCGGCCGCTTCGCGCTCGTTCGCGATGCGCTCCTCCTGCTGGCGTTGCACGGCGAGGGCGCGTGCGTCTTCCGCGAATTGGGCAGTCTGGCGGGCGGTCGAGATGACGACCTTCTTGTCAGACTTACTGGCGAGAGAGTTTTCCATCATTGCCAGGCTGCCTTCGGCTTTGGAAAGAACCTCCGGAGCGTATTTGGCGGCTCCGCGGGATTTTGCGATTTCCACGGCATTGCGGGCCTCATACACATCCAAGGGGACGTTCTGGAGATCGAGTGTCAGGGCCAGGGGGTTTCCCACTTTTTCGTACTGACTGCGCCTCATGAGCGGATAATTATTAATAACGAAAATCTTTCCCTTGGTACCCTTGCGGATTTCATTCTGCAGAATCAACATTTCGCTCGGCTGGCGGACCGCGAAGTAGGGCTCTGCGGTGACAAACAGGGAGAACGTCTGCATCTGGGTGGTGGCGGAGAGCTTGCCATCGCCATCTTTGTTGATAAAGATTTGGCCGAGGTTATTGGTGCGTCCTTCGGTGGAGACGGCCCACAGCACATAAGTCATGAATTCCGTGCCCAGCGTGGTGGCTTGCGCCAGGCCCTTCACGGAAACTTCGACGCCAGTAGCACCCGCTTTGGCCTCGACCTTGGCTTCGCCACTGGCCTGGGACATCAGGTCGGTTGCTTTCAGATCAACTTTCGTGCCGCCACCGCCAACCTGGTAGCCAATGGCATTGACGGATTTCGTGACCACGCCAGATGCCGGGAGCGACGGGGTTGATTGAGCAATGACGGTGCGTCCCGAGAAGCAGAGAGGAATACAAAACAACAGTGCTGTCCAGTTAAGTCGCATGCATTTTTTCCTTTAGCCGGAATTCTGTTTTGCCCTCGCGGCCCATCGACAATGTACGCTTCCGGACGAAGGTCGATCAAATCGGCGCGGCAGAAATCGAGCCGCCATCGGGAGTAATTCTTCTGGTTGCACTGGGAATTGCCCCACTTTCTTTTGATCCGGGGTTATGGATGCGAGGGCTGTTTGCTACGATGCAGCGTCATGTTTTTGCCGCGACAGAGATACCGGGCCTCGGCGGGGATCCGGCTGCGTAGGATTCTCATGGAGGAGTTTGCGCGACGGCGGGTGGTGAATCCGCGGTATTCCTTGCGGGCATTTGCCCGGTCGGTGGATGTTGAGCACTCCACGTTGTCGCAACTTCTTCGGGAGAAACGTCCATTGACGTGGAAGTCGATCAGCGGCATTGCCAGCAGGATGCGCTGGACCGGGGCAGCGGTGTTGCGACTTTCGGAGCAGGGGAGCGGATTCGACTCCCGTGAAGTCGCTCATCGCCTAGGTATTTGGGTGGATGAGGTGAACGTGGCTTTGACGGACCTTTGCCTGTTTGGTCTTCTTCAACTGAAAGGAAAATGAGTTTTATGGGAGATCCCGTTACGCGGTGGCAGATTATCTCGAAGGAACCGGACAAGCATGCGGCTTTCTATGCCGCAGTGTTCAGTTGGAAGATCAATTCCGACAATCCGCTTGGTTATCGCATGGCTGATCCGGGCTCGGCGCGGGGTATTCCGGGCGGGTTCTGGCCTGCGCCTCCGGAGGCGTCGGCGTTTGTGCAGCTTTTCGTGGAAGTGGGCGATATCACGGAGACGGTCAGGAAGGCTACTGAGCATGGGGGAAGTGTCTTGATTCCTCCGCAGAGTCTTCCGGGTGGGGAACAGATGGCGATTCTGCGGGATCCGATGGGGGTGACGTTTGGGGTGGTGGTACCGGCGAAGGGGTGATGCTGCATAACCAGCGCGAATCTTGCTCGGCCCCCGCCGGACGAGGGGCCGACTCTCCGGGTGGCGCTTGGCCCTTTGGTGCGACATAATGCCAAGGTGCAGAAGTGATGAGGGGGCGGCACATGGCATTGAAGGTTGGAGAAATGGCGCCGGACTTTGAGTTGCCGGCGGTTGAGGGGGAGCGGCGATTAAAGATCAAGCTTAGCGATTTCCGCGGGAAGAAGCATGTGGTGGTGGGCTTCCATCCGCTGAACTGGACACCGACTTGAGGGGAGCAGTTGCCGGCGTTCGACTCGGATCTCGAGAAGTTCGCCGCGCTTGATGCCCAGGTCCTGGACATAAGCCCAGATTCGATTTATAGCCATCTCGCGTGGCAGAAGCATGACATCGGAATGATGCATTTTCCGATGTGCTCGGATTTTTATCCTCCGGCGGCGGTTACGCAGGCATTCGACATTCTGCGAGTGGGGCCGCCGCTGCCGGGAATCAGCGAGCGGGCAGTGTTTATCGTCGACAAGAGCGGCAAGATTGTGTTTGCTAAGGTGTATCCGCTGGACCAGGTCCCGAAGAATGCGGAATTGCTTGACGCGTTGAAGAGTTTGCAGGCTTCGTAAGTGGTTTGCTCCTGCGTTGTCATTTCGAGCGCCAGCGAGGAGTCCCCACCGCGGCAGCAAATTCCGGGTAGGGATGCTTCGACAGCGAAACAGATTCGCTTTCGCGAATCTGTTTCTATGCTCAGCACGACATGGCTGAAGCGGGGATTTCATCCTAGAAATGGAAGCGGTACTTCACCTGGCATGCGATTTCGAACGGGTTGACGTAGTGAGTGCCACCGAATGTGTTGGCATTGTCGAGCAAGTAGCGGTTGTTTGAGAGATTGGTTCCGGTCAGGCGGACGTTCCAGTTCTCGCCGAAGGATTTTCCAACTGCCAGATCAAATGTGGTGTGGGGAGAAAGGTGAGTGGGCTGCTCATCGCCTTCGCCATTCAGGAATCCAGAGCCGTAGTTCAGGTTGAAATCCATCCAGGAACGCCAGGGGAGGGTCAGGTTGACGCCGCCAGTGAAAGTGTTGCGCTGGTCGTGATCGAGAAAGAATGGATTTGCGTCGTCGCACTCTGCGATGAAGCCGCCGGTGATGGGGCAGGATCCCTGCGCCAACTGGTTGGAGTAAGCGGCGCGAAAACGGGCGCGGCCGGCGATTGGAGGCGAGGTGAGCGTGGCTTCGGTGCCCTTGATGCGGGCGTGGCCGATGGTGAGAGGGATGAAGATGTTGTTGTCGAGCGCATCGTGGTCGAAGAAATTCCTGGCGCCGGTGCGGAAGTTGGAAACGTCCAGCGTCCACCGTGCGACGGGGATGGTGATTCCGAATTCGCGCTGTTCGTCGCGTTCTCCGTGGAGGGGTAAGAGCTCAAAACCCAGCAGCACATTACCGGTCACGGTGAGCAGCGGCGGAGGCTGGTAGTAGCGTCCGTAGAATCCTTTTAACACCCAGTGAATATGTGGGACGACGATGGCTGCGCCGATGCGGGGATCGGCGGAATTCTCGCTGAGGGTGGGTTCTCCGAAATGCGTCAGGCGAAGGCCACCGTTGAGGGTGAGCCAGGAAGCAGGCCGATATTGGTCTTCCACAAAAGCAGTTTGGATGTTTCCCCACACAATCTGGCGCTGCGATTGGGGATCGCTGCCATCGCCCTGAACGGTGGCGAAGAGTTGATTGTCATGGGCGCCCCAGACTTGCAATCCGACGCGGGCATTGTGCCGTGCCTTGGCGATAGCGAGGCTGGCGACGCCACCTACATAGTTTGACGAGAGGTCGTCCTGAGGGACGGTTACGGCGGGGTCGGGCACGCCGACGTATCCGCCGGTGGAATCGGCGCGGTTGAAATGGTAGAAGGGCGAGACCGTCACGACCGTGTCCGTTCCGATGGTGTGTAACCAGGAAAAGTTCACGAAGGCATCGCGTTCATCCTGCACGTCGCGGATTCCCTGGGCCTGCTGGTCTTCACTGTTTGGGACTTGATAATGATCGCCGCGCAGGGAGGTCACCAGGCGAAGCTGGTCGTGCGGCGTCTTGTTGAAAATGAAAGATGCGAATCCACCCAGGCCTGCGGCTTGGTCGTGAAGGATCTCAGTGCTGGGAGTTTCCAGGCCGAGGTCGGTGCGGTATCCGGAGAAGCTGCCGTAGTAAGCGAAGCGCTCGGAGTGATCGCCGAAGCTGATTTGATCGTCAGTGTTGTTGTAGCTTCCGTAGCTGGCGATCAGTTCGGCCTGGCGGTTGCGCTCAAACCCTGAGCGCGTCACCACGTTGAAGACGCCGTAGGTGCGGTCGCCGTAGTCGGCGGAGTAGCCTCCGCGCTGAACTTCGAGGTAGTCAACGTCTTTAGGATTGAATTGAGGGCCGACGTTGGAGGCGATGTTGGTGTTGGGAACAGGAATGCCATCGAGCAGCCAGGAAACCTGGTGTCCGCCGCGGATGTGGAGTTGGTCGTGAACCATGTAGGCGCTGGGGACGTAGCTGGTGATCATGGCTAGACTGTTGGTCTGGTCGGCGCCGGGGGTTTGGGCAATTTGCTGGCGGCTGACCAGAGTGGTGGGAGTTGCGGAATCAGTCGCCACAGTCTCGGGCGCTCCGGATACGGTTACTGTCTCATCGGGCGCGGCCAGCTTCAACTGGAAGTGAACAACGGGTTCGGAGCCTGAGCTTACGACGACATTTTGTATGGCCTGCGCGAAGCCGGGGCTGGCCACGCTGATTGAGTAGTCGCCTAGGGGCACGGCACTGAACACGAACTCTCCGTTGGCATCGGTATTGGCGGTCTTCGACCACTCGGATGATTTTGCCTTCAGCATCACCATAGTGCCTTGAACGGGGCGATGCTGGGGATCGTGAATGATGCCGCGGACCGAGCCGAAGATGGTGGCGGTTGCGGTGGCGGCCAGCAGAAGCAAGACGCCGAGATAGGAAATATGAGAAATGCGCATAAATTCTCCAACGACCTTTTCAAGCAGCCTTAGAAGCTGGTGGGGCTCTCAAGCCAGCGGATGGTTGCTCCGCTGACGTGAGATCGTCCCTACACGAGCTTTGCTACTTGCTTTCAACAACTGTCTGGAATCAGGCGATGGAGAATTGCGGAGGGGCGCGGCCGGAATGCGCTTCGCTAACCGGCGCGGCGATATCAGTGGGTCGGCGGTCAGATTGCAGAGTAGCCAAAGAGCGCGAGTGCTGGACGTTTGCCGCTGGGCTTAGATGTGCCCAGTGAGAAACCGTCAGGGGACGGCAACAGTCATGTTGGCAGCACTCGGGCGGAGCTTTGAATTCCGATTCGTGGGAGGAGTGGTCGTGCATCGGCTTCCGCAGGCAGCAGGCATGCGAAGCGGGCGCGGAAATCGCCATAGCCACTGGGGCGAATACGCCCACCAGCAGCAGAATCAAGATGAATCTGGCGGTCACACGATGCATGAGTTCCAGTTCCACTTAGACGGTCGGAGAAAAAATAGGTTTACCCCACAATTCGCTGGTACTTTTACAATCCAAAAACTGTTTTACAAGTATAGCAAGTATAGCCGGAAAGGGTGTCACTGAATTGTCAAACCTGGGGTGTGATTCGCAGGCTGGGGTGGGAGCTTGCAGCGGGTGCCAATATTCCAGCTATTTCATCAATGTCCAACGCCCACCGTTGGTGAATAGGATTGCCAGGTTCATTACCACCAACATCAGGTCATAGTGCCAGCCGTAGGTTTTCTCGCCCCAGAAGCCGGTGTGCCAGACGAAGATCTTTTTCTGGATGGCGCCGAGCATGATCAGGATCAGTCCCAGCGCAGCGAGTTGCGTAAGGACTCCAAAGGTCACCCCGACCCCTCCAGCAACTTCCGCTACTCCGAGGAAAACTGTGAAGCCTTTGCTCATACCGATGCTCTTGCTTCTCTCATCGGACTTCGTGGCGTGGCTCCAGCCGCTCGTGATAAACACCAGCGCGACCATGAGCCTGAGCAACAGGATTCCGAAGTCAGCGAATTGAGCGAGTTGGGGAAACATTGCACGTTCCAGATGGTTGAAAGACGGCAAAGGTTGCTGGAGAAGGTTGGGATGTCAGGTTTTGCCGTGAATCTTAGCCCACCACCAGCGCACGCCGACAAACAAGAAACGCCAGTCGTGAAAAAACTCAGGAGCCTTGCCCTCGAATGCGTGCCCTACGAATTGAAGCGTCCATCCTGCAAGGAAAAGAACCAGAGCATAAAGCCACAAGCGGCGATGGAAGAGGCCTCCGAGGAACAGGGCGAGGGAAACGAGGATCGCCGGTATTCCTAGCGTATGGCACATCCGGTTCACCGGGTGCCGATGGCTGCCGGCATATTGCGCGATCCACTGCTCGGTAGTGCGGCCGCCCAGCATGGCGGTCTGATAATACACGGCCCGAACAGAAAAGCGGTAGGCTCGGGTTGAGAGCTTGGCGGGGGCGTGTTAGCATCCTAGGTTTTGGTGGCTGCTTGACGTTGGCCTGTAGGTTGTCCTCTTCATTTTGTTCTTTATGGGCCCGCCGCAGGTAAGATTCGCAGACCAGAAGGCAGATTGCCGAACTTGTTCGGTTGGATAGCCGCAGGCGGCTGTCCCCGTGTGATCCTGGTTGAAGGAGTGAACCCGTGAAAGTTTATGAAGGCGCAAACATCCGCAATGTCGCTGTGGTAGGGCATGGACATGCGGGAAAGACTTCTTTGGTGTCGGCCATGCTGTATGCGTCGGGCGCGTCCCCGCGGCAGGGCCGGGTGGACGACGGTTCCGCGACCACCGATTGGGACGACGAAGAAATCGCCCGCAAAATGTCGATCTCGGCGGGGCTCGCCTATGTCGAGTGGGGCAAAACGAAGATCAATATCGTGGATACGCCCGGGTTCAACATGTTTGTCCACGAAGCCAAGATGGTGCTGCCGGTGATCGATGCAGCCATTGTTGTGGTGGACGGCGTGGCTGGGGTTGAAGTCGTCACTCAGCGGGTGTGGAACTATTGCGAAGAGTACAAGACGCCACGGTTGATCGTGGCCAGCCGCATGGACCGCGACCGCGCCGATGCGGACCGAGTGCTGGCATCGCTGATCACCGCATTCGGCCGGGCAGTGATTCCTTTGGAATTGCCCATCGGCAAGGAAAAGAATTTCAATGGCGTGGTCGATCTGGTGCAGATGAAGGCTTACACCTATGAACTGGGCGGGAGTGGCAAGGGCAAGGAAACGGAGATTCCGGCGAATCTGAAGGATCAGGCACAGGAAGCGCACGAGAGGCTGGTCGAGCTGGTTGCCGAAGGCGACGACAAACTGATGGAGGAGTTCTTCGAGAAGGGAACGATTCCGGTTGAGGACCTGATTCCGGCGCTGCATAACGCCATTCGCGAGGACAAGATTTTCCCCGTGATATTTGGCTCTGGGCTGGGCAACGTCGGCGCTGACCGAGTCATGGACTTCATTGTGGACTACACGCCTGCGCCTTCCGAGCATGAGTGGGTGCAGGGGGAACCGGCACCTTCGGGAAATGGCGAACCTCCGAAACGTCACGAGACCGACGCGGAGCCCGTCTCGCTTTATGTCTTCAAGACTATCTCCGATGCATTCGCGGGACGGATTTCCTACTTCAAGGTGTTTTCGGGTGTGCTGAAGAATGATGCCACGGTGCAGAACTTCTCTCGTGGTTCGGCGGAAAAACTGGCGCATATTTCCATCATGCAGGGCAAGACAGCTGTGCCGGTGACCGAGTTGCACGCGGGCGACATTGGTGCCGTGTCTAAGCTCAAAGACACGCTGACCGGGGACACGCTCGGCGACAAGAGCGCGCCCATTCAGTATCCGCGGGTGAAGCTGCCCGAGCCTGCTATCACGTTCGCGATCGAGCCCAAGAGCCGGGCAGATGAAGACAAGCTTGGACCCGGCATCCATAAGCTCATGGAGGAAGATGCCATGCTGCGATTCTTCCGCGATCCTCAGACTAAAGAATTTCTGATTGCGGGAACCGGGCAGCAGCACATCGAAGTCGTGGTCTCGAAGATGAAGAAGCGCTATCACACCGAGGTGATTCTGAAAGCGCCGAAAGTGCCTTACCGGGAGACGATTCGCGGCAAAGCTGACGTGCAGGGGCGCCACAAGAAACAGACTGGCGGACACGGCCAGTACGGCGATTGCAAAATCAAGATGGAGCCGCTGCCCCGCGGAGGTGAATTCGAGTTTGTGAACGACATTTTTGGCGGCGCGATTCCGAAGAACTATATTCCCGCCATCGAAAAGGGCATCAGGGATGCCGCGTCGCGCGGGTATCTTGCGGGCTTTCCGGTGGTGGATTTCAGGGTGATCCTTTACGACGGCTCGTATCACGACGTGGATTCGAACGATATGTCATTTCAGATGGCGGGCCGCATCGCGTTCAAGAAAGCCATGGAGCAGGCCAAGCCTACGCTGCTTGAGCCAGTCATGGTGGCGGAGATCACAATTCCGGATGAGTTCGCGGGCTCGATCATGGGCGACCTGAACAGCCGGCGCGGCCGCATTCAGGGCATGGACAACAAAGGTGGCAACACGGTGGTCAAGGCTGAAGTGCCGATGTCCGAGATGCTGACCTACGGCGTCGACTTAACTTCAATGACCCAGGGCCGCGGCAGCTTCAATATGGAAATGCATCACTACGACGCCGTGCCGGGCCTCCTGCAGGAAAAGATTATCGAGAAGGCTAAGGCGGCGCGAGGGGATGTGAAGGAAGAAGAAGAGTAGGGGCCGCATAGCTCAGCGCTGACTGCCAGGGTGCTCAGTCCCAAGTTCTCTGCATCCGTGTTCGGCAGTGTGCTCTGTGAGTTCTTGGATCGCTTCAGCTTCCGTGGGCCGCTTGGCCGCGCACTAGCGGATCTACCTGATCGGAGGGGAGGTCCTATGAGCTCTTCAGTCCTGCTGCTTTGGCCAGTTTCGACTGGCGCTCGTCGAAAGTCCAGAATCGTTCGGCTTTGAGTTCGAGGGCACAGGCGACGTGTAAGCTGTCCAGTGTTCTTGTGCCGAGTTTCGGTGCGTAGCGGCGAGCGAGGTCAGCGCAAAGCTCAAAGGCGTTTTCAGGCATTGCCGTCTCAAGCCACAAGCCATCCGCTCGGTCGCGCTTCAAGGTGTGGCGGACAGCATCCGCCTCAGCTTGCGAAATCTTGCGATAGAAAACCTGTTTGGCGATCGCATGGGAACATTCCGCAAAGTGAAGAGGGGTAAACCAGATGCCGGGTTTCTCTTTCATGCGCTCCACCGCGGCTGCAGAATGCCCGTCCCGAACGTAGAGCGATGTGAGGAAACTCGTATCGGCGTAGGTAGTCAGAAACGCCCTCGGTCCTTTATCAAGTCATCGACGACAGTTAAAACGCGGTCGCCAAATATTTTCTTGGCGCGAGCCTCGAAATCCGGCCACTCCCCCGGTTTTTCTTTCCCTTTTTCTGGAACAATATGGCCGATGACGCGATCTCGCTCCCGGAGCTCGACTGTGCTGCCGGCCCTCAGCCAAGCTTTCAGGCGGCGGGTATCACGGAGTTGGCGTAGATTCACGGAAGGCATAGTGCATTGTGACACATAATGTGTCACAATGTCAAAGTTGGATTAAAATCCCACGGGGGTACTATGAAAAACGTCATTCTTTTCTGCTCGGTGTTGGTTGTGCCGTTGTTGGCTCATGCTGCAACTGAGGCGGCGCAGGTCTTTCCCACATCCGCCGGGCCGGTCAAGATCACCCCTCTGAATCACGCCAGCACGTTGATCGAGGCGGGAGGAACGACCATCTACCTGGATCCGGCCAAGCCGGTGAAATTCTCGGTACTCTCCAAAGCCGATCTGATTCTGATTACCGATATTCACGGCGATCATATGGATCCGGACTCGATCAAAGATGCCAGCAAAGCGGGGACTGAGATCTTCGCGCCGCCGGCCGTGGTCCAAACCGTGACGACGGCGAAACCCATTGCGAATGGAGAGACGAAAAGCTGGCAAGGCTGGACGATTGAGGCGATTCCCGCATACAACTTGAAGCGCGGGCCAGAGCCGGGAAAACTCTTTCATGACAAGGGACGCGGCAATGGCTACGTGCTTACCTATGGCGGCAAGCGATTTTACTTCTCAGGCGATACCGAAGGCGTTCCCGAGATGCGGGCACTCAAGAATATCGACGTGGCCTTCGTGTGCATGAATCTGCCTTACACCATGCCGCCCGATGAGGCTGCTGATGCGGTCAAGGCATTCCACCCGAAGATCGTCATTCCTTACCACTATCGCGGGTCGGATCTGACCGTCTTTCAAAAAGGACTGGAAGGGACTGGCATTGAAGTGCGGGTGCTGGACTGGTATCCGGAAAAATAAACGTCGCAGATGGCACAGGTTCGATTCCCGCTGGTCGTGCTAATATCGCGCCAGTGGCAACTCTCAGGAACATCCCAAAACTTCCGCAAGATCGCGACCGGTTGGTCTCAGCCGCCCCGGTTGAGGACGATTCTTCCTTTGAGCTGAAGCTGCGGCCGCAGCGGCTGGCGGAGTTCATCGGGCAATCCAAGGTCAAAGAGAACCTGGCCGTCGCCATCGAGGCCACGCGCTCGCGGGGCGAGGCGCTGGATCACGTTTTGCTTTACGGTCCGCCGGGGCTGGGCAAGACGACTCTGGCGACGATTATCGCGAACGAATTGGGTGTGCCGTTTCAGCAGACCTCGGGTCCGACGCTGCAGATCAAGGGTGATCTGACGGCGATCCTGACCAATGTCCGTGAGCGGCAGGTTCTGTTTATTGACGAAGTTCACCGGCTGCAGCCTGCTCTCGAAGAGATTCTCTATTCCGCCCTGGAAGATTACAAGTTGGACATCATCATCGGGCAAGGTCCGGCGGCGCGGACGCACACCATGGACGTACAACCGTTTACGTTCATCGGCGCGACTACGCGGGCCGGGCTGCTGTCTTCTCCTCTCCGATCTCGATTCGGGATCGTGCTTCGGCTGGAGTTTTACAGCCACGAGGATTTGCGCATAATCGTCGAGCGTTCAGCGGATATTCTGGGTGTAGAAATTGATAAGCCCGGCGCGCTAGAGATCGCCAGTCGCTCGCGGGGGACGCCACGTATTGCGAACCGTCTGTTGCGGCGCGTGCGGGATTACGCGCAGGTGCGGGGCGCCGGAAAGATTGACTTGCCAACGGCCCAGGCGGCGCTGCAGATGCTGGAAGTAGACCGTTATGGATTCGACGAAGTCGATCGCAAGCTACTGCTCACTATCATTGAGAAGTATCAAGGCGGCCCGGTGGGCGTGAACACGCTGGCGGCGGCACTGGCGGAGGAGCCCGACGCCATCGAAGAAATTTATGAGCCGTTCCTGATCCAGATTGGATTTCTGAACCGCACTCCGCGGGGACGTGTTGCGACCCAATTAGCCTACGAGCACTTTGGCATCACTCCGAACCGCAAACAGAGCTCGCTGTTTTGATAAAAACTGCTACGGAGCTTCGCTCAGCCGGACGGGCGAAGGCGCCCGTCCCTACATGTTCTATGCCACCGCGAGCGCATGCAGCTACAATGACCGAAGCATGATTGCTCATTTGCGCGGAAAACTGCTGACGAAGCATCCGAACCAAGCCATCGTTGAAACCGCGGTGTCGGATATGACGTCACCATCAGTGTCCCTACTTTTTCCGATCTGCCCGGCGTTGGAGAGTGAAGTTGCGCTGCACATTCACACCCACGTGCGCGAAGATCAGATTGCCCTCTATGGATTTCTAAGACCAGCGGAGAAGCAACTCTTCGAAAAGCTGATCACGGTGAGTGGCATTGGCCCGAAGCTCGCCATTACCATTTTGAGCGGCATGGCGGCGGATGAAATGGCGGGAGCAATTCGCGGCAATGACATTGCGCGGCTTACCCGGATTCCGGGCATTGGCAAGAAAACAGCGGAGCGCATGGTGCTGGAACTCCGCGATAAGCTACCGCCCGCGAGCGTTGGAGACATGCCTGCTGCGCCGGTGATGACCGCGATGGAGGAAGATGTGCTCTCGGCGCTGGTGAATCTGGGTTATCAGCGGACGGCGGCGGAACGGGCGCTGGCTTCAGTGGCGAAGAATGGAAAAGGTGAGACCTTTGAGGTGATGTTTCGCGAGGCTCTGGCCGCAATGACACGGTGAACCAGATGGGGCGGAGGACAATTCTTCAGCTCGGCCGCCAGACGATGCGTCCGGGCTACGTGAGTTTTTAGCGGAAGACGTAGATTATTCCGAAGTCCGCTACCGCGCTTACATGATGAGAAGGGCTGGCCCCATTGGGATCGCGGTACAAATAGATGCCAACGCGTTCGCGGAAATAGAATCTGCTTTTCAGGTGCATCCGCATATCAAATAGTGGGCCCGTCAGGCTGTAGTCGGTAGTGGTCGGAATCAGATACTGGGCATTCATCCGAAACCAGTCCTTCACAAACATCGCTCCCACAGTGGGCCACACGGAGTGGTTGTCGTACTTCGAGGTGAATAGCTCACTGAAGTGGACTCCACCCCCAAAGCGCCAGTGTCCCTTGTTCTTGATCATCACTACGCCGTGGGCCCGAACCGTGGTGCCATTGCTTAGAGGTTTGGGATTGGCGGTATCGGCGCCAGCTTCGGCCTCGAAGAAGATCGGCTTTAGCGCGCCCCAGTCGACTCCTGCGTCCACGTTGTAATAGGGCGACTGAAAACTCAGGCCATTCACGCCGATCCCGCCACCGGCGTAAGGCTCTACTTGAGCACTGGCAACAGCGCCCGAGATGAGAACGGTTGCGAGAAGCTTTGAAAGGGCTCTCATAAGTTCTTGCGCCCGCGTCTGAGCGCCCCAATCGCCTTGACTGAGCGGCTCTGCTCTCTGGCAAGTGTACCTATTTGAAATGTCACCGCTATTTACCAATGCAGAACGTGCTCTCGCGGCGTGATTTACTCGGAAATGACAAAGCCGACCTTCCGCCGGGGAGGCCGGATCGATGCCAGACTCCGCGCCCATTCCCCCAGTCACCGGAGGATGTGCGATTGATCACTGCAAGCTGTTCGAGTTCGGAGTTATAAAAGGGTTAGCGACCGGGCGATCTGGAGTCGGATGCCAGCCGTCGGAGGCAAGTATGCCCGGACACAACGTCCTCGACATTCTTCGACTTGAACTCGAGTTCCTCGAGCTAGGTTTATACCGTGTTCAAACTCCGGGTCGCCCCCTCCTGATATTTGAAGATTCACCAGCCTGCTCACGGTACGGAGCTGCCTCTTGTCCCGATTGTGCACTGATGCAGTTTGTGCCCTTTGAGTGTCGCTCCGAGCCCGTGCCATGCCACCACATCCGATTGAACAACGCACGCGAGACGGTTGACAGCCTCTATCGAACTGGTACGCAGGAAGAGCTGGAAGAGGCTCTGCGTAACTGGTTGAGGGCAACCATCAGCAGACTTGAGGAGAAGCAATTCCAAACCGAAGATGTCGGTAATCTTGAGATATCTCCAAGCAAGTTAGCAGCTTAGCTCCGCGAGGGAGGCTCCAATGACAACTCTAGCTGAAGTCCCGCAACAACAAGTCCCGCAGCAGCAGGCGACGGTTTCATTCAAGAATATCCTCCTGGCAACTGATTTTTCTGATGCCTCGGAGAAAGCGTTCAATTATGCCATCGCGATTGCCCGCCTCTTCGGCTCGAAGATTTATGTCGTCCACGTGGTGCCCCCGGAGACGACCTCTTTTATTCCAGAGCTGCCGAGAGACAGACTGCGTCAAGAGGCAAAGCGCGAGATGGAAACGTTGGCCGGTCGAAACGAATTGCAACAGATCGCACATGAAACCGTGCTGCGATCGGGCACAGTATGGAACGTGCTTTCCGCCGTGATTCGCGAGCAGAACATGGATCTGGTGGTGCTGGGCACGCATGGGCGCGGAGGGCTGAAGAAACTTGTACTGGGATCGGTGGCGGAGGAGGTCGTGCGAAAGGCGAGTTGTCCCGTAATCACCGTGGGAACCCACGTCGATGTTCCACTAAGCGCAAGCGGAGAATTCCACCGAATTCTCTTTGCCACCGATTTTCATCCCGCTTCCGCGAAAGCGTTGGAGTGCGCACTGCTTCTCGCTAACCAGTTCCAAGCGAAACTGAGTCTTTTGCACGTAATACCGCCGGCGGCTCTGCCTGGGCCTGGGCGCACTTTTTACCATGAGACAGCAATTAAAGAATGGTACGCCAGAGTGACAGCGACAGCGAAGCAGAAACTAGAGACGCTGCTGCCACCTCAAGCCAAACTCTGGTCCGAACCGGAGTATGTCATTGGCTTTGATTTCGTAGCGGAAGGCATTTTGAAGATAGCCGCTCGAGCGAACAGGCCGACCTGATCGTCATGGGGGCAAAGCGATCGATGTCCGCGAAGGTGTCTGCCCACGTTCTCGGGGCGTGACGCTACGAAGTCATTCGTCATGCGAAGTGTCCGGTGCTGACGGTCAGCGCCTGAACGGAGCGTCGACCGCGGACGGACTGAATAGCTCGATTCGTGACAGAAAGGAGGAGCCCCATGAGAATGCTTAAGATACTTACGGTCGTCGGCTGTGTTCTTGTCGTAGTCCTGATCCTAGGCAAGGGCGTGAAACAGCGAGCGCCAAAATACAACGTGGCGACTGAAGTAAAGGTCGAAGGCGTAGTCCAGGAGGTGCAACAGTTCTGGTGTCCGATCAATGGCGATGAGGGAACTCACCTGATGCTTAAGACCGACACTGGAATTCTGCAGGTGCACGTAGCGCCTCGCCGTTTTCTTCAGGGCAATGGCGTGAGCTTCAGCAAGGGAGATCAAATTGCCGTAGTCGGATCGACGGTGACATACGAGGGTCATGATGCCATGATCGCCCGCAAGATTACCCGTGGAGATCAGACTTTCGCATTTCGCCAACCGGACGGCACGCCATTGTGGGTCGAGAGCATGCGCACGTATGTGCGGTAGCGGGTCATCAGCGTAACCATGTTTCTAGCGGGCCGAGTCTAACGCCAGGAAACTCGGCACTAGCGAGCGTGCACGACGCGAAGAAAGGAGGCAAAGTATGCCCTCCGATTCGTTGGAAATCAAGGTGTCGTTACAAAAGCTGTTGATTGCACTGGTAGTAATCATCGTGCCCGCTCAACTTTCTTGGCCTGTATCTAACCTCCGAGAGCAACACATCTCTGGAACAGGTCATCGGAACGCAATTTCGGACCATTGCCCAAGCTGACGCCACCACCGCGCTTCAATTTGTCAACGATCGTGTGATCGACGTCGGCGCGATTGCCACGGAACCAGCTGTGGTGGAGGCGGTCGTAGGGGCCAACCAGGCCTACGAACGGAGGAGTGCGGAGGCGACCGAGACAAGCATTGCGGAGATCGATAAGAAATGGGATACACCTGCGGGGGACGCTGTAGTGGAAGCGATGTTGTCATCGCCAGTTTCGCGCCTGCTGCAACGCCGTCGCGAGATCGATCCACGCTTTCTGAAAATCATAGTGGCCGACGAAAATGGTGTTCCCATCGCAGCCACGGACAAACCGCTGCATTACGCCCCGGTGGACAACGTTTATTGGCAAGCGGTTTCGGCGCACGGCAGGGGCGGCATTTATATCTCCGAAGTCCTTTACGACGAGGAAAGCAGGGCTGATTACCTCCGAATCGGTTTCCCGATATACGGCAAGGAATCGCGGAGATTCATTGGCGCGGCCAGTGCGCTGATCGATGTTTCCAGTCTCTTTTCGCGTTTAACCCACGCGCAGGTCGGCCGCTCCGCGCGAACGATTCTCGTAAGGGAGGATGGCAGCGTAATCAGTGCTCCCAATGTCACCCCATCCATGAGATTGAAGTCGGAAGAGTACGCGACGGTGCGCGATGCGCTCGGCTCCTTGCAAGGCCGTCAAGCCGGATATGTTATCGCCGCTATGAGGGGTGGCAGCCGGATTATAGGTTTTGCCGACACCGGCCTGAAGCAGATCTATCCCAATCTGGCCTGGATTGTCATGGTGAGCCAGAACGAGCGGGAGGCTCTGCCTTCAGTTCGCACGCTTGGGGCACTTTGCCATTCTGATGGTAGTGGTCGGCTTGTTGATGGTGACTCTGCTGGCGGCATATTTCTTCTTGCACCGGAAGCAACAGTTGGCTGACATCGAGATGGCACCCACTGAGGAACAGTCGAAAGGTCAAGCCGCTTGAAGAAGCTAGAGTAGAACTTCTTGTGCCGAACGAAGCGCGGAATTGGCGAAGTGAGGGAGGAGATGCTACATGAGGAGACAAAAGGTTTTATGTGTCTCGTTTGACATTGCGGTTTCCGATATCCACCGTGCTGCACTGAACAAAGCTGGATATGCGGTTACTAGTACGACCGACGTGAAAGAAACTCTGAACTTTCTCTCACGTGAAAAGTTTGATCTTGTTATCGTGGGGCACAGATTTGCGACGGCAGACAAATACGTGCTCACAGTCGAGGCGGAGGAAAAAGCGAACACCGCGTTCTGCTGGTGTGTGGTTTTTCCGCGGACAAAGATATTCCCGCTACCGGCCGTGTCTATGCTATGGAAGGTACTGCGGGGCTTCTCACCGCAGCGGCAGCATTGTTATCAGGAAGAGTGCGGCGGGCAGCGGCATAGCCAGGCCGAAATTTGTGCGATCGTCCGCAAACGGTCTGGAAGTAGTACGGTTTTACTCTACTTTCCGATGCAGAACGTGCTGAAGATCAGGTTGAGGATGTCGTCGGTGGTGGTGGCGCCGGTGATTTCGTCGAGCGGGCGCAGGGCGTTGTAGAGATCGAGCAGCAGCATTTCGTGAGGGACTGTGATCGTCGACCGCGGTCGTGGCGGCTGCCAGCGCCGGCCAGCGAATCGTGCACCAGCGTCTTGATGGCGCAGGTTGGTGAGGAATCCGGTTTCGGCCTGGGCGCCGGCGTCTCCGCCGACGTGGCGCAGGATTTCGCTGGCGCAGCTCGGGGATGCCTGCGCCGGTGAGGGCGGAGGTCCGCACTCGCGGCGACGTTCATGCTCCGCCGCCGAGTTGTGCTCGGCTGCCCCACGTGAATCTGGCAGGTCACACTTGTTCTCGACGACGATTGCGGGGCGGCCCGCCACTTGCCTGAGCAGTTCGTCATCCTCAGCGGTGAGTGGCTGCGAAGCATCGAGCACCACCAGCACCAGATCGGCGTCGGCGAGAGCTTCCTGGGATTTGCGGATGCCGATGCTTTCGGCTTCATCGAGGGCGCGGCGGATGCCGGCGGTGTCCACCAGCTTGACAGGAATTCCACCGATGGCAACGGTTTCGCTGACCAGGTCGCGCGTGGTGCCGGGGGTTGCGGTCACGATGGCGCGCTCGCGTTCGACCAGGCGATTAAACAGGCTGGACTTGCCGACGTTGGGGCGGCCGACGATGGCGAGCGTCAGGCCCTCGTGCACGAGCTTGCCGTAGGCGAAGGTCGAGGCCAGTTCTTCGAGAGGGAGCGCGGATGGCGGCGATGCGCTCGAGAATCTGGTCTGCGGGCAGGACGGAGACGTCGTCTTCGGCGAAGTCAACTCCGGCTTCGAGAGTGGCGATCAGCTTCACCAGCTCTTGCTTGATGGGCTGCAGGCGGCGGGAGAGCGCGCCTTCGAGTTGCTGGGCCGCGACTTTGGCCTGGTAGAGAGTTTGCGAGTCGATGAGGTCGCGGACGGCTTCGGCCTGGGTGAGATCGATGCGTCCGTTGAGAAAGGCGCGCATGGTGAACTCGCCGGGCTCGGCGAGGCGGGCGCCGCGGGCGAGGGCGAGCTCGACAATGTGGCGCAGAACGACGGGCGAGCCGTGGGCGGAGATTTCGATGATGTCGTCGGTGGTGTAGGAGTGCGGCTTGGCGAAGTAGGTGACGACGACTTCGTCGATGCGGTCTGTGAGCGTTCCCGGCGGACTGCCGTTGGCGGCTCGATCAGTTCGCCGAAGATGGCGCGGCCGGGATCGAGATCGTGCTTCAGTCGCAGCATGGGCAGAGCGATCTGGCGGGCTTCCGGACCGGCGAGGCGGACGACGCCAATGCCGCCGCGTCCGGGAGGAGTGGCGATGGCGACGATGGTGTCGTCAAGATTCACGGGACAGATTGTAGCGGGTGTCAGGTCAAAAGCTTCAACGCAGAGAGTCGCAGAGAAGCTACCGTAGGTCGCTGAGAAAACCAACCTATGGAATCGTCCTCGCGCGGTTTTCCGGCGGGCTTGTAGTCCTTGGGATAGACCACCAGGCAGCGGCGGCCGCCTTCGCCCTGACTCTCGGTGTGCAGGTCGGCGTGATCGCGCAAGCGCCAGGTGCACGATGCGGCGTTCGCGCGAAGACATGGGCGCGAACTCGTAGGGCGTACCGGTCTGACGGACGCGGTCGGCAGCGACGCTCGGCGGCCATGCGAAGTTCCTCGAGGCGCAGCTTGCGCTGATTCATGCAGTCGAAAGCAGATTTTCTCGTGCTCGTTGCCGGGAAGGCGGAGCATCTCGATGGCGAGCAGCTCGATCGGCGCGCAACAATTCGCCGCCGCGCTCCAGCAGCAAAGTGGAATCGGGGCCGGCGAACTCCACCAGAATCTCCGGACGCTCCCAGTCGCGCTCGTCGGGAAGCGGTGGATCGACGGTGATGCGGTACTTGAGGTGAAGACCTCCCTGGGTGACTACGCCGCGGAGGAAGTCGTTGATCTTGTTGGCGGCGGCGATTTTGTCGGGAATGGGCATAAGCTTCTAGCTCTTAGCTGCTCAGCCTTCTAGCTCCCGGAAGCTTGGTTCAGCTAAGAGCCAAAAGCCAGAGGCTAAGAGCTCATTTCTTCTCTTTCTTCCTGGCTCTCTTCAACGCCATCTCGCGCATTTCGCGGCCCAGGCTGGTGCGGTTCATGATGAACTGCTGCACGATGGCGATGAGGCTGCCTTCACACCAGTAGAGACACAAGCCCGCAGCGAGCTTGTAACTGATGAAACCCGAACATCACCGGCATCATCACGTTCATCATCTTCTGCTGCGAGGGATCCATGCCGGCCTGCGGCGTCATGCGCTGCGTGATCAGCCCGGTAATGATAGATGCAAGATGGGCAGAATCAGGTACAGGGATCGGCGGAAGACAGATCGCTGAATCCACAGCCAGATGCGCCTGGCGAAGATCGAGCGCGGAACCCAGCATGCCGTAGTAGGCGAACAGGAACGGCATCTGGATGAGCATGGGCAAACAGCCGCCGACCGGGCTGACTCCCTGCTCGCTTCATCAGGGCGCCGATTTCGGTGTTCATCTCCTGGCGGCGCGGGTCGCGCATGCCGTACTTCTTGTATTTCTCCTTGATGGAGTTCATCTGCGGCTGGATCTTCTGCATCTTCAGCGCCGACTTCATGCTGGAGACGCGCAACGGCAGCAGCGCCAGATTGATGATCAAGGTCTGGATGACGATCGCCCAGCCCCAGTTGCCGACATACTTGTAGGTCCACTGCAGCCACAGGAACAGCGGCCGCGCAATCACGCCAAAGAAGCCGAAGTTGACCAGGCCGCGCAAGTCTGGCGGGGCGCCCACGATGGTGGGAACGGGCACGGTTTCCAGGGTGTGCAGCTGCTTGGGGCCGACGTACAGGCGTTCCAGGGTCGGACCCTTGGGATTGCCCACGGCCGACGCCCAGGACGTCCGCTTTAATGGTTTCTTGTGAGTGGACTTTGCGTCCTTGGGAATGTCAATCGAGTTACGCAGCGTGACCGTGACGGCGCTCTGGGGATCGTCGGGAATGAAGACCGCCGCGAAGTACTGGTCGACACGCCGGCCCAGTTAAACGGCCCGGGCAGGGTATTGCCGCCGCTGACGGCCTTGATGGCAAGGCGCTTGATGTCGCTATTGACCTGGTATTCGATGCGGCTGGCGGCGTACCCGGCCAGGCTGGTCTTCATCTCCGAACCCGGCGGGCCAGGCGGGGAAGGCAGGGACCGGGCTGCCTTTGGAAGTCACGGAGGTTTCGACGCTGAACCACGATAGGTGTGGTCGAAGCGGAAGACTTTGCGGACGGTCAGGTCCCGGTCGGCGTACTCGAAGGTGAGTTCGGCCGGGGCCGTCAACGTTCCCCGAGGATGCAATTACGTAGAGCGCCGAGTTCAGCTGGTTGCGCAGGGCCTCGTCGTAGGTCCACAGGCTGAGCGGGTAGCCGTATTTTTCGGCGGCGGCTTTGTTCACCAGTTCCAGCGGCTGAGCCCTTGTCGTCGTTGAACTTCTTCAGGATCCAGGACTTTACCTGCGCCGCCACGGTTGGTGAAGGTGACGCGGTACAGATCGTTCTCAATCATGGTTTCGGATTCGGTGGAGGCTTGCTTGGTTGCGGCAGTCGCAGCTGCCGCGCCTCTTGGCCGTTCGACCTCAGCTGGCTTGCGCGACGGGCAACGCGCAGCCTTGTGGCTTGACTGCCTGGGGTTGCGCTGCTGCGGCGCAGGCGGCTGGCGGATAATATTTCTTCAGCAGCGGCTGGAAGAGAACGATCACCAGAAAGGTGAGCGCGAAGACGAGGAGCAGACGCCGCTCCATGCCGGGTTCTTGCTGCGGATTCTGAAATTCTGCCAAGGTCTTTCTCAGTGACTGCAGGAACTCGTGTCCTGACCGATAACGTGGATCAAACGTTCTCGTCTCACACGGATCGTCCACCCTTTACAAGGGATGACAGCGGAGCACTCGCCACGCCGCCTTCGCCGACCTCGCACCACGCCGTAACGGTCCACTGCCTCCATCGCGTACTCGGAGCAGGTCGGCACGTAGCGGCAGGCGGGCGGAAGCAGAGGCGAGATGGCCCAGCTTGTATGCGCGGAGCAGGCCAGCACGACGTTTTGTGGGACGGTGTTCATCCCGGTGTCGCTATGCACTTCTCGCTTCTCAGCGACTTTCCGGACTCACTTCAAACACCGGCTGACTTCTTTGCCCAACTCGCGCAAAATCAGCCGTGAGCAACGACTTCTTCGGATTGATCACGATGTCGACCGGCGCTTGAAACTCCGGCCAATGCAAGCCGAACCGTTTCTCGCAATCGGCGGTGCATGCGATTGCGATTCGACCGCGCCGCCCAACAGCTTGCTCACCGTGAATCCGATGCGCAGCCCGTGTCGCCCTGCTCTCGCGTCGCAGGTAAAACACCGTCAGGTGGGCAGCGAAGTGGCGCCGGCCCTGCTTGTAAACCCGCTCGAAATCGGCGTGCCGCAGCAGGCGGACATGCGCGGGGAAACCTCGCCCGCTTGCCGGAACCAGACAGGCTGAGCCGCGGCTCCTGGAGCAGCATCGCTCACGCCTTCACGATCCAGACTCAAGTTGCAGAATTCCCGCCAATTCCGGAAAGGAGAAACGCTACTCACGGAAGCCGGGCTTTACCGACACCCGCTTGCGCCCCTTGGCGCGCCGGCGCGAAATCACCGCCTGCGCCGCCTTGGTCTTCATACGCGTGCGAAATCCGTGCGTCTTCGAGCGGTGACGGCGGTTAGGTTGGAACGTGCGCTTGGGCATGAAACTTGGCTGCTCCTGACTTCAGTGAGTCGATGCTATGAATGGCTATAGAGCGAATGAGAAGTATAAATGAGCCGGGGCAGACGGGCAAACCGGGGTCCCGGAACCGGCAGACCAGGGCGCCGATCACAGACAAATTTTACACTTCCGCACGTCACGTTCTCGCACTGCTGCACCACGCTTGCGGCAGTTATAAAGTCGCTACTTGACAGAAGTTTTTTTTAGCAGTTGGAATCGTGGAGGTCGGAGAAAATCGTTCTCGAAGATTTCCACAAAGACAAGATTTTTTGTGCTAGTATGCCGACCTGATCCTGCTCATTGAAAATTTTTCTCGCTCCAGCGAAAGCGGCCCGCCATGAGGCGGTTTGCAGCGCTGGAATGAGCGCTTTCTTTACTGCATTCATAATTTCAGGCGTTGGCTCCGAGCAGCAGGCGTCCACCAAGAATTTCTTATGTCAGTTTCAACACCACTCTTGCTCCCAATCCGTGGTTGCGCATCCTTGACGCGCTGGAAAAAAAGATCAACCGGCACTCCTACGACACCTGGTTGAAGCCGACCCGCTACAGTCACTCCAGCGGAGGCATGCTTTTCGTGCGCGTGCCCACCGTGGAGTTCTCGCCACGTCGGCGACAAGTATGACGACCTGATCCAGGAAGCGCTGGACAATCTCGGCCTGGAATATCAGGATGTGAAGTTCGTGACCCCGGGGATGATCCCGCGGCGACTCCGGTCCGCCACGATGGCGGGCCTGTCCGCGCCATGCGGCTCGGATTGACATCATCCCTCGCAGGCGCGGTTTGACTGGGACGGCGCGGCGCAACTCAATCCGCGCTACACCTTCGACGCATTCGTGATCGGCAGCGGCAATCAGTTCGCGCATGCCGCGTGCCAGGCGGTGGCGGAACGTCCTTCCAAGGCCTACAACCCGCTTTTCCTGTACGGCGGCGTTGGCATGGGCAAGACCCACCTGATGCAGGCGATCGGCCACGAGATCGCCAAACGCATGCCACAGTCGGCCATCTGCTACGTATCCAGCGAGAAGTTCACCAACGAGATGATCAACTCGCTGCGCTACGACAAGATGACCAGCTTCCGCGACAAGTTCCGCAACGTCGACGTGCTGCTGGTGGACGACATCCAGTTCCTGGCGCAGAAAGAGCGCACGCAGGAAGAGTTCTTCCATACCTTCAACGCGCTGCACGAGTCGATGAAGCAGATCGTGATTGCCAGCGACCGCCCGCCCAAGGAATTGGCGGAGGTGGAAGACCGTTTGCGCAGCCGCTTCGAGTGGGGACTGATTGCCGACATCCAGCCGCCGGACCTTGAGACCAAGGTCGCCATCCTGCAGAAAGAAATCCGAGCAGGAGAAGGTCACGCTGCCGACCGACGTGGCGCTGTACATTGCTTCGAACATCCGCTCCAACGTGCGCGAGCTGGAAGGAGCGCTGATCCGGCTGGTGGCGCACTCTTCGCTGATCGGCGCCGAAATTACCCTCCCCTACACCCAGCAGGTGCTGAAGAACTTCATCGATTCGCAGGCCCGCAAGGTCACGATCGAGTCCATCCAGAAAGCGGTGGCCGAACAGTTTGGGCTGCGCCTGGTGGAAATCAAGGCCAAAAACAACTCGCGGGCCATTGTGTATCCGCGGCAGATTGCCATGTATCTGGCCAAGCACTGACCGAAGCGTCGCTGCCAGAAATCGGACGGCAGTTTGGCGGCAAGCACCACACTACCGTGCTGCACTCGGTGGAGAAGATCGACAAAGTACGCAAGACGGACAAAGATTTGAACCGGCTGCTCAATAAGCTGACTGAGCAGTTGGGCGGATGAACTGGCAGGATTGGGCCGGATTTCCACTTTTTCCTATTGCCTACTGTTACTGCTGGTTTTATAGCTTTTTATTTTGATATAAGGGAAGTATTCAAAGTAGGCCACAAGCGGGGGACTTCAGGTTATGCCGGTAGAAGCCATTGCATCCGCGGCGGGAACCACCACCATGGAGATTACGGTCAGCAAGTTTGAACTGTTGCGCGAACTGACCGCGACCCAGGGTGTGGTCGAACGCAAGACCACAATTCCCATCCTGTCGAACTATCTGTTTGAAGCTGCCGGCGACAAGCTGTCACTGACCGCCACCGATCTCGATCTGAGCCTGCGGACTTCCTGCGTCACCAAGGTCAAGAAAGAGGGCTCCTGCACCATTCCCGCGCGCAAGCTGCATGACTACGTAAAGCTGCTGCCCGACGCCGACATCACCATCAAGCTGCTCGAAAATCATTGGGTCAGCATTCGCTGCGGACGTTCGAACACCAAGATGGTGGGGATGGCGAAGTCGAATTTTCCCAGCCTGCCGACGTTTCCGACCGCCGGAGTGGTGAAGATTCCCGCGCAGGTTCTGCGCAGCATGATCGCCAAGACTGGATTTGCCATTGCCAGTGAAGAGTCGCGCTACACGCTGAACGGCGCGCTGATGGTGCTGAAGCCGGAATCGATCACCATGGTCGCAACCGACGGCCACCGCCTGGCGCACATCGAACGCGCGGCGAGAAATTCGAAGGCGTTTCCGGCGAAATGAAGACGCTGGTCCCCAAGAAAGCCATGGACGAACTGAAGTCCCTGCTCGATTCGACCGACGCCGAAGAAATTGATTTCGCGAAAGACGAATCGACGCTATACTTCCGCATCGGCCACCGGCTGCTGACTTCGCGCCAGCTCACCGGCCAGTTCCCCAACTTCGAAGCCGTTCTGCCGAAAGACAACACCAAGTCCATCACCGTCCACGGAGAGGACTTGAGCGCGGCCATCTCGCGTGTCGCCCAATTCGCCGACGAGCGCTCGCGCGCTGTGAAGATGCGTCTGGAAAAAGGTGAACTGAAACTATCAGCGTCGTCGACCGAAACCGGCGAGTCCGAAGACACGATCGAGATCGACTACGACGGCGACCTGATCGCGATCGGCTTCAATGCGCAATATCTTCTGGATTTCCTCAAGGCCACCGGCGGTGGCGACGTGAAACTGGAATTCAAGGATTCCCAATCCGCCGGCCAGATGCGCCCCGCTGAGGGCGAAGATTACAAATACCGCTACATCGTGATGCCAATGCGGATCTGACAAGTCTCCGCCTAAGAAGCCAAGTCTGGAAGCGTAGGCCGTTGGAGAATTGGCGATTGGCTTATGGGGGACGTATAGGTGACGTCCAAATTGAGGAATGACCGGAGCTATTCTTCTACTTCCACCAACCCGCTCCGCCCGTCGTATGTAAGATTCCAGCGCTCCAAGACATCGCGACCTAACAGGCACGCCACGTCCTGCTCGGGTAATGGGCATGCGACGAGGCTTATGGGATCGAATGCCTGCAGTTCCTGGCTCGGGAAATGAACGGCGCCGACAAACTCTGGTCTGCTGGTGATATGCCCGGCACTCGATATCCGGACTTCGCCCGTCTTCTGAAGGCCGCAGGTCGCGGCGAGTTGGGGGCTAATCACGGTTCGGGACGCGCCTGTGTCGATTAGTGCTGTGACTGTGTAAGGTTTCTTGAGGTCAACGTGAGATCGTTGCGCTAACGCGATGGATTTTTGCGGATGACTTATTGTGACCGTGATTTTCGGACCAGCCCGGCGTAAATCGGTCCGAGAATACGAACGTGAATACTTCACTCCGCCCCTCGACTAGTAAATGACAAATACGGGCTCGTGTTCCACCACCTGCTTTATGAGGAAGTCAGTGCCAATGCCAAACGCTTCAAGGCCAGCCTCAAATGCCTTCTCGTAGCTAGGAAAGAAACCGACCGTTTTCTTGCCCCCGATCAGTACGAATTCGCCCGAGTGTGAGTCCAGCCATGTGCTCTTGTTTGATTCGTACCAAGAGAGCTCGCCGGAGAGCGACGCTTTCGCTTTGGGTGCCATAAGACTCAGACCTCGCTAATTTAGACTGTTGCCAGAATGTTGTCCACATCTGGACTGCCCCTCGTAAAGGCCAGTCAACTCTATGCAGTTTCCTTCAGCTTCTTAACCAAGCGGATTCCGAACTCTTTAAGCTCCTCCCGGTGTTCCCGAAGCCAGGTTCTAATGATGTAACTCGCGACTTCGGGCATTGTTTTCCCGTAAATGCCCAGGGGTACCATATCCTCCAAAACCCTGTGCGTTTGGCGATCGAGTGAAAGCTTCGGCCTTTCGGTACCTATTCGATTTTTAATCCTGGCTGGCATTGCGGACTAAGTAGGACCAAATTAGGGCCAAGTATGACACACCGCTGAGATGCGATCAAACGTGATTTTCTCTCGCCTCAGTTCTTATCCGCATGCGCCTGTCCTTGACCTTCCTGCCGTCGCCGACGTACATTGGGCCTTCAATTCAGGAGGTGGTCATGCTCAGCGGATTCAAGCAGTTCATTCTTCGTGGCAACGTGATCGACATGGCGGTTGGCGTGGTGATTGGCGCAGCCTTCGGCAGCGTGGTCACGGCTCTGACCAAAGACCTGTTGACCCCGCTCATCGCCGCTCTGGTCGGCAAGCCCGATTTCTCTTCGATCAGCTTTACTGTCGGCACGACGGTATTCCCCGTCGGTGATTTTATCAACGCCGTAATCGCGTTTCTGCTGGTTGCGGCCGCCGTCTACTTCTTCGTGGTCACGCCCATCAATGCCTTGATCGCTCGCACCCGCAAGGCGCCGGCGCCCGCCGATCCGACGACCAAGAAGTGTCCGGAATGCCTCAGCGAGATTCCGATTGATGCCAAGCGATGCGCCCACTGCGCCCAACCGGTTCCAATGGGCCGGGCCGCTTAACCAGGCAACCAGAAGTCCGCTATAGAGACGTTGCTCGCAACGTCTAAGCTCGCCCATCTCCTGTAAAATTGCGAGATGGGCGTCTTGGCGCGCATAGTCTTGATTTCTTTTGGCGTGGTCCCGCTGGCGTACGGCTTGCAGGCGCGACAGACGGCTAAGGCTGGGTCACCGGCCGCGATTCAAGCACCGAACCCCGGCGCCATTGCCAACGGCCTCTACCGCAACGCTACTTTCTCATTCGCCTACAAACTCCCGTTCGGATGGGTGGATCGCACCCATGAAATGACCGAAGATTCGAACGACCCGAAGAAATCAATCGTGCTCCTCGCAATATTCGAGCGTCCTCCCGAGGCGACCGGTGACACGGTGAATTCCGCGGTCGTAATCGCAGCGGAAGCTGCATCTTCCTATCCCGGGCTGCGAAATGCCGAGCACTATTTCGGGCCGCTCACCGAACTTACCAAGTCGAAAGGTCTGACCGTCATCAACGAGCCGTACGATTACCCCGTCGGCGCAAAGCTCCTCGTACGCGGCGACTTCAGCAAGCCACTGGGCAAACTAACCATGCGCCAGAGCACGCTGGTTATGATGGAAAAAGGCTACGTAGTTTCCTTCACCTTCATCGGTGGCAGCGAGGACGAAGTTAACGGGCTTATCGAAGGCTTGGGCTTCAGCGTTGGCAAAATGGCGAAGCCAAAATGACGAGTCCGAAATTGGGAAATCAGGCCTGAATCCTGAGCTGGGTTCAATCCCGCCAAAGCACTCCCTAAATGGCACAAGAATCAAGGTTTACCGGCTCGATTCCGGGCCCAAAAACGCTCTGGACTATGCTATAATTCATCAATAATCCTGGTGCCGTAAGTGTTAATAATTTCAGTGATTTGACCTCGTTTCGGGGGCACGGAAAGCGCGCCGGCCTGAGCTCGGTCCCGGCATTCTCCACGGAGCTGAATGGCGACTAAAGAAATCGATAGCAGCACGGCCATCGTCGACACCAAAAATCGAGCCGGTGGGCCGAACCCTGCAAACGGTAACGGCGATTACACTGCCGATTCCATCAAAGTGCTTGGCGGGATGGAAGCCGTCCGCAAGCGTCCCGCAATGTACATCGGCTCGACTGGCGAGATCGGACTTCATCATCTGGTCTATGAAGTCGTGGACAATTCCGTCGACGAGGCGCTCGCCGGATACGCCGACAAGATCGAAGTTACGATTCACCTCGATAACTCCATTACGGTAATCGACAACGGCCGCGGCATTCCAGTCGACTCGATGGACATCGATGGCGAGAAAGTTCCCGCCGCGCAAGTCGTGATGACCACGCTGCACGCGGGCGGCAAGTTTGATGCATCGTCCTACAAGGTTTCTGGAGGATTGCACGGCGTTGGTGTTTCCTGCGTAAACGCGCTCAGCGAGGATCTGGACCTGGAAATCTGGCGCGATGGCTTCACCTGGGAACAGACCTATTCCAAGGGCGAGCCCACCAGTAAGTTGAAAAAAGCGGGTGCGACCAAGAAGCGCGGAACCAAAGTTCACTTCCTGCCCGACAAGAGCATCCTCACCGTAACCGAATATAATTTCGACACGCTGGCGCAGCGCCTGCGTGAACTTGCGTTCCTGAACAAGGGACTGCTGATCACGCTTACCGATGAGCGCACGACTGATCCGAAGACGGGCGAGCCCAAAACCACGGAATTCAAGTACAACGGTGGCATCGCGGAGTTCATCAAGCACCTCAATCGCGGCAAACAAGTGCTGCACGACAAGCCGATCTACATGGAGTCAGAACGCGACGGCGTAGCCATGGAGATTGGCTTGCAATACAACGACGCCTACTCCGAAACGGTTTTCAGTTTCGCCAACAACATCAACACAGTCGATGGAGGCACGCATCTCTCCGGCTTCCGCACCTCGCTCACCCGCACGATTAATTACGCGGGACAGCAGATGGGTTTGTTCAAAGACGTAAAAGAAAATCTTACCGGCGATGACGTTCGCGAAGGCTTGGTGGCCGTGATCAGCGTCAAGCTGCCACAACCCCAGTTTGAAGGCCAGACCAAGGGCAAGCTGAATTCCGATATCGCAGGCGTCGTGCAAGCTTTCGTCAACGAGCGTCTGGGCGCATACCTTGAGCAGAACCCGACCGTCGGGCGAAAGATCATCAACAAAGCGATCGACGCTGCCCGCGCCCGCGAAGCCGCCCGAAAGGCCCGCGATCTGACTCGCCGAAAAGGCGCACTCGACGGAGGAGGGCTGCCCGGCAAACTGGCGGACTGCTCCGAGAAGCAGCCGGAGCGTTGTGAACTATTCCTGGTCGAAGGCGAATCCGCAGGTGGGACTGCAAAACAGGGACGCGACCGGCGTTTTCAGGCCATCCTGCCGTTGAAGGGCAAAATCCTCAACGTCGAAAAAGCCCGCTACGACAAGATGCTGGCGCACGAAGAAATTCGCGCCATGATTACGGCTCTCGGCACTGGCATCTCGAAAGAAGATTTCGACGCGAGCAAGCTACGTTACGGCAAAATCATTCTGATGACCGACGCCGACGTAGACGGAAGCCATATCCGCACGTTGCTGCTCACGTTCTTCTTCCGCCACATGCAAGAGCTCATCAAGCGCGGCAATGTATTTATCGCCCAGCCGCCGCTGTACTCGATCAAGAAAGGCAAGTCGCAGCAGTACATCAAGGACGATCGCGAGTACGTAAAAGTCCTGGTCAAGCGCGCCTCGGATGGTTTGATCGTGCGCTATGGCGAAGGCGCTGCCAAGCTCGAAGGCACGAATCTGTCGCGCTTCATGAATGTGCTGGACGAGTATCTTAAGCTGTTCGACAAAGTCGATAAACGCCTGCGCGACGAACAGGTGACGGAAATCCTGCCCAAACTCGATCTTTCGAAGCGAGTCGATTTCGAGGGCGACAAGAAAACCGCGCCCCGCAAAATCGAGAAGCTGGAGAAAGAACTGAAGAAGCTGCAAAAAGAGCGCAGCTTCAAGGAAGTGGGCAGCCGCTTCGACGAAGAACACAACCTGTGGGAAGTGCGCTACGTGAACTCGCAGGGCGCCGAACACCTGATCAACTGGGAACTGGCGTCCACCGCCGAGTATCGCCAGCTGCTCTCGAAATTCAAACAGATCGAGCCCTACATGGAGCCGCCATTCGTGGTCGAAACCGTCGCCAGAGGTGACATCCGCGAATAGCGCGGCTGAAGAACTGGACGGCGAGCGCTGAAGACGGCGACAAGACGCAAAAGAAAGCCGACGCGCCCGCAAAGGTTGCCGTGAAGAAAAAGCCCGCCGAGCCGCAACTGGTCGAAAAGGCCACGGCGCGCGAGCTATTCGATTACGTACTCTCGGAAGGCCGCAAAGACTACATCGTGCAGCGCTACAAAGGTCTCGGCGAAATGACCTCGCAGCAGCTCTGGGAAACCACTATGGATCCGGAGCGGCGCACGCTATTGTCCGTGAAACTCGAGGACATCGCCGAGTGCGAAACCATCTTCACCACCCTGATGGGCGAAGACGTCGAAGCCCGCCGCAAGTTCATCGAAGAAAATGCGCTCGATGTGAAGAACCTGGATATCTAAACTTGCACTATCTACCGGGCGTGTGTGTGGGGTGCTCCCTGTCCGCCCCAGGCAGCTTCCGGCCCTCCTGTATTATAATAAGCATGGGTATCGGAAGGATCGCATGAAACTCAAGCTCAGGTCCGTGGGCACATCCACCGGTCTAGTCCTGCCGAAAGAAATGCTGGTCCGCCTTCGAGCCAAAAAGGACGACACACTCTTCGCCATCGAAACGCCCGCCGGATATTTGCTCACTCCGTACGATCCCGAGGTTGAGAAGCAACTCGACCTTGGCCGTGGATTCATGAGTAAGTACCGCAGCGTTTTCCGCGCACTAGCCAAGTGAGGAAGCCGCGTTGGTTGGACCAGCGTGCCCTCGTGCTACTGCATGCCGAGAGCCTCGCTGAACACGGTGGACTGTGGGGGTTGCGCGACGAAGCGGCGTTGCAGTCAGCGCTGGCGCGTCCCAGGAACGTCCATGCCTACGCGCCCGGCGCAGATGCCGCGCGTTTGGCTGCAGCCTGCGGATTCGGAATCGTTCGTGGTCATCCGTTTAGTGACGGAAACAAACGGGCCGGGTTTCTCGCCATCGGGCTCTTTCTCGAATTGAACGGATTCGACTTCGATGTTGACGAGGCCGACGCCGTTAGAACCATCTTCGAATTGGCCGCCGGAAATCGGACTGAAGAGGCTTTGGCGGAATGGATCCGCTCGAGAATAACCCGCCGGAAGTGATTCTGGCGGGGTTCAAAATCTACTCCTCCGGCGCTGGACCGCGTGCCAGATCGTGCTGACAATGACGCGCTGGCCCTGCACGCGATACAAAACGATGTACGGTGTGCCTCCGATCACCAACTCCCGGATTTCCGGGTTCTGCCCCCGCTCGTCCCAGGAAAAGCCTTCCAAAGTAAAATGGTAGACGTCCAGCCATCATTGTTTAAGAACCCATGCGAATCGCTCTTGCCACTTCCAAAGACTGGCCCGACTTGACGTCTGACGATCGCACCCTGCTGCAGCCGCTCGCCGATCGTGGCATCACGGCAGAACCAGCCATATGGAGCGATCCCAATTATCCCTGGCAGGACTGCGATGCGGTCGTGATCCGCTCCTGCTGGGACTATCACCTTCGCAGCCACGAGTTTCTGCGCTGGATTGCATTGCTCGAATCAATCGGCTGCCGTGTCTGGAATCCTCCAGCGCTGATTCGCTGGAACGCCGACAAGTCCTATCTCCGTTCGCTCGAGGAGCAAGGCATTCCCATCGTTCCCACGCTGTGGTTCGAGCAAGGAAGAACTCAGAGCCTGGCGGACGCACTGCGCGAGCAGAGTTGGACGAAAGCCGTAGTAAAACCCCGAATCTCCGCGACCGCTCACCGCACGCAACTTGTGGAGGTGAAGAATGCGGAACCGGGCCAACACCTGTTCGAGGAGCTTATGGCTGGCCCCGGAGTCATGGTCCAGAAATTCATGGACAGCATCGTCAGCGAGGGTGAGTGGTCGCTCATGTTCTTCGGCGGCAAGTTCAGTCACGCCGTGCTCAAGACGGCAAAGCCGGGAGACTTTCGTGTGCAGAACGACTACGGCGGCGACTCCCGCCTCGCCGACCCGCCTGCTCACGTTCTGGAATCCGCCACCCGCATCATGCAAGCGGCCGGTGACGCACTCTATGCCCGCGTCGATGGCGTCGTCGACCAGCAATGCTTCCGCCTCATGGAACTGGAATTGATCGAGCCCATGCTGTTCTTGACCTCGCATCCCGCCGCCTCGGGCCGCTTCGCAGACGCCATCGCAGCGGCGTTGCGTTCGCAAGATTCCGGAACCCAGAATTCGCGCGCCTGTAACCAGAGTTAGTGGTTACCGCTGATTACTTCTGTACCCCGCGCCAAGCCTGTTGATTCGCCCCACGCAAGTTTTCCCCGAGAGCGCGTTCTCTCGACAGTGCCGGAAAAGTTCCTCCTCCTGTCCGGCGCGGAAAAAGAGGAGAAAACGTCAATGAAGAAGATTGTGCTGATCCTGTTCTGCCTGTGCTCCGTAGGTTGGGGACAGGAGAAGGTGAATGAAGATAACTCCCCGGCGCTAACCATCTACAACCAGAATTTCTTTGTAGCCCGGGAACACTTCCCGCTCGATTTAACCGCGGGCGTAAACCACGTGAACTATTCCGGAGTCGCGGCGCACCTCGAGCCGGATTCGGTGATCCTGCGCGACCCTGCTGGCCGCGCCTTGCAAGTCCTGGAGCAGAACTATCGCAACGATCCCATCTCGCAGGAACTTCTGCTCTCGTTTTACGAAGGCAAGACCATCGACTTTCGTCGCGCGGCCGCAAGGATGACAAGGACATCATCGTTCCAGGGAAAATCGTGCGCAGCGGCTACATCCCCAGCAGCTACTACGCACAAAACTATCAGCAACCTGGTTTCCACGCAGCCGATCATCGAAGTGAATGGCGTGCTGCGCTTCGGATTGCCCGGCCAGCCTTTGTTCCCGGCGCTGATCCGCCGATTCGATTCTGAAACCCACGCTGAGTTGGCTGCTGCAAACCAACCAGCCCGGCAAGTTCGACGCGGAGATTTCTTACGTCAGCGGCGGCATGAGCTGGCAGGCGGATTACAACCTGGTGGTTTCCGATACATCCGTCCGGCAAGTTCGATCTGCTCGACATGGTCGGCTGGGTGACGATGCGTAACCAGAGTGGCAAGACCTTTGAAAACGCCCGCATCAAGCTGCTCGCCGGAGATGTGAACAAAATTCAGGAAGGCGGAGTCGGGGGCAGAATGTACGCCGCCGAGGCCAAAGCGATGGCCTCCGATTCCATGGCGCCGGTGGTGCGCGAAAAGTCATTCGACGAATTCCATCTCTACACGCTCGAGCGCTCCACCACCCTTCGCGACCAGGAGACAAAACAGGTGGAGTTCGTTCGAGCCACAAACATCCACGCGCAGCGGCTCTACATCTACGACGGCGCCAGGGTCGAGCAGTACGGATATTACAGTCCGGACCAGATTCGACAGGATACGAGCTACGGTACGCTCTCGAATCCCAAAGTCTGGGTGATGGAGGAATTCAAGAACGCCGACGTGAATCATCTGGGGATCCCGCTACCCAAGGGGAAACTGCGCTTCTACCGCCGCGATACCGACGGCCACCTCGAATTCGTCGGAGAAAACAAGATCGACCACACCCCCAAAGATGAAACCATTCGCGTGTACACGGGCAATGCCTTCGACGTGGTTGGAGAACGCAAGCGTACCAGCTTCCACGTGGATTCAAATCACAACTGGATGGACGAAACTTTTGAGATCAAAGTCCGCAATCACAAAAAAGAGGCAGTCAATGTTCGCGTGGTCGAGCACTTGTATCGCTGGACCAACTGGAAGCTGATCGAGCAGTCGCATTCATCCACGAAGACCGATGCCCAGACGGCTGAGTTCCCCATCACGATCGCGCCGGACGGCGAACAGATCGTGACGTACACCGTGCATTATTCGTGGTAAAGCCCCTGTCGTCCTGAGCGAAGTTGCCGCCGCAAAGCGGCGGCAACGCAGTCGAAGGACCCCTACCCAGCCGGCATCAGCAATGAGGATCCAGTGCGTTCTCTGCTGAATGTCCGTACATCGCAAGAACACCCTTGTATTTGGCCTCGGGATACGCCCGGCTAAACGCCACCCAGGTCAGCGCGATGACCACAAACACGAACACGCTGCCTTCCGGCCCGACCGAGCCGCCTGTGATCCATCGCGACCCGTGAAAAGACGAATTGAGCAGATGGCCGGTCACCATGCCACCGCTATCGGGCACGGAATAGAGATAGCTCTCTCCCCAGTCAAACGCCGCGTGGAAGCCGACCGCAAACCACAAACTGCCGGTGCGATAAAGCGTCAGGCAGAAAAAAAGTCCAATGCCCGCGACTGCCATCAAGCCGGTGAAGGTTTCTCCAGGATTGCCAGCGTGCATCGCCGCGAAAATCCCGGACAGCAGCACCGCCGCCGGCCAGAACCCCATCCCCGTGGCCAGCGTGAACTGCGAGTAGCCGCGCAGCAGGAACTCCTCAAAGAAGCCGACCACTAGGAAGAACCCGCCCCAGAAAAGCGCAAACTTATAGACGCGGCCGCCGTGCAGCACGACATGACCCAAAGAGAAATCGCCAAAGCCATCAATGGCGAACACCAGAAGCGAGATCGCCGCAATACCCCAGATCATCCCCGCCCAGAACAGTTTGCCGAATGCCTGCCGCCCCGGCAGGCCATAGGCTCCGAACGGACGCTTTTCGATCACCGCCATGACCAGGGCAGGCAGAATTGCCGCAACCGTGCGTTTCGATTCCACCGCCAGGTCCAGCCAGATTCCATGCGTGCCCCGTGGCAGCACGATCGCAGCCATCGCATCCAGCAGCAGAACAAAAACACGCCACAGCCCTAGGTAAAGCAACAACCGCCAGACCGCACGCAGTCCGTGTGGCCCGACGAAGAACTCGTGCATCGGATGTTGCTGCCCTGGCGGCGATATGACGGGTGGAGATGCAGCCGCGGACTCATCGAGAGGGTGTGGCAGACCAGGGTTCTGTGCCGGTTCAGCCTGAAGTTTCACTTCATCCATGACGGAAGTTTCCCCAATCGCCCCCGGACATGGTAAAACACTCGCCGTCCCCTCATGGCAAAATTTCTCACCCGCGAACGCTTTGGCCGGCCCCAGGTCCTGGCTGGATTTCTGTTGCTTGGTTTCCTGGCGCAGTGCGGATGGTTGCTGGTCCGCGGCACCGCGCCCCAAGAAATGGATTCATCCCATCTTTTTCGGGTGGTCGAAGGTCTGCAGCAGTGGAGTGGAGACTCGGTAGCAGGTACGCCTTCCGTAGAACGCCTCAATGCCGGAACCCCGACTCCGCCCGAGGTCGATCATAACGAAGGCTACGATCCCAACCACTCGCCGCTCTGGTACCTGGTGGCTTCGCTGCCCATGCTGGGCTGGAACGGTACTTCGGAGGCCGGATCCTTTCACTACTGGGGATGGCTGGCGCGAACGCCGTATCTTGTTTTTGGAGTTCTGTTGGGGGCCTCGCTGTGGTATGTCTCGCGCCGGCTCTACGGCAACGCAGGCGGCTACATCGCGTTAACACTTTACTGCTTCTCCCCATTGGTCCTTCGCAGCAGCACCCTGTATGCCGCGCAGCCGGAGATGGGTGCAGCCTGGGGCGCATTCGGAGCCATCTTCACAGCCATCGCGGTTGCCCACACTTTGTATGCGCCGCGCGAGGTGGTGGTGTGGAACTGGCGGCGCATTCTGCTGCTCGGACTCTCGCTGGCTCTAGCTATCGGCTCTCAGTTCTCCCTGATTATCCTGCTTCCCATCGCGCTTGGGTTCATGTTGTACCTGGCGCCGAACCGGCGCGCCGCGGCGCTTGCGATTTGGGCGGCAGCGTGCGTTGTGGCGTTCGTCCTCCTGCTCGCCTCCTATCTTTTTAGTGCGCGCGTTTTCTGGCACAGCATGCGCCACGGCAGCTTCTTCGGAATTGCCTGGTCGGCATTCCGGATGCCCGGAGCCTATGCGCGGATTCTGGCGCAAATTGGGCAGAGCGGGCCGGCGCTCTTCGTGGCCATTCCGGTCACATTGATCGCGTATTTCGCCTGGCGCCGGCCAAGGTACTTCGGCAATACCGCGCCCTTGATCATCGCGGCTTTACTCCTTGTCCTTACCCTGGGTACGCCACATTATCCCGGGTTCGGATTTCAACTCATAGCCGCGCCGTTCTTGTTCGTGTTCGTAGCGGGGATCGCCGCGGATCTGCTGGAGACTCGCAGCCACGATCTGGTGATGGCTTGCGTCTGGGGACTCCTGCTCGCGAACGCTCTCTGGAATCTGGCGGAACTGGCGCGTGTGGGAAGACCGTTGTAGTGCCGTGAAGTGTGAGAGCACGTCTACAACTTAGGCTGTTTTGAAGGGGCGTGCCTCATGATCCCGTTCTGGTGTCAGGCTTGTCAGCAATTTCCAGCCCCGCCTTGCGGAGACCGTCCATGATTTGCTCTACCAGTTCTGGATCCCACCACTTTCGGCATTCCTCCCGCGCCATCACAGCGAAATCCGGGCGCACCGCCAGCAGTTCCCGCGCCGCGTTACGCGCGAGCTCCAGCTCGCCGAGTTGTCCGTAGGTCGCGGCGAGTGCGAGTTCGTTGCGCCAGAAGCCGGGCATGTTGACCTTCAGGGCAAACTCCAGCGCGCCACGGTAGTCGCCCTGGCGATAGGCATTGAAGAACGGTGGGAACCAGTACCATCCGGGATGATTCGGGTTGAGGTTGCTGGCCTTCTCCATCAGCGCGCACCCGCGCTCCCAGTCGCCGGAAAAGGAAATGAGGAAACCCATGTAACCGATGGTGAATCCGTCCATGGGATTGAGTTCGATGGCCCGCTGCGCCGCGCTTCGAAAAGCCTGCGTTTCCCGCCGGAAGAACAAGACTGACGCCAGAGCGTGATGCGCCAGGTGATTGGATGGCGCCGTGTCCACCGCGCGCCGCGCTGCAGCCAACGCGCGTCCCACGGGGTCGGGCCGCACGTTGAACCCGTGATTGTTTTCTTCCCGGTACAGCATCGCCAGCATGGCCCAGCAATCCGCACACCCGGGCGCCTGCTGAACCGCCTTCTCCAGCGCTGCCCTCGCACCAGCGTGGTCGGCCGGGTTGACATGCTTGAAGTATGCAAAGCCACGGAGCAACGCCTCGTAGGGGCTCAACTCGTCAGGGTTTTTGTTGCGGACCGTTTGGTGCATGCTGTACGGCAGAACGCCGTGCGTGTCGGCAACCGTCGAGACTATGCGAGGGACCAAGTCGTCTTGCAGCTCAAAAATCTCTTCTGCGACGAAGGCGCGATCGTATGTCTCTGCCCACAAGTGGGCACCGGACGTAGCGTCAACGAGTCGCACGGCAAGGCGCAGCCTCGATCCTGCCTGGCGCAGGCTTCCTTCCATGACGTAACGCGCCCCGAGTTCTTTGCCGATCGCCCGGACATCTCCTGACTCGCTCGAATATCTCGTAGTCGAACTGCGGGCAATCACGCGCAGGTAGGAGAAGCGCGACAAGCCGGTGACGATATCCTCGGTCAGTCCTTCCGCTAAAGCCGTGAGGTCGGTATTTCCTCCGCCGTACTTGAATGGCAGCACCGCGACCCAGAATCCTTCATCCGCGCGAACCGCGCCGGAATCGGGGGTTGGCGAAGGCCCAGACTTGAGCGCGACGGTAGCCGGTCCTCCTTCCTCGGGAATCTCCAGCCCGGCCTTGCGCAAGCCATCGACCAGCTGCTCGATCAGTTCGGAGTCGTACCATTTGGCATACTCCCGGCGCGCTGCGACGGCGAAGTCCGGACGAAGCGCCAGAAGATCCTGCACGGCCTTGCGTGCTTCTTCTCGACGGCCGAGCTGGCCGAGCGCTGCCGCCCGCAGAGCATGGGTATGGAAGTAGCCGGGCATGTTGACACGGGCCGCGTCCTCGAGCACTTCCGCGTACCTGCCCTGCCGGTAGCCGTTGCAGCATCTGGCAAAATAAAAATATCCCGGACAGTTCGGATTCAGCTGCATGGCGGACTCTACCATCTGGCAGCCGCGGTCCCACTCGCCCGCCGCGGCAATCAGCAAGCCAAGATAGGCTTCTCACCGAGGCATCCAGCGGATTGAGCGCCAGGGCGCGCTCCGCCTCGACGCGGAAGGAGACCATTTCCTTGCGGAAGAAATAGACCGTCGGCCAGCGCGTAGTGGCCGAGAGCGCATGGGTGGCTGCCAGATCCACGGCACGCTGCGGCGGCCGCCAGAGCGCGATCCAGCGGATTGGGCCCGGCATTGAAGCCCTGCGCAAATTCGCCGCGATAGAGCATCGACAACATGGCCCAGCTGTCGGCGTGATCCGGAGCCTCGCCGACGGTGCGTTCGAGAATCTTTCTAAGTGACGCGTGTTCTTCGGGCGTGATGCGCGTGAAATAGCTGAAGGCGCGGAGCACTGCCTCGTGCGGGGTCAGTTGATCCTGACTCGTGCCGCGCAGCGCCTCGCTCATGCTGCGCGGCAGAATGCCGTACTGATCGGCAACGGTGGAAACGATGCGCGGAACCAAGGCATCCTGCAGCGAGAAAATATCTCCTGTCTGGAAGTCGCGTTCATAGTTCTCGGCCCACAGGTGAGCGCCGCTGGTCGTATCGATCAACTGCACGGCGAGGCGCACCTTGGTTCCCGCCTGGCGGAGGCCTCCCTCCATCACGTAGCGGGCGCCCAGTTCTTTACCGGCGGCACGCACATCGACCGCCTGACTGGCGTAACGCGAAGTCGAACTGCGAGAGATCACCTTGAGATAAGAAAAGCGTGACAGCGCCGGTGACGATGTCCTCGGTCAGCCCTTCAGCCAGCGCGGGGAGTTCGGCGTTGCTCCCGACGTACCTGAAGGGCAGTACCGCGACCCAGAAGCCTTCGTCGGCGCGCACTGCGCCCGAGGTTGCGGTAGGAGGCGAGGTGCTTGGCTTCGGTCGATCATCCGCGATCTCCAATCCTGCCTTGCGCAGGCCCTCCAAAACGTGCTCCACCATTTCGGGGCCGAACCACTTTGACTTCAGGGCGCGCGTCACCTTTCCGAAGCTGGGCACTAACTTCAGCATCTCACTCAGCGCTTCATTGGCCGCGTCCCGCTCCCCAAGCTGGCCGTAGGCCATAGCCAGAACCTCGTAGGTAGGGAAAAACCCGGGCAGATTAATCCTGAGCGCAATGTTCACCGCGCCACGGTAGTCGCCTTTGCGATAGGCGTTGTACACAAGAGGAAACCAGTACCATCCGGGGTGGCGCGGATTGAGCTGAATCGCCCGCTCCACTAGAGCGCAGCCGCGCTCCCAGTCGCCTGAGTAGGCCAATAAGCCGCCCAACTGGGCTAGCTTGGCCCCATCCAGGGGATTGAGCGAGATGGCCTGCTCGGCCGCGGACCGGAACGCCTGAAATTCTTTGCGGAAGAACAACGCCTTCGCCAGGGCGCTTTGGGCAAACGAACTTGACGGCGCGGCGTCGGTGGCTCGCCGCGCGGCTTGCAACGCGCGCCCGAGGGGGTCTGGCTGGGCGTTGAACTCAAGGCCGTACTCGTCCGCATATAGCATCGACAACATGGCCCAGCCGTCTGCATAGCCCGGTACCTGATGAACAGCGCGCTCCAAACAAGTCCGAGCGACGGCATATTCCTCGGGAGTCAGCCGATAGCCGCAGCCGATGGCGCGAAGAAGCGCCTCATAGGGGCTCAACTGGTCGAGGGGCTTACCTCGGACAACGTCGCTCATGCTGTACGGCAGAACGCCATACGCATCGGCGACGGTGGACACGATTCGCGGAACCAAGTCGTCTTGCAACGCGAACACCGCTTCCGGGCTGAAGTCGCGTTCGTAGGTCTCGGCCCAAAGATGGGTGCCGGAGATCGTGTCCACGAGTTGCACAGCCAGCCGCAGCTTGGATCCGGCCTGTCGCAGACTTCCTTCCATCACATAGCGAGCGCCAAGTTCCCTGCCTGCCGTACGCACATCGACCGCTTGATTGGCGTAACGTGAAGTCGAACTGCGAGCGATCACCTTGAGATAAGAAAAGCGTGACAGGCCGGTGACGATGTCCTCAGTCAGCCCCTCGGCCAGAGCGGTGAGTTCGGCGTTGTTGCCGACGTACCTGAACGGCAGCACCGCAACCCAGAAGCCTTCGTCGGCGCGAACCGCGCCTGAGTCGGCGGCAGCGCTACGCGTAGACGAAGTCTTAGCCGGAGCCAACTTCTGAGATGTCTGCAGCGACAGGTCGCGAAACTCGTTGCTGACATCGCGTGCGGTCTGCACCCGGTGACGCGGATCTTTTTCCAGGCAACGCCGGACAATCCGTGCCAGATCGCTGGGCAGATCGGGGCGCACGTCGGCAACGGACGGTGCAGTATCCCGCAGAATCGCGGTGACCAGTTCGGCTGAAGACGACCCCTCAAACGGACGCCGCCCCGTCGCCATCTCGTGCAGCACCACGCCTAGAGAAAAGATATCCGTGCGATGGTCGAGCGGGCGGCCTGACGTTTGTTCCGGCGACATATAAGCTGGCGTCCCCATGACTACGCCTATTTCAGTGCGGCTGTCCGAGGTCATCGTGGCGTCGCTCAGGTTGGCTGCGCGAATGTCTTTCGCCAATCCAAAGTCCAGCACCTTGACACGGCCTTCGTTCGACACCATGACGTTGGCCGGCTTCAAATCGCGATGCACGATGCCTTTCTCATGCGCCGCGGCGAGAGCGTCGGCCAGCGCACTGGCAATCTCGACGATCTGCTCGACCGGAAGCCCGCCCGCGGGGATCAGGCGGTCGAGTGGCTGCCCTTCGACCAACTGCATGGTCAGGAAATGGACGCCGTCGGATTCCTCCACCGAGTGGATGGTGACGATGTTCGGGTGGTCGAGTTGGGCGAGGGCCTTGGCCTCACGACGAAAGCGTGCCAACCGCTCCGGATCGTGCGCCATTTCGGCGGGCAGCACCTTGAGCGCTACGTCGCGGCCAAGCTTCGTATCCGTGGCGCGATATACCTCACCCATCCCACCCGCGCCTAACGGTGATTGGATTTCGTAGGGGCCGAGTTTTGTCCCGGGTGCGAGGGCCATGAGTGGCAGCGATTATAACCTTGGGTCGGACGAGAATGCGTTGCGCGGACAATTGAAATCTCGGGTTGCCCCCGAATCGGCTTCTCAAAAGCGTGAAAGAACAGATACGGGACTCTGGGCGGGTGGCGCGCAAAGTTGGACATCGTCGGATTGTGGAAGGGTAGCGACTTCCGCCGGGTGACGGCTTAACGGCCTGAGAGAATCCTGGCGCTTAGCCCGGTTTTTCAGTTACTTAGCCCAGACGCGAATCTCTCCCACGCGCACGAAAGTAATTCTCCATAGGCACGCAACTTCAGCCATGTCCGCATGTTCTAATAGCTCAGGGAAGGTGCGTTATGCTTCGCCGGAAACTGGAGTATGATTTCCCGGTGCAACGGCTGAATCTAGCTAGGGCAGCGGGTTTTGGGTCAGTACCGTTCGTGGGCAGTTTGCTATTGCTGCTGTCTTTCACGGCCAGCGCTCAAGTCAACGGCATGCCCGCCTCCGTCACCTCGCCCGGATTTGGCGGCCACCAGGTCAATGGCGTTCGACCGAGCGTGACCTCTCTCGGGCCACGCGGCTACACGCCGGCTTTTCCTACTTGCTGTTTCAGAGGCACAACTCCTGCCAGACCAAATCTGCCGCTGACATTCCATCATCATCATCACAACGGCGCGTTCGTCCCGTGGGGCGGCGGAGCCGTGTACGCCGTGCCCTACTATGGGTATTACAGTTCCGAAGACGACTCCGCCGAAACCCCGCCTGACGAACAATACAACGGCGGGCCCACCGTCTTTGACCGGCGCGGTCCGGGGACTGCCCCTGCACCCGCTCCATACTCCAGTGACGCGCGCAATGAGAGCGCACCGCCTGAACCACACTCCGTCCCTGCTCCACAACCGGAAGAAGCCACACCGGCCCCCGCGCAGCCTCAGACCGTGCTGGTATTCAAAGATGGTCATCAAATGGAGGTTGCGAATTACGCAATCGTTGGAAGCACGCTCTACGACTTGACCGGCGAACGTCGTCACAAAATTTCGTTGACCGAGCTCGATCTTACCGCCACCGCGAAACAGAACGATGATCGCGGCATCGACTTCCAGCTTCCTGCGGGCACGGAAGCAAACTAGCCATGGGCAGGCTCCGAATCGCCGGGTTGCACATCGCCGCACGGATCGTACTGCTGGCGGTGATTCTCGCGCCTGTCGCAATCGCGCAGATGCGCTCTTCGGTTGCGACCGCCTGGGTCCAAGCTCCGGCAAATTTCCCATCTACTTTAGCCACCGCCGGTGCCTTGTCCCCCGGGCGTGCCTCGTTTGCAGTACGGTCACTTCCTCATCCTGGTGCGATTCTCCTCGGCTCCCCTTTTCTCTACGCCGACTATCCCCCTCAACCATGGACAGTCCAGTCCCCTCCGCCGCAGATAGTCATTGTGCAACCGGCGAGCATGACAGACACGCCGCCCGAAGCGAAATCCGAACCATTGCTGATTGAACTGCAAGGCACTCGCTATGTGCGCTTCGGGGGACGGCAAACCACGGAACGAGGGGCGAACGTGCCTCCCGATTACAAGGAATCCGTCGCGCAACGCCGAACTCAACCCGAACCCCCCGCCGCCATTTTGATCTTCCGCGATGGCCACCGCGAACAGGCGCCCGAATACGCGATCGTCGGTGCCACCCTGTACGCCAGCGGCGACTACTGGCAGACCGGCCACTGGACACGAAACATTCAACTCTCCGCGCTAAATCTTCCTGCCACCATCCAGGCAAATCACGACGCCGGCATAAAATTCACCCTGCCATCAGCCCCGAACGAGATCGTTACCCGCCCCTAGCAGTTACCCGAAACGCCAACTCTTTCAGCCCGCAAATATGTTATAATTTCAGTTATCCAAGTACCTACTAAGCTACTGTAAATGCAACTGCTTACCGAAGTTCCGTGCAACTTGGAACCGGCAACTGAGAACCGAGAGCTGAAGCTATCAAATGCCTAACGACGACAATCCTGAACTACCGTTAACGCCCCCACCCCCAGGTGAAGGCGGCAACCCCGGCGCGCTGAACATTCAACCCGTCAACATCGAAGAGGAAATGCGTCGGTCGTACCTCGACTATTCGATGTCGGTGATCATTGGGCGCGCGCTGCCCGATGTGCGCGACGGATTGAAGCCGGTGCATCGGCGAATTTTGTACACGATGCAGCAAATGGGCCTTCAGCCCAATCGCTCTACCCGCAAGTGCGCCAGGATCGTTGGAGAAGTGATGGGCAAATACCATCCGCACGGCAACCTGGCGGTTTACGACGCGTTGGTGCGATTGGCACAGCCGTTTGCCATGCGCTATCCGCTGGTGGATGGGCAAGGCAACTTCGGCTCGGTGGACGGAGATCCGCCAGCAGCCGACCGGTACACCGAAGCACGGCTCACGCGAGTGGCCTCGGCACTGCTCGAAGATCTCGACAAAGAAACCGTTGATTTCCGTCCGAACTACGACGGCAATGAAATCGAGCCCGACGTTCTTCCGACCCGCATCCCCAACCTGCTAGTGAACGGATCAGACGGAATCGCGGTCGGCATGGCGACAAAAATTCCTCCTCACAATCTGACCGAGATCGTCGACGCCACCATTACGCTCGTAAACAATCCGCACACGAGCTTAGCCGAGATTCTGAAAATCGTGAAGGGACCGGACTTCCCTACGGCTGGGATAATTCATGGCAAGAGTGGGATCAACGCAGCCTACGAAAACGGCCGCGGCCGCTTCATGATGCGCGCCAAAGCCGCCATCGAAACTTTCAACAAAGACCGCCAGGCAATCATCGTCACCGAAATTCCCTATCAGGTAAACAAAGCGCGCCTGATCGAGCGCATGGCCCAGTTAGTAAATGACAAGATTATCGACGACATAAGCGATATCCGCGATGAGAGCGACCGCGACGGGATGCGCATTGTGGTCGAGCTGAAGCGTGGTGGAGAGCCACAGCTAGTGCTCAATCAGCTGTTCAAGCACACCTCCATGCAGGAAAGTTTTTCCATGATTTTCCTGGCGGTCGTGAATGGGCAGCCGAAGGAACTGGGGCTTATTCAGGCCATCCAGCTCTTTATCGATCACCGCGTGGACGTGGTGCGGCGGCGTACTGCGTACCTGCTGCAGGAAAGCGAAAGACCGCGAGCACATCCTCGAAGGCTATCTCACTGCGCTTGATCATCTCGACAATGTGATCACCATCATTCGCGCCAGCGCCAATCGGGCTGATGCGCGTGAGAACCTGATCGCCTACTTCGGCGGCAAGAAGATCGATATCAACACTACCGGGCGCGCGCCCAAGCTCGATCCTGAAAAGCCGTTTACCGGCATTCAGGCCGATGCCATTCTCGAACTGCAATTGCATCGCCTGACCAGGCTCTCGATCGACGAAATCACCAAAGAGTTGAAGCAGACTCGCGACAACATCAGCGAGTTCGAATCCATTCTGGGCTCGGAAAAGAAGCTGCGCACGGTGATTGTGAAAGAGCTCGAAGAAGTCAAAAAGCTCTACGGCGACGAGCGCCGCACCGTGATCGAGGACGAAGCCGCCGAGATCCAGCTCGAAGACCTGATCGCCGACGAGCAGATGGCCGTCACCGTAAGCCATAGCGGCTATCTCAAGCGCACCGCCATTTCCACGTACCGCAATCAGCGGCGCGGCGGGCAGGGCCGCATGGGCATGAAGACGCGCGACGAGGATTTCGTCGAGCATCTCTTCATTGCCTCGACGCACGCCTACATTCTCATCTTCACCAACACCGGGACGCGTGTACTGGCTGAAGGTGTACGAAATCCCCGACGTGGGCGCCGCCGGCAAGGGCAAACACGTAGGTAGCCTGGTCGCGCTGCAACCAGGCGAAACCGTTCGCACCATGCTCGCCGTCCGCAATCTGGAAGAAGAAGGCAAGTACGTCTTCTTCGCCACCCGCAACGGCACGGTCAAAAAGACCGACCTGAAAGACTTCTGCCACGTCCGCGCCGGAGGCATTATCGCCATCAACATTGAGAAGGGCGATGAACTGGTGGCAGCGCGCCTGACCGACGGCGTGCAGATCATCTTCCTGGCCTCGCACGACGGCCAGGCCATCCGCTTCGAAGAAACCGCCGTCCGCTCCATGGGACGCAACGCCACCGGCGTGCGCGGCATGAACCTGGACGAGAAAGACTACATCGTCGGCATGGCCACGACGGTCAAACCCGATGCGGTGCAGCCGCCCGCTCCGGCGAAGGACGCCGCAGATTCGACTCTCAGCGGTCGAAGACGTCGGCAAGAAAGGTTCGCTCATCCTCTCCGTCACCGAAAACGGATACGGCAAGCGCACCGCCGCCGACGAATACCGCCTGACCAACCGCGGCGGCAAAGGCGTGATCAACGTCAAGACCACCGAACGCAACGGCAAAGTCGTAGGTATCGCGCAGGTCGCGGAAGAATCCGAAGTCATGCTGATCAGCCAGTACGGCAAAATCATCCGCATCGAATCCAAATTCATCCGCGAGTCAGGACGCTCGGCGCAAGGCGTGCGCCTGCTGAACATCGAAGCGGGAGACCGGGTGGCGGCAGCAGTGGTGATTCCGCCGGAAGAAGAGCCGACAAACGGCGGGACGCTGATTCAGTAGACCTCCGAGGACCGACGTTAACTTGCGAGATACTTGACAGTCGACGACCATAGGTTTAGGGTTCGCACCAAGTGGGTGCAACATCGAGGATGTCCGCTTTTTTAGAAGGGAACTCCAGTCCAAACGCCAAATGGCAACCCCGCCCAGTTCCGCTCGACCCCGAGAGCGTGGAACCTTTGGAGAAAGCATCACGCGCGTAAACGGAGCCGGTCAGCAACTTACGAGGAGGCCCAGATTAGACACGGGAGGAATCTTTGAGTTGGTCGCAGCGTATCAGCTTAGACGCAAAGCACACATACGCTGTATCGTCCGCGCTCTCGCAAGAGAAGTTGTTTGAGGCATTAATTGTGAGTGCGCCGTCACCGAGGTTTCGGCAAAGCCGTCGCGCGGTGTACCTGCGAGACTATCTCGGAAATCGGCGCGAGGACTATCGTCGTAGAAAGACGAGACGTCGATGGCGACTACCTAGACGATTACGCCAGCTGTCTATGCGAAGTGTTTTGAGAAGTACCCCAAAACCTGCAAGAGGCTGCATTTTTTCGCGACCGATACGACCGAGAGTCAATTCCACGATTTCGTCTCCTTAAGTCCGATCCGGAAACGGTTCGCGCTTTCTCGGAGGCATACTTGGGCTTCGTCGTGGCCCGCCCTTTGCGTAGAGCTATAATGGTCGCACGGTTCTTAAGACCTATCCCTCCGCTTCAGGCCGGAGGAACTACCCATGCACGAAAAAGTACAAGGCCAATCTGTTTGGTCTTGAGCTGGAGGTTGAAAGCCTCGCCTACCAAGAGCAAGACCAAGCCCTAGCTGCTTGTGCAACAGTAGCGCTGTGGGCTTGTTTTCAGAGAGATCGCGATCTTTTTCAGTCCCTTGCTCCGACGCCCGCCGCTATCACGCGTTCCGCGAACCGCGTACTTGAGGATGCGCGCCCATTTCCCTCTCACGGTCTGAAGGTGGAGCAGATTTGCAATGCTATCGCCGCTGTCGGTCTCGAGCCCGAGGTAATCGAAGTCAAGCCCGGTATACCGCTCGTCTCTCTCCTGTACGGTTACCTGAAGCTCGGCGCCCCCGTCCTGCTAGTCGTGAGAATTGCAGGTAACGGAAGAAGACATGCTCTTACCCTGACCGGCTTTTCGTTAAACCCGGGATCCGTGCTTTCGTCAGAAGGCTCGGCTCCATCAATCACAGTGCCATTGGTCGGGCGTCGCGTGGACGAATTCTATGCGCACGATGACCAAGTGGGACCGTTCTCAAGACTCAAGGTGATTCCCCCAACAGCACCGGGTGAGTCGTCAGGTTCACGGGCGGTTGGACAAGCGAACTTATCCCTGAGGCGGTCGTAATACCTCGTACACAAAGATTCGTCTGGCATACTGGAGGTGCTGCCGTGGCTGACACGTCTTGGCGAACTCACTTCCGTCGGCGCCCACAAACACCTATGGGACTACTTCTTGATGACGTCGAACAGATTCAAGCTCAGGCAAGAGCGGGGCAAATACAAGTGCCTGCCGAGTAACTAGCAAGCGCTTCGACTCAGCGGTACCCAAAGCTGTCTACGAAAGAGCCACCCTTAGAGGCCTCGACGCTGGATAAGCCCTAGTCGACCCTAAACGCGATGACGCAATCATTCCGATCGCCAGCGGGGGACGATGGGACTATAAGCTTCCATCACGTACCTTTGCGGTAGGACTCAGCCAGCTCGAGTCAGCACTGAAGCAACTTATTACCGTCCCAACTTCCGCGATTTCGCAGGAAACTTCGCCATAAACCCCATTAAACGGAATGATGGAAACTCCGATCTACGGCGTCGCTGAGGCAGCGCAGTACCTCAGGGTGCCGCAGAATACTCTCGCCTACTGGCTCAAGGGCGGAGGCTCGGTCCCTCCGCTGATCAAGCTGGCGAGCGCGGAACCGCCTCGCCTGTCGTTCAGCAATTTGCTCGAATGCTACATGCTGAGCAGCATGCGAGCCATCTACGATGTGCGCATTCCCAAAGTGCGCAAGGCTCTCAGCACTCTCGCCAAGTACGTTCAGCACAAACACCCGCTCATCGAACAGGCTTTCCAAACCGACCGCCGAGACTTGTTCATTGAGCACCTCGGGAACGTCGTGAATCTGTCGAAAGACCAGCAGATATTGATCCCCGGAGTAATGGAACTTTATCTGGAACGCGTCGAACGTGATCCCAGGGGTCTCTTCAAGCTCTACCCATTCGTCATGGAGAGAACGCAGAACGAGCCCAGGCTGATCCAGATCAATCCGGCGGTAGGGTTTGGCAAGCCGGTCATCGCGGGTACCGGGATCTCGACTGCGGTCGTCGCTTCCAGGTTCAATGCCCGGGAATCCATAGACGATCTCGCTTCCGAATATGGCCTCAAGCCGCGGCAGATCGAAGAAGCAATCCGCTGGGAGCAGAGGACGGCCGCTGTCGCTGCCTGAAGACTTCGTTCTTTACCTCGACGAAAATCTTCACAACTGCAAACCGATTCTCGACGCTCTCGTCCAGCATGGCGTGAAACACGAACGCCACGGGCAGCATTTTGACCCAGGCACGGAAGACTCGGTTTGGTTGCCATTTGTTGGCGAGCAGGGCTGGATACTGATCACGAAAGACAAGCGCATTCGATTCAACGAACTGGAAAAGGCCGCCGTACTGGAAATACCGCGTTCGCGAGTTCTACTTCAGCTCAGGAAACTTCAGCGGAGCGGAAATGGCTGAGATGCTGGTCTCCGCCTTGCGGGACATGGTTCGAGTTTGTAGGAGATATGATCCGCCGTTTATCGCGAGTATCACGAAGTCGGGCGGAATAAACCTTCGGTTGCAGTAGCTTAGGCGGAAAGGAGGCCCCGCCCTCCACGATTAGCTGGTGGTTATTCCTAATTTGGGAACAGGCTTGTCAATAGGGCGAAATTACACGATTAGGGTTAAGTTGATGAGCGCGTTGGAAATATAAAGTTGCGAAACATGGCGCGTTTATCCCCTCGAAAATGCTAGTCTTGAAATAGGGATCAATTCTCAGACGCGGCCCTTCTGGCCGCGTTTTCTATTTCCGGAGACAATTCAATGTTCAGAGACGGTAAGACTCCCCGCAGCGGGTACAAGCTGCGGGGAGAGTGGACAGAACTGCTCTTTATGACGTGCGCCACCGAGCACGGGCTGCGCGTGATCAAACCATGGGGAGACAGCAGCCGGTACGACTTCGTGGTCGAAACCGGCGGGCGTTTCCTGCGGGTGCAGGTAAAATCCACCAGCTGTCGGCGACATAGACACTACGTCTGTGCAGCTGACGGGCGCGGGACAAAGCCCTACACAAAGGCAGATACCGATTTTTTCGCCATCTACGTGATTCCAGTCGATAGCTGGTACATCATTCCTATTGAAGTGGTGAGCGCTTCGGGGTCCGGTATTACTTTGTCGCCGCACAACTCGCTCTCCAAGCTTGCCTGCTACAAAGATGCGTGGCATTTGCTGCAGTGTGAATGAGTGCGCCCGCGCCACACGTTCCACATTGACGGAACGGAAAATCCCTCCTAAGATGGCTGCGCCCGTGTTCCCCCTATCAACCATGGGCCTGGCCACTAACCAACGATGATCGGGAAGACGATTTCCCACTACCGCATTGTGGAATTGCTGGGCGGCGGTGGTATGGGTGTGGTTTACAAAGCCGAAGACACGGCGCTCGGCCGCTTCGTGGCTTTGAAGTTTTTGCCGGAGGAAGCCTCCGACGATCCCCAGGCTCTGGAACGTTTTCGCCGCGAAGCCCGCGCGGCGTCGGCGCTGAACCATCCCAACATTTGTACTGTCCATGAAATTGGTGAGCACGAAGGCCATCTCTTCATCGTGATGGAGTGCCTCAGCGGCACCACGCTGAAGCACATGATTCAGGGCAGCCCGTTCGAACTGGAACGCCTGTTGAACATCGGCATCGAGGTGGCTGACGCGCTCGACGCGGCGCATGCCAAGGGCATCGTGCATCGCGACATCAAGCCGGCAAACATCTTCGTCACCGATCGCGGCCACGCCAAGATTCTCGACTTCGGACTGGCCAAGATCGCCCGCGTTGCCAAGCCCACCAGCGGAGACTCACAGACCCGGGCGGACGCCAGCGGCCTGGATTTGACCAGTCCCGGAACCGCAGTTGGCACCGTCGCCTACATGTCTCCCGAGCAGTTACGGGGCAAGGAACTCGATGGCCGAACCGATCTGTTCTCGTTCGGCGTGGTGCTTTATGAAATCGCGACGGGAGTTTTGCCCTTCCGCGGGGAAACTTCCGCAGTCATCACCGAAGCCATTCTCAATCGCACGCCGGTGGCTGCGACGCGCCTTAATCCCGAAGTTCCGGTCAAGCTCGACGAGATCATCAGCAAGGCGACGGAAAAAGATCGCGACATGCGCTGCCAGACGGCGGCGGAGATGCGTGCCGATCTGAAGCGGTTGAAGCGCTCGCTCGATTCGTCGCGCACCTCGACGGTTGCCGAAACCGCTGGGTCAAGTTCGTCGGCGTCATCCGTATCTGGGTCGAGCACGTCGACCAGCGTGAGCGCCGCGCCGGTTCGCGCGCAGAGCAAGGGCGCTCCATCGCGAGCGATATTGGCTGCAGGCCTGCTGGCCGCCGTGGCTGCGGGATTGCTTGCCGGCAAGTTTATATTTACCAAACCTCCGGACCCGCCCCCGCTCTATCGGCAGCTCACGTTTCGTCGTGGCAGCATTCGCTCGGCGCGCTTTGCTCCGGATGGTCAGACCATTCTTTACAGCGCGGCGTGGCAGGGAAACCCGGTGGATGTTTTTACCGCGCGCCCTGAGGCACCCGAATCGCGCTCCATGGGTCTGAGTCGGACGCAGCTTATGTCCATTTCTGCGACGTCCGAGATGGCCGTGTTGCTGGACAGCAAAGCCATCGGCGCCTGGGTGAGCATGGGCACGCTGGCGCGCGCGCCGCTTTCGGGAGGCGCGCCTCGCGAAGTGCTTGAGCAGGTGCAGTGGGCGGACTGGTCATCGGATGGAACCAGCCTATGCGTGGTGCGCGACCTGGGCGGACGAAACCGTCTGGAATATCCGATAGGAAAACCGTTGTATCAGACCGGCGGATGGATTGGGCATCCGCGCGTTTCTCCCAAGGGAGATTACATTGCCTTCGCCGATCATCCGTTGCAGGGCGATGATAGCGGGTCGCTGGCCATTGTCGACAAGGCTGGAAACAAGAAGCTGCTCTCGGCGCAATGGTTCACGATTCAAGGGCTGGCTTGGGCTCCCGATGGGAAGGAGATTTGGTTTACTGCCAGCAAGTCGGGGACGGACCGGACACTCTACGCGACTTCGCTCGACGGCAAGCAACGCATCGTGGCGCGATTGCCGGGCGCTCTGATGCTACTCGACATCGCGAAAGATGGGCGCGTGCTGCTGGTTCGGGCTACCTGGCGACGTGAGCTGGTGGGAGTTTTTGCCAGCGATCCCAAGGAGCATGAGTTGTCCTGGCTCGACTACACCTATCCCGCCGATCTCTCACTCGATGGCAAGACGCTGCTGTTCGATGAGGAAGGCGGAGGCGGAGCGCTCGATTACTCAAAATCCAGCGGCATGACCTACGCCGTCTACCTACGCAAAACAGATGGTTCCCCGGCTGTGCTATTGGGCGAAGGCGGAGCCGTTGCGTTGTCTCCCGATGGGAAGTTGGCGATTGCTCAGACTCAGGAATCGCCATCGCAGCTCAAACTGTTGGCTACGGGCGCGGGCGAACCGAAAGAACTGACCAGAGACAATGTCAATCACACCTGGGTGCGCTGGTTTGCCGATGGCAAACGGCTTCTGTACACGGCGGACGAGCCGGGCCAGGGTGTGAGGCTTTATGTCCATGATCTTGCATCCGGAAAGCGCCAGGCGATTTCGCCGGAAGGCGTGAATGGCACGGCTTTCACCATTTCGCCGAACTCGCAATTGGTGGCTGGGATTGGGCCTGATCAGAAGGGATATTTGTATCCCGTGGCTGGTGGTGAGCCTCGCCTGGTTGCCGGGTTGAACCCTGGGGAACAGCCGATTACATGGGGCGCTGATGGGCAGTCTCTTTATATTTATCAACCGGGCGAATTGCCGGCCCGGGTCTATCACCTCGATCTGCAAACCGGGAAACGCACGCTGTGGAAGGAACTCATGCCGTCGGATCCCGCCGGCGTCGAGAACATCGGCCCAATCCTCATGACGCCCGACGCCAAGACCTGCGTCTTCGGGTACCACCGCATGCTCGCTGACCTTTATCTGGTCGAAGGATTGAAGTGAAACATGCAGGGCGGACACTCCTGTCCGCCGATTTTGCGGTTGGGGTTGTGAAGATCAGAATCAACGCCCCATCGGCGAACCCTTCGCCCCTTAGCTGCCGGTTATTCCTAATTCGGGAAAACGCTTGTCAATATGGCAAATTTACACGACCGGGCTTAAGTCGATGAGCGCACTGGAAATATAAAGTTCCCAAACATGGCACGTTTACCCCCTCGAAAATGCTAGTCTTGAAATAGAGATCAATTCTCAGACGCGGCCCTTCTGGCCGCGTTTTCTATTTCCGGCAAAAATTCAAAATGAAAAATCAAGCAGTGTCCTTGATGCACTCCAAGGAAAGGGGTGAGTGGGCCGAGATGCGATTCATGGCGCGCGCGGCTGAGCACGGTTTGCACATCACCAAACCCTGGGGAGACAGCCGGCGCTACGATTTCGTCGTCGAGTACAACGGCCGCTTCCAGCGCGTGCAAGTTAAATCGACTTCTCGCAGGCGGGGCCATTACTACGTCTGTAGTGCCCGTGGCGGGAACAAACCTTACTGCCAGGACGAAATCGACTTCATCGCCATGTACGTCATAGCAAAGGATGTCTGGTACATCGTCCCCATTCAGGTCGTAGGCAGGTCTACGACTGCCTTGATCCTGTCTCCGGCCAGGAAGAACGCCAAATACGCACCTTTCAAGGAAGCCTGGCACTTGTTGCGGGGGAGTGAACAGCCGCCGGTTCGTCCGCTCACCCGTAGCGAATGAACGTGTGGGGCGGACACTCTTGTCCGCCGCCGTTGATCTTGCTGTTGATTTCCCGTTCTCATCTCTCTCTGTTACTGCGACCGCTGTTCCGAAACCTCCGCATCGCCAGAGTGTGATAAAACCTTAATCCTTGAACTTCGAGACCGTTATCTTTCTCTTCGTGGCCGGTGTTCTGGGTGGGGCCTTGAATGCCGTGGCCGGAGGAGGCAGCTTCATTGCCTTTCCGGCGCTGCTGTTTACCGGGATTCCGCCAATTCCCGCCAATGCAACTAATACCGTGGCACTGTGGACCGGGGTTACGGCCAGTGGCGGCGCCTATCGCAACCGGTTGGATGTGCCAAAGCGGGTGATGGTTCCGCTGCTCGCGACCAGCTTTGCCGGCGGGTTGATGGGCGCGTTCCTGCTGTTGAAGACGCCGGCTCACACTTTCATGCGGGTGCTTCCGTGGCTGATGCTGGGAGCGACTCTGTTGTTTGTTTTTGGTAAACAGCTGGCGGGAGGGCGCGCCTCCAGTGTTGGGCGGGACGCCACGACGGCTGCCATCGTCGGCGCATCGATCTTCGAACTGTTCGTTGCGGTGTATGGCGGATACTTCGGTGGCGGCGTGGGCATTGTAAATCTGGCAATGCTGGCGGCGGTTGGCATGACCGATATCCATGCCATGAACGCGCTGAAGAGCGTGCTGGGGATGGCGATCAATGGGATCGCGGTGCTGGTATTTATTCTGAAGGGCGCGGTGTTCTGGCCGCAGGCTGTGGTGATGATTGTCGGTGCAGTCGTGGGTGGTTATTTTGGGGCGCACTATGCCCTGAAAGTGCCGCAAGCGTGGGTGCGTTGGTGCGTCATCCTGGTGGGGACTGGGATGACGGTTTACTTCTTCGTGAGGGCGTACTGAGGGCGTTAATTGCACCTTGCTAAAGACGCTAACCACCCTTCGACTACGCTCAGGGCAGGCTCCGGACACAAAGGTTCACAAAGGAAACGCCCGTTCAATCTCCGCCAGGGCTTTGGTCTGGCGGTAACGGCGGATTTCCATTGCAGTCACTGCAATAAAAACGACGGTAAAGGCCACTGCCGCAATCGGCAGTGCGATGTGACGATACGCGCCGGTCATGTTGGGATGGACACCATGCAAACGCGCTGCGACCACGAGTCCCAGAATGCCGAGTAGCAGGCTGACGGCGAACGCAAGCAGGGTCAGCAGGAAAGTCACCAGCAATACCCGGACGGGGATCGCGTACCAGCGGGGCTTGGCGGTGGTCGCTTGGGCGGGGAGCATGACTCGATTCTAACGCTGCTGACGAGCTCGTTTTGCTTAGTGCGCTAGAATACTTGCTATGTCGCAAGCCGCTGCTCCAATCACGCGTCCGCCGGAGGAAGTTGTTCGGCAGACTCCGGTCTCGCAAGCTCCCAATGGCATCTGTTACGCCATCTCTGGCGAAGTTACGGTAGCTGCTTCCGATCTGGAGCGGATGGTGGCTGCGGTTCCGGACACAGCGGCCGCCGCGTTGCGACGAAAGGCTTATTATTTTGTGCCGTTGACGGTGAATCAGGGCGACGAGACTGTGATCGCCGATCGCTATGACGTTGCGCTTAGCGACAATGCGGTTTGCCATCGCAATCTTGATCTGGGCGACTCGCAGTGCGTGTTTATCTCCACCCGGCTGATGGACGATAAATTCTCGATTGCCTTCGAGTTTTATATCAATGTCGGGCATGCGGTAGTCGAGAAGGCGGGAGTCTCGCAAGAGTTTGCCGACCTGGTGTGGAAGCAAGTGGAGGCTGGGGCACGCGGCGAGACTTCGCTCGATGCCTGGGAGTCGCGTAAAGGGGCGACCATCCCCGGTGCGGATGCGGAGAAGTATAAGCACGAGTATTTCATGGCAACTTTCGCGGACGCGATTTCGATCTATTTGCTGTCTTTATTTATTGATGTCGATTATTACGACCTGAGGGAGCGGGACTATCCGCTGCTGGCGCCGGCGCAGATGGCGGAGCGGTTGCGGAAAGTGGCGGAGATTTTCCCGGCGAATCTGGGGTTTGAGTTCGCAATTTACTACAAGCGGAGAAGTTAGAGCGGATTTGTTTCCACTCGAATGCTACTTCCACGCCGTACAATCCGCTACTTTGCCAAGAACGACTTCGATTCACCAGCCGAAGATTGCTTGATTAACCAGAAGGACATCTGTGTCGTAGACTGTCGGTATGCCGATTACCCCGGAACAGGTGGACATCTGGCGCGCCGCACCCACCGAGACGCAAACGCTCGAATTCAAGGAGGCAAAGAATCAGTACGATACCGACAAGCTCTTCAGTTATTGCGTCGCGATAGCAAATGAGGGCGGTGGACATCTGGTTCTCGGGGTCACTAACAAACCGCCGCGCGACGTGGTTGGTACAAGAGCCTTTCCGAGTCCTATCGCAATTGCCGAGAGGATATTTCAGGCGGTGGGATTCCGGGTGGATATCGATGAGGTTGATCATCCGGCGGGTCGGGTCCTAGTGTTCTCCGTTCCGTCACGCCTAAAAGGAACTGCATACCATCTAGATGGAAAATACCTGATGCGCTTGGGCGAATCCCTGGTTCCAATGAGCGACGATCAGCTGCGCAAGATTTTTGCGGAGGGCAAGCCGGACTGGCTTGAAGAACATTCCAAGGCCGGTCTTGCCGTTGACGAAGTTATCCGACTCTTGGACACGCAGACGTTTTTTGAGTTGCTCAAACTGCCATACCCGACTGACCGAAACGGTGTAATCGACCGGTTAACGAGTGAGAGGTTAGTCGACCAGACTGGCAACACCTACTCGATCAGAAGACTTGGCGGACTACTCCTTGCCAAGAAGATTGCAGAATTCCCAGATTTATCTCGCAAAGCTCCACGAGTCGTTGTGTATCCCGGGAAGTCAAAGCTTGATACCAAGCTCGATCAAATAGGCACGATGGGCTATGCGGTTGGCTTCCAGCGATTGGTCAATTTCGTCGTGAGTCAAATGCCGCAAAATGAGGCCATCAAGAACGCGCTCAGGACTGAGATTAAACTCGTGCCGGAGATTGTCATTAGAGAACTCGTTGCGAATGCCATGATCCATCAGGATTTTTCGATAACTGGAGCAACGACGGTGGTAGACATTTACAGCAATCGGATCGATATTTCCAACCCGGGACAACCGATTGTGCCAGCTGAGAGATTCATCGACGGGTACCAATCGCGCAACGAGCGCCTGGCTGATTTCATGCGTCGAATGCGCATCTGCGAAGAGAAAGGTAGCGGAATCGATAAGGTCGTGCATGCGGCAGAGTTTTACCAATTGCCAGCGCCGAGTTTTGTATCCGACGACGTCAGAACACAAGTCACAATTTACGGGCCAGTTAAGATTGGGGCTATGGATAAGGCAGACCGCGTCCGGGCTTGCTATCAGCACTGTGCGTTGAAATATGTGATGTCAGAACGCATGACGAATCAATCGTTGCGCCAACGCTTTGGTTTGCCGGAATCGAAAAGTGCTATCGCTTCGCAAGCGATAGCCGCGACCGTTGATGCGGGGATGGTCAAGCTAGATGAGAGGGTTGGCACTTCCAAGAAATATGCCCGGTATGTTCCATTCTGGGCATGAATCTTAATTAATGCAGAATGCCCAGTCCCCATGGAAATTCCGGTAAGAAGCTGACGCGAAAGGACTTTCTTATTTAAGCGTTAGCCACTGCGAACCTCGGTACCTTTCATGCTCATCACAGTTCGATCTTTCGCCAAAATCAATCTCGGTTTGCGGATTGGTGCGCTGCGGTCTGACGGTTTTCATGAGCTGCGGACTGTTTATCAGACGATCGCTTTGCACGATGTCATTCGCGTGTCGGTGGGACGCGGGTCGGGTCTCGAGGTTCATTGCGAAGATTGGCGCGTTCCGACGGACCAGTCCAACACCTGCTGGCGGATCGTCGAACGCGCTATGGCGGCGCTCGAGGCACGTGGGCGGGTGGTGATCGAGATCGAGAAGCGGTTGCCGGTGCAGGGCGGACTTGGCGGGGCTTCGGCGAATGCTGTGGCTGCGTTGCTGGGGTTGGAACGGGCGTTGAAGAAAGAGCTGTCTGCCGCTGAGAGAATGCGGATTGCGGCGGAGGTTGGGTCGGACTTGCCTTTGTTCCTGGTTGGTGGGACCGTGGTCGGTGTTGGACGGGGCGAGGAGGTTTATCCGGTGCCGGACTTGCCGGGGATTGCTTGTGTGGTGGCGACTCCAGACATCGGAGTTTCGACTCCGAAGGCGTTTGCGGATTGGGATTTGTTGACGGCCGACGGAGCTAAATTGACGCTTCCTGCTGGGTCCGATAGAATGAATGAGTTCGGTCGCGTGGTTTCTGCGTGGCTGGGCGGTCAGTCCCAGACGAAGCATAGGTCTGGGAGGGCTTTATCCGGTGTCCCTGTGAGTAAAGGCAGGGGCCGGGCCGAGACCCCGCTTCTCGACCTCGTCCGTACCGGGATAGAAAACGACTTTGAGCGAGTCGTCTTTCCTCAATATCCCGCATTACGTGAGGTCAAAAGTGTGCTCGAACGCGCAGGCGCGGTTTATGCCTCGCTGTCCGGCTCCGGTTCCGCGACTTATGGGTTGTTTGCGTCACGGGAGGCAGCGGAAAAAGCTGCGGCCCAATTGCGCAAAGGCGGCATTCCGGCCACGGCCACGACTACGCTGACGCGCCCGCAGTACTGGAAGAAGATTTTCGATTGATGATTTCCGATTGCCGATTCTGGGCGGCGAGTTACACTAGAAGAGCCAGCCGATCGTCAACCAACAATTGAAAGTCGTTTTTCAGGGAAACTGGGCCGTCGACTAATGGTAGGTCAAGTGCCTTTGGAGCACTTTGTCTAGGTTCGAATCCTAGCGGCCCAGCCAGAAAAGCAGCTATTAGCTTTCAGCCGTCAGCTCTCAGCTGACCAGACTGAGGGCTGAAAGCTGACAGCTGAGAGCTGAACTTATGGCAACTCTTGCGACAGCGACGGAGAAGAAGGCTCAAATGGGCACCGACGAAAAATCGGAGCGCAAGCCTCAGCGCACCCGCGTGGACGATAAGTTCAAAATCTTCTGCGGGACGGCGAATGAACCGCTGGCCGATGAAGTCTGCGCCTTTCTCGGTTTGGTTCGCGGGCAGGCGCAGGTGACGCGCTTCAGCGACGGAGAAGCCTACGTCCAAATCCAGGAGAACGTGCGGGGCGCGGACGTATTTGTCCTGCAGCCTACCTGCCGGCCGGTGGATGAGCATCTGATGGAGCTTTTGCTGATGATGGATGCCCTTAAGCGGGCGTCGGCGCGACGCATCACATCCGTGATTCCGTATTTTGGATATGCGCGACAGGATCGCAAGGACAAGCCCCGGGTTCCGATTTCTTCGAAGCTGGTGGCGGATCTGTTGACCACGGCAGGCGCCGACCGGGCATTGATTGTGGATTTGCACGCGCCGCAGTTGCAGGGCTTCTTCAATATTCCGGTGGATCACCTGTTCGCGTCGCCGGTGCTGGTGGACTATTTCAGGCGGCTGAACTTGCCCGATCTGACGGTGGTTTCCCCGGACGCGGGCGGTGTGGAGCGCGCTCGCTTCTTCGCTAAGAAGATGGACGCGGCTCTTGCTATCGTCGACAAACGCCGGGTGGAGATGAACGTGGCGGAGGTCATGCACGTGATCGGCGATGTCAACGGGCGGACTTGCCTGCTGATCGATGACCTGATCGACACGGCGGGGACGCTGGTAAAGACGGCAAGCGCTCTGGTCGAGAACGGCGCGACTGCGGTTTATGCCTGCGCTTCGCATCCGGTGCTTTCCGGGCCGGCGGTGGAAAACATTGCGAAATCCCACATCCGCGAAGTGGTCGTGACTAACACGATCCCGTTGAGTGAGGCGGCGCGAAACGAGCCGAAGATCAAAGTTTTGTCGATCGCGGGGTTGATCGGACGCGCGATTCAGTCAATTCACGAAGAAACATCTGTCAGCAAGTTATTTTTGTAGATAGGAATCAAATTATGGCAATTGCAACCGAAAACAACGTATTGGAAGCGCAGCCACGAGTAGCTGGCACAAAGAACGATGCACGCCGGGTCCGCGTTGGCGGGAAAGTCCCAGCGGTATTGTATGGCGCCGGCAAGGACGCATTGTCGGTGAGCCTCGATCCCCGGCAGGTCTCGCGCATTCTGCGCTCGGAGACAGGCTACAACACGATTTTCGATCTGGCTCTCGATGGCGGCGAACGCACCAAGGCCATGATCGTGGATTGGCAGTACGAGCCTATCAAGGGGGCGCTGCTGCATATCGACCTCAAGCGGATCGCAATGGACAAGACTCTAACCGTCAATGTCCCGATCATTTTGAAGGGCGAAGCAGCTGGCGTGAAGCAGCAGGGCGGCATTCTTGAGCAGATTTTGCGCGAGGTTGAGATCGAGTGTCTGCCCGCCGATATTCCGGCGAATATTGAAGCTGACGTTTCCGAGCTGGTTTTTGGCAAAGTGCTGCGCGTGTCCGATCTGCCGCACGGTGACAAGCTGAAGTTCCTGACCGATCCGAATCAGCCGGTGGCTACGGTCATCTCGGTCAAGGAAGAAGTGGCGGCTACGCCGGAAGCGGTTGCTGCCGAAGCGGGCGCAACCCCTGCCGAGCCCGAGGTCATCAAGAAGGGCAAGCAGGAAGCTGGCGAAGAGGGTGCGGAGCCTGCCGCCGAGAAGGCGGAGAAGTCCGAGAAGAAAGAGAAGAAGTAGATTTCACCACAGAGTCACAGAGACACAGAGAAGGCTTGGATTGCGAGCCCAAATAAAACGACAGATTTTCTCTGTGACTCTGTGCCTCTGTGGTGAACATGAAACTTATTGTTGGGCTGGGCAATCCGGGGATCGAATACCAGTTCACGCCGCACAATCTGGGCTTTCTCGCGGTTGATGCGATTGCGAACGAGCACGGGATTGAAGTCAGAAATCGGCAATGCCGGGCGCTGACTGGAAGAGTAGTGATTGGCTCGGAAACGGTTTTGCTGGCCAAGCCCGAGACTTTCATGAATTTGAGCGGCGTCTCGGTGCGCGAGTTGGTGGCGAAGCATGACGTCAGGGTCGAAGAGGATCTGATTGTCATCCAGGATGAGCTGGATTTTCCGCTGGGCACGCTTCGGCTGCATACGAGGAGAAGCTCGGCAGGGCATAACGGGATCGAGTCGATCATCAATGCCCTGGGCACGCAGCATTTCTTGCGGATACGGATGGGGGTTGCGCCGGACCGCAAAGTCGAAGACGGAATGAGTTATTTGCTGTCGCCGTTCCGCAAGGCGCAGCTCAAGGTTGTGGACGAGATGCTAGTGGTTGCAGCTGATGCGGTGAAGGCAATCTTGACCGAGGGCGCTGCCGCTGCGATGAACCGCTTTAATCGTAAGGTAGAAGCGGAAAAAGAGTAGCTGAAGATGGAGACAATGGAATGAATCGCACTTATGAGCTGATGTTCATCGTCCGCCCCGATATGGCGGAAGAGGACCAGGACAAACTTATTTCCACGCTGGAAACCGCAGTGGCGGCTTCTTCCGGGCAGGTGAAGAGCGTGGAACGCATGGGCAAGCGGCGGCTGGCGTACACCGTACGGAAATTTCACGATGGCATTTACGTTTTGCTGACTGTCGAAGGCGGTGGTGGCCTGATCCATGAACTGGAACGCCGTCTGCGAGTCACCGAACCGGTGATCAAGTTCCTGACCGTGCGCATCGACGAAGAGCAGAAGCGATTGGACAAGATCAAGGCGATCAAGGAGGCGAAGCGGAAGGCCGCGGCGCCCGCGCCCCCGGCTGAGCCTGCTGGAGAAGCTCCGGCAGCGACGGCGTAGAAACCGTCGTCGGTCGTTGGCCGCTCGTCGTTAGCCACAAAGAAGTGGCAACTGACCGACGACTCACGACCGATGACCAACGACAGATTTAAGGAGCATCATGGCTGACGAAACTAGACCAACATCATCGGAATCATCCTCGGGATCATCCTCGGGCGGCGACCGGCCCGATCGTGGCGAACGGCGTCCCTCTTCTCGTCCTGGCGGACCGGGCGGAGGCCGCGAGGGCGGCGGCCCTGGCGGGCGCAAATATTTCCGGCGCAAGAAAGTTTGCAAGTTCTGCGTCGAAAAGATTGAGGCCATCAACTACAAGGACATCCGTCTGCTGGCGCAGTTCGTCGCAGAGAGCGGAAGGATCGTTCCGCGGCGGCTGACGGGCGTTTGCACTCCGCATCAGCGGCGTCTGTCCCTGGCGATCAAGCAGGCGCGCAACATTGCGTTGCTGCCGTTTTCGGGCCGGGCTGCCTAAAGGCGAGCCACGGATATGCACGGATTCTCACGGATCAGCTTTGGGTCCGTGAGAGTTCGAGAATGAACATCTTAGGAACGGGAGTCATTTATGGAAGTCATTCTTAAAGAGGACGTAGCTAAGCTGGGTTCGCGCGGCGATGTGGTGAAAGTTGCCGAGGGCTTCGGCCGGAATTATCTGCTGCCACGAAAGCTAGCCATTGAAGCGTCTGCCGGCAACAAGGCGGTGATTACGCAGATGAAGGCGGCATCGGTCCGCCGCTCGGCCAAAGAGAAGGCGCAAGCGGATGAATTGGCCAAGCAGTTCGACGGCCTCTCAGTTTCTTTCCAGCGCCGCTCCGGAGAACATGATCAACTGTTCGGTTCTGTCACGTCCAGTGACATCGGGGACGCGCTCGAAAAGAAAGGCTTCAATGTGGATCGCCGCAAAGTGCAACTCCACGAGGCACTGCGGACGTTGGGTGAATTCATGATTCCGATCAAGCTGCACAAGGACGTGACTGCGCACTTGAAAGTGGTGATTGAGAAGGAAGCAGCGGAATAACCAAACCCCGTATTCAACTGAGCGAGTTTGCCGCAGCGCTGGAAGCGCTGCGCCACCCAAAAGCAGTGGCGTTGAGCTCTTTCAGCTCAAAAAGCAGTTGGGTTAGGCCCTTTCAGCGCTCGATACTTTGGTCACCCGCGGGCTTGTGCTAGCGCAATAAGCTTTGTGCTCCCAATGTGTTGCATGCAAGTTTCGCGGCAGAAATCCTGCCAAACTCCTATAATTTCTGCTCACGGTTGAGGTCTTCGCCCGTCCATAGCTATGCAACCGGGAAGAACGGCAATGGCGTCCCGGTGCAGTCGAGGCAGAGGAAGATATGCCGGCCGATGCGTGGGCTGTACCATTTGCAGTTGGCGAGGGTTCCCATCCGTTAGCCAGACGGGACCAAAGGGAAGAAGCTGGCGGAATCCAGGACGACCCCCGGTTACGGGGCCTTATGACTGGGCAAGCTTCAGGCCGTATTGATGACACACTACTGGTCCGCGAAGCGCAGCGTGGCAATCGCGCCGCCTTCGAGGAATTGGTGCGGCACTACGACCAAGCGGTCCTCAGGCTCGCGATGCATCTCACCGGCTCGGATCATGAAGCTCAGGACGTTTATCAGGAAGCTTTCCTGAAGGCCTACAAGAGCATCGGCAACTTTCGATTTGAATGCTCGTTTTATACCTGGATCTACCGCATCGTGACGAATCTTTGCCTCGACCACTTGCGCAAGAAGCAGGTGCGGAAGGAAGATGCTCCGGTAGCGACGGACGCGGCCGGAGAACAGTACGATGTGCTGGATCAGGTGCCGGATGGGCGCGCGGGCGCGAATCCCGAGAAAGATCTGATGCGCCGCGAGCTTGGAACGCGGATCGGGCGCGCGCTGGAAAAGTTGACGCCAAGGGAACGCATGGTTTTCGAGCTGAAGCATTACCACGGACTCAAGCTGCGGACCGTGGGCGAGGTACTGAATACGACTGAAGAAACGGCCAAGAACACTTTGTTCCGCGCTACGCAGAAATTAAGGGGCGCGCTGGCGGACATGAGATGAGGTTTTCCCCCGAGGGGGTTCGATCATGAAATGCGAGTGGGTTAAAGAAAACGTTCTGCTGTACGTTTACAACGAGCTGCCCGATGACGCTCGCTATGAACTGGAGCAGCATCTGGCGCGCTGTGCGGACTGCAGTGCCGAACTCAAGACGACGCGCAAGTTCCACGCATTGCTTTCCGAATTGCCAGTCGAGGAGCCTTCACCCAACCTGGTTGCGGCTTCGCGCATGCGGCTTCAGGAAGGGCTGGAAACCGCGGAGCAGGGAAGATTTTGGCATCGGCTGATCTTCGATCCCGCTGCATGGTTCCGGCAGATTCGTTTTGCACCTGCGCTGGCTGCAACCATCTTTATTGTTGGCTTTGCCGGCGGCATTGGAACGACTTACAAGGTTGTAAGCGGGAACCCAGCTTCGATTGCTTCTGGTCCAGCAGGCGCGCCATCCGAATCCTCCATCACCGGGATTCAGTCCATCTCGCAGGATTCCAGCTCGAATCACATCAGCATCAAGTACAACACGGTTTCTACCCAGGAAGCGCAAGGCTCGCTGAACGATCAACGCATTCAGCAGTTGCTGTTGTTTGCGGCACGGAACAATTACAACTCGGGCGTGCGTATGGATTCCGTCGATTTGCTGACCCAGGAGCCGAATAACAGTCACGTTCGCGAGGCGCTGATCTATGCCCTGCGGTATGACTCCAATCCGGGAGTACGGCTGAAGGCGCTGGACGCCCTGGGGCCTTTTGTGAAGAGCGATCCGCGGGTGCGGGACGTGATGCTTGAAGCTCTGGTGCATGATTCGAATCCGGGGGCTCGAACCGAAGCGATGCATTTGCTTGAGCCCGTTCGTGCTGACAGCAGCGTGCGAGCGGTTCTGCAAAAGCTCTCCGAGAGCGATCAGAACCAATACATCCGGTCGCAGGCTCGTACCATGCTGGCCCAGATGCCAGAGTTTGATTGAGGGAGCTGTGTGGGAATGGGTTGGAATAGCAGTCGGAGGTGTAGTGAAGAGAATGGAAGGTGAATGTTGAAGCAGCTCTCTAAACTCGTTGCGGTGCTGTTGATCACCTTGCCGCTGGCAAGCGCGCAACAGACCCGTGTTTATGGTGATGGGGGAAACTGGACGCAGGAGATCACCGGGAGTCTTGCGACGGTCAAGAATCTAAGGGTAAAGATCGATATTGGCTCGATACACGTGGAAGGCGGTTCGCAGCAGGACATCAGCTACGTCATTCGCAATCATTCCTATGGAGGCTCGGAAAATCGTGCGCGGCATGACTTCGATTCTTACAAAGTCAGCGCCTACGTGCGCGGAGACACGGCTTGGATCGTGGGCGATTGGGAAGGTGGGAGGCCGCACAAATTCTCCGGCGATTTTGTAATTAACGTTCCGCGCGCAATGGATGAAGTCAAAGTCGAAACCGACGGTGGCAGCGTAAGCACTACGGGAATCACGGGCCGGGTTGATGCCCAGAGCGGTGGAGGCAGCATTCACCTCGATGACATTGGCGGGACGATTAACGCCGAAACTGGTGGTGGCGGGATCGAAGTGGGCAATGTGGCGTCTGACGTAAGCCTGCGGACGGGCGGCGGATCCATCAAAGTGAATTCCGCGAAGGGAAAAATCGAAGCCGACAGCGGCGGCGGCAGCGTGACCGTGGTTTCAGGCCTGCAGGGCGCCGTGCTCGAAACCGGCGGCGGCAGCATTCTGGTGGAGCGCTGCGCCGGGCGCGTGAAAGCCACGACCGGCGGCGGCAGTATCGACCTGGGCGATATCGGCGGTCCGGCGGAAATGGAAACCAGCGGTGGCAGTATCCGCCTGAGTTCCGCGAAGGGGCCTGTCCGGGCTGAGACCGGTGGTGGCAGCATCGAATTGAATGGCGTGCCGTCCGCGCGGGCGGAAACCGGTGCCGGCGGAATCATCGTAAAGTTTGTCGCAGCGGGCAGCGAACGCGCCGATTCCGAACTGGAAACTTCGGCGGGTGACATCACGGTCTACCTGGCTCCAAATCTGAACATCAGCGTCCGCGCTGCGATTGAAGTTGCCAATGGCCACGAAATTCGCTCGGAGTTTCCTGAGATCCGAGTTGCCACCGAGGGCGGCGACTACGGGCCGAAGACGGTCTCGGCTGAAGGAAGTGTGAACGGCGGCGGTCCGGTCCTCAAAGTGCGGACCACCACCGGGGACATCTCTTTCCGGCGGGCTAACCACTAGCGCATTGGGATATGGGGAGGCGAATATGCGGAACTCGATTTTGATAGCGATGATTCTGGCGCCGCTGTTGGCGGTGGCAAGTTGGGCTGCGGAGAGTCAGTCCTATGTTTCGCCTGGCGAATCCTTGGGTTTCCCCAGCGAGGATTGGGGCAGCGGTTCCTATCTGGGCGTGGATACGCGTGATATCACTCCCGATCGCCTTGCTGATCTCCATCTGAAGGACGAGCGTGGAGTGGAAGTCACTATGGTGGATCAGGACGCTCCGGCAGGCAAGGCCGGCCTCAAAGAGCAGGACGTGATTCTCACTCTGAACGGCAACGATGTGCAGAGCGTGGAGCAGTTGCGCCGCATGATCCGGGAGACTCCGCCAGGTCGAGTGGTGACCCTCGGCGTCAGCCGCAGTGGCCAGCCGATGAGCTTCAAAGTGGAACTTGCCGATCGTAAGAAGAGCTATAGCCACAATTTTGGACCGGACGGCAAGTCATTCAAGTTCACCATGCCGACCATGCCTGTAATGCCGGTGATGCCCGACATCGATGTGCCAGTCTCGATCGTGGTGGTGCATTCCTCGGTGCGCAGTGGCTTGATGGTGGAGAATCTAACGCCACAGCTCGGAGACTTCTTCGGCGCCAAGAGTGGCCAGGGGGTTCTGGTGCGCTCGGTGGAGAAGGGGAGCCGCGCGGACAAGGCTGGCTTTCGCGCCGGCGACGTGATCGTCAAGATCAACGGCGAGGCAATTCACGACAGTGGCGACTTCAGCCACGCTTTACGCTCACGCCCGGACAACACCGCCAGCGTCAGCGTGATTCGCGACAAGAAAGAACAGACCATTACCATTACCCTGCCGGAACGCAAGCAATCAGATATGTTCCGTGAAAGTTTGGAAATTGAAGTTCCGGAGATCGACGCCGAGACCCGCGAGGAGATGAGTAAGCTCCAGTCTGAAATGGCCCACCTCAAACCGGAGATGGAACAGGCCATCAACCGCCAGCTTAGGCAGGTTCGGCCGGAGATCGAACGGCAGACCAGGGAAGTCCAAAGACACGCCGGGGAATTCCAACGGCAGATGCGCGACATGCAACGGGAACTACGAGATCACCGGCGCGAAATCGAAAGAGAACTGAGAGAGGAATTCGGGGAATCCAGCAACGAATTCTGAATTTGACTGTGCAGGGCCCAGACTCTTGTCCGCCAGTTTCTTATATTCTGAAAAATCAAAGTCAAGAAAGCGGACAGGAGTGTCCGCTCTACACTCCAACGCCCAAGACGCGTTTCGCAGTAGGGGCGAGGCAAACCCGATTCCGGCCAGCCTGTTTCGCAGCGTACAAACCTGCATCGGCCGCCTTGACCAACTCATCGCGAGTGCTGCCGTGCTCGGAATAGTTTGCGGTTCCGGCGCTGATGGTGACTGGACGGGGAACTCCCGGGAACTGCCAAGCCTCCACCGTCTTGCGAAGCTTTTCCGCGACGCCCAAGGCGTGCACCGCATTAGTTTGAGAGAGCAGGATGGCGAATTCTTCACCTCCGTAGCGGCACAGAACGTCGATTTTTCGCAGCTGCTGATGAAAAATCGATGAAACCTGACGCAGTACTTCGTCTCCCAAGAGGTGCCCAAATTCATCGTTCAGGCGCTTGAATTGATCGATGTCCACCATAACCACCGCCATGCCTGTGCCGAAACGTTGTGCGCGTTCGATTTCTTCCACAATCCGCAGTTCGAAAAACCTGCGATTGAAGATTCCGGTCAATCCATCCAGATAAGCCAGTTGCTTGACCCGTTCGACGTAGTGAGCATTCTGGATGGCGGTCGCGCAAATGTCGGCGACCGATTCCAATGGCTGGGTGTCGTTCACGTTGAATGCGTGAGCGCGGGCCGTATCCAGCACCAGAACGCCGAGGGTCTGCCCGAAGGAGACCAGAGGTATGCACATGCTCGAACCAGCTTCGACGCACAGTCCAAGGTCGGAAACTGATTTCACATCATTCTCGATCAGGGTTTTGCCTGCGGCCAGGGCTCGTTGCCAGAGACCTGCATCCGCCGGCAACCGTCCACCTTCCGGAGTGCGTCCTGTCAATTTTCCGTGACTGGCCCGCAGTACCAGGTCTTCCTCGTCTTTCAGAAGCACCGAGACGTGACAGACTTCAAAATCCTGCTGGATCAACAGGCAGACTTTGGAAAGCAATTCTTTCAGGTCCAGCACAGCCGTCATCTGTTGCGCGATTTCGTTGATGGCTTCCAGTTGCGATGCACGGCGCCGCTCCAGCGAGTACAGCCGCGCATTCTGCAAGGCCATGGATGCCTGGGTGGAAAACAGGGCCAGCAGGTCAATCGTCTCCGAATCGAAGTGGTTGAGGTTCTCGCTCTGGCAATCCAGCACACCCACCACAAGGTCCCGCACCATGAGGGGCACCGCGAGCTCGGACCGTGTGTTCTTTGCCGACAGAATGTAGCGTGGGTCTTTGGTGACGTCCGCGGCGTAGATCGGACGTTTCTGATGAGCCGCTGTCCCGGTGATCCCCGTCCCTATCGGCAACCGGACTTCATCATGGCCGGCATCCCAGCCGACCTGGCAGCGCACGTATAGTTCATCCTTGTCCCGCAACAGGATGGCGACATTTTGCAGGTGAAAATAATCACGCGCGATGGTCAGAATCTGCTGCAGCACCTCATCCAGTTCAAACGTGGAAAGGACTGCCTGACTCGCGTCATACAGCATGGAAATCTTCTGCATTGGGCTGGCCAGATTCTATCTTCCGGGCGGGAAGGTACCGAGGTTCCGAAAGTAACGTCCGGTGGGTAAAAAGGCCAGACACCTTTGTCCAGAATCGAGACCGCCCAGGACCCTGCAGGTTGTGAAAAAACATCGAAATCGGCGACCGGAGTCTTGAAAGGGTGCGGCTTTAAGCCGCGCCGCATATCTTCCAAGTACTTGGGGCACGGCTAGGAAGCCGTGCCCTTTCAAAGCTTCAAGGCAGGGTATTTTTCCGAACCCGCTAGAGCTTGGTTGACTTGGGATTGCGTCTCCATCGAGCAACGGTCTTGATCAAGCCCAATACGACGAGGCAGATCCAGAAGTCCACTACCATCCCGAGATCGACTCGGAAGGCTGCGTGGTGAGCCTGGGGCGGCAGATACCTGACGATCAGAAAATAAACCGCATTCCCAATGAGGACGGCCGCCAGGGCGTGGACGAAATTGGCTACGGCCTTAGACATGGCTTGTACGGCTGGCGGACCGGGGCGGTGTAGCCGCTCCTGCTAACATTCCTTCAGATGCTGCAACCGGGCACATCCGTTCAGTACATCAAGGGGATCGGCCCTCGCCTGGCAGAATTGCTGGCTGCCAAAGACATTCAAACCCTCGATGACTTGCTGCACTACCTGCCGTTTCGCTACGAAGACCGGCTCAATCCGCGGGGCATTTCTGAATTGCGCCCAGGAGAAATGGCGACCGTAGTCGCCGAAGTGCGAACCTCCGGTCTTTTCCGCACCCGCCGCATGCCCATTTTTCAGATGACCGCCGGCCAGGGCAGGACGCGGCTGAAATGTATCTGGTTCAACGCTGCCTATCTTAAGGATAAGTTTAAGCCCGGCCAGATTGTCGCGCTATACGGCAAAGTCGAGGAGGACTACCGGGGCGGCGTCCTGCAACTCACACAGCCCCAGTTCGAGATTATCGGGGAAGCTGACAATGCCGCCGACTCCGCCGAGCAGAAGCTGGCGGCATCGCTCGAAATTGGCCGCATCGTGCCCATTTATGAGTCCGCTGGACAAGGCCGTCTGACCTCGCGCTGGTTTCGACGCGTCATCCATACCGCCCTCGAAAACCTCGCGCTGGATCTGCCCGATTCCATCCCTGCGGTTGTGCGTCGTCATCTGAGCCTGATGTCGCCGCGGGAAGCATTGCTGAAGGTTCATTGGCCCGAGCCTGGTGAAAGCTTCGAAGACCTGCAATCTTCCCGGACTCCGGCACACGTGCGCCTCATTTTCGAGGAGCTGTTTTTTGTGGAGCTGGGTCTGGAGCTGAAACGGCGCGAACAGAAGGCGCAAACGGGCATTGCTTTCCAATTGGACGATCGCGCCCGCGCAGCCATCAAGAAGATTCTCCCGTTCCATCCAACTGCCGCGCAGAAGCGGGTGCTGAAGGAGATCGCCTCGGATATGGGCAAGCCTTCCCCAATGCGCCGCCTGTTGCAGGGCGACGTCGGATCCGGCAAAACCATCGTTGCCTTCGAAGCCGCCATTATCGCCATGGAAAACGGATACCAGGTGGCGCTGATGGTGCCCACGGAAATCCTGGCGCAGCAGCACTTCTTCTCTGCCCGTCGCATTCTGGAAAGTGCGGGCTACCGTGTCGTTCTTCTGACCGGCTCGATGGAAGATGATCGCAAGCGCGAAACCCGCCGTCACATCGCGCAAGGCAACGCCCAGCTGGTCATCGGGACGCATGCCCTGATCGAGCAAAAAGTTGAGTTCGCGAAGCTGGGCATGGTTGTCGTGGACGAACAGCACCGCTTCGGTGTGCTGCAGCGCTTCAAGCTGATGAAGAAATCCGGCGATGACTCCACGACGTCCCCGGAACCAGATGTACTGGTTATGACAGCAACTCCAATTCCGCGCACCCTGGCTCTTACTCTCTATGGCGACCTCGACGTGAGTGTGATCGACGAAATGCCCCCTGGGCGCACTCCGATCGTAACCCGCTGCGTGTCCGATGACCGCTCCCCGGAGGTCTGGGAGTTCGTGCGCAAACAGGTGGCAGCGGGACATCAGATATACGTTGTCTACCCCGTGATTGAGGAAAACGAAGAGCACGAACTGAAAGCGGCCATGAAGATGTATAGGGAGCTGAGCCAGCGGATTTTCCCTGATCTACGGGTCGCCGTGCTGCACGGCCGCATGGATGCCGAACTCAAAGAGCAAGTCATGCGCCTGTTCCAGAAAGGTGAACTGGACATCCTCGTTGCCACGACGGTGATTGAAGTCGGAGTGGATGTTGCCAACGCCACGGTCATGGTCATCGAACATGCCGAGCGCTTTGGGTTGGCCCAGCTTCACCAGCTTCGCGGCCGCATCGGTCGTGGTGCGGCCAAGTCCTACTGCGTTCTGATGACCGGGGGCAAGATTTCTGAAGATGGAGAACGGCGGCTCGATGCCATGGTGCGGACCAACGACGGATTCCAGATTGCGGAGCTTGATCTCGAGCTTCGGGGCCCCGGCGAGTTCTTTGGGACGCGCCAGGCAGGCCTGCCGAGCTTCCAGGTAGCTAATCTGATCCGCGACCGCCAGTTGCTGGAAACTGCCAAACGCGAGGCGGCCGCGGTCCTGGCCGGTCCGAACTCAGAAATCACTCAAGCAGAGATTGACGCAGCCCTGCGTCACATGCGCACCCGCTGGCACAAGAGCTACGGGCTGGTAGAGGTAGGCTAGCCCCGAGCTCGGGTGACTCGGTAGGTTCCCGGCGCAGAGCAGAAATCCAAAATACCCTACGCTTCGTACTTGGATTGTCGGTACAAACTCAACCATTAGAGGAGAACGATTAGACTATGGCGAAACATTTACGGCATTCCCTGCTTCTGGCGCTCGTGCTGGGAAGTGTGTTGACCAGCTTCGCGGCGCCTCAACTTCACGCCCAGACCACATCTCAGGACTCTCTGTACAAGCGCCTGGGCGGCTATGACGCTCTGGCGGCCGTCTCTGACGACTTCCTGGGCCGTCTGGCCACTGATCCGAAAGAATCGCGCTTCTTTGTCGGCCTCAGCACTGACTCCAAGGCTCGAGTGCGGCAGCATGTTGTGGACTTTCTTTGTAAGGCTACCGGTGGGCCGTGCGCATACACCGGCCGCGACATGACGACGGCCCACACTGGCTTGGGCATCACCGAGGAAGATTGGACGATCACAGTGAAAGCACTAGGCGCGACGCTGAACAAGTTCAACGTGCCGGCCCGCGAGCAGCAAGAGGTCGTGACTGCGATTGCCGGACTGAAGAGCCAGATTGTGGGAAGGTAATTGCTGATTGGGGGGTGGAGCAACGCCCCCACCCACTTTGCGAGGCTCCCGTGGGATAATCGTCGGCGGTGAAACTTCAATCCAAAGCCGACCTCTATCGCAAATTTCCATCCGTGGATGAACTGCTCCGCAGTCCCAAGCTGCAATCCCTCATGGCGAGCGAAGGACCGGCAGTGGTCACGGAAGCGGTCCGGGGAGTGTTAGCATCTGTGCGCGCCGAAGTTGCCGCCGGGTGGATCGATTCCCCCACCCTCGACCTAGCCCTTTCCGAAGTAGAGGAGGCAGTCGCGTGGCGGGTCCGGCAGGCGTTAACGTCCTCGCTTCGGCCGGTGATCAATGCTACCGGAGTCATTCTGCATACGAATTTGGGCCGCGCGCCGCTTCCATCTTCCGCGCTGGAGCACATCGGCCAAATCGCGGCTGGCTATTCCAATCTTGAATTCGACCTCGAGACGGGCGAACGCGGCCAGCGCGATGTCCACGTTGACCGGCTCTTCCGCAAACTCCTTGACGAACATGTAGACGCGGGTGTCCCCGCCCCAGTCACCAAGCCAACCATCTCGACCATCGTGGTCAACAACAATGCCGCAGCTGTTCTCCTTGCCCTCAATACCTTGGGAGAAAACGGCGAAGTGATTGTTTCCCGAGGTGAGTTAGTCGAGATTGGTGGATCGTTCCGCATCCCCGATGTGATGGCGAAATCGAATGCCATCCTGCGGGAAGTGGGCACGACCAATCGCACGCGCATTGGAGACTACGAAAAAGCGATCAACGAGAAAACCCGTTTGCTGTTGCGGGTGCATCGCTCCAATTTTCAGATCACGGGATTCACCGAGCAGCCGCACGTCGCGGAACTGGTGGACCTCGCTCGCAAACGCAACATCCCGTTGTTGGAGGACCTAGGCAGCGGCGCATTGTTTGATCTGCGCTCGGTTGGCGTAAATGATGAGCAAAGCGTCCTCGACAGCCTGCGCCATGGCGTCGATGTGGTCACCTATAGCGGAGACAAATTGCTGGGTGGACCGCAGGCCGGGATGTTGAGCGGGCGCAGCGATCTGATCGCTCGCATGCGTTCGAACTCGCTGTTTCGGGCATTGCGTGCGGACAAGTTGACGTACGCCGCACTCGAAGCGACGTTGCTTGCCTATGTGAAAGGCCAGCATGATGCCATTCCGGCTTTACGCATGATGCGTCTGTCGAAGGAGGAGATCGGAAGTCGGGCGGATGTCGTGGCGAAGGGAACTCAATCTTCCCGGTTGTTGGTCAAAGTGCTGGACGGCGAATCGGTAATTGGTGGTGGAGCCGCCCCATCGGCGGTGCTAGCGACGCGATTGCTGTCGATTACTTGTGAGGGGCTGAGCGCCGACGAACTCTCGTCAAGCCTGCGCTCTTTTGATCCACCGATCATCGCGCGCGTGGAAGAAAACCACGTGTTGCTCGATTTGCGAACCGTCTTCCCGGAGCAGGACAAAACGGTGATTCGCGCGCTCAAACAAGTCGTCGACTAATTTCTTCGCGCCTCGAAATCCTCCGTGTGCCGTAGCCTCGCGGTCAAATATCGTGACGACCCTCTACACCATCGGCCATTCCACCCGCCCGCTGGAGGAATTCGTTGCAGTCCTGCAAACCCACTCCATTCAGACCCTGGTTGATATTCGCTCCTTCCCCATGTCACGCCGCTTGCCTCATTTCAATCGCGAATCGCTGGAAAAGACGTTGCCCGAAGCCGGGATTCGTTACGTCTGGCTCAAAGACCTTGGCGGACGGCGCAAGAAGATCCGCGATGACTCGCCCAACCTCGCGCTGCGCAACGACAGCTTCCGCAACTATGCCGATTACATGCTCACTGCGGATTTTCAGCAGGGGGCTGCCGAACTGATCAGGTTGGCTGAGCAATCGCGCACTGCCTACATGTGCGCCGAGCGAGTGTATTTCCACTGCCATCGCATGCTGGTTTCCGACTGGCTTGTCGCGCACAGGCATGAAGTCTTCCATATTGACGGGGCTGGACCGGTCAAGAGGCATGAGCTTATGGCCGAGGCGCGGCTGATTGACGGCCAGGTCATCTATCGAGGCGACCGATTATTCTGAGCCGATCTGTCCGCCGAGACGATTTTAGCCGTCCTGATTTAGACTTCCCATTACAACCAAGAGGTGACTATGGCCGAACGCCCGCAGACTCTCGCCAATCATGTGAGGTTGGATCCTCCGTTCCACTACTTCGTGTTGCCGATCCTCGCGATCACCTGGATCATCAGTGTGATTTTTCTGGTACGGCACCCCAACTTCATTCACTTCTGGATTGTGGTGTTCAACACCGCCATAATTGTTGCCGTAATCAGGAGCCGGCAATACGCCCTGAAAGTGCAGGACCGGGTCATAAGGCTTGAAGAGAGATTGCGGCTCACCGCATTGCTGCCCAGTTCCTTGCACCCGCAAATTGCGAAGCTTACCGAGGGCCAGTTCATCGCACTGCGCTTTGCCTCGGACGAAGAAGTGCCCACGCTGGTCGAGCGGACACTGTCGGCGAACCTCTCGCCTGCCGATATCAAGAAGGCCATCAAGAATTGGCGGCCAGACTACTGCAGGGTGTAAACGAGGCCGGCGGCCCTTCGATCCAATCTTGGCTACACTATTCGCATGATTGTCGGCACTGGCATCGACATAGCGGAAGTCCCGCGAATCGCAGCGTCCATATCGCGCTTCGGGGATCGCTTCCTGCGCAGGATTTTTACCGAGGCCGAGATCCGCTACTGCGAATCCAAGGCCAACCGCGTCGAGCGCTACGCGGCCCGCTTCGCCGCGAAGGAAGCTGCCATGAAGGCCATTGGCACGGGCTGGAATCATGGGGTCACCTGGCGTGACGTTGAGGTGTCCCGCCAGCCCGGAGGCCGTCCCACCATCGCCTTCCATGGCAAGGCCGCCGAATTTGCGTCCAAGCTGGGCGCCGTGCACATTGCCCTTTCACTTTCCCACACCGAAGAGTACGCCATCGCGCAAGTCATCCTGGAAAATTGAGGCATCGGCCAATCTGGGACGGACGAGTCGCCGCTCGCCGCCCCGCACAAATGGCAGAGCGCTGACGGCTGAGTGCTTCTGTTAGACTGTCGCATTCCACAACGGACATTGAATGCCAGTGATCAGCGAAATTTCTCCGACTCGCCGGACCCAACCGTCGGGAGAGGCCCACGATCGGGCCCTGCTGGCGGGCGTTGCCATCAGTAGTTTCGCCGCCCTGCTGCTGGAATTGGCGCTGACGCGACTGTTTTCGGTGGTGCTGTTTTATCACTTCGCTTTTCTGGCAATCTCGATTGCGCTGCTCGGCCTCGGCTCCGCCGGAGTGTTCGCGTATCTCGGCAAGAACTGGCTGGGACGCTTCCCTACCCGGAGTCTGCTGGCATGGCTCTGTCTGGTTAACGCTCTGGCAGTCCCCATCGTTCTGGAGATCGTGCTGCACGTGCCAGTTTCATTAGCAGTGTCGCCAGTCAATTTCCTGCGGCTCGCGGCCATCTATCTGGCTTCTGCCATTCCTTTTTTTCTCACCGGGCTGGAGTTCTCGATTCTCTTTGCCAGGGAATCGCGACACATTTCGCGACTCTACGGAGCCGACCTCCTCGGCGGTGCCCTGGCTTGTCTGGGAGTTGTTCCCCTGCTCAACCGGCTGGGCGGACCCAACACCGTATTGTGTGCAGGCGTAATGGCAGCCATTGCGGGGGGCACATGGGCTGCCAGCGCGAACCTGCGAAAACTCACCCTCGGTCTGGCGGCAATCCTCCTGCTGTTGATTTCCGCAAACCATTCAGGAAAGTTGATCGACGTGGTCTACGCCAAGGGCAAGCTTCGTGACCAGGCGTGGGTCGAGTTCGCGCGCTGGAACGCGATTTCCCGGGTGGAAGTGGACCGCCAGGGCGGGGCAAAAGTCGTGGTGATTGACGCCGACGCCTCCACCTCGATCATGAATGCCGACCCCAAACACTGGGCGGAGACGGGATGGCAGAAAAATTTGATGTCCGCCCCTCCGGCGCTGGCAAACATTCTGCGCCCTCAGGGCGAATACGCCATCATTGGACCCGGCGGTGGAGTCGATGTACTTCGCGCCGTAGCCAACGGCAGCCCCAGCGTTACGGGGATTGAAATCAACCCGATTATCGCCAATACCGTGATGCGCGGCCTCTACGCCGATTATTCCTATCATTTGTATGAGCGGCCCGAGGTGCATATCGAGGTGACGGATGGACGATCGTTTGTGCGCAACACCAAGGAGAATTTCGATGTCGTCCAAATGACTCTGGTGGATACCTGGGCCTCAACCGCTGCAGGAGCCTTCGCCTTGAGTGAAAACAGCCTCTATACGGTGGAAGCCTTTCGAGAGTACTTCGAGCATCTGAAGCCCGACGGGATAGTCGCGATCACTCGCTGGGAGTTTCGCCAGCCCCGCGAAGCGTTGCGTGTGGTTTCGGTTGCGATGCAAGCGCTGCACCAGATTGGAGTGCAAAATCCTGCCGCGAATTTCATCGTGGCATCGGAGGGAGCTCTCGACGAAGACGGACGTCCGGTTGTAGTGCTGGCCAGCAAGAGTGCCTTCACCGCCGCGGAGGAACAAACGGTGTTGGCGCACATGGACAGGAACCCCGCATTGGTCGCTCTATATCTCCCGTCTCGCCCCCAAAACAATCCATTCTCTGCATTGATCGCGAGCAACAACCCCTACGCTTTTGCCGAACAATATAAGTACGATGTCTCTCCGGTAACCGACAATGCTCCCTTCTTCTTTTTCACCGTGAAATTACGGCAAATGCTGGCTCAAAAAGGTGTCCACCATGGCGAGGATTGGAAAGTAAACATGGGAGTCGTCGTGCTTGCGATGGTGTTTGCGATCTCTTTGATGGCGGTGCTCGCATTCCTGGTAATTCCTCTGGCCGTCCGGGGCGGACGCGGGCAGCACCCTGTCCGTCTGCTTTATTTCGTGGTTGTAGGCCTGGGATACATTCTGGTCGAGATCGCGTTCATCCAGCGATTCGTTTTGTTTCTGGGACATCCGACCTATGCCCTCACCGTGGTCGTATTCCTGCTGCTGCTTTCAAGCGGCGCCGGTAGTCTGGCATCTCGCAGGTGGCTGGCTCAAACCCGCCGCGCCTGGCTTCCCCTGGCCCTGATTGCGGGGATTCTCCTGCTCTATGTATTCCTGTTGCCCGGACTCCTGAACGCGCTGGAAGGGCTTGCCTTCGTGGCAAAACTGATGATGAGCGGCGTCCTGCTGGTTCCCTTGGGATTTGCCATGGGCATGCCGTTCCCCACCGGGTTGCGGGCGCTGGCCAGCGCTCCCGTGCCGGAGTTCGCCACCGCCGGAGAAGGCGCATTCCAGGAGAATGGAGTGGAGTGGGCGTGGGCAGTGAACGCAGGTTCGAGCGTGCTGGGTTCCGTACTGGCGATGATGATTGCCATTCAGTATGGGCTGAATGTCACGTTGGCATGCGGCGCTGTGGCTTATTTGACGGCCATGCTGCTCTCTGGAACCCTGCAGGCCCGGCATGCCTGATGTGAAGGCCAGGCCGACTGTCTGCTATCATGCTGGCATTCACTTAGTGTTTCGCAGTTGGAGAATGTTGCCATGACGTTCTTAGGGAGGATCAGTGCCTAGCCAGAAACAGTTGAAGTGGTCTCAACTGAAGGTCGGGTTAACGGTGCTGGCTGCCAGCATCACCTTGGGCATCCTGATCCTGCTCATGAGTGGCACGGCGGGCCTCTTTACCTCGAAGCTCACGCTGCGATCCTATTTCGATAATGCCGGTGCGTTACGAGTAGGAGCGCCCGTACGCCTGCAAGGCGTGGACATCGGCAACGTTGTGCAAGTCCGGATTGTTTACGACCCGAGCCGGCGCCTGACTCCGGTTGAAGTGGTCATGAAGGTCAGCACGAAATACCACGAGAATCTGCGCAAGGATTCGGTCAGCATGCTGGCCACGGCGGGCGTACTCGGAGAAACCTACATCGACATCGATAGTGCCCAGGCCAAAGGGCCAGAAATCCAGTCAGGAGAAGAGTTAGCCACTCGCGACACGGCGCAGATCGAGGATGTCGTGCGCGCCAGCCAAAGCACACTGCAAAATCTCGATGCCCTGGAGAAACGCGTCGACCGCATCCTGGCATTTATCGAGAGCGGGCAGGGTTCCATCGGCAAGGTGATCTATGATCCCAGCCTCTACAACCGGCTGAACGCCACGGTCGGCCAGTTTCAGGGTCTGGTGAACGACGTCACCTCGGGCAAAGGCAGCCTGGGCAAACTGCTGGTGGATGAGGAGCTTTATCAGAACGCAAATGCCACCGTCAGCAAGCTGAACAACATCATCGACGAACTGAACGCGGGTAAGGGCACGGCCGGTAAGTTCCTGAAGGATCCCACTCTCTACAACACCGCCAATGAGACCATCGCCAACGTCAAGAAACTAACCGATGACGTGAACGCCGGCAAAGGCGCGATTGGACTGATGGCCAAGAATCAGGAGTTTGCCGACAAGCTGCACAACACCATGAACAAGCTCTCGGATCTGAGCGACCGCCTGAACTCAGGACAGGGCACAGTAGGAAAACTGCTGCAGGATCCGGCAGTCTACGACAATTCCAATAAGTTGCTGGTAGACCTGCAGGAACTGATCAAAGCAATACGCGAAAATCCCAAGAAGTATCTGACTATCCATCTGAAGCTTTTCTAAGGCAGGAGCGGCCGTCCATGCTCGCCGTTCCATGACAAAGGTATCTGAGCTGGTATTTGGATTGTCTCGGAGTTTTCCTAGACGAGGTTTGGCTCGCGTCCACCGGTCGAAGTTGCTTCCGCCTGCTCGTGCGCATGATAGCTGGAGCGCACCAGCGGTCCTGATTCCACGTGGCGGAAGCCGAAGCGCTCGGCTTCGTCTTTCAGGTATCGAAATTCATCGGGCGCATAGAAGCGCGCAATCGGCAGGTGGTCGCGCGATGGACGCATATATTGACCGACCGTCAGGATATCCACGCCGCGCGTGCCCAAGTCACGGAATACTTCGACGAGTTCCGCGGTGGTTTCGCCAAGTCCGACCATGACACCAGACTTCGTGACCATCCCCGGCGAGAATTTCTTGGCATTCTCCAGCAGCCGCAGCGTGCGCTCGTAGCGTGCGCCGGAACGGACCACGCGATAAAGCCGCGGCACCGTCTCCGTATTGTGATTGAGCACGTCGGGCTTGGCATCGAGCACGATCCGCAAAGCCTCGTCGAGTCCCTGGAAATCGGGAATCAGAACTTCGATGCGGCACTCCGGGGAAGACTTACGAATCTCACGAATGGTTTCCGCGAATACTCTTGCCCCGCCCAGATTGTCGTCATCGCGATTCACGCTGGTCACCACCGCGTGCTTCAGCCCCAGCGTTGCCACGGCTTCGGCAACCCGCCGCGGTTCGTCCCAGTCAATCGCCTCGGGCCGCCCCTTCGGGACCGCGCAGAACCCGCAACGCCGGGTGCAGATATCGCCTAAAAGCATGAACGTGGCGGTGCGGTGGTTCCAGCATTCTCCGATGTTCGGGCACTGTGCCGATTCGCACACTGTGTGCAGCCCTAACCCGCGGGCCAGTTTTTTGAGATTGTGGAAGTTATCGCCCACAGGAGCTTTGGCCTTAAGCCAATCCGGCTTGGGCTGCCGGACCGGAGGCCCGACGGCGATCTGGACGAACTGGGATGCGCCTGCCATATCCTCTCCTGATTTTACATGATGGTTTGCGAGTTCCTGCCTGGGACGCGCATACTCTCGGGGTAATGGAGGGCTCATGACGAGCCGACACACTGGGATTGCCGCATCCAACGATGGCCCGCGGTGGCTTACAACCATTGCGTCGTTGGTCGTCGGCAGCGCGTTCTTTGACTTGTGGTTCTGGTTACTGCCGTCCTGGCTTGGCTTCCGCACGGACACCGAACCATGGCGGTGGATTGCTTCCCTGCCTTCCGTGCTCGGTTTCGCCGTAGCAATTCGCTGCGTATGGGACTTCGGACGGACGGGGCACGGAACACCCGCGCCCTTCGCTCCGCCGCAAAGGCTGGTTGTGGTGGGTTTCTATCGATACGTGCGCAACCCGATGTACGTCGGCTTCTTCGTCGGATGGGCCGGGCTTTGGATCGTGTTTGGCCGGGCGAGTTGGTCCACCGTCGGGATCGCAGTGGCTGCCGTGCTCGGAGTTGCCATGTTTGTCCGGTTCTACGAGGAGCCAACCTTGCGAAGGATGTTCGGCGCCGACTACGAGGAATATTGCCGCAACGTACGACCTTGGTTACCGCGCATTCGGCCGTGGAGTCAAGCAGGTTAGAATCTGGGGCGACCGCGCATCTTTATGAAGGGGACGTAACACTAGGAAGCACGTCCTTCGACGCCGCGATCTCTTCCCTCAGCAGATTGACCAGCGCAGGAATTACGGAAACGACTACCGGACCAACAAAAACCCCAATGAACCCGAATAGTTGAATGCCACCCAACAAGGCAAATAGCAAAAGCAACGGATGGAGTTCAACTTTTCTGCCAATGACCAGTGGTCGAATGATGTTATCAATCGTGCCCACGACCACTCCGCCCCACAGGATCAGAATAATCCCCTTCCAGAGATGACCGATCGCGATGAGATAAATAGCGGCGGGCACCCAGACCAGCATGGTTCCGACGATCGGGATGAGGGAGCAGAACGCGGCCGTCAATCCCAGCAGCAGCGCGGACGGCACGCGGAGAACCGCCAACGCAGCTCCGGTCAACAGACCTTGGGCCAGGCTGACCGCCAGAATGCCATACAGGTTGGCGACGATGCTGTCGCGAATCCCGTTCAACAGACGTTCAGCATCCCCATGGCCCAGCGGCAAGATCGAGATAATGTTCTGGATGGCAGCGGGTCCATCGCGAAAAACGAAGAACAGGATCAGGAAAGTCAAAATAGCATTCAGAATAAAGTCGGCCAGTCCTCCCACCAGGCCAGTACCGGCCGCCAACAAGATTTTGCTTGCCTGGCTGGGGAGGTTGGCCAAGGCGTCCTCCAGGCGCAATTCTTCCACGTCCACATATTTTCCCAGCCAGTGCAGCGCGCTTTGCTGTTTTTTGCCGAGATAGTTGGCGGCCCCGCCCTCCTGCATGCTCCGGTCGCCCAAGTGTCGAGCGACCTTGATCAGCTCGCCTCCGGCTGCGGACGCGATCAGGACAGCCGGCAACACGAAGATCAACAGCACCAGCAGGGTCGTCAGCAGCGCGGCCTGGTTCGGACCGCGCACTCGCCGGTGCATTCCCAGGTGTACAGGATAGAACCCAATCCCCATAACCGTGGCGAAAGCGATTGGCTGCAGGAATGGACGAAAAAGCCAACAGCCTGCTACCAGGGCTCCGGCGAGCAAAGCCAGGAGGAACCACACGCTGATGGCGTTAGACCTTTTCATGCTAAAGCAATCTTCTTCAAAGGAATCTTACCCTGTTGACGCGAGGCCTGCTTGACGGCGACGCCAAGCAAGCGTAACCTCGCGTGGAAAATTCGTCGCGTTCACGTTTCAATCTGAAGGAGGCTGTCCATGGTTCCTCTCGCTGCGCTGTGGCTTCCAACCCTGCTGGCCGCCATCATCGTCTTTATCGCCAGCTCCATCATGCACGTCGTGCTGAAGTACCACCAGAGCGACTGCAAGCCGCTTCCCGATGAGGACAAGCTTCTTGCGGCGATGCGCGCCGCTGGCCTGAAGCGAGGTTACTACCATTTTCCGTTTTGCACGCACAAGGACATGAAGTCACCAGCGACCATGGAAAAATTCAAGCAGGGTCCAGTTGGAATGATGACAGTTTTAGACAGTGGCCCGCCCGCCATGCCGAAGTTCCTGGGATTGTGGTTTTTCTATTGCCTGATTGTCGGCTTCTTCGTCGCCTATCTCACTGCGCATACGGTTCCGGCTGGCGCAAACTATCGTGTGGTTTTCCGCGTCGCTGGCACCGCCGCCTTCCTCGCCTACGGCCTGGGACAGCTCCCCAACGGAATCTGGAAGGGCCAGCCTTGGAGCATGACCATCAAGGAAGTCATCGATGGACTCATCTATGGCTTGCTGACGGCGGGTACCTTTGGCTGGCTCTGGCCTCGCTAGAGACCTTGATAAGACCTTCACGCCACTGGCGTTCCATGCCGGGAGGCCACCTTTCGGACTAACCAATCCGGTGCTGGCCAGCAATCCAGCTTGCTTTCTACCTGCCGGTGATGTACAAACCACCCGAACACGCTTTCGCAAAAATGTTTGCTCCGAATCCTGCCGACGAATTCGGACTGGCTATGGCCTCCTGCCCGCAAATACTGGGCATCTCTCTCGTCGGTCACTCCTCTGTGACCCGTCCCATGGAGAACACTGTATGACAATGCCGAAGCTCGTCTCGCTAACCCTCCTGATGCTGGCGCTAACCACTTTCAGCTTCGCTCAAAGCGCGGCTACTGGAGACCTGCGCGTCACAGTGAAGGATCCTAAGGGCAGCCTGCTGACCAACGCCACGGTTACGGCGCGAGATTTAGCCAAGGGTCTGGAGCGTTCCGGGACGGTGAACGGCGAAGGTGAGTATCGCATCTCATTGCTGCCTCCCGGGACGTACCAGGTCACGATCGAAGCCGCAGGTTTCGCGAAAGTGACTGCGGACGGCGTGGCCATCACGGTAGGACAAGTTGCAGACTTGCCGGTGGCGCTCGCCGTGGCGGGCACCCAGGTGGTCGTCAATGTCAGCGCGGCAGCGGAGTTGGTCGAAACCAGCCGCACCTCGACCACCGACACCATCGAGCAGCGCCGCATCGACAACCTCCCCATCAATGGCCGCAACTACATCAATTTTGCTCTCACCGATTCGCAGGTGTTGCGCGATAACGCTCCCAGCATTGGAGCCGCGCCCACCTCGGGGCTCAATATGAGCGGCCAGCGTGCCCGTGCCAACCTGGTGAATGTGGACGGCGCCGACGCCATTGACAACTCGACCAATGGCGTTCGATCTACTGTGTCCCAGGAAGCCGTTCAGGAATTCCAGATCATTACCAACAGTTACGCGGCGGAATACGGACGCGCTTCCGGGGGCGTGATCAACATCATTACCCGCTCCGGATCCAATGAGTTCCACGGTGATGTCTACGGATATCTGCGGAATCGATACATTCAGGCCACCAACCCTTTCAGTAACGTGCCCCAACCCGCCTACACGCGGGTGCAGGCGGGGGCCGCGTTCGGTGGGCCGATCAAGAAAGACAAGACCTATTATTACTTTGCCTATGAGATCACCCGGAGACAGGAGACTGGCTTCGCCAGTATCGGCCAGGACGGTTTTGGCCTGACCAATTTCGACGCCACCAACATTTTTTTCCCGCCGGGTCTGTTAGGGCCGAAAACGGTCGAGATTCAAGTGACACCGCAGCAAGCGGCCTTTTTGAGTACGCCGGGAGTGCCGCCCGCGCTTCTGCAGGCAATATGCCTTTCTGGCAGGCGGTTCTTCGGGGATCGCCGTGAACGGGCAGTATCCGCAGGGGTTTGGCCTGCTGGCGCAGTTGGGCGCGATTCCGAATCCGGCAAACCCGTTAGCCCAATTCCCCAGTTCCTGCAACCCCGGCAATACGCTCTGCAACGGCTTGCCGGCTTCGTTCCAGACGTTGAACGCGCAGGTGGGCAACTTTCCGATTTCCGAGGGAACAAGTCTGTACTCGCTGCGCCTCGATCACAACTTCAACACCAACAATCGGATCACGCTGCGCGCCAACGTAAGCCCCAGCACGGTGACCGGTATTGAAGTGAATGGCGAGAATCAGACGTTCGGGCAGAACTCGTTCTCCCGCACCTCGCAGCAGACCTATCGCGACGTGGCCGGAGTCTTCCAGGACACCTGGACGATCGGCAGCAACAAGGTAAATGCAGTTTCGCTTCCAGTATGCGCGCCGCGGCCTTGTCCTACTTCTACTCCAGCGCGCCCGGCGGCTCCGATGTGGCCGTGAACATTCCCGGCTTCGCGTACTTTGGTCGAGAGCCGTATTCCTACATTCAGCGCACCGAACAGCGCTACCAGTTCACCGACAATTTTTCCTGGACCCGCGGGACGGCATGACATGAAGTTCGGCGGTGGACTTCAACTACATTCCGATCACCGCGACTTTCACCGTGAACTATGGCGGCGTGTATGACTTTGGCGCGCTCAGCGCCAGCCAGGTGATTCCCCGTTCAATTTCAATTCGCTTGCCGCCGGCCTGCAGCAGATCATTCCCGGCCTTTCCGGCAGCCAAGCCTATGGCTTGGGCATTCCGCAGACCTTTATACAGGGCATTGGCAATCCCAACGACACGTTTTCCAATAAGCCCCTGGGGCTTTATTTCCAGGACTCGTGGCGAGTGTACGCCCACGTCACGTTGAATCTGGGCTTCGCTATGACGTGGAATTCCCGCCTCAAGTCTCGGCACCGCCAAATCCGCTCGCGCTAACCGCCTACAACCAGCTTGGCTTGCAGAAGGGGATTCAAACAGACAGCAACAACATTCAGCCGCGAATTGGTGTGGCCTGGGACCCCAAGGGCGACGGCAAGACTGTTGTCCGAGCCTCCTACGGCATGTTCTACGACCATCCGCTGCTCGGCCTGTACTTCCTAGGGGACGCTTCAGACGGATCGCGGAGCGGTCAGGCGCTTCTGTTCGGGGCGACCCCTGCGATGCAGTCCGCCCGGGTCTCCGCTGAACCTGACGGCCAGCTAACACTTTCCAGGGGCTGGCGGGTGTCTGCTTCCCAGCGGCGGTCACGGGAATCGGTTATCAGGCCAACCAGCAGCAATTCAACTCCTTCCTGCCCAATTCGCTATTCATCAATCAAGGGTACCTGGCCGGCGGGAGTGCCGCTGGTGAACCAACCGTTTGGCTATCCTCAGGCCAAGAATTTTGTATACGCCTACTCCCAGCAGGCAAATTTCGCCATCGAGCGCAACCTGGGTGGAGGATTCGCGCTGAGTTTGGCATACAACTACAACTCAGGGAGACACCTGAACCGGCCCATCAATGCAAACACAGTGCGAGGCGACTTGCTGGTCCAGAACTGGCAGGCGGCGGTGGGAACAGCTACGGCGGCGGGGATTAAACCACGACCCGAATTGTCCCCAGCAACCCGTTGCTGGTGGGGACGGCGAATCCGGCGGTGCTGGCGCCTTGCGGCCCGAGTCCTTCGGCTGCCCCCGGCGCCATGCCATTCTATGTGCCCGCGGCTTTGGTTAGCTTCTTCCGGCCGTCCGGACTGAATCCGTCGCTGGCGGGCGGTCCTTGGGCCTGCGGATGCGCGCTCTGGCCCAGGCCGATCTTGAGGCGGCCCGACTGAATGCTGCGTGCAACCTTCCCAGCTCCGCCGGCAAGCTGCTGCATCCCGTTCAGCGACATGGATGCGAATTTCTCCAACGGCAGCTCGAACTACAACGGGTTCACGACCAATCTGCGCAAACGTTTCACCAACCACTACGAACTGCTGGCGTCGTACACGTGGTCGCACGCGATTGATGACTCGACCGATCTGCAATCACCACTGGCACCGCAGGACAGCTTCTTCCCTCAACTGGAGCGTTCGAATTCGCTGTTTGATCAGCGGCAGCGCTTCGTATTCAGCGGGGTGTATCAGTGCGGAAAGGTTGCGGGCGACGGCTTTGCCAGAAACTTCTTCAGCAATTGGACGCTTGCGCCCATTGTCGAAGTCGCATCCGGACGGCCATTCCTAACATACCGGCAACAACGCCAACTTCCAGTTCGTTTCCAGCGGCGCGTCCGAATGTAGTTTCCAATACACCCGCCAATGGCTGCGGCCCGATCGTGACCTCCTAGTGTCATCGCACGGGTGCCTTCCAGGAGCCGTGCTTTCACTGCACCTCCGAACACCTCCCTGCTTCTCGCTCGACGGAAACCTTGGTCGTAACGCCGGCATAAAGCCGTGGACGGTGTTCAACGACATGCGGATCGCGCGCCGAATCTTCTTCGACGAGCGCATCAACATGGATCTGATCGTGGACATGTTCAATATCGCCAACAGAACAACGTGGCAGACGTGAACCCGCTCTGTACAGCCAATGCAGGACAGGCCACATCGGCCTACGATCCGCGGCAGTTTCAGTTCGCGATGAAGGTGAACTGGTAGAGGAGTTGCAGTTAGCACGGGGCACATCCAACAAGGAACCCAAGACCAGGTGCTACCTGCTGATTTCGTCCTCACTGCTACACTCCTCTTTCTCCATCCTTGGCGCTTGCCGGAGCCTGTTCTGCATGTCCGAAACCCCATATTCCAACTGCGCGGACGCGTTTGGTCCGCGAGGCTGACCGCGCGGTGTACGACCGCGCCGCTGCTTACCAGATTCTCGACGAGGGTTTCATCTGCCACGTGGGGTTTGTGGTGGAGGGCCAGCCGTTTGTGATTCCGACCGGTTATGGGCGGGTGGGCGATAACCTATATATCCACGGCTCGGCGGCGAGCCGCATGTTGCGAAACCTGGATCAAGGAATCGCAGTGTGCGTGACAGTCACACTAGCTGGATGGGCTGGTGCTGGCGCGATCGATATTCAATCACTCGATGAATTATCGGTCGGTGGTGGTTCTGGGGACGGCGGTGGCGGTGCAGGATCCCAAGGAAAAGCTGGAGGCTTTGCGGCGGCTTGTCCGAACACATTCTGCCGGGGCGGTGGGCGGAGTCGCGGCAGCCGAATGAGAAGGAAATCAAAGCGACGCTAGTAATGCGCCTGCCGATTACGGAATTTTCCGCGAAGGTGCGGCAGGGGCCTCCGATTGATGATGAGGAAGACTACGCGTTTCCGACTTGGGCGGGAGTGATTCCGCTGGAGATGGTGGCGGGTGGTCCGATTGATGATGCTCGACTCCTGCCGGACGTAAAGGTGCCCGAATACGCCCGCAAGCTACACCCGCAAGCGCTGAAGCCAGCAGCGAGACTTCTGACAATAAGCCGCATCAACTCAGGACCTTTGTGTCCTTTGTGGTTCACGCATTTGAACTTCATAAACCACAAAGGACACCAAGGCATTCGAGGCGTAGTTTGATTCTTAAGAGTAAAGCTGATATTCTTTACTTTAAGGAATATAAGTAAAGATGAAGAAGTCGAGCACTATCAGCAGCAAGGGCCAAGTCACGGTTCCTCAGGAAATCCGCCGCAGGATCGGTGTCTCGGCGGGTGATCGAGTGGAATTCGTCGTGGAGAACGGCCAGACCGTGATCCGCCCATTCCGCAGCGAGGCCAATCCGTTCGAGAAATATCGTGGAGTCTTGAAGTCGTTTCGCAACCGCAAGGAAATCAACGCCTGGATCGGTGAGATGAGGGACGAGGAAAAAAGCCACGATTGAGAACCGCGCTCGACACCAACGTTCTATCCTCGCTGTGGTCCGGCGAGTCGTCCTCCCAAGAGGTCGAATCGGCCTTGTTCAAGGCGCGAAGCGAGGGTGGCTTGGTCATTTGCGCGCCTGTTTATTGTGAGCTGCTGGCTTATCCAGGCGCGACTAAGCCCTTTGTCCAGGGTTTTCTCGACGAGACCGGCATCCTTGTGGACTTCCTCCTCGATGAGCAGGTCTGGCAGCGTGCCGCGAGCGCCTTTGTTGCTTATGCTCAGCGCCGTCGCCGTTCACAAGGCGGATCGCCCAAGCGGATGCTGGTGGATTTTGTGGTGGCTGCCCATGCCCTGCTTCGCGCCGATCGTCTAATGACCCTCGACGCGTCTCGCTACCGGCCGGACTTTCCCAAGCTGCAAATCGTTTAGGCAGTCAGGATGGGATCGACGCTGACACCAATCACGGTATCAACAACAACTTCCCGGTCGTCTTCCGGCCTTCCAGATCGCGATGCGCCTGCTGGGCATTGGCCAGCGGGTAGGTGTGCTCGATCCGCAACTTCAGCTTGCCTTCGGCGATCATCTTGAACACCGCGCTCGATCGCGCCCGCAGTTCCTCGGTGGTGGCCGTGTAGTGTCCCAGGGTCGGACGCGTCACAAACAGTGAGCCCTTCTGTGAAAGTTGAATCAGATCGAAAGGCGGCACTGCTCCGCTCGATCCGCCAAACAATACCATCATTCCGCGCGGCCGCAGCACGTTCAAACCTTTCTCGAACGTCGTTTTGCCCACTCCGTCATAGACTACGTCCACACCTTTGCTGTCAGTCAGACGCTTGGTCTCAGCCTCGAAATCCGCCTGGGTGTACAGGATTACTTCATCGGCGCCAGCCTGACGCGCCAGCTTGGCTTTCTCGTCGGTTGAAACCGTGGCGATGACTCGGGCTCCGATGTTGTGCGCCATCTGTACCAGAAGCAGCCCAACCCCACCGGCCGCCGCCTGCACCAGAGCGGTTTGCCCACGCTTGAGGGGAAAGGTGTCGTGGATCAGGTAGTGCGCGGTCATGCCTTGCAACATGGCAGAGGCTGCCTGCTGATCGCTCACACCGGGCGGAACTCCCACCAGCCGTTCCGCGGGCACAGCCGCATATTCGGCATAGGATCCCAGGACGCTGGCCCAGGCTACGCGATCTCCCGGCTTTACGGATTGCACGTCCGCAGCGACCGAAGTGATCACACCGGCAGCTTCCTGCCCGAGCACAAACGGCAGCGCGACTTTGTACCGGCCTTCGCGCTGGTACGTATCGATGAAGTTGACGCCCGAGGCGGCTATCTTCACCACGGCTTCGCCAGGATTGGGTTGCGGAACCGGCAAATCCGCCAGTTGCAGGACTTCCGGTCCACCGGTTTGCGTGATCTGAATTGCTCTCATGTCTGACTTCGATTCTGAATGCGCTGCTTGAGATTCAGAGTCAGGCCGGGCCAACCAACCTTACCTGGGAGCTTGGCAAAGCTGGCTGCGATTTTCGGCCCTGCCGCCGCCAGGTCAATACACGCTGAGTCGCGATGCAAATGGTTGCACTTTCCGGGCTGCCTCGAGTAACATTCCGCCCTGTCCCTAAAGTAACCCGGTCCAACCGAGTTGCCGATTGACCCATCAAAATCAGGGTAGTAGCATTGAAGGGTCTTACGTGAGGCCAGCAGTCGGTCGCGGTAAGTTATAGAGAAACATGAGGATTCGGAAACTCTATCTTCTGATCGCGGCGGCCATTGCCCTGTTTCTGGGCACCACCGCCTGTCAGACCGCTCAGCGACAGGCGTCGCTGCTTCCCGCCGGAAGTTCCACCGCGCCAGCTCTCAGCGCGGCTCCTGCACCCGCTCCGAGGCCCGCTGCCAAGATCGTCCCAGCAGTTGCCCCCACTCCGACCGAGTTGAAGCCCGATCCGGTCGCGGACTTGATTGCCCAGGTCGAAAAGGAATATCAAACCGGGGAGGACAACTACAAAGCCGGGCACTTGGAAGCCGCCAAGGAAAATTTCGATCGCGCCTTCAATCTGCTGCTCGGTAGCGAATTGGATATACGCTCTGACGACCGCCTGCAGCAAGAGTTTGACCGTGTTCTCGACGGTGTTAACGGCCTCGAACTGCAGGCCCTGCAGCAAGGTGATGGTTTTACTCAGCAACAGTCGGAGCCGGCGCCGATCGACGAAGCCAACGAAGTCACGGTCCCGGTTGACCCCAACGTCAAAGCCCAGGCCGAGGCCGAGATCAAGGCGACCCATTCCGACCTGCCTTTGATGATGACCGACCCGGTAGCCAGCTATATCAGCTATTTCTCCAATCGCGGACGCGGAACTCTGGAACGCGCCCTGGTCCGGAGCGGACTTTATCAGGACATGATTCAGAGAGTTCTCCGCGAAGAAGGCGTTCCCCAGGACTTGATCTACCTGGCTCAGGCCGAATCCGGATTTCACCCGCTGGCGGTTTCCCACGCCGGCGCCCGCGGCATGTGGCAGTTCATGGCCAGCCGCGCCAAAGGATATGGTCTCGAGCGGGACTGGTGGATCGACGAGCGTCAGGATCCCGAAAAATCCACTCGCGCCGCCGCCCATCACCTGAAGGATCTCTACACTGAGTTTGGCGACTGGTACTTGGCCATGGCCGCATATAACTCCGGCCCCGGCACGGTTCAGAAAGCGGTGAAGCGCACCGGTTATGCCGATTACTGGCAGCTCTACAAGCGAAACGTCCTGCCCAAGGAAACCCGGAACTACGTGCCCATTATTCTGGCTGTGACCATCATGGCCAAGAACCCCGCCCAGTACGGGTTGGAGAATGTGGTTGCGGACAAGCCGTTGGTTTATGACTCGGTCAATATTGATTACCCGGTGGATCTCCGCCTGGTGGCGGAATGCGTGGATGCTCCCGCCAGTACCCTGCAAGACTTGAACCCCAGCTTGCTTCGCCTGACCACACCCAAGGATCGGGAGTTTGAGCTGCGCCTGCCTATCGGCACCAAGGACCGGTATCTCACCGCAATCACAGCCATTCCCCCGGACATGCGGGTATGGTGGCGCTACCATAAAGTCGCTCCCGGAGACACCCTGGCATCGGTTGCCCGCTCTTTCCACGTCAGCCGTGAGGCCATCGTGCAGGCCAATAACCTCGATGGTGTGGACGAACTCCGGACTGAAAGCGAACTCATTATCCCGGTTGCCCCCGGCAAGCATCCTGCGGACGAAGTGGCCAGTTACTCGCACCGGGCGACCAGCTACAAAGTCCGCAAGGGAGACACGGTCGAGACCGTGGCAGAAAATTTCGGCGTGCCCCCTTCCATGGTTCGCCGCTGGAATCATCTGAAGGGCGACAGTTTACGAGGACGGCACGTCTTGTATGTTCACCTCCCGGTCACTCCTGATGCCGATGAAAGCCGCCGGACGGTTGCATCTAAGTCGAAATCTAACAATACCTTACAGCCGAAATCCGGAAACTCCGTGGTGCATCACAAGGTGCAGCGTGGAGAGACACTCTATTCGATCGCCAAGTCCCACAACATCACCGTCGAGGCCCTGAAACAAGACAACGGAAACCTTCCCGCCCTTCGGCCCGGGATGGTCTTGGTGATCGCCGCTCCCAGTCGATAGTCGCCCGCTTCCCAGCCTGATCCAATCTGAGACTCTGGAATGTCCAGCTGGCCTTTTCACCGTGGGAAAAGCAACAGGAATTCAACTTCGGTGTAATATGCAGTGGGCAGAGGCGAGCCACTAAGTTTTCCTGTCACTGCGACGCGAAAAGCACTGTGCTATAATCGCGGCCCGTTCAGTCTTACGAGGCAACTTTCAGTAGTCTTTTTAATTCTTAGCGCATGCAGTGCGAGCAGGGTAACCGGCACAGCGCGCAGCCGGAAATTTTCAGGAGGACATATGAACGTGTACGAAACCCTCTATCTGCGGGACGATGAAATGGACGAGTTTGGCGACAGCGGCGCCTACGGCGAAGCGCTGGAAGAAGATTACGAAGAAGAAGAGGAAGAAGAGGAAGCGGAACTGCCGGCTGTGATCGAAGCAGAAGTGGAAATGCCGATGCCTCCGCCCCCCATGCCTCTCGGCGGCGGTGGAAGCGGCCCTTCCAAACCGGCGGCCAAAAAACCCGCTCCGAAGAAGCCTGCCCCAAAAAAGAAACCGGCCAAGAAGGCAGTTAAGAAGAAACCTGCCCGCAAGGCCGCAAAGAAAAAGCCGGCAAAGAAGAAACCGGAACCGAAGAAGAAGCCAGCAAAGAAGAGACCGGCGAAGAAGGCAAAAAAGAAAGCTGGCAAGAAGTCCGCACGCCGCCGTCGCTGATGGATCGCGGTCGTACTCAATAGCCGCCGTAGTCTATAGCCGAAGAACGGCGTAAGAATGCAGCCCACGGCCAGGGCTTTGAAGGGGCGCGGCTTCAAGCCGCGCCTTACATGGCTTTCAAGGACCTGCGGCACGGCTGGGAAGCCCTGCCATTCCAAAACTTCAACGCTGGGAGTTTCTGCGCAAGCCTCGCTACGCAAGACTCTCTTTCATCCTGCGATCTACTTCTTCCGCTGCACGGCATCCATACATCTGCCATAGAGCTCAAGCAGATGTGTAGCATAGTCTTCCGGCTTGGAAGCCGCGCCGGAGCCCTGAAAACCAACTCCCGACGAACTGGTCCGGCCGTAACCGGTCGTCATTGCGACAAATTTCATCAAATCGAGCGCGATGTCTTCATTGCGGCGTGAACCGGGTGTGCTGGCGGATGCGTCGTCCATGAATCCCTCCGTGGAAACTTGAATGCTGGGAATTTCGTCGTCCATATTTCAGGAAATAAATTGCGGTAGAAAATCGATGATAGCAGAATGCTGGGAGCGAAGGTTTTCGCGGTTTCCTTTGTGTACCTTCGTGTCCTTTGTGGTTAAAGCCGTTGACCTGGCTTCCAGGTTGCATGAGGCATTTCGCTCATGAGCGCCAGCAAGTTCTGCTCCGGGTCGCGAAAGAAGGCAATCCGAAGATCGTGCGCCGGCATTTTCGCGACCAAGTGCTGCTCGGCTTCAAAGGCTGTTTCCTTTAGGTCTCAATCCCCACGTAGCAAACCCGTCCAACCAGATAATCGCCAGGCTTCTTATCGGCTTCCATGGTCAAAACCTCGATGGGGTAGGTCTGGTTGTGCGGTCGCAAAACCAAGTGGCCGCCAGCCAGTTCCACATACTTGATCGTGCACGTCCCGTCTTTGTTCACCGCATACATGTTCGACTCGCCCTTGCGATAGGGCTTGAGCGAATTGTAGTGGCGGTCGATGAGGACGGTGGCTCCGGGCAGAAGCCGCGGATACATACTCATGCCCTCGCGGCCGTCGACCTGGAGCACGACAAATCGCTCCCAGTCATCGCGGCGTCCCTCGGTCTCGGCACGAAGCCCGCGCAAAAACGTTTTCTTGAACTTGAGAATCTCCTTGACGTTCATGCTGGTGATGAGCGGTTCGATCGCGGCGATGGCGCCATCGACCTGAAGGATGTTCTCGAACTCGTCCTCGCTCGGCGGAAGGATGCTGGCGCGTTTGTTGACCTCGTCGGGATCCAGCAGATCGAGCACCGAAAGGTGTTGCACCCGCAAGACCTTGTCCATACCCTCCAGGCTCAAGCCCCGCTTGCGGTTGAGGAAGTTGGAGATGTGGGCCTGCTTGAAGCCGGTCTGCTGCGCCAGACGCAAACCGGTCAACTCGCCTTCTTCGATGCGATGCCACAAGGTTTTGCGGAGGTTTTCCTGCAGCACTTTGAATTTCATAAGAAGAGTATAGCATCATCTATAGCGAATCGCTATTGATATTGTAAATATAACATCTGGCAGGAAAGCGCGGCGGAGGATAACTTTTTCCACAGCCCAAAGTCCATCTTTAACCAATAGCGCATGGCTATTGTGACGTTTATCACACAAATCTATCAGAAAATAGTTCTTGACTTAAGGTGGCGCCCGAAGTTATATGTTGACTAATCTGTTATAACTCATGTGTTACCGGAAAATAAATCGATGACATGCAACACACAACACGAAAATGAAGCAGGAAGCTTTGTGGAGTTCCGCCGCAAGGTCCGCTGCGCTGAAGTGCTCTCGGCCGCGATGGAACAACTGCTGCGTATGCTGCAGTTTACCGGAAAAGTAAGTGTGGTTGTGCAAAACGGCCGGGTGTTGAAATCCGGATACGAGGAGGGCTACTTCCGCAAACCGCCGCTGACCTGACGGTTCAACCGCCGCCGCCGCGTTTATCCAGGCCACTCATAACTAAATAACTTCAACGGGTTCTCCGTAACAGAAACGGGCCCTGTGACCGAGCAATCGGCGCAGGGCCTTTTTATTTGGGCTGCAGGTTTCAACCTGCCGCTCGGAGTTCGACAACCAGTTCATTGCCACGGGAGGCAATCATGAAAACAGAAAGTCTGGAAATCATCCGGATGGAACTCAAGTACTGCGAAAGATGCGGCGGGCTGTGGATTCGCGCCCGAGGGACGGGAGAAATATATTGCCCGGCGTGCGCCGCAGAAATGCTGGAACTTCCAGCCGCTCGGGGAAGGCGAAAAGCGCGCTTACCGGGGCACCACCGGGTTGAACTCAAAAGCTGCGAAGTGTTGTTCGTGGTTTGCGGCGAAGCGGGCAACGCATGAGCGCCACTTCGATCGCGTTACTTTACGCCTGCGCCGAAATCCCCCCTGCGAGTACGTCCGTTATTCCCGAACTCAGTACAAGCAACCCGACCGGACGTGCAGATTCCATGGACGCCTCTATAGCCGTCGGAGATCCGCGCGGAGAGCCCGCGACTTCAAGCGGCGAGGCGGTGCTTCTCCCCGCGGACGTTCAGATTCCGAGCCGCGATCCGGATCTGTGGCTGTACCGGGAACGAACCGTCGCCTTGTTGCGGCGGTACATGCGGCTTTCGATCGAGGTGGGCCGCATGCCGTCGCTTCTCGGCAGGGAGTTTTTTCGAGCTCGAGTTACGTCCTACAAAGCTTCCAGCTTTGAGGATTCGGTGATTTTTGTGCACGACGTGGAACGCAGCCTGGAGGAGCTCAACGAGTTTGAAAAGAGATTGATCGCAAGAGTTGTGCTCCAGCATTACTCGTTGAACGAAGCGGGGCGAGTTCTGGGCTGCGGCCGTCGCACCGTCCAGCGTTTCCTTCCGGACACCCTGGATCGGGTCAGCGAAATTTTTCTGAAAAGAGGAATTCTGGCTGGTCTGCAGCGGACAAAACCGGTAGTGCCGAAAAGTTGTCAAGGGGGTAAAAACGACGAAATCCTCTCAAGCGGGTGAAAACAATCCAAATATAATTTTCAAAATTTGGCGCGTTTACCCTGTCCAATCTGCTAGTCTGGATTCAGATCATAAAGATTTCCCAAGAGGGCGCGCCGCGAAGCGCGCCCTTACTTTTTGGGGATGACGGGTCAGGGGTGAGTCAGGGATGAAAAAAGTAAGGGCAAGCAAGGCGCGAAAGAGCGGGACAAGATGTGTGCCGGCGTCCAAGAAGGCGCTGAAACCAGTGGATCTGGGCGCTATCCGGGAGCGAATTACGAACCTGGTGGGGGACCGAGCGGTAGCGATGGTAGAGACCACCATGGATGAAGTCGACAAGGGGCACTACCTGGCAATGAAATACCTGTTTGAGATGGTAGGACTCTGTCCGGCGACAGATACCGAAGAAACAACCCAGGGCGATTCGTTGGCAAAGACGCTGCTACGCCGGTTGCAACTGTCGGAAGAATCGGAGCAGGCGGCCGTGGTTACGAAAGACTGCACTCCAGATGCAGTGCAGCCAGATGGCGATGCCGTAAAATGAAGGCCAGCGAGTGGACGAAGGTCGCTCAGGACTGGTCGTTGGCTGCCGGTCGCTGGTCGAAGGGTTTGAGGCAACAGGGCTATTGCTCTGGGCCTCGCAAAATCCTGCTGCACGGGACTTTCATGATGGATATGACTTGGGTCACGGGTCGAATTGCGGTCGGGGGCGGTATCTGGGTGGAGGAGAACATGGCTCAGGTAGCGCGCGCAGGGGTGACGCACATTCTCGATATGCAAATTGAGTTCGACGACACGGTGCTGGCCGAGCCTCATGGAATTGCGGTTTTGTGGAATCCAATTGACGATGATTTCCAGCCCAAGTCCCCTGAGGTCCTCCGCCGAGGTGTGGATTTTGCGCTGAAGGCATTGGATGAAGAGGGCACCAAGGTTTTCGTCCATTGCGCCGCCGGAGTGCATCGGGCGCCCATGATGACGTTGGCGATTTTATGTTCACTGGGCTGGAAGCTGGCGGACGCGATGCAGTTGATTGAGACCCGCCGCCCGGTGGTGGATTTTGCTGACGTGTATGTCAACAGTGTGAAAGGGTATTTGGAACAACAAGCGAAAGCGGCAGTCAAGTAGGTAGAGATTTCGAGTTTTTTCCAGTTTCTCAGTTCGCAGTTTTCAGTTTTATTCCACGACAACCTGGGGTTCGAGCCTGGCTTTCACCAGGCGGATGCTGAGCTGTAACTTTTGGAGGAGTCATGCTGGTCGCGCGCCGCCTTGGGCGGCTTTTTCTTTTGCTGTTGCCGGTGTTGGTTGCAGGGCAAACTCTCCCCACGACAACGATAAGCGACACGGTGTACCGCGGGGACGGGTCTCCCGCCCAGGGGACACTGCTGATCTCATGGCCGGAATTTTCGACCACTGGTGGGCCGGTGGCCGCGGGAAACACGAGCGTCACGCTCGGAGTCGGCGGCGCGCTGTCCGTAGGGCTGGTCCCGAACGTAAACGCGATACCGGCGAACACGGTTTACACGGTCGTCTATCCACTATGAGCCAACCTGGCAGAGGTACGCATCGCAAGAAACAGCTTTTATGCAGCGCGGTTCGCAATCAAGAACGTTCGGTGTGGAGATCCCTCGTGAATATGAATGACCAGCATGATTCGGTTTCGCTGAAAGAATACTTCCTCGCCTTGCTTGCCTCCAATCGCGAAAAGGCGGACCAACAACATGTTTTCGTAGGTCATCGTTTTGAGTTGGCTGAAAAAGCGCTGCAATTGGCCCATACCGAAACCCTTCGGCGTCTGGATCTTCTGAATCATGCGCACGAGCAGGCACGCCTCAAGGAGGCGAGTTTTGTCGGTCGCGAGGTCTACGAGAGTCAAACAAAGGAGAACAACAAGTGGCGGGATGAAGTAAACGCCGCGCTCTCTACTCGGCAAGGCAGATCGTCAGTGACATCGGGGCTGGCAGGCGCCGTAGGCGCGTTCGCCCTCAGCGCTCTGTTTGGACTGATTATGTATCTTGCCAGGGCGGTATTGACCGGCTTCCTGAAATAGTGGGCCCTGGCCCCGGGTCGTCACGTTTCGTGCCACTTTGGGAAAAAGAAAACATTGACGGACAGTTTGAAATCGTTAGGTCGCCGATTGTGTGAAATGATGGTCGTATGCTGAAAGCAAGCAAGGGGTTGGTGTGGATAGAAAGTGCGTTCTTTCGAGGATGGGGTTGCAACACCTGCGCCTGGAAGGATCATATTCCCCGCGCTGTGCCGACACTCAGGGCGCCGTCCCCTGAAGCACGGCGGGCATTCAACGAGCACAAATGCAGTAAAGCGTTTCACCCGGCCGCGGCCAGCCAAGTTTCCGCACCCCGTCGTGTCACATTGTTCCCAGAGTCTACCGCGCTTGCTATCCGACCTCTTCGCTCCAGTTTTCCAGCATCTTCTTCACGAAGGCCATGAACTGATCTGCAACCGCGCCATCGATCAGGCGGTGATCGTAACCGAGCGTCAAGTGAACGACGGAGCGGATGGCGATGGAGTCATTGCCGTCATTGTCAGTCACTACCAGAGGAACCTTCGTGATCCCGCCAACGCCCAGGATCGCAGAGTTCGGCTGATTGATGATCGGCAACCCAAAGACAGCACCGAATTGTCCGGGATTGGTGACGGTGAATGTCGATCCTTCTACTTCATCGGGCTTGAGTTTCTTTCGACCGAGCGCGCTCACCCAAATCCGAGATGCCACGCTGCAGGCCAAGAAAATTCAGTTCGTCAGCGTTCTTTAGCACGGGAACGATGAGTCCCCAGTCGAGTGCCACTGCAATGCCGACATTGACATGGCGGTGATAACGGATGCTTTCACCCTCAATCGATGCATTGACGATCGGAAATTGCTGCAGCCCGATGATAACGGCACGAACGAAGAACGGCATGAAAGTAAGCCGTGCCCCATTGCGTTGCTCAAAAGTGGCCTTGGTCTTGTTGCGCAATTGGACGATGCGGGTAATGTCCACCTCAAACATGCAATGCACGTGCGCACTGGTGCGGCGGGATTCGATCATGCGCTGGGCGATGATCTTACGCATCTGCGTCATCGTCACCAGATCCCCGGGAATGGCAGCGGGCGCGGGAGTGGCTGGCCGGGGCGAGGACACGGCGGACGAAACCGTGGAAGTGGCCGCCGCAGTTGCCGGCTTCTCCAGAAATGCCATGATGTCCTGCTTGGTAATTCGGCCACCCATGCCGGTGCCTGATACCTGCGACAGGTTCACGTTGTGCTCGCGAGCAATCTTGCGAACCAGAGGTGAGGAGCGGGCGTGATCGTCTTCGTCTCCGCGCCCGGGTTCGGCCGCGGCTTGCAGTTGGATCGGCGGGGCGGGCGGAGGCGCAGCCGCTGGTGTCTTCGCCGGGGGCGCAGGTGCGGGCGCAGAGACTTTGGTGGGCGCAGGGGCTGCTGCTTCGCCGTCGCCCGCAATTGTTCCCACCACCGTGTTGACCTGTACGGTGTTTCCCTCGACTACCTTGATATCCTGCAGGATGCCCGAGGCGGGCGCCGGAATTTCGGCATCAACCTTGTCGGTAGAGATCTCAAACAGCGGCTCGTCGCGCTGGACCTTGTCACCAGGCTTCTTCAGCCACTTGGTGATGGTCCCCTCGAAAATAGACTCGCCCATCTGGGGCATGACGATATCGGTAGGCATAAATTCCCTTCCACGCCCCCCAGTGATAACTGGTGGGGCGAGCACAATCTCTTATTATATCCAAGCTTGCACGGGCCGACTTGGGTTTACTCCTTGTTATCGTTGTTCGCGCCTGCGACCGGCGGCCCGACGCCAAACGACTTCTTCCAGTAGTCCTGTACACCCGGCGGCAGCTTTTGAATGCGTGAGAGAAATGCCGTGACTTTCCAGATATCCTGGTCACTCAGAGCCTTGCTCCAGGCCGGCATGCCGGTGTAGCGAACTCCGGTGCGGACGGCGTAGTAGATGTGCCACTCCGGATCGTCGAGGGGATCAAGGATCAGCTGCGGCGCCGGCGGGTAAAACGATGTCTCCAGAGGGCTCGGCTTGTTATCGAGCGTGCCGTGACAGACCGAGCAGTTCATGGTGAAAACCTTCATGCCGTCGATCAGATTTTCGTCAGTCGGCGGGATCGGGCTATTCACTCGCGGGGCGTGGCGCTCCATGGAAGCGTCCAGCGCACTCATTGCAATACGACGTTCGAGCCTGGGCGGAATCGCGTCCGCATTGGTTGGCATCAGGCCCAAGGTGGCTACCGCCAACCCGCCGAGTCCTACCGCGAGCACCGTAACAATAATTCCAAGAATGAAATTCCGCATTTTGCCTCCAGGCTCCTTTGAGAACCCACAGTGTACGTCTGTTTACAGGCCGCCGTTCCATGCTGCAGAGTAAATGAAGGGACGCCCCGCTGTGTCAACCGGCGGCAAATAATTCTAACTAGTACGCGTTCAACCGGCGCGCTTCCCGCACCACGTCGCTCACCTTGGGCAGGAAGTATTCTTCCTGAGGCGGGGAGAATGGCACCGGAGAATCCTGTGCAGTGATACGGACGATAGGGCCATCGAGATCGTCGAAAGAGTCTTCATTGATCATGGCCGCGATCTCACCGGCAATGCCACCCGTGCGCACGTCTTCGTGCAGCAGGATGACCTTGTTTGTCTTGCGCACCGTCTGGGCAATGGCATCGCGGTCGAGTGGCGACAGCGTGCGCAGGTCGATTACTTCCAGTTCGAATCCTTCTTTCGCTAGAATCTCCGCGGCTTCCAGCGCGACGTGGACCATGGCGGCATAAGTGATGACGCTGAGATCGCGACCGTCGCGGGCAATTCGCGCCTTGCCCAGCGGCACGATGTAGTCTTCCGCGGGAACTTCTTCTTTGATGCGCCGATAAAGATACTTGTGCTCGAAGAAGATCACCGGATTGTTGTCGCGAATTGCTGCCTTGATCAGGCCTTTGGCATCGTAAGCGCTCGCGGGGCAAACCACCTTCAATCCCGGCGCGTGCACAAACCACATTTCCGGATTCTGCGAGTGGAACGGTCCGCCATGGACGTTGCCGCCGCTGGGCCCGCGAATGACCAAAGGAGCGGGTGCGCCCCAGCGGTAGTGCGCCTTGGCGACCATGTTCACGATCTGATTGAAGGCGCAGCCGATAAAATCCATGAACTGGAATTCGGCCACCGGACGCATGCCGGTGAGCGAGGCGCCAAAAGCCGCGCCCACGATGGCAGATTCGGCAATGGGTGTATCGATCACACGCTCGGGCCCGAAGCGATCGATGAAGCCATCGGTCACCTTGAACGCTCCGCCGTAGATGCCAATGTCCTCGCCGATGCAGAAGACGGATGGATCGCGCTCCATCTCCTCCCAGATTCCCTGGCGGATGGCTTCGAGATAGGTGAGTTGAGGCATAGGAGTATCTTCACCGCCGCCCTGAGGCAGGTGCATATCTACTTCAGGTGCACTGCTGCCTCCCTCGCAGCGGCGATTCCGGATTTTGTCGCACGACCTCTCGGCATCGCGTACTTCGGCTTGATCTCATGGCAACTGGGATCACAATACACGCCCCCCGCGGCCGATTTTGATTCCGGCATGGGTGAGGCGACGGCGAAGTCACGATCGGCCTCAAGTTGTTGATCAACCCCAGTAATCAGTTCCCGGTTCTCAGTTGGACTCAGCCACTTCTTTATGTTCACCAGGTAGTTTTCAAAACGCGCGATTGGATCGCGCTTTTTCCAGTACTCGAACAGTGGCTTGGGAACATACTCGGCAGCATCGTGGATGGCATGGCCTTTCATGCGCATCATCTTGGCTTCGATCAGCGTGGGGCCTTCGCCACGCCTTGCCCGCTCGCAGGCCTCATGAGCCGCGTCATAGATCTGGCAGGCGTCGGTGCCATCGACAATCACGCCTGGGATTCCGTACGCGATGGCGCGTTCGGCTAAGTCTTTAACCCGGAACTGCATGTCGGCGGGTGTCGAATATCCCCAAAGATTGTTTTCGACGAAGAGCACGAGGCCGAGATCCTGGACGGCAGCGAAGTTCAATCCTTCATAAGTGACGCCGGTCGACTGGCCACCATCTCCGATGTAAGTCATCACCGCAATGTTTCGTCCCTGCAAGCGCGCGCCCAGAGCGACTCCTGCAAGCACTGGAATAAGGTCGCCCAGCGTCGAGATGGGCGCAACCACATTGTGTTTGTCAATGTCGCCGAAGTGGGACGACGCGTCCCGTCCCTTGGTCGGCGAACCGGCCTTGGCCATGTATTGCATCATGATGTCGCGGGCGGAGAAGCCACGCACCAGCAGTGATCCCTGGTTGCGGATCATGGGCCCGAGCCAGTCCTCTTTTCGCAGAGCGTAGGCGGACGCGCAGGAGCAAGCCTCCTGGCCGAGACCGAAATAAACTCCGCCAACTACTTTGCCCTGCTTGTAAAGGTTCTCCAGCGCCGTTTCCATCTTGCGATTCAGAAGCATCCATCGATAAATCTCGATGCATTGCTTCTTGTCGAGATACTTCGATTCCCGGAGGGGAGGAACAGGCTGGCTCAGATCACCGCTTACTTCGTAGCAAACCTCATCGCCCTTGCGGATCTGACGAATACTGAAGCTGGGCTTTTCCAGTCGATAGTCGGGGATGGTGAAGGTGCGCTGAGAGGAACTGGACATGCGGGGTGGCGACGCGTGTTGGCCTTGCCCGTTGGGGCTGTGCCGCGGGGCAGGTTTCGGAATAACTTTTTCTTCTTCGCCATCCGTGTGTTGACGCCAGCAATTGCGTCTCAGAAGAATCCTAACCCGGATCAGGAGAATTGACCAAGCTTCGGGGAGTGTGCGAGGGCAGTGTTACGCCCAGAACGTATCTTCTTCACCCTGCAATTCGCGCAATTCGGCCGGAGGCTTCATGGGTACGCCGACCGGATGCTGGAGAAGGGAGTCCAAACTTTCCAGCCAGAGCATCTGACTCTCAAACACCACGCCGAAATTGCGCGATACCGAATGCGCGACGTCCTGCAATGAAGCCTGCTCGCCCAATTCGTTAGCCATCGAAGTCACAGGCTTCGAGGTGATCCCGCAGGGAATAATCAAATCGAAGTAGCTGAGATCGATATTCACATTCAAAGCGAACCCATGCGAAGTCACGCCCCGGGAGATGTGAACTCCAATCGCGGCGATCTTGCCGGCGCGTTGGCCTGAGGTCGTCCACACTCCAGTCAATCCTGCCACACGTCCAGAAGGAATCCGAAAGTCAGCGCAAGTGCGGATCAGCACCTCTTCCAACCGGCGCACATATTCCACTGCTCCCAAAGTCTTACGCTTGCTGTCCGCCGAATCGAATCCGCGCAGGTCGAAGATGGGATAGCCGACCAGTTGTCCCGGGCCATGGAAGGTTACATCGCCGCCGCGATCGCACTCGAACACTTCGACGGCACGTTCCGCGAGTTGGGCGGGTGAAGCAATCACATTGGCAGCTTTGGCGTTCCGTCCGAGGGTGATGACCGGCGTGTGTTCGAGCAATAGCAGCACATCGCCGATGCGGCCGTCCTTACGAAGTTGGACCAGTTTTTGCTTGCAGGCGTAGCCCAGTGGCGTAATCGAGGGTGCCGAGTTGGAGGACGGAGATCAAGGCAAAGCTCCCGCGGATTCAGCGCGGATCAAATACGGATAACGCCCCTCATGCGTTGATCGCCATCCCATACACGCTGTTCGACGCATCCAGCATGGCCTCAGCCAGCGTGGGATGGGCATGAATCGTCCACATCAGATCCTCCACGGTGGCTTCGAGTTCGATCGCAGCTACAGCCTCCGCGATCAGTTCGGTTGCCTGCGGCCCGATGATGTGAACGCCCAGAATCTCGCCATAATCGGCATCGGACACGATCTTGATGAAACCCTCATGCTGGCCGACGATCGACGCACGCGAGTTCGCCGTGAACGGAAATTTCCCGACCTTGACGTTGTAACCCGCCTCTTCGGCCCTGGCTTCAGTCAGACCGACGCTGCCGATTTCGGGATGGCAATATGTCGCGTTCGGAATGTGTTCGGGATTAATCGGCTTGCCCGGCTTGCCTGCAATCTTAGTCACGGCCACGATGCCTTCCATCGCGCCAACGTGCGCCAGTTGCGGCGTTCCCAGCACGATGTCTCCAATGGCATAGACGCCAGGCTCGCTGGTCTGCATCCAGCTATCGGTCTTGATGAATCCCCGGTCGGGCTTTATGCGGGCCTTTTCCAGTCCGATATTCTCGGTACGAGGCTTGCGGCCCACGGCAATCAGAATCTTCTCCGCCTCAATCTTCTGCTGCTTGCCATTCACGGTGAACGTCACCGCGACTCCGGATTTCGTCTTCTCAACTTTCTCGACTCTTCGCGCCTGTATGAAAAGCGATGCCTCGCTTCCGATAAACCCGCGCCAATTCCTTCGAGACATCTTCATCCTCCACTGGGAACCAGACGCGGCAGCATCTCGAGAAGCGTGACTTCACATCGAACGAACGGAAAATCGAGGCGAACTCCACGCCCACCGCTCCCGCACCCACGATGACCAGCGATTTGGGAAGCTCTTTCAGGCTCAGAATCTCAATGTTGGTGAGCACTCGCGCATCTGCCTCTAGCCCTGGAATCATGCGGGCTTCAGACCCAGTGGCTAGAATTACATTCTTCGTCTTGACTGAAGTTGCTCTTGCCGCCGTCGGTGACTTCAACCGTCAGCACTCCGTTCTGCGCCGGGCCAGTGAGCTTGCCGTAACCCTTGATCGTCTCGACTTTGTTCTTGCGCATCAGAAATTCCAGGCCCTTGGCGTGCTTGCTGACGATCTTCGACTTTCGTTCCTGGATGGCGGCCCAATTTAGTTTGCGAGCGTCGACGCCTTCGATGCCGAATTCCTTCGCATCTTTCAAGTGATCCCAGATTTCAGCGTTGAACAAAAGCGCTTTGGTAGGAATGCATCCCACGTGCAGGCAGGTGCCACCGAGGAATCCGTCTTTCTCAATGATGGCAGTCTTCAGGCCATATTGACCGGCGCGAATCGCAGCAGTGTAACCCGCCGGACCGCTGCCGATGATGGCGATGTCATAAATAGTTTCAGGCAAAGTAGTGCTCCCCCACTGGAATAATGACGAGCGTACGAATAGGTGATTCTACGACAGGGTTGTAGAGCAATCTAACCGTAGAAACGTAGCTTGCTACGTCTCTTTAGGCGTCGCCAAAACGTAGCAAGCTACGTTTCTACAATTCAATTTAGGCCAGCAATTTTGCCGCTTCTTTGGCGTAGTAAGTAAGAATGATGCTAGCCCCGGCGCGCCGAATCGAAATCAGCGATTCCATCATCACTCGTTCACGGTCGATCCAATTATTGCGGGCGGCGGCTTCGATCATGGCGTATTCGCCGGACACCTGATACGCAGCCAGTGGCAGGTCGAACCGGTCGCGGGCCGCGGCGATCACGTCGAGATACGGCATCGCCGGTTTCACCATGATCATGTCCGCGCCTTCTTCGATGTCGAGTTCAATCTCGCGCATGGCCTCGCGCAGGTTGGCTCCGTCCATCTGATAAGAGCGGCGATCCCCAAACTGCGGCGTCGAGTCGGCCGCTTCGCGGAACGGCCCGTAGAAGCCGGAAGCAAACTTGGCCGCATAGGAAAGAATCGGCGTGTTGGTTAAGCCCGCATGGTCGAGTGCCTTGCGGATCGCGCCCACGCGGCCATCCATCATGTCGGACGGCGCGATGATGTCAACGCCCGCGCGGGCCAGCGAAACCGCTGGTGCGAGCCAGCAATTCGAGGGTGGCATCGTTCACAATTTCGTAGTCGGTTGCGGCTGCGGGAGGCGCGGCAACCGCTGCCCCGAGCGACTGCGGGCTGGGCACGCACAATTCCGCAATGTCCGTGCGACATGTATTCGCAAAGGCAGACATCGCCCATGATCAGAAGGTTCGGGACTTCGCGCTTGATGGCGCGCGCTGCCTGCTGCACGATCCCGTCTTCTGCCCAGGCGCCGGTGGCCACTTCGTCTTTCTTTTCCGGCAGTCCAAACAAGATGACCGCAGGCACTCCCAGAGAATTCGCCTGCTGCGCCTCTTTGACCGCTTCGTCCACCGAGAGGTTGAAGACGCCCGGCATGGAGCGCACTTCCTTGCGAACACCCTCCCCCGGGCAAACGAACATGGGATAGACCAACGAAGCCGGAGAAAGCCGGGTTTCACGCACCATGGAGCGCAACTGTTCGCTGCGGCGAAGACGTCGAAGGCGTGTGATCGGAAAGGCCATGGCTACAGGTCCCGGACAGGCTGAACGCCCATCCTCTATTGCATGATTCTAGCAGAGCAACCCAGGCGCCTTCTTGTAACATTGAATTCCGATGCTTCCCCAGCCACTTTCGCAGACCAGCGCCCGTGTCCTGGAATTCGACTCTCTCCGCGACTTGCTGGGCGGGTATGCGTCTTCGCCCTTGGGGCTTGGGCTGATCGCGCAGCTCGCCCCTTCGATCGACCGCGACTGGATTGAGAACCAGCAGCAACTCACCAGCGAGATCCGCGAATTCCGCCGGGTGGGTGGCCGCTTCGATTTTGCCGGATTGCTCGACGTCACGAAACTCGTGGAGAAATCGCGGATCGCGGGCGCTGCGCTTGAGACCACCGACATCCGCGATGTGGTGCTCGTGGTAGATCGCGCCGCCGAGTGGCGGGAAATTGCGCTTGAGTCCGCCGGCCGCGATGAAGGTCGAATGGAAGGCGGTCGCTCAGCTTTCCCTGGGAATCGCCGACTTCACCGAATTCCTGCGAGCCTTTCGCAACAAGATCCTGCCCGACGGCACACTCGACGACCACGCCTCACCGGAACTCGCCCGCATTCGCCGCGAAATCGAAAAACAACGCCGCTCGATTCAGGAATCGCTGCGTGGCTATCTGCGCCGGCTGGCCGAAGGCGGCACCGTGCAGGACGAACTGATCACGATTCGCGGCGAGCGCTTTGTCATTCCGGTAAAGGTGGAGCAGAAACGGCGAGTGCAGGGCGTGGTGCACGGCGCCAGTTCCAGCGGACAGACGGTCTTTGTCGAGCCGCTGGAAACCATCGAGCAGAACAACGAACTGGTGCGACTGCTCGACGAAGAGCAAGCGGAGATCCACCGCATCCTGGTCGAGATGACGCGGCGCATTGGCGAGCACGCAAGGCCGATTCTGGCGGCGGTGGAAATTCTGGCGGAGCTGGAGTTGCAATTTGCCAAGGCGCGCTTTGCGGAAGAATACAACTGCGTGCCTGTCGTCCTGTCACCAGACTCACGTGGGGACGGCCGCCGCCGGCCCTCCGGGTCGAGCAATACTCCATCCTTCTTATCAGGCCCGCCATCCGCTGCTCGAACGAAATCTGAAAGCGAAGGGCGGCCGCGTCATCCCCACCACCATTGAACTGGAAGACGACGGCCAGGAACTGGTCATCACCGGCCCGAATACCGGCGGCAAGACGGTCGCCCTGAAAACCGTTGGGCTTGCTGGCGCTGATGGCGCAATCCGGGATTCCCGTCCCAGCCGACCGCGCGGAGCTGCCCGTATTTGACGCGGTGCTGGCCGACATTGGCGACTATCAGTCCATCGAGCAGAACCTTTCGACCTTCTCCGCACACGTCACCAACATTGATTTCATATCGCGCACTGCGACCGCGCAGTCCCTGGTCCTGCTCGACGAACTCGGCTCGGCCACCGATCCCGGAAGAGGGCGCGGCGCTGGCCGTGGCCATTGCCGAACACTTTCGCCACATCGGATGCGTCACCATCATTTCCACGCACCACACCTCGCTGAAGGTCTTTGGAGCGAATACTCCGGGAGTGGTCAATGCCTCGGTCGGTTTCGACGAGGCCACGCTGCAACCGACGTATGAATTGAAAATCGGCGTGCCGGGAGCTTCTGCGGGCATCAACATCGCGCAACGGCTGGGATTGAATCCGATCGATCATCGACGCCGCGCGCGCGCGCTTGGGATCCCAGGCGCGCGACGTCGGCCAATTCCTGGACCGCCTGCATGCCGAATTGCGCGAAGCCGAAGCCGAACGCTTGCGCTTGCGCACTCGCGAAGAGGAACTGGAGCGCGAGAAGATTCGTCTCGCGGTCGAAGGCAGGAAAGAACAGCAGGCCAAGATCAAAGAAATGGAGAAGAAGCTGGAAAGCCTGCTGCGCGACTTCGAGTATCACGCGCGCGAGACGGTGAACGCCATTCAGGATCGGGCGGCGGCGCAGAAGTTGTCGAAAGACGCCGAGCGCCGCATCTCCAAACTGCGCCGCGAATTTCGCGAGCAGTTCGACTCCGCCGTGGTTGCCCACACCACCGGCGCCGACCAGGGCGATCCCCACGCCCAGCCGCAAGTGGTGAAACATGTCTCCGAGGGCGACACGGTCAAGCTGAAGTCCGTGGGCCGGCCCGCTGTGGTGGCGCGCCGAATTGACGACAACCACTTCGAAGTCGAAATCGGCGCCATGAAGATGAAGATTGCCCGCGACGACATTGCCGAGGTGCTGGCGCGGGCCGCGGACTCTCCGGTCAAGGCCGCGCGTGCTCGCGGGATCTCGGTTTCGCTGGAAAGTGAAAGTCAGAGCGCGCCGTCCGAAATCAACGTGATCGGCCGCACCGTGGACGACGCCACCCGCGAAGTCGAGAAGTTCGTGGACCGCGCTTTCCTGGCCGGACTGCCGCGAGTGCGCGTGGTTCACGGCAGCGGCATGGGAATCCTGCGCAAGGCCCTGCGCCAGTATTTGCAGAAGCATCCGCACGTGGAGTCAGTCACGGAGCCTCCGCAGAATGAGGGCGGAGGCGGGGCGACGGTGGTGGAACTGAGGGTCTAAATGCGCCCATTTTGGTCCTGAGTTCACCCGACCTGTGACGACCATCACCATCCCGTATCCCCCAACCCTGTCATTCTGAGCGCAGCATACCCTGCGCTCTTTGCAGGGCATGCGGAGTCGAAGAATCCCTACCCCCGCCCGGCGTTAAAATGCGCGAACGAAGTTATTTCGTCTACATCATGGGCAGCCTGTCCGGGACCCTCTACATCGGGATGACCAGCCGTCCGGAAAAAAGAGTCTTCCAACACAAGGAACACGCGTCGGCAGGCTTCACCAGTCAGTACGACGTAGACCGCTTGCTGTACTGGGAGTCCTTCGACGACGTGCTGAACGCGATCGACCGCGAAAAACAAATCAAAGGCTGGCGGCGAAGCAAGAAAATCGCTTTGATCGAGTCAATGAACCCGCACTGGGTCGACTTGAGTCGAGATTGGTACGCGTCGATGAAAGACTGTAGCGCAAGTAGGGATGCTTCGACTCCGACTGGCCGGTCGCAAGCTCCCGCCCAGCCTCCGCTCAGCATGACACTCCGCCACGAAAAATAATCCAATCCCCCGCTGTCATTCTGAGCGCAGCAGGCCCTGCGCTTTTTGCAGGGCATGCGGAGTCGAAGAATCCCTACCCCGCGTCGACCTTTGTTCCAGCGCGTTTTTCCTCTATCCTCAACCGAATAACCGTCCGTTCCACAGCTTCTCCACAGCAATCCTGCTCCGGTATAGTCGCTTCAGCAGTTCTATGCTGCACAATTCCTGCGGATAACTGTCACTCCATGACCGACGCCACCGATTTCAAGGAAACCGTCAAGCAGCAAGCGGACATCGTCCGCATCGTCGGCGACTACGTCAAGCTGAAGAAGGCTGGGGCGCAGAACTACTCCGGGCTTTGTCCATTCCACAACGAGAAGACGCCGTCGTTTTCGGTCCATGCCACGCGGCAGTTCTATCACTGCTTCGGCTGCGGAGTTTCAGGCGATGTCTTCAGCTTCGTGCAGAAGATCGAGAACGTCACTTTCCCCGAAGCCGTGCGGGCCGTAGCGCAGAAGCTGGGGATTGCGCTGCCCAAGATGAATTCAGCAGTCCGGCGGAAGCCCGGACGCCAAGCTGCGCACCGTGCTGCTCGAAATCCACGAGCGCGCCTGCGCATTTTTCCAGGAATGCCTGCGGCGGCCCGAAGGTGCCCGTGCCCGCGAATACCTTGCCGGACGCGGCCTGAGCGAAGAAATGATCAGCGAATTCCGCATCGGCTACGCGCCGGACTCAGGGTTCCTTTTGAAAGACTCGGCTCAAGAGCGATTTCGATGAAGAGGTGCTGCGCGAGAGCGGACTGTTCTCGTGGAAAGAAAGCTCTCAGCCATCAGCTGTCAGCTCTCAGCAAAGCAAGTCCCTTGACCTCGCCGGACAGCCACCAATCAGCCTGTCCGATTCCGCTCGGGATGACAAGCCAACGACCAACGACCAACGGCCGACGACCGCCTCCATGTATTCCAAGTTCCGCAACCGGGTCATGTTCCCGATCGCCAACGAGAGCGGGACGAGTCATAGCCTTCACCGGACGTACGCTTGCCACCGACGAAAAAGCAGGACCCAAATATCTCAATTCGCCCGAGACGGCCATCTATTCCAAATCAAGCGTCCTGTTCAATCTCGACCACGCCAAAGAAGCCATTCGCAAACTGGAATACGCCATCCTGGTCGAGGGACAGATGGATTGCATTTCGGTCTTACGCGGCGGGATTTCACAACGTCATCGCGAGTTCTGGCACCGCATTCACCGAACTTCAGGCCCGGCTGCTGGGACGCTTCAGCAAGAACGTCGTGGTGAATTTCGATCCCGACACCGCCGGCGCCAAGGCCACCGAGCGCACGCTTGGCCTCCTCGTTGCAGGAAGAATTCCAGATCAAAGTGCTGACTCTCGAGACTGGATTCGATCCTGACCTGTTCATCCGCCGCAAAGGGAAAGCACGCGTATGGCGAGGCCCTCAACACTCCCAGCCTTACTTTACCTACCTGATCGACCGCGCCCACAGCCAGTTTCCCGTTCGCAGCGGCAGAGGGAAAAGTCAAAGCCGTGAACTATCTGCTGCCGCATATCCAGCAAGTGCCCAGCCGGATCGTCCGCGACGAACTGACTCGCGAAATCGCGCAGAAACTCGACATCGATTCCGCCGTGCTGCGGCAGGAACTGAAGCATGCCGCCACCACTCGTTCGACCACCACGATGAAAGCTCCCTTGGAGGCTCAAGTCACCGACGCGGAAAAGCTCCTGATTCGCGCGCTGACCTCCGCCCGGGAAATGCAGACTTCCGAGGAGCACGTCTCCGCGCGCGACGGCGTCGAGGAGGAATTCGATCCCGCCCGACAAGCGCATTTTGCGCTCAAGAACGAGCCCCTGCACCTTGGACTGGCTACCGAGTCGCTGATCGAAACCCTACTTAAGTCCGTAGTCGAGGCGGCCGACGTAATGGCCTTGCCGCTGCCGGACGCGGATCGCAATCTTCTTGCGTGCTATCCTGATGAAAGAAGACGAGGAATTAACCGCTGAGCGCCTGGAAGGGGCAGTGCGAGCTCTACGCCGCATTCAACTCAGGCGCAAGATGGAGAAGGTTCAGGGCGAGCTGCAGGCCGCAAAAACAGCACGAACCGGACCGGCTGCGTTTCCTGCTACGCGAGAAAGACCGGCTGAAGCGAGCTCTGATGGATGCCGGGCTGTCGGATGAGGGCAGCGTCCAGCGTCCTGCGTGATTGCTCGCAGACCTTGAAACTAAATGGCGCTGTCCCGACATCTAAGTTATTAACGGTGGGCCAGATAGGCGGCGGAATGTTTGTGACCGGTAGATTCACAACCGGCAAGAATCGCATCTTGTGCTATACTTCGAAGGTTTGTGTCGGCGCTAATTCCGCCACTCACGTTCCCACCGCAAAAACGACATTTCGACGTCCTCCCATGGGACGACTTGAGGATAATCCGTCTTGGCTCTTGACGACAAGTACGACGACATTAAAAAGCTGATCGATACAGGCAAGGAAAAGGGATACCTTACTTACGACCAAGTAAACGATCTCATCCCGCACGATGTGCATTCTCCTGAAGACCTGGACGATCTGCTGACCACGATTGGTACGCAAGGAATCGATGTGCTGGAGGGGCCGAAGCTTCCCTCCGCTGCGCTCGACAAGAAGTTCGACGAAGACGAAGCCGGCGAGGACGTCGAACTCGACCTCACTCCCGGCGCTCTAGAAAAAACTAACGACCCCGTCCGCATGTATTTGCGCGAGATGGGCACGGTTCCGCTGCTTACTCGCGAAGGCGAAGTTGAAATTGCCAAGCGGATCGAGCGCGGACAACTGCGCGTATTGAAGGCTCTTTCCCGCTCTCCGATCGTCATCAACGAATTGCTGGCGATGGGCGAAGACCTCAAGAAGAGTGTCCGCTCCATCAAGGAAGTGGTCACCTTCGACGAAGAAGAAATCACCGATGAGATCCTGCAGAACCGCCTGAAGGAATTCACCGGCAAGATCGATGATCTGGCCAAGGCCTACAAGAAGGCCAATCAGCTCATCGAGAAGTTCGCAGTCGGTCTCGCAAAAGAAGCGTCCCAAGGACTATCGCCGTTACCGCATCGCGCTGGCGCGCGCCATCGTGGACGTGTCTTTGTGCGTGCGCAAGCTGGGCTTCACCAACAACGAGCGCAAGCGGCTGATCGACCGGGTGAACAAGACGGTCGACACCATGCGCTCGCTCGACCGCCAGTCGTCAGAATCTCGAAAAAAAAGCAGACGCGACGCGCAGCGAAGAGCAGCGCAAGGAATACCGGCGCCAGTCGCGGGCCATCCGCACGCGAACTGGAGAAGCTCGAAGTCGAAGCCGGGGTGTCGTTCCAGGAACTCAAGCGCACCCAGCGCGAGATCATCCAGGGCGACATGGATGCGGAGCAGGCCAAGCGCGAACTGATCGAGGCCAACCTCCGCCTGGTGGTTTCGATTGCGAAGAAGTACACCAACCGCGGCTTGCAGTTCCTGGATCTGATTCAGGAAGGCAACATCGGCCTGATGAAGGCCGTGGACAAATTCGAATACCGGCGCGGTTATAAATTCTCCACGTACGCCACGTGGTGGATTCGGCAGGCGATTACTCGTGCAATTGCCGATCAGGCGCGTACGATTCGCATCCCGGTCCACATGATCGAAACCATCAACAAGCTGATCCGCACTTCGCGGCAGCTGGTGCAGGAACTCGGGCGCGAACCTACGTCGGAAGAAATCGCCAAGCGCATGGACATTCCGGTGGCGAAGGTCCGCAAAGTCCTGAAGATCGCGCAGGAACCGATCTCGCTCGAAACGCCGATTGGCGAAGAAGAAGATTCGCATCTGGGCGACTTCATCGAAGACCGCGCAGTAGTCTCGCCGGCCGAAGCGGTGATCAACGTCAACTTGAAAGACCAGACCGGCGCAGGTGCTGCGCACCCTGACTCCGCGCGAAGAGAAAGTCATCAAGATGCGCTTTGGCCTGGAAGACGGCAGCGAGCATACGCTCGAAGAAGTCGGCCAGTCGTTCGCGGTCACTCGCGAACGCATTCGGCAGATCGAAGCCAAGGCGTTGCGGAAGTTGCGGCATCCATCGCGTTCGCGGAAATTGCGGGCGTTCATGGATGGGGTTAGGGACTAAGACATTTTCGCCGCTGATTTGCACGGATTAACGCGGATTTTCAAAGGCATGGCTTCGGCCGTGCCTTTTTTCTCGGTATTCCTTCCCGAAGTGGAACGAAGTTCCAGAATATCATTCGACTCGCAGTCGGCCTTTGCTTGATGAGCCATACAATACAGGCATGCAGGCACTCGTTTGGAGGGTGGTGCCAGTGGGTACTGGACGATGCCTGTCACGCATTCGAGTGGCTTTTCAGCCACTAGGGTTCGATTCCCTCACCCTCTTAGGTCACTCGAATCTGTAGATATTCGTTGACATGGCGGCGCCGACTGGTACGATTAAAGTGACAGGCATCGTTTAGTACTATCAAAGCCCCGAGTCGCTCTCGGGGCTTTTGCTTTGCCGGGCGACGCCGTCTTGCTGGGGTTAGCGAGGGCTGGGAGTCGCCATATTTGAGGTGATCGGATCGTACCTACTAGCCTCTCCCGTCATCGTTGGTAGCGTCAGCATTGTCAGCCCACATCTCCTCGCAGCTATTGTGCGGCTCGCCAGGTCAATTTTCTTGTATCGATCCGAGTGATCCGTGGCTGATTTCTCCCGGTTTTCCAGTCGCTTTCCACAAAGAAGTTCTGGTCCTCCACAGTTTCTGCACAACTGACCATAACTTTTCTGTTGCGGGCACTTCGTTCGCTCAAGCAGAGTATGCGCCAGTGCTTACGTGAGACGTTTTCACGCTGCAGGATTGCTGAACAGTTGGCGAGTTTCCGGCGGTTCTCGAGGGTGAACTGCCGGAGGGTACCGAGACGCGTCATGGCGCGTTTCTTGACCCAGGCGTTGCGGCCTCCTCGGGAAGTCCTCCTCACCAGAAGGACTGAGTCGTCAACTTGAGGCAATCGATGCGAGATCGTGGTGGCGGAGTGACGTCTCGTAACCATGGTTCGCAGAGTACGGGAAGGAACGAGCACCCTGGTGGGCGTGGTTTCGACTCGTGCGACTGGCTGCCTTGTGCAGCGAGAAAGCGGTGACGTTTCACAAGCAGTGCGGCTCGAGGCTGGCAGGCCGAGCGAACCTTTTTCGCCACGATTTTCACGACAACAGATAGACGACACCCGCCGGGCATGGAGTGCGGAGAAATCCGCATTTGCAAATTCTCCGTTGATTATTCGCTTTTTATTCCCCTACATTGTCCAGCAAGTATGCGGCCAGGAAAAATAATGTAGTCCCGGTTTTCCGAACGAGTGCGTACCATCCACGACAATTTGTGAGTAGTATCGCGTTCGCACTCCGTCGGAATTCTCAAACACAAGAAGAAAACTTTGGCGACTACTGACTACAGTCTCGCGACACACTCTGCCGGCCAACGTGGAAGCCGAGCGCTCGATTCTGGGCGCGATTCTGCTCGACAATCTTTCCTACAACCAGGCTGCCGAGCATTTGAAGCCGGAAGATTTCTCGCTCGATTCGCATCGCCGCATTTACACGCGCATGGTCGATCTGGCGGAGTCGTCGCGTCCGATTGACATGATCACGCTGGTCGAGGAACTGGACCGGCGCAAGGAACTGGAGGCGATTGGCGACGTCGGCTACGTCTCGGGCCTGCTGGACGGCGTTCCGGACCGGCCGAGCATCGAGCATTACATCAAGATCGTGCGCGACAAGGCGCTGCTGCGGGGACTGATTCACGTCGCCAACGCCGCCATTGCCCGCGCTTCCGACCAGAGCGATCCCGCCGAAGAAATCCTCAACGATGCCGAAGCTGCCATCATGCAGCTTTCGGAAAAGCGCATTGGGCGCGGCTTTCATGGGCGTGCAGGAGATTGTCAAAGAGTCGTTTGGTTCGGTGGATGCGCTGCTGCAGCGTGGCCAGCGCATCACGGGACTCGCGACGCACTACACCGATCTCGACGAGATGACGAGCGGGTTGCAGCGCGCGGATCTGATGATCATTGCCGGTGCGCCCTTCGATGGGCAAAACGGCGTTCGCGATGAACATCGCGGAGAATGCGTGCGATCGAAGATCAGAAAGTTGTGGGCATGTTCTCGCTGGAAATGTCGCGTGAGGCGTTGCTGCTGCGTCTGCTTGTGTTCCCGGGCGCGAGTGGACTCGCACAAGATGCGGACGGGATCTCTGTGGCGCGATGACATGACCAAAGTCGTTCAGGCCATGGATGAACTGGCCCACGCTCCGATTTTCATTGATGACACTCCGGGCATCGTCGCTGAGCGAGATGCGGGCCAAGGCGCGGCGGCTGAAGCAGTCGCAAGGCAAGCTGGATCTGCTGATCGTGGACTACCTGCAACTGATGTCGGGCGGCAGGCCAGCGCTACGAGAACCGCACGCAGGAAGTCTCGGCGATCTCGCGCGGGTTGAAGGGGCTGGCCAAGGAGTTGAATGTGCCGGTGATTGCGCTTTCGCAGTTGAGCCGCGCGCCGGAGAGCCGGGGCGGAGATCATCGTCCGCAACTGGCGGATCTGCGCGAGTCTGGGTCGATCGAGCAAGATGCCGACGTCGTGGCTTTCATCTTCCGCGAAGAGGTTTACAAGCAGGACGATCCCGACTTGCAGGGCAAGGCGGAACTCATTATTGCCAAGCAGCGCAACGGGCCGACGGGCAGGGTTCGAGCCTGGCATTCATCAAGAATTCGACGCGCTTCGAGTCGATGGTATCGGACGGAATGGCGCCGCCGGAATAGCCGGCTATCTGGTCACAAAGAGTGGCATTTTTGGCTGTGCAAAAGGCTGTGGAAGCATGCCAGACGGCATCAACCGTCTTCGGCAACGGCCTTGCGGCTGAGATCGATGGACCTACTATCGCTCCCCTAAGATACTCAACTGTATAGCGTTATAGGGCTTTGGGGCACTTCGGGTTGGCGTCTCGGGAACGGGCCAAAAATTTCAAGCAACCTTTGAGATTTGCACATTCCATGCTTTCGCGGCTGGTTCGCCCTATACCTCGCCGGCTGGCTGCCTGTCAAGGATTTCCAGGGGTGAATTTGTTTTCCGTGGTCGGATGCTGTGGAGGCAAATCAAGCCTTCCGGCCAGGCAAGCTTTTTGACCCTAGGATCGAATTCGCCCGACAACCCATTCTGTTCCTATCCGGGAGGGTAGCTGGAATTGCCCAGGGGGACTTCACTTTTGTTATGTCTAGCGTCTTTGCCCCTGCTGCCCCAAAGGGCAAGAACTCCACCTGGAGAATGCTAGAGCACGATCAGAAATGCCCTTGTCGTCTTTTCAAGGACGTTCCCGCTATCCCCAGTGGAGACTGGCGGAGAGGGAGGGATTCGAACCCCCGATACCCGTTAAGGTATGCCGGTTTTCAAGACCGGTGCCATCAACCACTCGGCCACCTC